>DATMFV010000036.1:0-34313 GCA_035555975.1 Chthoniobacteraceae bacterium
AAGGGTCGCAGCGGATCGTCTTGGGGTAAGGTCCCTTTTTCTGCGACCCCGTTCGGGGTCGATGATGGGGGAATCCAATAGCCCGGGGGTGTCGCTTCGCTCGACCCCCGGCTGCCCCGCTGTAAGCCCTCCGGGCTATTCCCTTGCTGATACCACTTTAATCACACCCGCTTCGCAGCGGGAGTAAAGATTAAGGATCGACAAGCGCGGACTCCATCCGTTATGATTCAAAGTCGAGATGGACCCGCAACTTTTTTCTCATCCGGGCTTTATTGGAGGTATGATCGGTGGCCTTCTTGGTTTACTCGGAGGTGCCATTGGATTTTACTTCTCGTGGAGGGCCGCCAAGAGCCGAAAGGAGAGGCGTGGAATGATTTTGTTCACCATCGTGGCACTGGTGCTGATAGGGGTTCATTGTTCGATTCAGCTTGGCATGTCTGATGGAACGGTAAAGACCGTTGATGAAGTGATTTATCCCTTTCTCCTGGTCGGCCTTTTACTGTTCTACATCCGGTGGGAGCGGCGTGGCACGATGTCAGCCCACAAAACCATCCAAGGCGCGGGCTGAAACTCGACTGCAAAAGACGGTTGCTCGGGAGATCAATTTTGCTGTCGTAATTGTTTTCTCATGCTATCACGTGATAGCTTGCTCCAAAAATCAGGGAAACGGCGGCATTGCATCGGAGGCGAAAATAAAGGATGCTCTCCCCTCACCTTGGTTGCAGGCAATGGGGGTGGCGGGAATGGCTCTCCCCTCCCCTGCTCTGCGGAATGTTCCACGTAGAACAATGTTCATTGATCCAAAAACTTACGATGTCGCTGTCATCGGGGCCGGTCATGCCGGGATCGAGGCGGCGATGGCGGCTGCCCGGCTTGGCGCGGAGGTCGTGATGTTTACCCAGAACCTCGACACGATCGGGCAGATGTCGTGCAACCCGGCGATTGGCGGGCTCGGCAAGGGGCAGATCGTCCGGGAGATCGACGCGCTCGGCGGTTTCATGGCGCTTAATTCGGATGCGACGGCGATCCAGTGCCGGATGCTCAATGCCAACAAGGGGCCAAGCGTTCACTCCCCCCGCATGCAGTGCGACAAAAAGGCGTACCAGTTTCGGGCCAAGGCGGCGTGCGAGAACCACCCGGGCATCACCCTGCGCCAGGGGAACATCACGGAGATCGTGGTGGAGAACGACTTTGTGACCGGCGTCCGCACCAACATGGGCGTGGAAGTCCGGGCGCGATCGGTTGTGGTGACCACCGGCACCTTTATGCGCGGGTTGCTGCATGTCGGCCTGCGCAATGCGCCGGGCGGACGGATGGGCGACACGCTTTCGACCTTGAGCGACAACCTGCGCGAACTCGGGTTCGAAGTCGGCCGGTTCAAGACCGGGACGCCGTGTCGGCTCAACCGGCGGACGATCGATCTCGAAGCCTGCACCCCGCAGGGAGGCGACACTCCCCCACCCCACTTTACCTACCGGCCCGAACGGCTGGCGCGCTTCCCCGGGGAGCTTTTCAGCCTGAATTATTTTGAGGACGGCATGTTCCACGTGGAACAACTGGACTGCTGGACCACGGCCACGAACGCGAAAACGCACGAGATCATCCGTGCCAATCTCGACCAGTCGCCGATGTACGCCGGGCGGATCGAAGGGCTCGGGCCGCGTTATTGCCCCTCGGTGGAAGACAAGGTGGTCCGGTTTTCGGAAAAGGAGAGCCATCAGGTTTTTCTCGAGCCGGAAGGGCGGCATACGGGCGAGGTCTACGTCAACGGCGTCTCCACCAGTCTTCCGTACGAGGTCCAGTATGCGTTCATCCGCTCCATCCGGGGGTTGGAGAACGCGGAGATCCTGCGTCCCGGCTACGCGGTGGAGTACGACTACTGCCCGCCGACGCAGCTTTTCCCGACGCTCCAGACCAAGCGGGTCGGACGGCTCTACTTTGCCGGGCAGATCAACGGCACTTCCGGCTACGAGGAGGCGGCGGCGCAGGGGCTGGTCGCGGGGGCCAATGCGGCGCTGGAACTGCTCGGGCGCGAGCCGTTCATCGTCCACCGGAGCGAAGGGTACATCGGCGTGATGATCGACGATCTGGTGACCAAGGGGGTGGTCGAGCCATACCGGATGTTCACCAGCCGGGCGGAATACCGGCTTCTCCTGCGACAGGACAACGCCGACCTGCGCCTGACGCCCAAGGGGCGGGAGAGCGGGCTGGTCGATGATGCGCAGTGGCGTTCCACGTGTGAAAAGATCGGGCAGCTCGATGCGGCCCGGAAGTTCGCCCATGAGACGCGGCTCGACGGCGTTCACCTCGCCAAGTGGCTCCGCCGCCCCGAAGCCCATGCCGCCGGGTTGCCCGAGGCAATGCGCGACCATTTTCCGCAGGCGATCTGGGACCTGCTGGAGATCGAGTTCAAGTACGAAGGTTACATCCGTCGACAGGAGGCGCAGGTCCGCCGCGACCAGGCATCGGGGCACCGCCCTTTGCCGCCGGACCTCGACTACCACCAGGTGCTCGACCTGCGGACCGAAGCGCGCCAGATGCTTTCGAAGATTCGCCCTGCGACGTTTGGCCAGGCCGGGCGGGTGAGCGGGATCACCCCCGCCGATCTTGCCGTTCTGGAAGTCTGGCTGCGCAAGGTGCGGCAGGGCAGGGGAGGGAAGGGGAGCGGCGGGGAGGCTTCACCGGTGGAATAAGGATGCTTTCGTTTGTAAAACATCGTTCGACGAATCGAAAAACAAGCGTTAAGTTCGGTCGATTCCCCTTCGGCCATGGAACCGTACCCGGTCCGCCGCTGCAAAAGAGCGTGTTCCGTAAAGCTGCGGTTCCCGAAGACCGTTTTTGGTTTACGGAGTCCATCCGATGGCTATGATCAAAAAAAGTCTCCCTTTTTCCAGACCTCTATGAAGCTTAGAAACCTTTCCGTTCGGTTGATCCTGGCAACGACCCTGGCCACGACGGCCCTTTCTCCCGCCCTGCTCCGGGCCCAGGGGGGCGATGCGCCCCAGCAGGCATCCAACGCCGCGCTGCAACTCTTCAACAACGGCAGCTACAAGGAAGCCGCCGAGGCTTACGAGAAGGTCATCCAGGATTACCCGACTTCGGTCGTCATTTCGGATGCGCACTTCCGGGTCGGTTATCTTTCGTTCATTTTGGGGGATTACGACAAGAGCCTGGAGCATCTGCGCAAGATCCTCGGGCCGCCCGCCCCGGCTGAAATCCAGGAACTCGCGCAGAGCGTGATCCCGCAGTCGCTCGCCGCCAAGGCCGCCCAGGAGGAGGACGAGGCGAAGCGCAAGGCGGCTTATCAGGAGGCGATCAAGCAGTACGACCTCTTTTTGAGCAAGTACCCGAAGAGCGACCAGGTCGAAAGCGCCACCTACGGGCGTTCCCTCGCGCAGTTGCAGATCGAGGAATACGGGGAGGCCGCCAAGGGGCTGCGGAGCAACCTGCAACATTTTCCCAAGAGTGAAACGATCCTCGATACGCAGTACCTCCTCGCGCTGGTCCTGGCGACGCAGGGGAGCCTCGGCCTCCAGGCCGACGCGGCTTCGGCCGCCGCCGCAGCCCAGTGCGACGAAGCGCAAAAGCTGCTGACCGACATCATCACCAAGCGGACCGACATCGCGCTCCTCAACGACGCGCAGTTCCAGATCGCCGAACTGCTCTTCAACCGCGGTGCGTTTGCCAAGGATCAGGCGCAGCGCGATTTCTGGGCCAAGGCGATCGAAGCCTACCGCGCCGTCCAGCCCAAGGAGCCGATGATCAAGGCACAGGAGGCGCGGCTCAAAGGGGTCGTCACCCGGAAGCTCGAAGCGGGGAGGGCGCGCAACGTCCCCGAGTTCAAGCGGCTGGAGCGGCTTCAGGAAAAGGAGGCAAGCAAGCTCGAAGCCGTGAAGGCGAAGAGCGACCTGACGATTTCCGCGAAGTCAAAGGTCGCCCAGATCTATTTCCAGCAGAAGGAGTTTGACGAAGCGCGCACGCTCCTGCGCGCGATCCAGCCGTTTGCCGAGGATGGCGATCAGCAGAAAACCATCCTTTATTACGTCGCGCTCACCTACGCTTCACAGGGCATGCGCGACCAGGCGGTGGCTGCCTACGACCAGTTCCAGAAGGCGTTCAAGGCCGACCCGATGGCCGACAACCTGCCGTTGATGATCGGCACGCTGTTCTTGAGCGCCACGCCGCCCGATCCGCAAAAGGCGATCGAATATTTCAAGGAGGGGAGCGAGCTTTACCCGAAGGGGCGCTTCATCGCCGAGACCTCGCTTCAACGCGCGCAGGCGCTCCTGCAACTCCGCCGCTTTGATGAAGCGCTGAAGGTGTTTCAGGATTTCCTCGCCACCAAGCCGCGCCCGGAACTGGCGGCGCAGACGGCCTTTGGCATCGCCAATGTTTACAAGGAGACCGGCAAGGTGGATGAAGCGATCGCCGGGTTCAAAAAGGTCCGCGACGAGTACAAGGGGACGGTCTTTGCCGAACAGTCGGCCTTCTGGGTCGGCCAGCTTTACCGGCTTAAAGGGGACAACGTCACCGCTGTCGCCGAACTGGGCACTTTCCTGAAGGACTTCCCGAAGAGCGAGCTTTTTCCGACCGCCAAGTTTTTCCTGGCGGAGGCGGAACTGGGCCGTGGTGACAGCGCCAAGGCAATGACGCTTTTTGGCGAGGTCGGCAGCGAGTTTCCCGATTCGGAAGTCGCCCCGCACACCTATTTCCGGCGGGCTTCGATCGTCGCCAAGGATGGGAAGGCGGATGAGATGGTCGCCATCCTGCGGGAGTTCATCGAGAAGTTTCCCGACGACGGCAACATCTACTTTGCCTACGATTCGATCGGCAAGAATCAGATCTCCGGCGGTCAGTTGCTTGATGCGGTTGAAACCTACAAGCAGATGGTCGACAAGCATGCGGACAACCCGCGTGCGGCCGATGCGCTCCTGCAGTTGACGCAGCTCTGGCGGCAGTACGCCGAATCGCAGGGGCGCTACCTCGCGCTCAACGAGGAGCAGCGCGCGGCATGGAACAAGGGGATCGCCCAATCGCTGGAAATGGCGGAGAAGCTGATCGCCGACCACCCGGAAAGCCCGCAGGTGGCGCTCGTGCTCAAGGAAGTTTTGAGCGACCAGAAGCTGCTCCAGTCGGCCAAGGTCAAGACCGCCGACGATGTGACCAAGTATTTCCAGGACCTTGCCGCGAAGTTTGAGGAACACCCTTCGGCGCAGAGCAAGATTCTCTTCACCCTCGCTTCGTTTACCTATGAAGGCGACAAGGAGAAGGCGCTCGCGCAGATGAAGGAGGCGTACCGGCCCGAACTCCTCTACGCGGCGGACGACATGGACCTCTACGGCTCCGCGTTGCTTGATGGCGGCGATGTCGAAGCCTCGGCGGAGGTTTACGCGAAGCTCGCCAACGACTACCCGAACCCTCCCGGCGTGGAGCCCAACAAGGCTTCCGCCCCGGTGCAGGAAGCGCAGTCGATCGCCCTCTACGGGCAGGGCCGCGCCCTCCAGAAGCAGGGGAAAGTGGCCGAAGCCGGCGCCCTTTTCGATCAGCTCAAGAAACTCTACCCCTGGTCGCCCAAGCTGCTGGAAGCCAACTTCGGGATTGCCGAAGCCGCCTTCAACGACAAGAAGCTGGATGACTCGGCGGCTCTCCTGATCCAGATCATCCGCGCCAACACGGCGAGCGTCGATCTCCGCGCCCGCGCTTCGCTCCTGATGGGGGCGATTCAGGAGGCGAAGGGGGATGTCGCTTCGGCGATCGACCAGTATATCAAGATCGCCGCCTTCTTCGGCGCTGCCAACGAACCGGCTTCCGAAGGGTTGTGGAAAGGGGGGCAACTCCTTGAGAAACAGGCGGCCACCCTTCCGGCGACCGCCGCCAAGGATGGGGAGCCGACCAAGCCGGGCCAGCTCCGCAAGGCGCTCCGCGCGTACCGCAATCTGGTTGATCAATACCCGAACTCGCCTCATGTCGCCGCGGCGGAAGGGCGGATCAAGGCGCTCGAAGCCGCCGGTGTGAAGTAAAACGGCATCCCGGGAGGGGGTGCCTGCGGAAGGGAAATGACCAAAAAACAACGGACGGCGGCGATCATCCAGGCGCTGGCGCGGACCTACCCGACCGCGCATTGCGAACTGGTCTTTGCCAACCCGCTGCAACTGCTGGTGGCGACGATCCTCTCGGCGCAATGCACGGACAAGCGGGTCAACCTGGTCACTGAAACGCTTTTCGAGCATTATCGGAGTGCGGAGGATTATGCCCGGACCAGCCAGGAAGAACTGGAGGAGGCGATCCACTCCACCGGGTTTTACCGCAACAAGGCAAAGAACATCCGCGCGATGGCGGCCGATCTCGTGGCAAAACACCATGGGCAGGTGCCGGAGACGATGGAGGAACTGGTGGTGCTGGCCGGGGTCGGGCGGAAGACGGCCAACGTCGTGCTGGGGAACGCTTTCGGGAAGAACGAAGGAGTGGTGGTCGATACGCACGTCGCCCGCCTGTCGCACCGCCTTGGGCTGACCAGGGCGACCACGCCGGAGAAGATCGAGCAGGAGTTGATGAAGCTCGTCCCGCGCAAGGATTGGACCAACTTCAGCCATTGGCTGATCTGGCACGGCCGCCGCCGCTGCACCGCACGCAACCCGGATTGCGCCGGGTGCGAAGTCGTCGCGCTCTGCCCGAGCGCCTTCACCTTCGGCAAACCGGCCCCGGCGAAAAAACCGGCGACAACCGCGGGGTAGGGGAGGGGGGAAAGGCCCTCTCCAGCCCGGCTCAGTTTTCCCGGCGGGAAGACCGGAAATCCAGGAGGATCATCGAACCGGCCCTTGGTCGTAGAAGGGAAGAGCGCCGGAGCCTCTTCGATCTCCATCAAGGTGTGATTGAGAGTAAGCTATACAGCGAATCTGAGCACCTGTTTCCATGGGGGCATATTCGATTTTTGACCGGTGTGCACGCGGGGTCTGTGTGCTGGAACCCGGAACCGGTTCTCCCCACGGAGCTTTTTCATCATCGCCCGCATCGCAGCCGTTTGTTGAAGAATACTCTGGAAGGTTGTGGGGATGACACCTTCCTCCTACCGGAGCACCTTTCAGGGGGACTCTCCATCCTGTAATACTTTGAGACAAAAATGAAATCTCCGAAGAGTTTGTTTCAGTAAGGTAACTCATGGTTCGTTCCGTAGCCCCTGTATTAAAATGAAATCCGCTCTCGATATCCCAAAGTTTCTGTCCGGACGCCTTCTCGCTGGAATGGTGGGAGGCAGCCTTTGGTTTCTGAACCCCGGTGCCGGTGCCGCAGTCCTGTTTCAAGATGATTTTCAGTCCGACCCGGTAAACCAGCAGATTACCTCCATGTCTGCGGTGGCCAGCATCGGTTATACGACGATCGACGCCGTTGAGGATACCTCAATCCACGGGGCGGGGAATCAGGTGGCCCGGATCGCCGATAATGGGACGACGCAATACTGGTCGCTTTTCAAGACGTTTGAAGAATCCGCCACGGAGGGGATCATCCGGATCAGCTACAAGCTCAAGATTGAAGGAACTGTCTCGTTCCGGGCCTCCCTCTTTTCCAAACCGGAGACCACGACAAGCTATATCTCCCACCTGACGACCTACACGATCAACCCCGCAATCGGGTATTATGGTTTCAGTAATTATAATGGAACCCAATATGTTTCCACCGGCTTGAAGGATTTGGAGGAAGGGGTGTGGTATGAAATCGTTCAGGAGATCAATATTGACCGGAATACCAACGCTTACTCAATTACCAATCTCTCCTCATCCGACCCGGATGCTTCCGCAAGCGGGGTTGTCGCGCTTCGTACCGACCAGTTCCCGGTCACCGGTTTTGGCTTTTACCGTGAGGGCAGCGGGGGCGTGATCTCCGTGGACGACCTGAAGATTGAGGCGATTCCGGAGCCCTCGACCGCTCTCCTCCTGTTGGGGGCCGGGTGTCTTCTCATCAAGGGTGGAAAGCGCTTCCGCAGATAGCCAAGCGATGTTTGCTCCAAGCCGTTGCCGAGGCTTCACCTTAGTGGAGGCCGGAGTTGCCATTCTTATCGTGGCGGTTCTCCTGTTTCTTGCATTTGCCGTCATGGGAGTGGCGCGCCGCAATGCGGATAACCTCGGGTGTCTTTCAAATCTGCATCAGGTAGCCACGGCGTCGCTGGCTTATGCGGGGGATCGCTCCGGGCGGCTTCCGTTCCACTATAAACCGGGGGGGCGCTGGAGCGGGTTTGGAGCTCCCCTCTGGTATACGGAGGTGGCGCCTTATCTGAAAATCGAGGTGAAGAACGAGGCTGACGGTGAACTGGAGAGCCCGGGGCCGTTTGCCTGCCCTGCCGATCAGCGTCCATGGGTGGGGCGGGCAGGCTTGAACCCGTCGTGCAGCTATGCGCCGCCTTACGATTTGAATGTGGCGACCCACGGATATGAAATGGATGGCGAGGGCAACCGGGTGCCCGTGGGCGGGTGGTTGCCGTTGAGCAGGGTTCGCCGCCCCGCCGATACGGTGATGTTAAGTGATTCCCTCTTCGGGAATGTTTTTGCCGTCGGATTGGTCGTCAACCCATCCAATTGGAACAGCTCTGCGACTAGCGACCCGGATGAAACCTACCGCGATCTTCCCAAACGCCATCATGGCCTGAACCTTGTCTTCTTTGACGGACATGCGGAGCGTCTTCCTGCCAGCCGTCTTCCGAAGAGCCATGCCACGCGGAACCCGCCCGAGCGCCCCACGCTCTGGGGGCCTCCATGAGTTAAGAGGCTGTGAAAAAAGTCCTTCAAAGGCCATGGAGCACCTCTTTTTGCCTCTAACTGCATTCCTTCTCCCTTCTGTATTCCCTGAATACAGGCGGTCGTCAGAATTTCGTTATAGGCTAAAAATAGGCACTCCGAGGCCATTAAAATCATTTTTTCACAGCCTCCATGAACAAAAATGCAATATCGTTTACTTTCTCTTCTTCTACTTTTTTCCACCGTCTCTTTGGCATCGGATAACCTCGCGCTTCACAAGCCGTACCGTTTGATCCCCGAGCCAAGCTACGCGCCTACGACGGATTCCGGGGATTCCGTGGACCTGACGGATGGGCTTCGGGCTTCCCCTGCGGACGGGACGGATCGGCTATGGACTTCCACCGCCTGCGTGGGGTGGCGGGCCAGCCGCCCGGTGTTGGTGGTTGTCGATCTTGGGGCGGTTCATCCGTTGGGCGGCTTCGCGGTCAGCACAACCGGGGGAGAGAGTTCCGTCACGCCGCCCGAGTATGTGGGGGTGTTGGTTTCCGATGATGGCGAGCAATGGTATGATGCGGGCGCGCTCTCTGCGAAGAGCGAAAGCCAGCCTCCGCGGGTTTTCCCGGGTAGCATTGGAGAACGCGCCTACCGCTTTAGTTACAGCAGCCGCAAGTATCGAACCCATGGCCGTTATGTGGCCTTCGTCCTTCAGGTGCGGAACAATCCCTTCATTATTTGTGATGAAGTGGAAGTTTACCGGGGCGATGCCGGGGGGCTGGAGGAGAGTCGGGGGCCTGTGGTGGCTTCCCGGATGGAGGATGTGGATGCCTATATGGAGAAATGTCTGACCCGGGTGGGGATTGAGGAGCGGATCAGGCAGGATGAGGAACGGCTTCGTCGGCAGATTGAGGCATCTTCGCTGATCCGGGCGCGGAAGGAGGAATTGCTTGCGGCTTTCCCGTCGGAGGGAACCTGGCAGTTGCCGGACGTCGCATCGCCGCGCCAGTTTCGCACTGTGTTGCCTTATGAGGGGACCCACCGGCAGATGATGGCCATTCAGGGGCGGTTCTGGGCCGCGCTGGGTGTCCCCCGTCTGTTTGTGGAGAAGGATCACCGGTTTGCCTATCTGGAGTGGGGGCGCCTTCCCCGGCCTCTTGAAAATGCGGAGATGAATGTGACCCTGCTCCAGCAGGAAGTCCGGGGGGATTCCGTAACCCTCGGCAACGCTTCGGGGAACCCGCTCCCGCTCTCGGTCCGCCTTATTCCGAAGCCGGGGGAACGTCTTCCGGCTGAAGGGGCCTTCTCTGCAACACCTGTGATCTGGACAGACACTGCGCAGAGTATCCCCATGGCAGACGCCCTTCCCGGCGATAATCGGGTAACCGCAGGCAGAGAGGCGGTGAAGATGAGTCTTCCTGCGGGAACGGTGGTGAAGTGGTGGTTCTCCGTGGATGCCGGAGGGCTCGAACCGGGGAGCTATGCGCTGGAGATGGAGGTGGTTTTTGAAGAGCGGACGCTGCGGATTCCGTGTCAGGTCACGGTGAAAGCGCCCAAGGCACAGCCATCCCGGTTGCTGTTGGGGTTGTGGGATTATCTCGACACCAATGGATACTGTGCCTTGACGCGGGAGAACCGGGCCGAAGCCCTTCGCCTGATGCGGTCAATGGGGGTGAACTATCCGGCCGGCAGCAGAAGCCTCCTGCCCCTGCCTGAGGCGAAAGACTTCGACCGGGAGAACCGCTTTATCGGGCAGTTTGATGCGGCGGGCCTCAAAGAGTGGATGAAGGAGATCTGGCCGGATGCGCCGCGTTACCTGATCTTTCTGCACAGCCGTCCATCGTTTACGGGAGTTCAACACGGGACAACCGCTTTCGCGGAACGGGTGGCCTCGTGGTTCAAGGCCGTGGAAGCGGCGGTGCGGGATCTAGGGGAAGACCCGGAGTCGATCGACCTCCTGCTGGTCGATGAAATCCGGACCCGGGAAGGAAATGAGCTGACACTTCATTGGGCGCAGCCGATTCGCCAGGCCACCTCGTTCGGCGTGCTGATGGACCCGAACTGGGTCAAGCCTCATGAGGCGCCCGTACAGGAAGTCTTCCGGGAAGCGACCACGCTGATGCCGCTGGTGTCCCATTATATCCGAAGTGGCAAAGGGTCCGACGTGCAGAATTTCTACCGCGACCTGACGGCCGGTTCCGAGCGTTCACTCGGCTTCTATGCCTGTGCGGGGCCAGCGCGTATTGCGTGTCCGAGCCGATATTACCGGCTTTCCGCATGGTTGGCCTTCCAACGCGGCGCCAAGGTGCTGACCTTCTGGGCCGTCGGCGATACGGGGGGGTACTCGAATTCCTGGAACGATTATTTATTCAAGCTCATCCCCTTTACCCCATTTTTTGTAGAAGAAAAGCGGTTGGTCAACAGCGTCCACGGAGAGGCGATCCGGGAATGCTCGGAAGATTATGAACTGCTTTCCATGCTGGTGGACAAGATAACGCCGGAGCACCCTGCCAATGCCGAATTCCAGAAGCTTCGGGGGGAAATCGAACAAGTCGCCTCCAAAGCCGCTCTCTCCACCATCTTCATTTCCAAGGGGAACTGGTTCCACCCGTTCCCGCATGAAACGCTCGACCAACTCCGTCTCAAGGCCATGGACCTTCTGACATCCTCCCATGACTAACCTTTTTCATTATTTAATGATTCCTGCTTCATGCCTGTTGATGGTGGCGGGTATCGTTGAGGCGACGCCGGTTTATGGCGTGCGGATTGACCACGCTGATGTGGCCGGGGAGGAACTGGAGCGTACCGGGGCGGCCGTGGGGCTTGTTTCCTTTTCTGAAAAGGAAGGAGAGGTGCTTGGGAAGGATGATTTTTCGACCATACCGCCATTCTCCGGCATGCGGGTTTGCAACGTGGACATCCGGGGCGGGACGCCGCAGATCACTTATGAAGGCAGCCCGGGCTTCAGCCGGAAAAGGGATACGTTCGTGGAAATCCCGCTTTTCTACATGCGGCGGACCTTGAACGGATCTGTGGAGGAACGGGAGATCACTAGTGAACCGAAAGAGGGGTTTGAACCGGCTCCGATGTTTGTGGAGCGGGGGAAGGTGCTTCCGAAGGTATATATCGGCGTTTACGAGACTTCCGTGGTGGATGGAAAGGCGGCGTCGGTTTCCGGGAAAGACCCGGAGGTTGAGCGGACGCTGGCCGGTTTCCGGGCACTCTACCACCAGAAGGGCCCTGGGTTTTCCGCCATGGATGTGAGGACGGTTATGAGTCTCCAGCATCTTTACCTCATTCGGTTTGAGGATAAGAATTCGCAGAAGCGGATCGGGGGAGGGTGGACCGGGTTTCATCAACCGTATGGAAAGGAGTCCATTCCCCTGAATGCGGGGGTGTCCGACCGTCTTGTCGCCAACCCTAGCGGCTATTTCCGGACCCATTATTTTGTCGGGCAACGGATGGGCGTGGTTCGGAAGGACATCAAAGGACACCCGATGGTGGACCGTGTGACGCTTCTCGGGATTGAGGCGAACAAGCCTGAGACGGGAAAGGTAACGCTTGTTTTTGACAAAGCGGTTTCTCTTGATCCCGAAAAAACCCTCTTTGGAGGAGCGCCCCAGCTTACCGGGTGGTCAGATGGGTTAACCCATGATACCGGGCGCACCCGTTTCCAGAACGGAGCGCCGGGGCTTTGCTCGGTCCGGCTCTTTTACATCGAAAACCTGTGGGGAAATGTCTGGCATCAACTGGACGGAATGGTGATCCGGGGGGCGGAAGGGGCGGTGTCATCGGATAGCCGTCGATATAACGACTCGGGAGCCGGTTACGCCCCTTTGGGGCAACCCTTTCTCCTCCAGCCGGATCTCGGCATTCCCGGGGATGAGTTCGGATTCATTGCGTCCTTGGGGGTGGACCCGGTCTTCCCATGGTTTGCCGCGCCGGATGCGGTGAAAGGGGCTGCGGGCGGAAAAAGCGGCTATGGCGATTTCTATTACCAAAAAGAGAATGCCTATCCTTGCATGATGGTCCACGGAGGCGGTTTTGATCATTACGACCGCGCTGGTCTTTTCTGCATGAGGAACTGGATGGGGGTCGGAAGTTCCTGGTACCTCAATGGTAGCCGGATGCAGTATAAGCCGCCGGGGGATTTGGAGCAGGAAAGCAAAGAGTGACGGGGATGATTACTGGTTGGAAACGAATGTTGAAATAGCGTCATATGGTTCCGTCGGGCCCGCCCGGCTGGCTGGTAATGCCCCACTCCGCCAGGGTGCCAAGAAGGGCGTCGTGCCGGCGAAAGTCGTACGGCACCGCCCGGAAACCGACGCCTTGGGCGGCGGCGACATTGGCGGGGAGGTCGTCGATGAACACGGTCCGCTCCGGAATGACGCCAAACTGTTGTGCGGCCACCGTGTAGATCGCCGGGTCGGGCTTGGAACAGCAGACGCGGTAGGAATAGACCGCGTCGGTAAAGCGGCCAAAAAACGGGTACTGCGCGAGGATGTAATCGACGTGGATGTCGCTGATATTGGAAAGGAGATAGAGGGGATAGCGCCCATGCAGCGCCTCGACCAGTTCCACCATCGGCTCGTTGACCTCGAAAATCTCCTCCCACGCGGAGACAAACCCCGCCTCATCCCCCCGGTAGCCAAGCAGGCGGAACGCCTCTTTCAGGAAATCGGCGCGGGTACGACGGCCCGATTCGTACTCGTTTTTCACCGCCTCCAGCGGCGCGAGAAAGCGCCCGTTGCTCTTCAGGTCGCAGAGCGGTTCGAGCCGGGCGACCGCCTTGCCGAAATCAAAACGGAGGAGGACATTGCCAATATCAAAAACAAACGCGTCGATCATACGATGCCCGCTACCTTCGGGAGGATCGCCGCTGAAAGCAAGTCATGATGGAGGGGAGCAAGTCGGCGAATACCGGGAATTTGTCAAGATTTGTTGGCTGACCCCCTGAGTCGTTACGGTTCCGCCGCCTCGACCGGTTCCCCGATCGGGGTGAGGGGCGAGGTCGCGGGGCCGTTGAGCACTTCGCCCGTGGTGCTGAAGCGCGAGCCGTGGCATGGGCAGTCCCACGTTTTTTCCATGGAATTCCAGTGAACCACGCACTTGAGGTGCGGGCAGACGGCCGAGTAGCTGTGGCAGATCCCCGCTTCGTCGCGGTAAACGGCGACTTTTTTCAGCCCGTGGCGCAGCACCGCGCCGCAACCCGGCTCCAGTTCCTTTTCGCTGGAGAGGTCGCCCGGCGAGAGGTAGTCGGCGTATTGCGCGGCGACGTTGAGATTTTCGCTGGCGAACCGGGCGAGGGCCGAAACCCGGCGGCGGGCGGGATCGTAAAGGGCCGCCCATGGGTTGTGGTCGCCGAGGATGCGGTCGCAAAGGATCATCCCGGCGATGGTGCCGTGGGTCATTCCCATGCCGCAGTCGCCGGTGGCGATGCTGACATTGTGCGCGTCGAGCGGGTTGTGGCCGATGAAGGCGATGCCGTCGACGGTTTCGATCACCTGTCCCGACCATTGATAGCGGATGCCGCGCATTTGCGGGAAATGGCGGCGCGCCCAGAGTTCCAGCCGTTCGAAGCGTTTTTCAGCGTCGTCGGCCTGCCCGGTTTTGTGGTCCTCGCCGCCGATGATCAGGAGATCGTCCTTCTCGCCGCGTTCGATCCGGACGTAGTGGTACGGGTCGAACGTGTCCCAGAAAAGCGCCGCCGGGACGGAACCGGAGGGAATCTCCGCGCCGATGGCGTAGGTCCGGTAGGCGGCCTGTTTGGTATGGATTTCCACGCGGTCATTGAACGGGGTGTTGGTGGTGACGGCGAGGTGATTGGCATCGATCCTCCAGCCGTCCGCCGTTGTGAGGTGCGCCTGATCGCCTCCCTTGACTTCGACCACCTGGGTCTCTCCAAAGATGACGCCGCCCCGCTGGAGGAAGACATCGCGTAATCCCTCCAGGTATTTGAGCGGGTGAAACTGCGCCTGCCGGGGGAACAGGAGCGCCGGGCCGGTTTCGAACCCGGGGATCGGCGCGCGCCCGACCTTGCGCACTTCGAAGAGCCCCGCCTTTTGCGCGGCCTCCTCTTCGCGGTCGAGTTCCTCTCCGTCGTCGCCCGGCGATGTGAAAAGGTAGCCGTCGACCCGCTCGAAGTCGCAGTCGATCCCTTCTTCGCGGACGATCTGCTCGATCCGGGCGATCGCCGCCGTGTGGCTTTCGGCGATCTTGTGGGCGTTTTCCGCTCCATGGATGCGGATCATCTCGTGGTAGCGGGCGTCGATGGCATTGGAAAGGTGGGCGGTGGTGTGCCGCGTTTCGCCGCCGCCGATCGGCCCGGCATCGACGATCCCGACCCGCTTGCCGTGCAGGGTCAGAAGGTAGCCGAGCGTCATTCCGGCGATTCCCGCACCGATGATGCAGCAGTCAAGCCAGAGATCCTCCCTTAAAGGGGGAAATTGCAGTTTGGCGAGTCGATGTTCCCAGGGCGATGGATGAAGGGACGGTTTCATGGATTCCAAAGAAGCGTTCCAGATAGCATCGACACGCCGCCCGGTTTTGGCGGTCCGGGGTTGTTTTTTTATAGAACCGCGAAGGTAAAACGAAACGAACCCTATCGTGGAGGGCACCGTATGGCTAAGGAGTTTCAGATTGCGCAGAGAAGATACCGGATCACGTGGAAAACCGTGGTCTCCGTCGCTGCCGGGGCGTTCCTGATCGTGACCGGCATCGTGGTCATTCCGACCATGGTGATGGCCGGGATCGGCCTGGGATTGATCGTCATCGGGCTCATTCTGGCCGTCAGCGCGGTGATCGGCTCGACGACCAGCGTTCCCGACGACCAGCCGCCGGAAGACCGGGATGAGGATCAGGTTTGAAGTGGGGGGCGTACTGCCGATAGAGTTACGTTACGGCTGTACGATCTCAAAGGTATCGATGCCGGAAGGTCTTGCCTCGAGCAACTCATAGGGATCCTCGGATGGTTTCGCATCCCGATTCTGGACAAGAACGAAGATTTTGGAGTTTTTTTCCAGTACAGCGATCGGCTTTAATCTTGAATTGAACCTTTGAACCTCGTGCCTCAGGGAAGCGACGGATTCAAGCAGGGTTCCTCTGATCACCGCATCTCCACCGGGTTCGTTAACGCGAATCGTCGGCAAGGGCTCAATCTGGTTCCAGGAGCAGCCGGGGATAAATAATGCCAGTAAAACGAAAAAGAAGCGCGACATGTTGATGATCCTCAAGGCTCCCGGGAGCGGGGTCAATCTTTCCCCGGACGCAGTCGGCCCCTGATTGGGGTTTCAGCGTGGTTTGATGTAGTACCCGGAAGCGCGCCATTCGCCGTCGGGTTCGCGGTCGAAGGTGACGGTTTCCAGCGCGTATTTAAGATTGGCGAACGAAGTTTCGAATTGGACGGTGACTTGCGAGCCGTCTTCCTTGAGCGATACGGCGGAGACGGCGGTGCGCTTCTGGAGCGAACCGAGGGGCTGGCGTACCCCGCGGACGGCCGCCATCCATTGGGCTTTTGTGACGTTTTTGCGGAAAAATGCGGAGCTTTCCTTCCAGCTTTGTTCGTATTGACCGCGGTCGCTGAGTCCGAGCCACTTTTTCATGGCGGCGATGGTGTCGCCATACTTTGAGAGATCGGCGGGTGGGCTTGCTTCGCCCGTTTCTGCGGCCGCCTGCGGCTCCTGGGCGTGGCTGAAGTCGAGGTGAATCCCGGCGATGAGCAGCACGGTGACGAGAAGGCCGACGACGGGGCGGGAGGAACGGCGGGCGGAGTGTTGGAGGATCATGGTCATGCGGTGTTTAAGGGTTGAAACATTCTCTCCAAGCGCCAGCACGCCGCCGGGGAGCGGCAGGGGGCGGTGGGCGTGGCGAAGGGCGGAGAGCAGCGCTTCACCGTAAAGTTCGCCCGGCTCGGAATGGCGGGGCCGCAGCCATTCGATCGCGTCGCCGTCGGCCACTTCCTCGCGAAAGCGGTTCCAGGCGCGGAGGGTCAGGTGGGCAAAGGGGTTGAACCAGTGGATGGCCCGCACCAGGGTGAAGAGCCAGCCGATCAGGAGATCGCCCGCGCGCAGGTGGGCCAGTTCGTGGAGGAAGATCGCTTCGAGTGTCTGCGGCGGCATCGTTTCGGCGTACGAACGCGGCAGCAACAGGCGGGGGCGCAGCCAGCCGAGCAGGGCGGGGGAGGTGACGGCGTTGCTGACGATCAGCGCGACGGGAGTGGAGATCCCGGCGTTCGCCTTGGCGTTTTCAAGCAGTTCCAGCAGGCGGGAATCGGTTGAAAGCCGTTCTTTTCGCCAGCGGGTGGCGGTACGGAGGGTGGCGACGACGGCGGAAAGAAGAAAAAAAGCTGCGCCGAGCGCCCAGAGGGTCATGCCGATGGGACGCCATGGCACGGCGGAGGGAGAGGGGAGTTCCGGCGCTGCTTCGGCGAACGGTTCGGGCTGGCCGCCAACGGGTGCGGTGGCGGCCGGGTCCGGCTCCAGGCGGTGGTGACCCGCCGGGGCGAGCCATTGGCGCAGGGATGGCGTCTTGACGGTGATCATCCCGGGGATAAGAAAACCCCAGGCAACCAGCACCCACCAGACACGCCGCCACCGGCCCGACATCCCGGAGGCGAGACGGCGATCCAGCGGCCAGACCAGAAGGAAGAGGACCGACCCGCAGAGCGTCAGGGAGAGGAGGAGGTTCATGGTCTGGGCTTCCGTTTGGCCTTCTTTTCCTCCAGCAGCGCCTCGATCTCGCCGATTTCCTCTTCGCTCAAACGGTGGGTTTCGAGGAAATGGGCGATCATCGGCGTCAGCGATCCGTCAAAGATCCGCTGGAGGAACCCGCGCGAAGCGACCTTCCGGTGCGCCTCCTCGGGAAAAGCCGCCGTGTAGAGGTAGGCGCGCCCCTCCTTTTCAAACCGCAGCGCCCCTTTGCGGACGAGCCGGTTGAGCATCGTCTTGATGGTCGCCGGGCTCCACGCGGTCGCCCCGGCGAGGTCGTCAACGATCTCCTGCGCCGTGGAAGGAGGCGTGCGGCTCCAGATGGCCCGCATCACCTGCCACTCGGCTTCGGAAAGGTGGGGCGGTGTTTGCATTTACGAATGTAATCATAGACCGATTACGGTTGTAAACAATAAAGTTTCACTGCGTTCGCTCAATGGCAAGTTCAAGATGTGATTTCATGAGTTCTGAGACGCCTGCTTTTTTTCTTCAGCCTGCTCAAGCGCGTCCAGAGCGATGGTAGCAAGGCAAAAGAAAGGTCGATCGGCCTTTGGGTGAAAACGTTTTCGGCGGTACTTCTTTATGCGAAAGATTTTTCGCTGGCGGGCCAGGACCAAGGGGCCCAAATATTCCCCCTGGCGGCCTAAACTTGCCGAATTCAAGTGCAGGCTGAAACAGGCTGACGCGCAAGCCGGGAAAAACGGGCTGACGGGCAACGCACGCTATGCCTTTATTTGCGCCAGAACCGGTTATCGGGATTCCGGCGACTTTCGGCGGTTGCGGCAGCTTTTGGAAGACCCATCGAGGAAACAACAAAAGGACAAAGACCAATCATGAACCTAGAAAATACTGAAACGACACCCGGGCTCGAAGAGAACTCGCAGAGGAGTTATTACCTGATCAGGTCCTGCAAAAAAATCCCTTTTGAAAATGAAGTGGTCGGAATCGGCTATGGCGAAATGGAGTTTCACCGGTATCAAGACGGCGACGCCATCATCAAGGAGGCCCCGAACAAGATCACCTGGTCTCTGGGCCGGCGGGCCAACCAGATCCGGCGTTTCAAGGCCATTCGGAAGGGAGATGTCATTGTTTTTCCTTTTAATGACACCATGGTAATCGGAATTGCGAAAGGCGAGGAATGCTATGATCCGACCTATAGCCGGGACAATGGAAGCAATCAGCATCGTGTGGCGTTTCTGCGGAATTCAGGAGGAAAGGTCCTTCAAATTCCGAGGGTTAACCTTTCTGAAGCATTACAGAGAAGGTTCAAAATTCGGATTGCCGTCGCCAATCTCGATGAATTTCGAAACGAACTGGATGCAGTGATAGCCGATCACAAAGCGGGAAGGAGTTACTCCTGGATGGCTGCGCGGAAAGATAAGGATGCAGAGCTTGAGGAAAGTACAAAGGCCTATCTCTTAAATCAGATCCGCTGGGGCGGAACGGGAATCGCAACAGGTGGAATCGGGTTGGAGCATCTTGTCAAAGAACTGCTTGAAATCAGCGGTTTCGAGGCGAAAATTCTTGGAACCCGCTCCTTTTCAGGCTTGGCGGACGCAGATATTAAGGCGTCCCGAAATGATATCTTTCATCCCGAAGGAAAAGAAGAGTTTTTGATTCAAGTCAAACACCACGATGGAAAAACGGGACTATGGGGACAGCAGCAGCTCGCTGAAATCAAGAAAGATCAACCTGAAAAGTTCGCTGGTATCAGATTAGTGCTCATAACCAGTGGAAAGGTTGATGAAACGGATGACCGTTTTTTTGACTTCGCCGAGGAAAATAGTATTACGGTTCTGAGTGGAGAGAAGCTGGTGGACTGGATCTTTGATTCTGTTGACAGGTTGCGGCCGGAAACGAGGTTGCGATTGGGCATTTCCAAAGTCCCACAGATGATCCGGTGTGGTTCCTGAGTTGCCGCCGGCAGGGGAACAGAACCGGCGATGCCAGCCATTTGGCGCTCAATGACGAGTTGAGTCAACAGGGACGGGAGCGCCCGTCGCTCTGACTCAAGGTTTCTGATTCTATGCGGTCATACCCACAGCGGCGGAGTCTTTCAGAGCGGGAAAATCACCTGCCATACCGGGGCGTGCGTCTATGGAGAGATCCACCGGAATGGTCGGCTCATGGTCCAAAATGGAAGTGTCAGCCTCGACCGCCTGGATGGTGTGCTTCAGGATGATGAGGCTCTATTATTATAAAGGATTTCTATGATAGGATCATTGTTTTCCATATGAATTCATCTCTACAGCGGCGGGTTCCAACGATTGCAAAAATCCAAGAAGATCCGCAAGAGCCATCTGCTGCGACTGGCGAGTCAGAGCGTAGAAGAACCCGTGCTCTGCATTCGGGTAGACCCGATGTTCCGCCTGCACTCCGGCGGCCCGAAGTTCCCGCGCCCATTCAATGGTCTTGGCGTTCGGGAACATGTGCTCGGAGTCAGCCAGGAGGAAAAAAAGCGGCGGGGCCTCCGGGCTCCCATAAGTAAGCGGTGAAAAGCGGCGGTAACGTTCCGGCTCCTGATCATACGGCGCACCGACAAAATCGCAGATCGAATCCCAGCTTCCAGGAAAAATTTCGTCCCACGGCTCAAGGGTAATCGGCGCACAACTCGCCACGATTCCCGCCACTTCAGGCATCACTCCCGTAAAGTCATCGCCGCAAGCGCCTGGGGCTGCCAGCCCTGCAAGCAGAGCGAGATGCCCTCCCGCCGATGAGCCGAAGAGCACCAACGGCTGCGCGAAGCCCCTTTCTCTCAGAAGATCGTTCACCAGCGCCATCCCTTCGCGGAGGTCGCTTACCTGAACCGCCGGATCGACCTTTTTCAACCGGTAATCGAGCGAAACACATGCATACCCCTGCCGGAAGAACGGCATCATGATCTCGTGCATCTGATCACGCCTCCCTTGCCGCCATCCTCCGCCGTGCACGAAGCAGAGCGTCAGCGGCTTGATATTCGAAATCGGCGGCAGCCAGAAATCAAGGGCTCGCCCATCCTGCGGCGGTTGATCGTAGTAGAAGGAGGTATAGGCAAAAGGGCGGTTCATGGCTTACTCTGAACGCTCGCGGAAGGGCGCAAGAACGCCTGTGGCAAAGAGGGTGCCCTCTTTTGCCTTTACCGGACGGGCTGGGGCAATGGCCACTTTCCCGTCCACCGGAACCGGGATGGAGGAAATGTTCTCCAGCACGATGAGCTCTGGCGCTTCTTCCAGATTGATCATGCCGTGTCGGGTAAGCCCATTATGAAAGCGTGTGCTGCCGCCGCCCATATAAAGGGTGCCGCTCGCAGAGTAATTGACGACGTTGGCCATGCCGCCCGATTCGCCTCCAAAACGGTTGTTGGCTAAATAGAGGCTGCCGTGGTTATCAATCCAGCGTACGTCGCGACTGTGTTTCCATTGCGTGATCGATACGGGACGCTTGTGCCGTTTGCCATCCCAGAGGGTTGGGTTTGCCAGGTTCCCCTCCAGGCGCATGGTCCCGCCATGGTTTTCAATAAATGCTTGATCGCTCAGGCGTGGGTCATTGATTAGCCACGATTCCTTGATCTGCGCCCGAGAAGCATTCGTTATCAATGCCTGGTGGGTTGCAAACACACCGCCCCGGACGGAAATTTGCCCGAGGTTCCCCGCGTTCTTCTTGCCGCTGAAATAGCGGATCGCGGTACTTGTCTGGTCGGCAAAGGAGCAATCTTCAAATCCCACTCGAGCTACGATTGTCGGCGCGCTTGAGAGGTTGATCGCTTCTTTTCCACCCAGGAATACACATCCCTCGAATACGACTTGCTCCACTTCCTTTCCTTGAAACAAGGTCATGTCTGGCTCGCTGGCTGTAAAGATGGCGCACCCCTGCGCTTTGACTATCACCCGCGGCGGCAAGGCAACCGTTTTGGAAAGACGGTAGAGCCCGGCGGGAAGAAGCACGACGCTGTCACCCGCCTTTGCCGCTTCCTGAAAGACCCTGGCGATCACTTCATCGGTCTCCTGATCCGTTGTCGCGTTGAGTCCAAAATTGACAGCGTTTATCACAGGTCGATCGCCTTTCTGTGATATCGTCCGGGCGCTCCATTCCAGTTCAGGCAGGAAGCTGCGTTTCAGAGCATCCGCCGGGACTGGCTCTTCCAACAACGTGGCGACCAACTCCGGCAGCTCAGCGGAGATGTTCGCGCTATTTCCGGAAAGGCATACGCGAAACCAGGTGGGCAGTGCCGGCGGGTTGTTCGGCGGAAGCAGCGCATGGAGCGCCTCTTCACCGGGCGGTGCTTCCCATCGGATGGCCTGCATTGGACGCCCTGTTGTTTCAGTGATATTGACCAGTGATAACAGATTAGGCTGATTGCCTTTGGAAAGCCAGCAGAGGGCATTACTCTTCCCTCCCGCTGCTTTCACCCTGCTGTTCCTGATATTGATGCAGAAACCGCCAATACTAAGCGATACCGGTGAGGAAAGGTGCGAGACGCGAATGAAATCAACCCCTCGCTCACCTTCGTTGTCGAGATCGAGATTGTCGCCAAAGAGAATACCGCCCCCTTCGATCCAGTAGGGCCCATCTTCGTCGGTGGAGGCAAGGCTCCCCTTGAGGTTTCTGATGCTGGTCATGCCTCCGGGGAGATTAAGCAGAGGCTGTCCGGGGCGTCCGCCGCCGCTGATGCGGCAATCCCGAAGAACGATATCGTCGCACTGAAGATTGACAGCCCCCGCGCAGTCAATGAATCTGGAGTCCGCAAGAACAAGAAGCGTGGAATTGAACCATTCACTCAGCTTGCCGGATGTATTGGGAGTAAGCTTGGGGCGTGTACCCTCCCATTCGACCAGATAGGGGGCCCATGGTCTGGTATGATTGAGTTCATGCGCCGTCCCGGAAAAGAGGGTTTCCGTGTAGGATTGACACTCCACCGCATAGTCGAGGGAACGGGTAAAGGTGCAGTTCAGGACGCTGATTTCAGCCGGTCCAAGATTGTTCGTCCAGAACTTAAGCTGAACTTTTCCCCCTACGAATGAAAGTCCCTTGACGGAGTGGTGCGTATTTCCGTGAAAATAGAAAATATCGCTGGAGGAATCGTCTTGCTCAATTACGGTCTTTCCGATTCCCCTGAGATAGAGGGGCGCGGTCACCACAATGGGCCGCGTCGTCCGATAATGCCCCTCCGGAAACGTGACCTCGGCAATCGCCCGGATATTGAAACCGCTCCTCAGATTTCCCCAGTGGCCGCCTCTGGCATTAAGCGGCTGCGTGTGTTTTAAAGCTGCCTGAATCGCGCGCTGGATTGCGGCGGTGTCGTCGGTTATGCCGTCCCCTTTGGCTCCATACGCCGTCACATCGAAGGAAGTAAAAGCGTGGCCCCTTTGTTGCCGGTTGTCCTCCCGGGCATGAACTGATGCAATGATGGATAAGAGCGACAGGAAAGAACAAAAAAGGAGGTGCAACATAAAGTTCAACAAAGGTTACTCGGGAAAAAACTCGATGGGATCAATTTCCCTACGGCTTTCAACATGCCCATCCACATAAAGGGCGTTAAACCGTTGGGTGTGGCACTTCCCAATGCGCTCAGGCGTAGCGTTGGAGAAGCCGGATGCCGCGGGAGAGACTCTTGCATCGACGATCATCAAAAAGTGAGCGGGCCGCTGAATCAGGACGCGATTTCCTCGAAACCGACTCGCTCCAACGGCATTCACGTGCCCCAGGTGAAAACTATAGGCATAACTCGCATAGCGGTCAGTGTGTTGGAGGCAACCGTTGACTTCTTCCCCACGATTCCAGCGGCTGATAGTGCCGGGGTCCATGTTATCATTGAGAAAATACTTCTGCACCAGCGGACTGCTGAAGTGATACCATGCCTTCCCATCGTCAAATGGATGAGAAAGAGGGAATCTTCCCTGATGATCGTCGGCATACCGATGAATCGCCACCGCCCATTGTTTGAGATTGGAAAGGCACCGCGTTTGTCTTGAGGTATCGGTTATCGTCTTTGTTACTCCTAGAGTGATCCCTGCAAGGACCAGCAATACGCTGATACTTACTACCAGTTCCAAAAGGCTAAATCCCTTTTGAAACCTTGTAAAAGTGGGGGAATGCATCAAACCAATGGGGTGTTACGGTTTTTCGTCAGGAAACGTTTCCGAAGGAGAATGCCAGCTCCAAGGATCGGAACGATTAATCCCAGGGTTGATGTTTCGGGTACTACGGCGGCCCCTTCAACATAGATCGTAAGCCCGCGATTGGTATAGCGGGCATAGGTCCCCCCGGAAGCGGTGTTGTGCCAGGTGTAGGAATGCGCAGCTTGGGGATCTGTATTGGCGATGGTGAAGTTCACCGAAGTGCCCGTTTCATTCGAACGAAGCATCACGATGTAGTATTTGTCGGGCTGAAGGTCAACCGGTGAAGCGAGCTCAAATCGTAGGAAGGTATTCGCGGATAAGGATGTGGGCAGATAACCCGTATCACTTGCAATGGAGAGGGCCGTACCGGGGGATTCCGTGTCAGAGCCCGCTTCGTAAATAGTCAGTGTAAATTCCTTGTTCAAGGCGCCCGGCTGAAAGGTCGTGAAGGGGAGTGTAATGGCAGAGATGGAAATATTTTGTTTAACGTAAAATGATTGACCGATTTCGTACTGATTGGTCCAGGAAAAGGCGATGGATCCTGTCTCGGGAGCGCTGGGAATATGTTGAAGGATCACGTCGGTTGCGGGAGGAGCGGTGATGTTGGTCACGATCACGCTCGCTTTGGCAGGCACGGTGCTTGTCATGATGAGAACGACAGAAGTCAATGCCGACAGGAGGCAGGTAGGGTTCATAAGAGATGGGGGGGTGAGGAGGGTTTTAACTCAAATACGTTTATTCAGTACCACATGATACCGTAGTTGTTTTTTTCGTCAATTCATTATCGGCGGATTTCTTGTCTGCTTCCATGGCCTGGATGGCTCGTTTTTTTGTTGATGGAGGCTGTTTCCCTGGAGTGAGGCTTCACCAGTTCCGGGGAGATCAGTGCGCCGTGGGCCCTAAGTTGTTGCTGAAGGCGGGAAATGGGAAGACGTTTAGGATCACAGAGCCTGTCTTTGACGATGAGGGCTGCGGCGGTACCGGCGGCTTCTCCGGTAACGGCGCAGGTGCCGATCGCCCGGGTGACATCAATGACGGTGTGATCCGAAGACATGCATCGACCGATGACGAAGAGGTTCGGGCAGGCATCAGCGTGAATGCTTCTCAACGGGATCGGATAAATGGGACCTTTTCGCCGCCAGTCTCCTGTAACGCCGATGGTATCGTCAAACCATTGGTGTCGATCGGTTTCACGCAGGGAAAAGCGATTGACGAGACGACGGGTGATCCGAAGGTCCGGCAGAGAAGGAAGCGCAAAGGGATGGATAGTGATTTTAGGGTTTTTTACCTGCTTTTCGGCCAGTTTTTTGCGAAGCAATCGCCGGGAGTCGATGACGTGACGCGATACATCGCGATATTCCGTTCCAGAATAGAACGGCCCCACTGCGGGAGAACCGCCCCGGTGTTCGAGATCGGAGAGGTTGGAAAAGGTAACCAGGCAGAGTTTTTCGTTTTTTAGTTCGTAGTACCAGCTCGCGAGGACGTTGTATGGGTATTCTTCGGTTCTGCACCCGGCGAGAAACGCGAGGTCGGCATCGCCGGTGGCGTCGATAAAAACACTCGCTTTGGCTGCCATGCGGCCGCTTTTGTTCTCCACAATGAGGTGAGAAAGTTTTTCTCCACGTTTCTGTACCTGACAGACGCGCGTATCATAAAGGATCTCGACTCCGGCCCTTTCCAGCAGATGCTCCATTTCCATCTGAAAAGCGTAAGGGTTGAAGCTGGAGTGAAGGCGTTTTCGTTCACGCTTGTCGGGATCGCCGCCCTGTTTCCAACATTCGGGGATCGGGATAAATCCAGCGGGGGGATACGGGGCTTTTAGTTCGATGACGGAGTGGCGGAGGAGTTCTTCGGCGAGGCCGCCCATGACCTGCTTTCCATAGCCGTCGCAGAGAGGCAGGTACTTGACGACATGCCCGAGGGTGGCCAGCCCTCCCAGCCCGAAGGCGCGTTCAAGCAAAACGACCCGCACGCCGTGACGGCCAGCGGCGAGGGCGGCGGCGACTCCCGCGATCCCTCCCCCGGCGACGACGACATCTGCAGTGATCGCAATGGGAAGGTTTCGGGAGGGCTCGGGGAGGTATCGTGTCCCGGGCGGCTGAGGGATGGAGCGCAGTTCAGACATAGACAACGACGAAGTTCTCTTCGATCTCTACAGAATAGGACTCGACTTTTTCTTCACACTGCGACTGCGATTCTATAGCGACCTCGTAGGACTTGGTGCGCACTTTGTGGGGGTTAAAGACGCTTTGCCCGGTTTTGAGATCAAATTCCCAACCATGCCAGGGGCAGCGGATGATTTCTCCATCCCGTTTCCAAGGGAACTCGTGCGCCTGAGAGGGCGGCGCATACCCGGTCACTTTTCCGAGGCAGAGGGGGGCAAACTGGTGCGGGCAACGGTTCCGGAGGGCGTAGTAATTGCCTTTAACGTTGAAGACGCCAATGGACTTTCCATCGGCTTCGATGAGCTTGCGCTCTCCTTCGCGAAGCTCCGATGTTCTACAGACTATGTGCCGTTTCATTGGATGGAGGAGGATTCAGGGAAAAGGTAGGTTTCCAAAGCGTTGAGGGACATGATGCGTTTCTTCATGTTTTCAGGCAGTCTTGCGGGGAGGGCGTGGCGGGGGGAGTCATTGTCCCAATGTGGGTAGTCGGAGGCGAAAAGAACGGTTTTCTCAGCCTGAATGATGTCAAACAAGGCAAGCAGATGCTCAACATTGGCGGGTTCTTCGATGGGCTGGGAGGTGAAGCGGACGTGTTCGATCAGATATTCACTAGGTAGTTTTTTGACCCACGGGACGCTGGAACGCAGTGCTTTCCAGTTCTTGTCCAACCGCCAGAGAACTCCGGGAATCCATGCCAGACCTCCCTCTTTTGCCACAAATTTGAGACGGGGGAACTTCTCGAAAACTCCTTCGCAGATCAAGCTGACGACGTGGCCCATGTAGCCTTGGTTCAGGTTTGTATGCCATTCGATATAGGTACTGGCGGGTCCGGCGACGAAGCCGTTGGAGACGCCTCGCGTTTCAGCTCCGGGATGGCATGCTACCGGCAGCCCCATTTCCTGCGCGGCTTCGTAGATGGGCCAATAAAAGGCGTTCCCAAAGGGAAGCCTGCTTGCGCTGCACATAAGGACTTCAACGATACGGGGATGCCCACCGAGTCGCCGGATCTCTTCGGCTGCCGTCTGCGGGTTTTGAGGTGCGATGATGAGAGAGGCGTAGAGGCGGGGGTCGCAGGGCAGCCAGAGATCAAGCACTGCGTCGTTGTACGCCCGGGCGAGATGCCGGGCGTATTCGGCATGGGGGTGAACCCCGAGGGAAAGGGTGTCGCCCCCGGTGAGGAGTGCTTTGCTGATGCCGAAAGCGTCAAGGTGTTGTTCTTTGAGCTTTTGGTAGGAGCTTCCGGCGCTTTCCCCGTGGTCCCCCCGAGCGTCAAAGCGGGAAACGCCCACAGGGCTGGAGTACATACCCCCAGGAAGAGCATAATCCATTTCACGGAAATGCGCGGGAAGTCGGCGGGTCAATTCGAGGGGGTCCTCCCAACTCTGGTGAATGTCGACGTCGATGATGGTCATGGTGCGGGGCGGGCGATGGGGCGGAAATCGGTTTCGGTTCTTTGTTCAGTACCGCATAGTACCAGGCTTTAAAGTATCGTCAACTTTAATTCTTGGTTGTGACCCGGATTTCCAAAGGGTACTATGTGGTTCCGTCCTGATTTTTGATTTTTTCATGCCCAAACCACCCGCTCCGAGCCCGCAGAGTGAACCCCCGGTATCTTCATTGGATCACACGGCGAGCCCGGTGGAAGATCAGGTTGAGCTCTACTACACGCATGAAATTCTTTCCGGGAAACTGTCGCCGGGGTCGCGTTTACCTTCCAATCAGAACCTTGCGCGGCAGTGGTCTACGAGTTGCCGGACGATTCAGCGGGCCATGGCCAGCCTGACGGCTTTGGGATTGATCGAGAGGGCCGCCAGCCGGGGTACTTTTGTTCGCAGCCGCGAGCAGCAGGCGATGGTCGGTGTGCTAATGGGGGCGAGCATGGTGGACGATGCGTCGGGTTATTACCGGATGATCTGGTCGGCCCTACAAACGGAGTTACGCTCAGACTATCGCTCGGTTTGCGTTTACGATAGTCTTGCCAATCGGTACGACTCGCCTCATCGGGATACTCAGATCAGCTATCTGCAGAATGATTTGAAGTACCGCACGTTTGTTGGCTTTATCGAAATTGCTACACTGGGGGTGCCGCCGGAGATTCGCCCCTCGGGGTATCCGGTAGCGGTTTATGAGCCGAAGGGGGACGACAACGATCTGCTTTATGATTTCGACGATATCGGGCGACAGATCGGGAAAAATTTTCATGCTCAAGGCGTACGGCGCATCTGGATTTTCCGTTCCAGTCCTGATCCATCTTCACGGGATCGGGAAGTGCAGGGTATCATCGCGATGGCGAAAAAGTTGAAAATGCCTCCTCCGAAGGTGTTTGATATTCCGGCGGAACATGAAAGCTATCAGATCGAAAAAGCGACTCACGACTGCCTGCTGCGCGAACTTTCCCACAGGCATTCCGATGACTGGCCCGAAGGGCTGATCCTTACCACAGATGTAGCGGCCAGAGGCGCGATTCTTGCGCTGCTCAAACAGGGGGTGGATATCCCGCAGCGCATGAAACTTGCCGTTATCATGGCAGAAAACTCGCAGGTCTACTACTCCGTGCCAGTGCAGGAATACTGTTTACCGATTCAAAAGCTGGCTTCGACGCTGGCGGAGATTCTCAATCATCGCATTGCCGGGAAGCCCCCGATGAAGACGCCCGTGGTTCTCAAGGGTTGGTTGAAATAAAAAGCTCCGGTATGAGGCAGCAAAGCCCCGCGATTGCGGAAATTAGCGGGGATATCACAGCCTCTTGGCCAAGGATCATCTGCCACGACCCCGCTAGGTCGATGGTGAGGGAATAGGTCAACCGAGGGGCACGGCTTTGCCTGGACCTCCGGCTATTCCGCTGAGATGCCTCTCGGCATCCTTCCCTCAATACGATTTCGCCCAGACCACGCGGCGTCGGCTCGGGGCGGCGCAGACGATGCATTCGCCTGCTTCCTCGCCGATTTCGCGGGGGATGCAGCGGATGGTGACTTTCAGGTCGCGTTTGATCTCCTCTTCGCATTCCGGGGAGGTGCACCAGTGGGAGAGGGCGAAGCCGCCGTGGATTTCCGGTTTTTCGCGGTTTTTCGGGGTGAAAAAGGCGTAGAAGTCGTCCTTGGTGTCGATCCGGCGGGTATGTTCTTCGCGGTGGGTCAGGGCGCGCTGATAGAGGGCGTCCTGGATCGCCTGAAGCAGGCCGGGAAGCTGGTGGGGGAGGTCTGCCGTCGGGAGAAACTCCTTCTCCTTGGGCGTGCGGTCGCGGCGGGCGACGGCGGCGGTCCCCTGCGCCAGATCGCGCGGGCCGATTTCAATCCGCACCGGCACCCCTTTCTTGATCCACTCCCAGTTCTTGACGCCGCCGCCGAGATCGCGCCGGTCGACTTCCACGACGATCGGTTCGCCATGGAAAGGTTGCTTGCGCAGTTCCGTCGCGAGCGCTTCGGCGGCTTCGAGCACGGCGTCGCGCGTGTCGGGCTTCGGCGTGACCGGCAGGATGACGACATGGGTCAGCGCGACGCGGGGCGGGAGGATCATCCCGTCGTCGTCGGCATGCGCCATGATGAGCGTGCCGATCAAACGGGTGCTCACCCCCCAACTGGTGGTCCAGGCGGTCTCCTGCTGCCCTTCGCGCGACTGGAAGCGGATGCCGCTCGCTTCCGCGAAGTTCTGCCCGAGGAAATGGGAGGTGCCGGCCTGGATCGCCTTGCGGTCCTGCACCATCGCTTCAATGCAGAGGGTGGTCACCGCGCCGGGGAAACGTTCGCTTTCGCTCTTTTCGCCGGTGAAGACGGGAATGGCGAGGTGTTCCCGCGCAAAGGTTTCATAAACGCCGAGCATCGTCTCGGTTTCGGCGATCGCTTCCTCGCTTGTTTCGTGCGCGGTATGGCCTTCCTGCCAGAGAAACTCCGCCGTGCGCAGGAAAAGCCGGGGGCGCATCTCCCACCGGACGACGTTGGCCCATTGGTTGATCAAAATCGGCAGGTCGCGGTACGACTGGACCCATTTGGCGTAGGTCGCTCCGATGATCGTCTCCGAAGTCGGCCGGACCACCAGCGGTTCAGTCAGTTCCGCCGAGGGGGCGGGGCGCATTTTCCCGTCCGCGCCGACTTCCAGCCGGTGGTGGGTGACGACGGCGCACTCCTTGGCGAACCCTTCCACGTGGGTTGCTTCCTTTTCCAGATAACTAAGCGGGATGAAGAGGGGGAAATAGGCGTTTTTATGGCCGGTCGCCTTGAATTTGGCGTCGAGCTGCCGCTGGATCGCTTCCCAGAGCCCGTAACCCCACGGCTTGATGACCATGCAGCCACGGACGTCGGAGTTTTCCGCCATGTCGGCGGCACGGATCACTTGCTGGTACCACTCGGGAAAGTCGTCTTCCCGGCGTGGGGTGATGGCGGTTTTGCTGGCACTCATGAGGTCGTCAACTCTTCCAGAAAGCGGAGGTAGAAAGCAACCCCTTCGTGGAGATCGTCGAGCGAAAGAAACTCGTCCTTCGTATGCGCCTGCGCGATGGAGCCGGGGCCTGCTGCGACGGCGGGGATGCCCGCTTTGGCGAAGAGGGCGGCATCGCAGAACCATGGCGCGCCGCCCGGGCGCATCCCGGCCCGTTCGAGCGCGGTGACGAAGGGATGGGCGGGATCGGTCCAGAGCGGCTCGGATTCGCTGAAGGCGACTTCGACCTCCGGCACCCGCTTGCGGAGCCGGGCGGCGATGGCGTCGCCCAGGGTGGCGGCTCCTTCGAGCGCGCTGCTCTGCGGGTCGTAAAGCTCGGGGATGGTCCGGATGTCGACGGTGATCTCGCACCGGTCGGGGACGATGTTGATCTTGCTCCCGCCCCGGATGGTGCCGACGCTCAAGGTCGGCGCGCCGAGCACGGCATTGGAAAAGCCGTGGAGCCACGGGGTGATCTCGCCGCGCACGGCGGCAATGACCTCCATCATGGCGTAAATGGCGTTGGAGCCGCGCGTGGGGTCGCTGCTGTGGACGGCGTGGCCATGGGTGGTGATCCGCAGGTGGCAGCTTCCCTTGTGGGCGTGGACGATGGTCCCCGCCGTCGGTTCGCCAACCAGCGCGAATGCCTCGGTTCCCTCGGGCCGGTAGTCGCGGGTGAACGCCTTGGAGCCGAGCTGGCCCGCCTCCTCGCCCATCAGGCCGACGAACCAGATTTCCACCGGCGCGGAGGCGATGCGGTCGCGGAAGGTTTTGAGCGCCCAGAGCATGGCGGCCATGCACCCCTTGGTGTCGGTCGCGCCGCGGCCCCAGAGTTTGCCGTCGCGGATCTCGCCCGAAAACGGGTCGATCGTCATGCCGACGACGCTCACGGTGTCGAGGTGGGGGGCGAAAAAGAGGCGCGGCTTGCCGGGGCGATCACTCGGGAAACGGCCGATAACGTTCGGGCGGCCTTCCGCGACGTACTGGTAGGAGACCTCCGCGCCGAGCGCCTCCAGAAACGCGCCGACCCGGCGGGCGCAGTTTTCCTCCCCGGTTTCGGCGACGCCGGGGTCGCCATCGGGATTGACGCTCGCCTCGCGGACAAGAGCGGAAAGCAACCCGTCGACACCATCGCAGGCGGGAGGGCGGGGGGAATTGGCAGGGGTCATTTTCGCTCCTGGTACCATTGGACGAACTTGGGAATCCCTTCGCTGATCGGTGTCGTCGGCTGGTAACCGAGCAGCTTGCGCGCCTTGGAGATGTCGGCGTAGGTGAGCGGCACGTCGCCCGGCTGTTCGGGAAGAAGCCGCTTGAGGGCGGTCCTGCCCGTGGCGCGTTCGATCTCGGCGATCAGTTCGCTCAGGGTGGTCGTTTCGCTTTCGCCGAGGTTGAAGGTATCGCAGAGCGGCCCTTCGTAGGTGAGGCAGGCGAGGACCCCCTGGAGGATGTCGTCGATGAAGGTGTAGTCGCGCCGGGTCGAGCCGTCGCCGTACTGGTCGATCGGCGTCCCTTCCAGGATGCAGCGGGTAAATTTATGAATGGCGAGGTCGGGGCGCTGGCGGGGGCCGTAGACGGTGAAGAACCGGAGATTGATGGTCCGCAGGCCGTAGAGGTGCGAGTAGTTCGAGCAGAGCTGCTCCCCGGCGAGCTTGGTGGCGGCGTACGGGCTGATCGTCTCGTTGAGGCAGAGCCCTTCGTGAAACGGGGCGCTCTTGAGAGTGCCGTAGACCGAGGAACTGGAGGCGTTGACAAAGCGGGGCACCCCGGCGAGGCGGGCGGCTTCCAGGAGGTTGAACGTCCCGGTGATGTTGGTGTCGATGTAGAGGCGCGGCTCGCGGATCGACGGGCGCACCCCGGCCCGGGCGGCCAGGTGGATGATCGTGTCGAACTTGCCCCCGCCGATGATCCGCTCCATCGCGGCGGCATCGCGGATGTCGTTTTCGCAGATTTCGATATGGGGCGACGCCGCGCGAAGGTTTTCCCGCTTGATGGCGGGGTCGTAAAAATCGTTGAATTCGTCGATGACCACGACTTCGTGACCGTCAACCAGGAGACGTTCCACCACGGCGGAACCGATGAATCCGGCACCGCCGGTGACCGCAACTTTCATGGCGGAAACCTAGCGAGAGCCTAAAACGAAAGGCAAGCAAAAGTTCGATACGACCGGAGCGGTTTCCGGCGTCGTTTCACGACCGTAACACGCTCCCCGCGACGATCCGTTAAAAAAGATTCGCCACGCTCGTTTCCTCGTGTATTTTGTCTCACTTGGAGGGGCACCGGGATTGACACCCCGGCGCTCAGATGAGATAGAAGAAGCACCCCTCACCCAAAACTTATGGCAGACGAGCATCCCCCGGCATCTCCCGATCCGAATCTTTCGAAGAAAGCGACGGTGCGTATCACCCTTCCGCCCAAGCCGACTGCGGCCGGTGAAGTGAAGAAGGAAACGATCCGCATCACGCTTCCCAAGCCTGGCGAAGGCTCAAAGAAAGAAACCGTTCGGATCAGCGAGGCCAAAAAGGAGACCATCCGAATCAACCTTCCCAAGCAGGCGAGCAAGCGCGATACCATCCGTATCGACAGCGTCGTCAAGCGTGAGGCCCCGCCGCAGGATGCGGAAGCTTCCCGCACGACCATGCGCATCAACCTGCCCGAAAGCGGGCAGTCGCGGACGACGATGAAGATCGACGTTCCCGAAGGTGCCGCGCCGACGCCGCCTGCACCGCCGACACCCAAGGCCCCGATGCCGCCCCCGCCCCTGGGAGCCAAGCTTCCGCCCCCGCCCAAGCCTCCCGGCCTGGCGGGCCTGAAGCCGCCCGCGCCTCCGGGGATTCCGAAGCCTCCCGGCGCGCCGACGCCGCCACCGCCCGCCGGTGCGGCACCCCAGCCGCCCAAGGCTCCGGCACCGCCCGCGCCTCCGGCCCCTGCGGCTCCAAGGCCGCCTGCCGGTGGACCGCCCAAGCCTCCCGGCATGCCGAAGCCGCCCGCGGCACCGCCCGCCGCCGCCAAACCTGCGGCCCCGGCTCCCGCTCCGGCAGCCGCCGCCACGCCTCCGGTTCAGAAGCCGATCGCTCCCAAGAAGGAGACGACACGGATCGCCTTGCCGCCTGATCCCAAGACGATGCCGAAGGCGACCGTCAAATTCCAGCAGCAGGCTCCTGCGGCCCCGGCTCCCGCAGCCCCGGCCATCAAGACCGCCGCCACGACCGAAACCTCCAACGAAGAAGATCCCCTTATGAACATCCTCAGTGCAGCAGCGGCTGTCGTGGCTCTGATCGCGGTGATTGCCGCATTTCTTGCCCAGCAGGCGTAGTCGTGTAATGTGAAAGGATGAAACATCTTTTCCAAGCCGGAAACGGCGCTGGTGAAACCGTCCGAATCATCCGTTCGGGCGGTTTTGCGGCATTCCTTTCCGTGGATGAAAAAGGTTGTTTCCTTCGTTCCATTGCCGGCAATCGGTAATCCACCGTCAAATTTTTAACCTTTCTTTTTACGAAACTTATGGCCAGTGAAAATGTGATCAACCTGACAGAGGCGACTTTCGACCAGGAAATCGCCAATGCCACCACTCCCATCCTCGTCGATTTCTGGGCAACCTGGTGCGGTCCCTGTAAAATGATCGCCCCGATCCTGGACGAAATCGCCGACGAAAAGGGAGGCGCGGTCAAAGTGGCCAAAGTTGATGTCGACCAGAACGGCTCCATCGCGGCCCGTTACGGCGTCCGCGCGATCCCGACGCTCCTCTTCATCAAGAACGGTGAAGTCAAGGAACAGGTGGTCGGCATGACCAGCAAAAAGGATCTCCTCGCCAAGCTCGACGCGCTGGCGTAACGGCAGCCAACCTTCATCTCTGGCTGGAGGGCGGACCTCCGCGTCCGCCGTGGCGCTTGAGGTCGCCGTGAGAACACGGGTGAACCTAAGTCCAACGTTGGCGGACGACGCGGAGGTCGTCCCGCCAGCATTGGGCGCGGGGCCTTTGGACGGCGGACCTTTGCGTGCCCGTTAACATCGGGTGTGATTAAAAGTGGTATCAGCAAGGGAATAAGCCCGGAGGGCTTACAGCGGGGCAGCCGGGGGTCGAGCGAAGCGACACCCCCGGGCTATTGGATTCCCCCATCATCGACCCCGAACGGGGTCGCAGAAAAAGGGACCTTACCCCAAGACGATCCGCTGCGACCCTTTCAGGGTCGATTTCTCTCCCACCGGGTT
>DATMFV010000037.1:0-16011 GCA_035555975.1 Chthoniobacteraceae bacterium
GTAGTAGCCGACCCGGGTCAGCTCGCCCAGGACCCACGGCAGGGGGTGGTAGCTGGAGAGGAGGATGTGCGCCGGTTCATGCAGCAGCCGGGGATCGCGCCGGGTCATCTCCTTGAGCGGGACGGTCAGCTTGAAGAGATCGTCGAGGGTCTGGACGTAGATGTAGCGCGCTTCGAGGGAGATAAGATGGGCGCGGGTCAGCCATCTTTCCGCCAGGGAGGGGACGAAGACCTCCTTTTGCGGCTCTGCCGGGTGGAGGTAGTTGAGCCGGATGGCGTCGAAAAGCGAAAACGCGAGCAGGAAGACCGTCAGGAGACACGCCAGGGCAGGTCGCCAGCGGCCGCCGCCCCGGGCAAAGGCGAGCAACGCCTCTCCGAAGAGAAAGAAAAAGGGCCAGAGGATCGTGATCACGCACCACGGCGTCTTGTACGGGACGATGCTGTAAGCCACCGCCGCTCCGCAGCCGTAGATCGCCAGATATCGCGAAAAGCGGTTCATCCCCGGGAAGAGCGCCCGCACGCAGAAAAGGAGGCCGAGCAGCGCGGGCCACTCGTGCCGCACGGCGAGCTGGAGCCAGTAATACCACGGCTTGGCATGGTCGCCCTTGACGATCCCGGTTTCAAACCATGGGGCAAACGTCTCGTACAACCCTTTGAGCGCGCCGAAATCAAAAAAGCCGCCGGAGTAAAAGAAGAAGATTGCGAGCAGCCCAAGCGCGACCGGCTGGAGGTAGTCGCGCATTTTCAGGCGGTGCGGGGCCGGGGTCATCGCCGCCTCCGGTTCGGAAGGGCTCCAGCATTCCAGAAGCCGCAGGGTGCCGCAGGCCAGCCCGAGGGCGGCGAGATGGATCACATAGGTCTCCTTGGTCAGGATCATCAGCGTGACGCCGCCGACGATCGCCCACACCCCCCGGCGGCTGGCGGAGGTCCACCATTCAAAGAGACCCCAGATGGTTACCACCAGCGCCAGGACGAGCCATGCTTCGTGGATGGCGTAGCGGGAGTAGAAAAGCATCCCGCTGGAGACGGAAAACGCCGCCGCCGCGAGAAAGGCGACCCGCCGCCCGACAAAACGGGCGTAAAGGAGGATCATCCAGAGCGTGCCGAGGTTGACGAGCACCAGCGGCACGCGCAGGGCGATCACATCGCGGCCAAAGAGCGACTGGGCGAGGAAAAGGACGTAAAAATGGAACGGACCGTGGTAGTTGGCCGGGTCGTAGTGATAAAACCCGGTGCGCTGCATCTGGTCGAGAAACCAGCCGTTGACGCCCTCGTCAAAATGGGGAGGCTTGATTCCCAGCCACGCGAAACGAAGGCACGCCGCGATCAAAAAAAGGAGGGCGACGGCCCACCAGTGGCGACGACCGCCAAAAGAAGCCTTTTTCCACGGCTCGGGAGCCGATGCCTCTGTTGCAACAGGAGCTGGATTCATGCGATCGTCGGCGATGGAATGGGTAAAGGCTTCTTTTCCATGTCCCCTTACTTCTGCTAGAAAAACACCTTCATGTCGATCCCCCAGCTCAGTATTGTCGTCCCGGCCTACAACGAGGAGCGCCGTCTTCCCGACACGCTGAAGGCGTTGACCGGGGCGCTGGAAAAATGGCCGTTTTCGTGTGAAGTGCTCATCGTCGTGGAAAAAAGCCGCGACGCCACACTGGAGATCGCCCGGCGCGCCGCCGGGGGGGATGCCCGCTTCCGCGTCATCGCGCCCGGAATCCAGCGCGGCAAGGGGCATGCCGTGCGGCTCGGGATGCTTGAAGCCCGTGGAGAGATCGATCTCTTCATGGATGCCGACCTGAGCGTGCCGCTCGACGAAGTGCCGCGCCTGCTGGCGGTTTTTGAGCAGCACCCCGGGGCGGGCGTTGTCATCGGCAGCCGCAAGCACGCCGGGAGCGAGATCCTCAAGCGGCAGTCGTGGATGCGGCAGCGGATGGGGGAGAGCTTCAACTGGCTTTTGCGCGTCATGGCCGATATTTCGTTTCGCGACACCCAGTGCGGCTTCAAGGCTTTTCGCCGGGAAGCGGCACAGGCCGTTTTTTCCCGACAGACGATCGACGGGTTTGCCTTTGATGTGGAACTGCTGCTTCTGGCCGACCGGCTCGGGTTCGAGGTGATCGAAGTGCCGGTCCGGTGGATCAACTCGGGCGACTCGCGGGTGCGGATCGTCCGCGACAGCCTCACGATGTTGCGCGACGCCATCAAGGTCCGGCGGATGGTCGACCGCCGCCTGCCGGCCGGTCTGAGCCGGGCGTAGGGGTTTCTCCGATCCCACAAACCGGTTTCTCCTTTCTGGAAATTCCCACCATCCACGCCTTTCCTTTAAGGAGCGATGTTCGGCAAAACTTCTTTGGTGTTGGGCTACCTGCTTGCGGTGGGTTCGGTCGGTCTGGCCCTTTTGGTAAAGGGCGCGTTTGAGCCGTGGTTCAGTCACTACGCCCCGTTGCTGCCGCTGGTGGCGGCGGTCCTCGTCACCGTGGTCGTCAGCGGCTGGTGGCCCGGGGTTCTGGCGGTGGTTCTGGGAGCCGGGGCAAACCTGCTTTTCGGCCTGGCCGAGGGGGAGCGGGAGATCGTTGCCGGGCAATGGTTTGAACTCGGGGTGTTCGTCCTTTTTTCCTCCGGCATTCTTTACATCGTGCGCGCGAGCCGGCTGCACCACGAGGAAACGGTGCGGGTCTGCCAGACTTTGGCCGACCGCGAAGCGCGGCTTCAGGAAGTGATCGCCGAACTCAAGAACGCCAAGGAACAGGCGGAGGCGGCCAATCTGGCCAAGGACCGCTTTCTCGCGGCGTTGAGCCACGAACTGCGCACGCCGTTGACGCCGGTGCTGTTGTTGGCCGAGTCGCTGGAATCGCGCCCCGACCTCCCCGACGACCTTCGCAAGGATGCCTCCGTCATCCGGCGGCATGTCGCCCTGGAGGCGCGCCTGATCGATGACCTGATCGACCTGACCCGGATCGAAAAAGGGAAGCTTCACCTGGAACGCCGGGTGGTCAATCTCCACGACATCCTCGACATCGCCCTTTCGCTGATGAGCAAGAGCGCCGAGGCCAAGGGGGTCGCGCTGGAGTTTGAGCCGGAGGCGCGACAGTCGTTCATTTATGCCGACCGCCCCCGGATCAAGCAGGTGATCCTCAATCTGGTGAGTAACGCGATCAAATTCACCCCGGCGGGCGGGAAGATCACCGTCGTTTCGAGAAACAAGGGAGACCGGGTGGTTTTGAGCGTCACTGATACCGGGATCGGGATTCCCCGGGAGGCGCTGGCGACGATCTTCAACGCCTTTGAACAGGCGGACGCGTCGATGCGCCGTTATGGGGGGCTGGGGCTGGGGCTGGCGATCACGCGGACCATCGCGGAACTGCATGGAGGCCGCGTCAGGGCCGAGAGCGAAGGCCCGGGCAGGGGGGCGACCTTTACGGTGGAACTCCCGGTTTCCGAAGCACCCGAGGTCGCCCCGGCCGAAGCGCAGAAGCGCCCCGATCTCCCCCACAGCAACCTGCGCATCCTGCTGGTTGAAGACCACGAGCCGACCGCCTTTGTCCTTTCGCGCCTGCTCAAGCGGCGCGGGCATGACGTGACCGTGGCGCTCAACCTGGAGGAGGCCAAGACGCACGACCAGCAGCCGATTGACCTGCTGGTGAGCGACATCGGCCTGCCGGACGGAAGCGGCAACGACCTGGTGCGCCACTACCGGGTGGCCCAGAACGGCGGTTTCAAGGCAATCGCGCTGAGCGGGTTCGGGATGGAAGCCGACGTGGAGCGGAGCATGATGGCCGGGTTCGACCGGCACATGACCAAACCGGTCGATTTTGAGCGGCTCCAGACGATGGTGATGGAGCTTTTCCAGAGCGGAGAGAGGAAAAGCGCCTGAAAAACGCCCCGCTGTATGATGCTGTGTACCGGATTAAGCCTCCGCATCGGGCTCACCCGTTTCTCCCGGCGACCTCAAACTCCGCGGCGGGCGCGGAGGCCCGCCCAGTTCCAGCCCACGACGCATGCTTGCTGGAGCGACCTCCGCGTCGTCCTCGGCGTTGGGCTTCGTTCGCATCATCCGCCTGCTTCGACCCGCGCCGCAGCCTGTTACTCTCCATCAAGGGGCCGGGGAACCAGCACCGTCTTCATCCCTGCGGCGGTGGCGGCCTGGATGCCGGTCGCCGTATCCTCAAACGCGAGGCAGCGACGTGGGTCGACCCCGAGCCGTCGGGCGGCTTCCAGGTATGGGTCGGGAGCCGGTTTGCCGTGGAGGTAATCCTCGACGCCGAGGATCGCATCAAAACGGTCGGCGATCCCGAGCGCTTCGAGGGTCTTGAGGACGATGTGGCGGTGGCCGCCGGACGCGACGGCGAGCGGTTTCCGGCCGTAAAGTTCATGCACCAGCCTGACCACCGGCTCGACCGGCGTAGTCTGCGGGATCAGTTCGATGAACACCTCCTCCTTCTCCAGCGCGGTCGCTTCCGGGTCCATCGCGTGGCCGAAACGTTCGTTGAGGATTTTGACGATCGTGACCGTCGGCACGCCGCCGAGTTCGTAGAAAAGCGGTTCGGGAAAAACGGCCGACTGCCGGGAAAGGGCCACCGACCAGGCCCGGTAATGAAGCGGCATGGTATGGGCCAGCGTGCCGTCGCAGTCAAAGATGTAGGCGTCAAAATCGCCTTCGGGAATCGTGATCATTTGGAAAAGGGAAGGGGAGCGGCGGGGTCCACCTCCACCGGGATCGCCTCGCAGATCTCCCGCCAGCCGGGGAAGTTCCAGGTATTGGGAAAACCGGCGCATTGTTTCGGTTTGACGGCCTGAAGGCGACAGTCGCGCCCTTCCAGGAAAAAGCATTCGCCGTTGGGTTTGTCGATGAGCGCCAGCCCGTTGCGGCGCGGGGTGAGGCGGGTGTAGTTCTGGATGAAATCGTCCTCGGAAACGCCGATGTGGGCGGCCATGCGAGGGATTTCCTCCTCCGTGATGCGGACAAACCCGGGCCAGCGGCAGCACGCGGTGCAGCGTTGGCACTGGTAGAAAATCTTCTTCGCCGAGGGGGGATCGGGGAGCGGGTTGGGCGTTGCGTCACTCATCCACAAAACGTCAGCACCCCTTGCCGTGGCGGGCAAGCCATTCCGCAGCCAGCGCCCGGTACGCCTTGGCACCGGAGCCCGACGGGTCGTATTCCGTGATTGGCTTGCCAAAGCTCGGCGCTTCCCCGAGGCGGACGCTGCGGGGGATCACCGTCTGGAACACCGCCTGTTCGAAGTGTTTGCGCACTTCGCCCTCCACCTGCTGGCAGAGGTTCGTGCGCGCATCGTACATCGTCATCACGATCCCCGCGAGTTCGAGCGATGGGTTGATCCCGCCGGTGCGGATCTGTTCGATCACACCGGAAATTTTTCCTAGCCCCTCCAGCGCAAAGTATTCGCACTGGATCGGGATCAGGACCCCGTCCGCGGCGGCGAGGGCGTTGGTCATCAGGATGCCGAGGGAGGGCGGGCAGTCGAGAAAAACGAAGTCGAACCGATCCTCGCCCCGCAACGGGAGGAGGGCTTCTCGGAGGCGGTAGAGATGGTCGTCGAGCCGGGCGACCTCGATTTCAGCCCCGGCGAGGTCGAGGTCGGAGGGGATCACCGTGAGCGACGGGAAGCGGGTGGGGGAGAGCTTCTCCAGTACGGAGGCGCGGCCGATCAGCGGTTCATAGAGGCTTTGTCCCTCGGGCGCTTCGAGCCCGAGCGCACTGGTGGCGTTGGCCTGCGGGTCGAGATCAATCAGGAGCACCCGCTTCCCCAGGGAAGCGAGGGCGGCGGAAAGATTGACGGCAGTCGTGGTTTTTCCCACGCCTCCCTTCTGGTTCGCGATGGCGATGATCTTCATGACAACTCCGGGGGGTCGATTGCGTTTGGTGGAAGGAGAATACCGGTTTTTGGAGCCTTGAACAGGGAGAAAGCGCGGGGCGAGGCGGAGGGGTGCGATGAAAAGTGATGCCGGGATCAGAATAAGCCGAAGGCTTTACAGCGGGGCAGCCGGGGGTCCAAGCGCAGCGACACCCCCGGAATCAATCGCCGTCAGAGTCATTGACCCCGGAGGCGGTCGCAAAATAAGGCGCGTTGCTTTCTGCGACCCACTCCGGGGTCGATGTTTTTTCCATCGGTTTCTTCCGGGGGTGGCGCGCCTTGCGCTTACCCCCTGCTGCCCCGCTGGCAACCCTTCAGGTTGCTTTCTGATACAATATTTTGCATAAATTTCTTAAATGGAGTTATTTAAAGACATTTTTACGCTTAATGTAAAATAAATAAATCTTAATGGGAAGGGGGGAAACTTTGGTGAACAGGTCTTCTGTTTCGGTATCATATTTTTTATTAAAAATTACGTAAATAAATATACAAACTACTGAAAATAAACAGTTTGCAAATTGAATAAAACGGAAAAACAAGAGCCCTCCTCCTTCCACCCCTCCCTTGCCTCCTGCCGCAAAGAGAGCGACACTTTTCCCTGTTTTCAGGGATCATCGTCGATTACCGTCTCTCTTTTTCATGGCCGTTGAACTGACAGAACGCCTCCTGATGGAGGCCGGTGGGTGGGAAGCCGTCAAACATGCCCGCGCCCTCGTCTCGACCGGGCGGGTGATCAGCGCTGCTTATGCGCCGCCGCTTCTTAAAGGATTAGTCCGCGAGGCGGACCGCGAACTGCGGGCGGGGTTGAAGATCAGTTCCCCGACCAATATCGAGAACATCTGCCCGTGTCGCCCTTCCCGGGAATGGGGGACGATCTGCGCCCATTCCCTCGCCGTCGGGGTTGCCGTGCTTCATTTGCGCAAAACCGGGACGATTTCCGGCATTCCGGAGCGAAAAAGCGGCGAAACGACCGCCGGAAGCCCGGCGCGGCCGGAAAACGGGCGAGGGGAGGGCACTTCCGCCCGCTCTCCCGGGCCGTCGCGTTCCGGTCCTTTCTTTGTGGAAGAGGGAAGCCCGGGCGTCACCGGCGGGACGGTCCGCCTCAACGTCGTTCTGCCGCCGCAACCGGTCGCCGCATGGGAGAGGGGGCAGTTGACCGTCGGCATTGAGGCGGAGCGGAGTGGCCGCAAGGTGCTCCTCAACGCGCTCGACCCAAAAACCACCTATGCCTGTTCGGGGCACGACCTGCGGCTCATCAAAACGTTGCAGCAGCTACTGCCCGGGCAACTTTCCGGGATGCTGGCGCTCGGTCGCGAGCAGGCGCTGACCCTTTTCGACGGTTTGCAGGGGCACCCGCGGGTGACGCTCGGCCGTTCGACCGCGGTTCATTTTTCAGCCAAACCGCTCCGGCCGCCGCTGGAGGCGAAGAGCGATCCGCTCGGGCGGCTGCTCCTCCACGTGGCATGGAACGCGGATACCCGTCTGTTGATCGCCGCACAGAAGGCGTGGGCGATCACCGGGACCACCTTTGCCGCCGTCGCTCCCGGGCTTCCGGTGGCGTACTTCGACCTTCTGCGGCGCGACATCACCCTGCCTGCGGAACAGGCGGCTCCCTTTCTGGCCAACGAACTGCCGCTGATCGGCTCCTTTTTCGAAGTCAGCGGCAACGCCGTCGGCGGCGATCTTCCCCGGCTCGTGCCGGAGGAGGGGCGCTTCTCCCTCTATCTGGAAGGTTCTCTGAACCATCTCACCGCCCGCCTCCAGCGGATCTATTCGCGAAGCACCGTCACCGTCGGGTTGACCAGCCCTTCGGAAAACTGGGCGTTCCCCGATCCGGCGGACCCGTCGCGCATCCTGTGCCGGCATCTGGAAGCCGAACGGGAGGCGCTTGGCCGTCTGACCCGTTGCGGCTTCACCGGTCCGGATGGGAGCGGCCAGTTCGTGCTCAAGGGCGAGCGGGCCATCCTGAGCTTTTTCGCGGGGGAATACCCGCAACTGGAACGGGAATGGGAGGTGAAGCTCGGGACCCGTTTTGGCCGGATCACCGAAGGGATGGAGCGGATCACGCCGCGCGTGGAGATCAGCGGTTCCGGGGAGTCGTGGTTTGACCTGGAGTTTGACCTCACCGCATCAAGCGGCGAACGGTTTTCAGCGGCGGATGTGCAGCGCTTCCTGCAAATGGGGCAGAACCATGTCCGGCTCAAGAACGGAAAGGTGGCGCTTCTCAACGCGGGAATGTTGGACGATTTCAAGACCGTCCTGCGCGATTGCAACCCGCAACAGCAGCAACCGGGGCGTTACCGGATCGGCCAGGCGCAGGCCGCCTATCTTGCCTCAAGCGTGGCGGAGGCCGGGTTCGACCTGCGGGCCCCCGCGTCGTGGCGTCATTGGGCGCAGCGGCAGGGCGGGACGCAGAAGATGGAGCCGGTGGCGCTTGGCGATCTCGAGCCGGTCCTGCGCCATTACCAGAAGGAGGGGGTTTCGTGGTTGTGTTTCCTGGGAGGAAACGGCCTCGGCGGCATCCTGGCGGACGACATGGGGCTTGGCAAGACGTTGCAGGCGCTCGCCTACCTGCGCACACAGCCCGGGCCGTCGCTCGTGGTCTGCCCTTCGTCGCTCCTTTTCAACTGGCAGCGGGAGGTCGAACAATTCACGTCTGAACGCCGGTTGCTGGTAATCGAAGGCCCGGGGCGGGGGAAACTCTTTTCCGGAATTCACGAGGCCGATCTCGTCCTGACCAGTTACCCGCTCCTGCGGCGCGACGCGGAGAAATACCGGGGGATCGGGTTCAACACCGTCATTCTGGACGAGGCCCAGCATATCAAAAACCCCGACACGCAGAATGCGCAGTCGGCGGCGATCCTCCGCGCGCAGCGCAAATTCATCCTGACCGGTACGCCGGTGGAAAACTCGGTGCGCGACATCTGGTCGCTGATGAATTTCGTCATGCCGGGTTATCTCGGCGATCGGGACGACTTCCGCGAGCGGTACGAGATCCCGATCGCGCGCCATCAATCGAAGGAAGCGCTCGGGCGGCTATCGCGCCGCCTGAGGCCGTTCCTGCTCCGCCGCCGCAAACAGGAGGTGGCGACCGACCTTCCCGGCAAAATCGAGCAGGTGGCCTACTGCGAACTCAACACGCGGCAAAGGGAAGTCTACGCCGCGCTGCTGGCGGGGGCGCGCGCCAAGGTGGAGGAGGCGCACGGGCTCAAGGAAGCCGGACGCGCCCATATGCTGATGTTGACCGCGCTCCTGCGGCTGCGGCAGGCGGCGTGCGACCTTCGCCTGCTCGAAAAAGGCAACGAACCGTCTCCGGCGGGCGGGAAGGGGAGTCGGAAGGAGCCGCTTTCCGGCAAGCTGGAGCTTTTCCTGGAACTGCTCCAGACAGCGATGGATGGCGGGCACCGCGTGCTCGTTTTCAGCCAGTTTGTCTCCATGCTCTCGCTCCTGCGGCGTGAACTCGAAGCGCAGGGGGTGGAGTACGCCTATCTCGACGGCCAGACCAAAAACCGGGGCGAGGTGGTCGATCGTTTCCAGAGCGGACAGGCGCCCGTCTTCCTGATCAGCCTCAAGGCCGGGGGCGTCGGGCTGAACCTGACCGCCGCCGATACCGTGATCCACTTTGACCCGTGGTGGAACCCGGCCGTGGAGGCGCAGGCGACCGACCGTGCGCACCGGATCGGCCAGAAAAACGTCGTCACCGCCTACAAACTGATCGCGCGCGGCACCGTGGAGGAAAAGATTCTCTCGCTCCAGAGAAAGAAGCGCGAAATCATCGACGCCACCGTCGAAAATGAAGAACAGCCGCTGATGGAGGGGCTGACCACGAGCGAAATCGAGTCGCTGCTGATGGAGTAAAACGCCCGGAGCACCGGGATTCTCAATTTCCGTGCCTTCGTCGGTATTGTAATACACCTTTCGGCGGTTTCCAGGTGTATTAAAAATGCGGTATTGATGGACACTACGGGAGGAAGTGGTCGCCGCACGCCCGTGTGCCTGCGTCCCGGGCCTCAAACGCACGGCGGACGGAGGTCCGCCCAAGGCGTTTCCGCGCCGGAACTGGAGGGTGTCGGCCTCCGCGCCGACCGCGGCGTTGGACGTGGCTTCACACGGCGTGCTCCATGAAAGCGACTGATGGAACCCTTGGCAGCCTTCACGGAACGTCTACAGGCCCGTCCGAAAACCATTCACACGGTTTCAATAAGTCGCCGCGAACAAGCCCGTTGGCAAAAACCCGCGCAGAACGTTGGGAATAACTTTCACGCCGACGGGGAGGCTCACGAATCGCTCACCATTCTTCACAACTTATTCACACCCGTGCAAAAGCCTCGGACAGAACGGATTATTGACAACATCATACAATATATCTCATGTAAAATTCAACAGCGGGAAATGCTGTCACACACTTTCTCCATGACCGGATTGCGGCTTGCCTCCGGGTTGCTTCGTATGGCACCTATTTTCCACGATGAAATGTCGCTTCCTTGATCCCCTCGCACTCGCTCTTGCCGCCGCTTTTCCGTTAACGTTTTCATCGACCCTGCTGGCGGATGTCACCCTTTCGCCGCTTTTCTCCGATGGAGCCGTTTTTCAGCAGAAACAGCCGATTCCCGTCTGGGGCAAGGCCGATCCCGGCGAAGCCGTGACCGTTTCCCTTGAAGGCAGTGAGGAAAAAACAACGGCGGACGCCTCGGGGAAATGGCGCGTCAATCTTCCCGCGATCCCTGCCGGTGGTCCGTTTGAGCTGACCGTCAAGGGAAACAACCTCGTGGTCGTTCACGATGTCGCCGTGGGAGAGGTCTGGATCGCCTCGGGACAGTCGAACATGGCCTTTATGCTCCAGGCAACCCGGGATACCGAAGCGGTGGCCGCAGCGGCTGATCCGATGTTGCGCTTCTTTACCGTCGCCAGGACTGCGGTCATCGAACCGGTGGACTCTCTCGCATTACGCGGCGGTCCGTGGCAGGCGTCCACACCCGAGACAGCGCGCAAATTCAGCGCGGTCGGCTACTATTTTGCCAGGGAGCTTAGGGAAAAACTCAAGGTGCCCGTCGGTGTGGTTCACTCCTCCTGGGGCGGCACCCCCGCGCAAGCGTGGACCAGCCTTTCCGCCCTTGAGGCCAACCCGGCTTTCTCGGTTTACCTCCGGCAGCGGCTCAAGGATCTCGAGAATTTCCCGCAGGCCGAGAAAAACTACAGGGAAGTCGCGCTCGTCGAGTGGAAGGCCGCCGAGGAAGCCGCCAAGGCAAACGGGAGCAAGCCGCCCCGCAAGCCGCTGGCCCCGGTCGGGCCGAATCACTCCCACCTGCCCGGCAACCTGTATAGTGGCATGGTTCATCCCCTGCTCCCTTACGGCATCCGGGGCGTCATCTGGTATCAGGGGGAATCGAATGGCCGCAATCCTGGAGACGGCCTCATCTACCGGACGCTCTTCCCGGCGATGATCCAGGATTGGCGTTCCCGGTGGCATCAGGGCGATTTCCCGTTCCTTTTCGTTCAACTCGCCAATTACCAGGCCCCGCAGACCGAGCCGGTCGAGCAAAAGGAGTGGCCCCTCGCCCGCGAGGCGCAGTTGATGGCGCTCTCGCTTCCCCATACCGGGATGGCTTCAGCCGTCGATCTCGCGGACGCCGACAACCCCGGCGACATTCACCCGCACAACAAGAAGGATGTCGGGCACCGGCTGGCGCTCAACGCTTTTGCAAAGGTTTACGACCTCCCGGTGCCGAGCTATTCGGGGCCGATCTTCACCGGAATGGCCGTCGAAGGAAATAAGGCGCGCCTCAGCTTTGACCACGTGGACGGCGGCCTGCAGGCGAAGGGCGAAAAGCTCGCCGGTTTTGCCATCGCAGGCAAGGAGGGGCCGTTTGTCTGGGGGGATGCGGTGATCGATGGCGACACCGTGGTCGTCTCCAGCGAAACCGTTCAGGAACCGGCGCGCGTCCGCTACGGGTGGGCGATGAACCCGATCGGCAACCTTTACAACAAGGAAGGACTTCCCGCCTCGCCTTTCCGCACCGATACCGACGCCGGGAAATGATTTTTGATTTCATGAAATCAAAATAGGAGCTGAACATCAGGTTGCAGTTTCCCCGGACTCCGGGATAGGTTCACCCTTTTCCCGTGTCGCCGCCTTCCACTTCCATGCTCCGCCGTTTCTGGGCGTACTATCTCCCATACAAGCGGCTCTTCATTCTCGATTTTTCGTGCGCCGTCTTTCTGGCGCTCCTCGAACTCGGCTTCCCGGTCTTTGTCAACGTCGTGGTCGACCGGCTTCTTCCGGGCCGCAACTGGTCGCTCATTGTCATGGCGTGCATCGGCCTGCTCGGCATCTATTTATTGAGCGGCGTCCTGCAATTCACCGTCAACTACTGGGGGCACAAACTCGGGATCAACATCGAGACCGACATGCGGCGCAAGCTTTTCGATCATATCCAGAAGCTTTCGTTCCGTTTTTTCGACAACCAGAAAACCGGCCATTTGATGTCTCGGATGTCGAACGACCTTTTCGAGATCGGCGAAGTCGCCCACCACGGGCCGGAGGATGTTTTCATCGCCGTGATGACGCTGATCGGCGCTTTCGCGGTGATGTTTTTCATCCACTGGAAGCTCGCGATCCTCACCTTTCTGGCCGTGCCGCTCCTGATCTGGCTCGCGCTTTACTGCAACCGCCGCATGGCGCGCGCGATCCGCAAGATGTATAGCGACATTGCCGACTACAACGCCCGGGTCGAGGATACCTTCGGCGGCATCCGCGTGGTGCAGGCATTTGCCAACGAGGAGCACGAGAAAAAGCGCTTTGCCGTCAACAACCGGAAGTTTCGTCACGCGAAACTTGAAGCCTACCGGATCATGGCATGGAGCCTCTCCTTGAGCCACCTGCTGATGCGGCTGGTCACCCTTTTTGTCCTCCTTTGCGGGGCGTGGTATGTCTTTCATGACGACCTCTCGGTCGGTACTTTTGTCGGTTTTCTTCTTTTGACCAACGTCCTTTTCCGTCCGATCGAAAAGATCAACGCCGTCGTGGAGCTTTATCCCAAGGGGATCGCCGGGTTTGGCCGTTACCTCGAACTGATGGACACCGCGCCGGAGGTGGCCGACCGGCCCGGGGCGATGGAGGTCCGCGAACTGCGCGGCGCGATCGAATACCGCGGGGTGACCTTCGGTTACGATCCCCGAAAGCCGGTGCTCAAGGGGATCGACCTGACGATCACGCCCGGCGAAACGGTCGCGTTCGTCGGCCCTTCCGGCGCGGGAAAGACGACCTTGTGCAGCCTCCTCCCCCGATTCTATGACATCGACGAAGGGGCGATCACCATCGACGGGATCGACATCCGGCAGATGAGCCTGAGTTCGCTGCGCCGGCAGATCGGGATCGTCCAGCAGGATGTTTTTCTCTTCGGCGGCACGTTGCGGGAAAACATTCTGTACGGAAATCTCGACGCTTCGGAGGAAGAAGTCTGGACTGCGGTCCGCCGGGCGCACCTGGAGGGGGTGGTCCACCAGCACGAGGATGGGCTCGACGCCCTCATCGGCGAACGCGGCGTCAAGCTTTCCGGCGGGCAGAAGCAGCGTCTCTCCATTGCGCGCATGTTCCTGAAAAATCCGCCGGTCCTGATCCTCGACGAAGCGACTTCGGCCCTCGACACGGCGACCGAAGCGGTCATCCAGAAATCGCTCGCCGAACTTTCCGAAGGCCGGACCACACTGATCATCGCGCACCGGCTGGCCACGATCCGGAGCGCGGACCGGATCGTCGTTGTCACGGAAAACGGGATCAGCGAAACCGGCACCCACGAAGCATTACTTGCCCGGGAGAAGGGGGTGTATCGCCGTCTTTATGAGAGCCAGTTCGGGAAATAGGTTCGGTTTTTTTGCCGGATGATCTCGCCCCAGCCTCAAACTCCACGGCGGGCCGCCCACCCGGCACCTGCCCCCCTACCCTTCGTCCGGAGTCGCCTCGGGTGGAGTCGTTTCACCCGACGGCGAAGCCTCGGGCGATGGCTCCGGAGCCGGCGGCGCTTCCACAAACTCACTCAACGGAGAGAGCATCGGCGAAAAAGTACCGGAACTGACCAGGAAGACCCGCCCCTCGAGTTTCTTCTCCCGCTCCAGTCGGGCTTCCAATTCTTTATGTTTGGCGGCAAATGCTTCATCGAGCCGCTGCTTATCCTCCGGCTTTTCATCCTTCTCCGGCGTCCGTTCCTTCGGAAATTCAGCCGAGACGGTGACAGTGACCGGCTGGCGGTCGCCTTTGAGTTCCGCGAGCCCGAAGGTGTAGTCGAAGTGATCGTCGGTGCGGACCTCCACGCGGTGGATGATTTCCGGCGCCTTGGCGTCGGCCGGTTCCACGTCGGTGAAACTCAGGTGGCCCAGCGTCGAGTCAAAATTCGGCACCTTGGAGACTCCCAGCTTCTCGCCCTCCTTCAAACCCGGGGAATGCCATTCGTTCTCCTTGCGCTCCATCTTCCACGTCAGCTCCGGCGTGGCTCCTTTCAGTTCAACGGCTTCGATTTTCGAAAGATCGAGGAACGTTTTATCAAGCCACACCTCCGGCGAAGCCTTCACGGAGGTGAACGCTTCCTCAACCAGCGCCACCTCCCCCTCCCGATGCCCGGACATCACGTAACGTCCAGACGGAAATCCCTCGCTATCAGGAAATTGCGGAGATTTTTTCATAAAAATCTTACCTAAGAAAACCGTGGCGAGTTCCTTCCCGCTTTCGTCGGAAAGGACGACCTGAAGCGCGCTTCCCTCCGGATCATCGCTCTTGGGCGCTTTCAATTCGAGCCGGGCATACTGCGAGGCGTCGGCCTTCATCTGTTGCAGCGGTTTAAGCTCCCAGAGCTTCCGGATCAAATCGCGAATCTGCGAAAAATCGGCGGCATACCCGCGTTCGGCGACGATCCACTCCCCTTCCCGCTTCTCCAGCGTGGCGGAGCCGGTCGCCCCCGTGAGGGTGATCCGCGCGACGGCGTTGAGGTCAAACGGAGCGAGCACCCGCTCCCCCTTGGGCGCGGCGGCACCGTGCCACGTTTTGGCGTTGTGACGATAAACGACCAGCCCCAGCCCCCCGACGATCACCAGAAGCGCCAGGACGATTCCAAGTTGCTTGCGATTCATGTTCTTAAAAGTTTCCTTCCCTTACTTTGCAGCGGTACGTTTGCGTTGAAAGGCGGCGAGGACGAGCCCCGTGGCGGCGACGAGGGTCGGCATCAGGGCAATGTTGATCCACTGCACCCGGTTTTTCAGGGCGTCGCTTTCCGATCGCAACTCGCGCCGGACCTCCTTGAGCTGCCGCCGTACGTCGACTTCCGTCGCCCGGAAGCGCTCGACTTCCTTCTGCTGTTCCTCCGAGAGGATGAAGCGCTGGCCGTTTTCGCCTCCCTTTTCCTGCTGGAGCGCGTTGAGCTTGCTTTCGGTCTCCGCGAGGCTTCCTTCCAGCTCCATCATCTTGTTCTGATACGCTGCGACCGCCTTGGCCTCGATTGCCTGCACGACGGTGAACGGCCGGTCGCGCGAAGCGCGGCTGCGGACGGCGATCAGGTCGCTATCCCCCGCCAGTTGTTCCACGGCCGCCTGGACAAAAGCGAGGTTGCCATTGGCGGGATAAAGCACCTTTCCGCCGGTGAACGGGTTGGTCTGCTCCATGACCGTCACCTGATCGTGCAACAGGTCGCAGTCGCCGATCAGGAGCACGGTGTTTTCCGCCGTCGATTCCTTGAGCCCCTGCGGCGTCGCTTCGGCGGTCGCCTTCTTCGTTTCATCCGGCTTGGCGTCGCCCTTCTTTTCTTCCGCTGCGGCGGTTTCCTCCTTGTCGGACGGCTTGCCATCGGGGAACGCGGTCTTGAACTTCCCGGTCAGCCGGATCGCCAGGTCAAATGGCTGCCCGGTCGGCTTGAAGCTCTTGGTGATCGAGTCGGGGGCCATCTGCGCCATCATCGGGTCGACCAGCGCGGCGTTGTCCGAAGAGTGGACCAGGACCGTCTTTTTCAACCCCTCGGCGGGGGTGCCGGTGAAGGCCCCGGCGAAGATCATGTAAAGATTGCTCGTCCCGGTCGTCAGGACGTCGTCCTTGGAAAATGCCCCTTCCTGCAACGCGAGCACCCCGGGCGCGCGGCCCCGCTGGGTGCGGGCGATGT
>DATMFV010000038.1:0-50246 GCA_035555975.1 Chthoniobacteraceae bacterium
CGGCTGCACGTTCTCCGGAGGGATGGCCGGGCAAATAAAGCATCTGAAGTCCTTCATTTCATGATACTGTGCGAGATACCATGCCCAGCCATACGCCTGCCCCACCGTGTTCCCATTTTCGTCCCGAGCCTGATAAACCCCGGGAGGGTATTCGTAACGGTGATCAGCCAGGTAGCTTTGCATCAGGATACCGATCTGCCGCAGGTTTCCAGCACACTTTGCCCGGCGGCTCAACTCCAGCAGTTTGCTGCCGGTGCCAAACGCAATCATCAGGAGGAGACAGAGGATGCCCGTGACGAGCAGAAGCTCAAGCACAGTATAACCATGCCTCCATCCGCCATGTAGCTTGCCGGACATTCCAGAACAAAGGGGGTAGGATCTGTTGAGTGAAGTTATCCTCTCCGTCGGGCCGGGATCATCATGATCGCGCCTCCGGCAAGAAGAAGGGCGATCGTGCTCCCTTCAGGTATGGCGGCATAGCTCAAGACAAGGTGGTTTCCCGATTGATTGAGAGACCATTCCCCCGTAAATCCATTTTGAAAAAGGTCGGCATCAATGTGCCACTTGGAAAGGTCGAACTGATCGATGCCTGCCGTAGTGGTAAGAATGACCCATGATCTGGAGATATCGGAGAAATCGGAAAGGGGACCGGATTGAGCGTCGGGGAGCAACGTGGATAACTTGAGTCGGATCTCCGTCGATCCGGCAAGATCCAATCCTCCGAGTATGGCAATCTGGTCGTAGCCGACACCGGCCTCGTCTTCCATCCAGCTCCGGATCTCCCATTCATAGGTCAGCGCCGTCCAGGCCTGATTCTCTCCGAAGGTCTGTACGCCAACTCCTTCTCCCGGGGCCAGGATGCGGTTGACGTGGTCCAACGCTATGGCAACATCGATTCTGCCGCTTCCTTCCAGACGCCCGCCCGCAGCGCCAAAGGCAACGGCGGCGTTGATTCCGGAAACTCCTCCATTGACCAGAAGCGTCCCGCCGTCGACCATCAGTTGATTTCCAACGGTCGTTTCATTCCGGATCGCCAGCGTCCCGGAGGTCACCGCAGCAGTGCCTGTTCCCAGGGCATGATCGTGGGCAACGATCAACCTTCCCCCTTCTACAGATGTCGTTCCTGAGTAGTCGTTGGACCCGGAAAGCGTCAGCGAGCCGATTCCCTTTTTGGCGATGGACAGAATGGCGTTTCCGCCCTTCTCACTGAGAATCCCGGAAAAGACATTGTTCTCAGTCGCCGTATCAATTTCCAGACTGCCGGAGTATTTTTGAGCGGAAGAAGTAAGATTGGTGATATAGACATTACCGCCGCCATTGAGGCCGCTGGCGCGAAAGTATTGGGTGGCAGTGGAGCTGTTCGACCCCTCCCAAAGCTGGAGATCCGCACCCGCCTTCACGTTGACGTTGCCCAACCGGATCGGCGCTGCGGCGTTGTCTCTCGTACTGAGCCGCATGCTTAGTCTCCCACCATTGATGGTCGTATTGCCCTCAATGGTAAGATTCTGCGCTACGGCAAAGTCGGAGCCTACCTGGACCGTTCCTGCATTGACGGTGAGATCTCCCTCGATTTTCAATGCGATGGAGCCTCCGCTTGCCGTGTGGAACCGCAGGTTCCCGTTTCCACCTTTGGTCAGATCGCCCGTCACGTTCAGAAGCACCGTGCTGGTCGTGCCCTCAAGGCTACCATTTCGAATCAGGATGCTGGCGGCATCGTCGTACGTGAAATCGATGACATTATAAGTCCCCGCGCCTTCATTGAAATAGAGGCGCGAGGTCGGCGAGGTGGGAAGGCCGGAGAACTTCACCGAGTTGGCGGCCGGTTCATTTTTAAGGGCGGGAACCACGCCGGGGAGCCAGTTCGAAGTGGAATGCCAATCGTTATGTTCGCCGGTGGCAATGAAAGTCATTTCATCAGCTTTTACGAAGCTGGATGCAAGAAATGTGGTTAGTAACAGGTATGGGAGGAATAGGTTTTTCATAAGCCGGTAGGATTCTTAAGTCGACGATCACCAACGATGTCCGGGCGCTGGTGCGGAGTCATGGCCGGTCCGGGGATTTCGCCTGTGCGCCTTCGGATCGGAGAAGTCAGGTCGTGGCACGGTCCAGAAACTGGGGCTGAAGCAGGTGGAGCGGCTGGACGGCTTTCCCTTCGAGGCGGTGATGCAACAGTTCTGCGGCCAGAATCCCATGCCGGGTGAGCTTCATGTCAATCGTGCTCAATCCGCTATGGGAGTAGTCGCCCAGCATGTTTCCGCACCCTATCACGGCAATCTCTTCAGGCACCTTGACGCCTCGCTTCCATAGCGCATGCAGGGCACCGAGGGCCTGTAAGTCTTCGGAGGCAAAGACAGCATCCAGACCGGGGTTTCGGGCCAGCAGGCGTTCCATCGCCCGTTCCCCGCCATTGATGCCCCAGGTCGCGACCTCAAATTGCGTAGGGGGTAGCTCCATGCCGAGTTGGCAAACCTCATGGGAGATCGACTCATAGGAGTAAACCCGGTCCGGCAGTTCCGTACCGATAACGCCGATGGTTTTTCTTCCCATCTTTCCAAGATGCCGGAAGGCCATGGCGATGACGGGCGAGGGCTCCATGGCCACCCGGATGACGCCGTCGGGATATTGGAGATGCGGTTCACCAATGATCACAACGGGGATGCCTCTTTGGAGCAGGCGTCCGACGGCGTCCGGGTGGATTCGCGGCAACGCGATCACGCCGTCGCATTTTCCAAACGAGACCAGCTCTTCAATCGTAGTATCGGAGGGAGACTGTTGGAGCAGTTCCGGCATCCCTATCATCTCGATGCGGAAAAGCAGCGCCCTGTCCTGGGCGAATTCGCGAATGCCATCCAGGATCAGCGAAGTATAGGGATATTTGATGCCGTTGGCATTGGAGTGGACGAACAGCACGTTCAGAGCGAGGGCGGCCCGGGAGGTGTTGACGTAGGTCCCTTTTCCCTGGTGGCCGACGATCAGGCCATCCTGCATCAGGGTTTGCAGCGCGCGACGCATGGTGAGGCGGCTTACCCCGAAATCTTCCATCATGACCGCTTCCGTCGGCAGTTTCGCCCCGGGCAACCATTCGCGGGACGCGATCTTTTGGCTCAACGCATGGGCAATGGCGATATGCTTCGGATTTTTTCTGGAAGTAGCGAAACTTGTCATTACAAGTTGCTACTTTAGGATGTTCCGGGAGTTGGTGTCAATTTTATTTTGACCTATTTTTCCGGGGATAGACCGGCGTATAGCGGTGTTTATGTTTTCTGATGCGCGATCTCAGTATTTTTCAGATCGAAAACTTGTGTATACAAGTTTTCAACTTTTGTCTTCAAAACTCCTGATACTTCGAGATCAATCTCACCGGGCAGCCTCCCGGGATGGCTCACTGCCCGGAGGGCGGAAATTTACCCGGCAGGAGGCCGATATGGCGCGAGGTCAACTCCGGGTTCTGCGTGAAAAGATCGGGGAAATCGAGTGTGGTACGCGGAATCCAGTCGCCCAGAAACGCCACCGGCTTGCCTTTGGGGTCTTTGGGTTCCTTGCCTTCGGTGATCGCAAAGCGCGGGTCGTCCACCACGAGGTTTTTCTGCCCGGTTTTCTTTTCATACTCCGCGAGCGACATCCGGTAGGGAGCTTCGCCTCTCCCGTAGAAAAAGAACGGCTGGCGCTCCTCATCGGGAACGCGAAGGTAGAAGGCGTTGTTCTCCATCACGTATTGTTTGAAGCCGCCGAATTCAAAGAGGTGGACCTTTACTTTGGAGACAATGCTATCCACGAAGATGTTATTCTTCACCACGATATCGCCGGGGCTCCCGCCGGAATTCAGAATCGGGCAAATGAGATTGTTGAGGAAGACATTGTTTTCCACCCGCAGCTTGTCGCTGGCGCGGAAAGTGATCCCCTGGAAACCGCGGGCGATGACACAGTTGGCCACCACCACCTCCTCGCAACGGTCGGCGCGAAGCTGGGTGCCGGGAGTGCCGCTGCCGTGGGCATTGAAGAAGCAGCGCTCAACGCGGATTTGCCGGCTCTCACGAAGATCGACCACGGAACGCCACCCCGCACCGCCGAAGTCGCGGAAATAGAGGCCCTCAAGGCGGATGTGCTCCTTGCCCAGGATGGAAAAGGCGACCGCCAGCGAACGCCCGGCACCGTCAAAGATGACCTTCTCGCCGGGCGCAGCCTTGAAGGTAATGGGTTTGCCCGGGCTGCCGCTGGCCCGTATGCGCACGGTGCCGGTATAGACGCCCCCCGCGATCAGGACGGTATCCCCCGCTTCCGCCGCATCAGCCGCACGGGCGACGGTTTTCCACGCCTCCTCCCGGCTCAGGCCGCTGCGGGCATCATCTCCATTCGGTGCGACATGGAGGACGCGCGGTTCCCCCGGGGTCTTGGCGGTGGTGAAGGTGTGGATCGTTTCCTCCGGTCGGGCGGGGAGGACGGTCTGGGCGATCTGCTGCGTCGTGGGCCGCGCTTCAAGGAGGCGGTAATGATACTGCGTGCCCGGTTTGAGCCCGGTGAGGCTGAGGGTGTTGAACCCGTCGGAAAGGGAGGTGGTCCCTTCATTGAGCGTGACGCGGTGCGGCAGTTCGGGCGTCTCTCCCCAGGCGAGCGTGAGCGTGGCGGGAACCTGCGTGCGCCATTCGAGGTTGGCCGTCGTGTCGGTAACGGAGTGAAGCCGGGGCGCGGAGACCCGCATCTCGCGGGGCTGATAGGGTTGATAAAACCCAAGCCGCCCGCCATTGGGCCCGCCCGCACCAAAGGCGGCGGCGTTTTCCAGCACCGGCAGCCCGTTCTTTACGGTAAACCGCGCCGGTTCGACGCGGGAGTACCGATCGTGGCGCTGCTGCAAGGCGGCGAAGTCCCACCGTTTTTTGGCGACCTGCCAGGCGTCTTTGGTGCGGCTGTAAGCGTTGTAATCGCTATGGGCGATGACGCTCTGCCGGTCGAGCCGCACGGCGGGGGCTTTTGCGTTGTCGTAAAGGTTGCCGCCCAGCCAGACGCCCCGGCATTCCTTGAGCGCGAGGGCGGCGCGGCCAAACCCGGTGAACTCGCAGTGGGTCACTTTCAGGTTTTGCGTCGATACGGCATCCAGCGCCGTCGTGGCGGCGGAAAAACGGCAGTTGTTGAAGGCGATGTCGCGGCCATCGGCAAGAGCCACGGTCCCGGTGAAGTTGAGCCGTTCAAACTCCAGACCCCTGCTCCCGGCAATCCGCAGGTCGCCCCGGAGGATCACCGGCCGGTTGCCGCGCCCGCGCAGGGAGGTTGGCTTCGCCTTGTCGCCCGCGAGGCTCAAGACCGCGTCGGTGCCAGGATCGTAGACGCCCCCTTCGAGGTAAAGCGTGTCGCCGGGACGCAGCCGGGCCAGCGCGTGCGGCAGGCTCTTCCACGCTTTTTTCATGGAGAGGCCATCCGCCGCGTCGTCCCCGCCGGGTTTGACGTAGAAGATCGTCGGTTCGTACGGGTACGCGCCCCGGTCGGTGCCGTCGGGGCCGCTTGCGCGAAGGGGGGCGGTGGCCTGGAGGCGGAAGTCGAGGTTGGCGGCGTCGGCAAACCACTCCTCCCGCCGTTGCGCCAGCGTTTGCTGGTTGCCGAGGAGCCCATAGAGGCCGGAGACGACGCTTTCATCCGGGTGGCGGTTGTACTGGTTGGCGGTGCCGATGATCGAATTGCGGACGTGGTGCACATGGCAGAGGCCGAGGGTGACGCAGTTCTCCACCAGCCCGTACTCCGGCGCCTGGCCGCCCTTGATGAAGATGTCGGTATAGGAGCCGCCCCAGGCGAGGTTGTGCCGCATCACCGCCGGGCCGCGAATCCCCGCGCCATAGAGACGGAGGTTGTTCGGCTCGCCAAGAAAGGCGTAGCTGTCGCGGATTTCGTCGTGGTTGGAGGTGAAACCAAGGATGTTTCCGCCCTCCCCGGCAAACTTCGAGCCATTGGCAAAGGCGCGGCAATGTTCGGTGAGGTTCCAGCCGTTGTCATCGATGGCCTCTTTTTCTTTTCCGCTGTCAAAAGCGATGCCGCCGCCGTTGAGCCAGGCGACGCAGTTGCGGATGACGCATTGGCGGGCATGGAGAAGCAGGATGCCCCAGCGCGTGTGGTGTTCCTTCCACGACAACAACCCCGCGCTCTGAAACCCGGTTGCGGCGATGCCCTCGAGCGTCACGCGGCGCGGGCGGGCGAGCAGAAGGCCGTGCCCGTCAACGACCGAAACCGTATAGTGGTGCTCGCGCGGCGGGCGGGCGTCGGAAGTGGAGATAAAAAGGCGCTTGGCGGCCGCGTCATAAAAGCAGGAGCCGTGGGCGTATTCGAGTTCCTCCACCGTGGGGGTGACGGCCATCCGCCTCAGGGTGTCGACTTCATTGACCCCCTGCACGGCTCCGGAAAAGTCGATGGCATACACGTATTGGAAACCGTCCACCTTCCGGAACGCGGCACGGTCGAGCGCTACGTCGCCCCGCAATACGACGGTGCCGGGAAGTTCGGCGCGGATCGTGGTCTCCGCCTTCAGGTTGCCGAGCCCCTCGCGCCTGACGCTTTCGGCATACTCGCCCGGGCCGATGGTGAGCGTGTCGCCGGGGGCGAGGGCGTCGACGCCTTTCTGGATCGTGCGGAACGCCGTTTCCCGGCTCTGCCCGTCGCGGGCATCGTCCCCCTGCCGGGAGACAAAGTATTCAAGCGCCCGCGCGGACGGGCAGGAGAGCGCCAGCAAGGCGGTGCAGAGTAGGAGAGGTATGGATTTCATGGGAGAATCTGGTTACGGGCGTTGCGCGGGCGGATGAAAGAAAGGGGGCGCGGCTCGATGCAGGGGCGGAAATCTTCGAGGTCGCCGCAGCGGAGCAGACCCCAGGCGGTAATATCGAGGTTGAAGCGGGAAGCGTCGTAGAAGCGTGTGCGGCAAAGGTCGCGGTAGCTCATCAGCATGTCGGCGCAGGTGACGGCGGCGATCCGCTCCTCCAGCACGGCGGCGAAGTAGGCCCAGATGGCCCCCCGGCCCGTGCCGTAAAGCTCCACCGGCCCCCGGGGGTGCAAATAGTCAAATGCGCGGAGGAGATCAAAGACTCGCAGGCCGAGGGTGCTCATGCCGAGCATCATGGCGTCGCACGCCATTTTGTAACCGGTGGTAAAGAACGGGTACTCCTGCGCGAAGGCGTCGAGGTCGCCGTCGGTCCGGTAGGCTTCCGAGGCGCTCACGGAGCGTGCGCGCACACCGCCGAGACCGCGGGGGTCAAAGACAAAGACGGCCTTCCCCTCGCGCAGCAGCGGCTCCACCAGCGCCATATTCTCCGGCAGGTCGGCAGTACCGCGGTCGAGCACCATCAACACGGTCGCGCGGGAGGGGTGGTGCGGAAGAAAGAGCGGCCCGCAGACGGCCATGCCCGGTGCGCTGAAAAAGAAGGTCTCTTCCACCACGTACCCGCCATGCTCGCGCCGGTGAATGCGCGGGTGGATCGCCGCCCCGCGGTTCCCCGCCGTGCTCACCCCCAGCGTTTCGGCCAGTTCGGTGCGCAGCCGGGCGGGGGAGCGGGCGGGCCGGGGCGGTTGCGCGGCCAGCAACTCGCAGTTCAGGTCGAAGATGGTGCGGCTTTCGGGAAAGTCGATGACCACCTGCCCGGATTGCGTTACTTGCAGGTCCGCGTCCTCCAGCACGGGCGAATCGGTCGTCACGAAATCCCCCGGTCGGTTCCGGAGATGTTGGCGCAGCCAGTTTACGCACGCCTCGCGCAGCCCCGGGGTGTATTCGTGCGGCGCGGCGTCCACGGCGAGGCCCGCCTTTTCCTCCATGCCGTACAAGGCATAAACGGCGCGGGCGCGTTCGTGGGAGGCGAGGGTGCCCTCCAGCGGAAAAGGGTCGTAAGCCGCCGCGCCGACCAGCGCCGGGCGGGGGGCCATGGCGGCGAGGTAGTCGTCATGGTCCGGACCGCGGGACATCGCCCCGTAGATGATCTGCTCCATGTCCTGCGGGTGCCCCGTCTGCATCATCGCTTCCTGCGAGGTGATCCAGGTGCACGGCACGGCCGCCCGCAGGCGCGGCTCCAGCGCCATGAGCAGCGCCGTCTGCGTGCCGCCGCCGCTGTTCCCGGTGGCGGCGATGCGGTCGGGGTCGACATCGCCGCGTTCGATCAGCCAGTCGATGCCGCGCATCGCGTCCCACACAAAGTGCCGCGCCACGTTGGCCCCCTGCAACAGGAAGGGCAGCCCGGCGTAGGAATGCTCGACGGTGTTGGAGTAGTGGACGCTCCGGCCCTCGCGCAGGTATTGAAACCGCTCGCCCTGACCGATCGGGTCGATCGCCAAAACGATGAACCCGTTGGCGGCGAGGTCGCGGCAGACCCGTTGATAGCGTGCATACGCCTTGCCGTTGTCGCTGTGGCCGCAGAGAAAGAGAACGGCGGGGGCTTTTGCCTCCCGCTCCCGGGGGAGATAGCAGAGGGCGGAAACCCAATAGCGCGGCAGCGATTCAAAGAGGAGTTTCTCAATGGAGAGTCCCTGCTCTTCCACGACACCGGTGACACGGGGGTTCAGCGGCGATTTCTTTCCCGGCAGGCCGCCGATGGCTTCCAGCAGATGCCCGCGCACCTGTTCGCGGTGTCGCTCAAAGGCTTCCACTGTTTTCAACGCCGCCTTCAACGCCGCCTGTGCCGCAGTACACTCCCGCGCACGCCGACGCAGATCGGCCTCCATCTGCCCGGCCACGTCGTGGGCGATGGGGGTGCCGTGCAGTTTGAAAGGGTAGGGAGGCAGAGGTGTCGTCATCGTCACAAAAAAATCAGACCGCATTTTTCTCCCGCTCCGCCATTTCCAGAATGCATTCCCGGAGGCCGGAGACTTCCCCCGCCAGCGCCGCATCGCCGCGACGGCTCCAGCCGACCCCCTGCCCGGAGGGGAAGGCCCCGGTGCGGAGGAAGGCGCGCAGGCTCTCCTCAATCCCCGTGATCCGCATCGAGCCGTCGGCATCGACCGTGCAGGCGGCAGCGGGGATCGGGTGGATCGCCCGCGCGGCGAGGTGGTTGAGCGCATTCCAGGTGACCAGCGGGCGGCAATCGGCCAGCGTGGTGAGCGGGCGTTCCTCCTCCCCGCGCAGATAGGCAAGGTAGCGGACGAACTGGTCGCGGAAGAGCCGGGCGGCGGAATCGGTCTCGCGGATTTCCCGCTGCCCCCCGCGATGGAGAATCTCCACGCTTTCGTAGGGACGGATGCGGATTTCCGCCCGCTCGCACCGGATGATTTCCAGCAAATCCCGCCCCGGCTCGCAGGCATGGCTCAAGGCGACCCGCAGCGGGAGCCCTTCCTCCGTGATCATTTCGGAAAAAACGGTGTCAGCCCCTTCGATCGCGTAGGCGCGGTAAAGCTCGCACCGCACTTCGCGAGGACGCGCCCAGGAAAGGACCCCCTCTCTCCCGGCAAAGAAGAGGAGATTGTGTACGTTGTGGGAAACGGCGTTGCCGAAGCAGGAATCGAGCACGAGACGCCCGTGGAGCGAGAGCTTCCCGGCCCAGGGAGAGCGCCGGTAGTAGGCCGCGTCGCGGCTCCACGCGCCGTAGAGGGAAAGCCCGAGCAGTTCGCCCCACTCCCCGTCAAGAAGTCGTTGTTTCAGTTCCCGCCGCCACGGCTCGGCGAGGTAGTTGAAGCTGACCTCCGTCTGGAAATCGTGCCCGGCTTCGACGGCAATCATTGCCTCCAGTTCGCCCGGGTCGAGCGTCGGCGGTTTCTCCAGGTAACAGCCGATGTTGCGGGAAGCGACCGCCGCGTGCATGGCCGCGTGGCAGTGGATCGGCGTGGCGATGGAGACGAGGTGAGCCGGGGGCGCGAAACGCGCGAGCATCTCCTCAAACCCCGCCAGCACTGCGACGCCGCGCCGGGCAAAGGCAAAACTCTGCGCCACTTCCCCCAACCGGGCGTGGCGCGGGTCGCACGTCGCCAGAAGGCGGATCTCCCCTTGTTGCTCCAGTTCGAAGGCTTCGGCATGGTGATGCCGTGCAAAACCGCCGATCCCGGCGATGCAGAGGTTGAGGGGCGTGAAGGGATGGAGGCTCATTCGGGTTGCCAGTACGGTTTGGCTTTCATGGCGGCACTGGAGGGCATGGCGGCGACGTGGCCGTCGAGGAAGACGGCGTTGAAGCGTCCCCCGTGACGCAAAGTGGGACGGTTCGAGTCGGAAAAGGGATGGACGATCGGGTCCTTGGGGGCGGCCGGATCGTCCGACGGCTCGCGGCCATCGGTGACGAGGATCAGGCTGGCGGGGTTCCTGATGGTGACGGTGTTGAAGGGCCACGTCTGTTGGCCTTTCTGCCAGCTATAGGAACTGGTCAGGTGATAGTAGTTGAACCCGTAGCTGCAAAAGACGTGGCTCCTTTCCTCCGGCGAGGCAGGAACCCAGGGGCGAGGTTTCGGCCAGGCGCGCACGCTGGGGTCTGCGGGACACTCGAAAACCGGGGACACCGGGCCGCCGTAATCGGGCGAACCGAGGTAGGGGGCAAGGTAGCTCATCCAATGCCAGCGTAGTTTGCGGACCCGCTCTGCGTCGGAGGTTTCAAAAAAGGCGTAGGTATTGTGCGGGGGGAAGTAGCCGCGGTTCTCCACGGTGAAGGCGCGCATCGCGCTGCCGATGGCTTTGAGGTTCGTCACGCATCTGGTCGCGTGGGCGGCGGAGCGGACCTTGTTCACCCCTGCCAGCAGCAGGGAGGCGAGCAGCGCGACAACGGCCAGCGAGACGAGCAACTCCATCAGGGTGAAGGCGCGGGTCGGTTTCATGCTTCGGGGGGGAGGTTGCGGACGAGGTAAGCCTGGGTCTGCCCGCTTTCGTCGGAGTTGAAAAGGAGCGTGCGCCCATCCGGGGAAAAGAACGGGTGCACGTGGGCCGAAGGCTTCCACGAGGAGCGGGGAGAGAAGAGCGGGCGGATCTTGCGTGCCGCCCCGGTTTCGGGCTCCCCGAGATCGAAGAGGTAGATGGCGTCGCGGTCCGCCACTTCGGGGTTCCAGCAGGGGCGGTAGTCGGCCACCAGCCGGGTGCCCGAGAGGCTGGAGGCGATGTGGTTGAAGTGCGGCTGCGCAAACTCCCGGCAGACGCGGTTGCGCCCGCCCCCGGCCGTGGCTGCGCCTTCGTGGCCCCAGTGAGGAGCGGGGCGGCTTTCCACCACGCGGAGTTCGCTGCGCATTTCCCGCAGTTGCTCCCAGGTCCCGGCGACGATGGAGCCGATCACCACGCCGCTGCGGCCCCGCCAGCATTGGTGGCCGACGACCCATTCGCCCTCCACCCGGCCCCACGGAATGTTGCGCCAGTGTTGCCCGTCATCGCGCACCACGTGCAGGTCTGCCCCGCGCCCGGGCGGGCGGCGTTGCAGGCTTCCGTCGGGAAGGTTCAGGCCGCCGTGGTTTTCCTGAACGAGAAGGTCGTGCCGCTCCACCGGGTCCTCCGAGCGCGAATACTGGGCGTGGATATTCCGCCACGCAGGGCCGTGCAGGATGAGGCGCGCCTCCCCGGTTTCCAGTTCAAAGACCAGCAGGCCGTATGGCCCGCCGTGGTGGTTGCCGTCGCCCAGAAAACAGCCGACCGCGAGTCGCCGTCCGTCCGTGGAGATGGTGGAGAGCGGGTTGGGCCTGCTGGCGCGAAACGGCGTGCCGGGGATGGCGGCGTCGAGCACGCTCACCGTCTCCGGAGCGCTTCCGTCGAGGTTGCGCCGCCGCAGCAGCAGGCGGCCCGCGCCGGGTTCGCTCTCGTCGACGAAGTAGTAGAGAAAACGCCCGTCGGGCGAGACGGAGAAGGCAGTGACGCCGCGCTCGTCGCTGACCGGGGTCAACCCGCCCGTTTCGGCATCGCAGAGGAGCAGCCGGTGATCCGGATGCCGGTGATCGCAGGACTGGACGCCGATCCCTTCATGCAGGATGAAAAAGCGGGAATCCGGGGAAAAAACCTGCGCCTCCATGGAAATATGACAGGCGGGCAGGGCGGGGTTGGCGGTGATCTGCCAGATCTCCAGCCCTTCGGGGGAAGCGGCATCGAGCAGGTCGGGCCGGTATCGCAGGCGTTGGACGGGGGCGTTCATGAAGGGAAGGTGCGGGATGTTTCAGAGCGGGCGGCGGCGTCCCATCTTTCCCGCAGCGGGAAGCAGGAGCAACGCGGCGACCAGCAGCGCCCAGGTGGAAGGTTCGGGGATGGCGGCGGCGTAAACCAGCCAGAGCTGGGTCTCATCCGCCCCTGCGATCTCGTCGCCCCGGTGCAGGGTGAAAGCGCCGGTAAAAGCGTTGGCGAAAAGGGAGGTGTCGATCTGGAAGGCCAGCGGGTCAAAGGCAAGGGCATTGCCGAAATCGGCGATCATCCATTGGTAGTTGAGCGAGGCATCAAAATGCGCGGCTTCCCCGGCGTCGTTGCCCAGGGTGAGGCTGGCGATGCGGATCGTAAAGCGATCGAGTTCCGTGGCGGTGAGCGTCAAGGTTCCCGTGCCGTTGAGCAGATCCCACCCCGGATCGGCCCCGGCGCTGCCGGTAGCGTCATTGATCTCCCATAGGTAGGTGCCGCCCCCGGCCCAGGTCTGGTTGGTAGTGCCTGCCGTGCCGGGGCTGTTGCCGGGACTGATCGTGCGGTCTGCGCCGATGACGAGGCCACGAAGGCTGCCAGCCCAGTTCGTCCCCGCCAGCGTGCCGGAGGTGAAGGTGAGCGTGCCGGTATAGTTGTTTTCAGCGTCATAGGCGAACGAGCCGCCGTCGAGGGTGACGGCGCGGTTGAGCGCGGTGGCGCTTTCGTAACGGAGCACGCCGCCGTTGAGGGCGATGGCGCTGGTTGCGTTGATCGTCCCGGCTCCGGTGATGACCAGCGTCCCTTCATTCACCGTCGTGGCCCCGGTGTAAAGGGCTGCCTGCGAGAGCGTGGCTGTGCCGCCGGTGGTTTTGGTCAACGCAGCGTCATTGTTGTTGAGCGTTTTGTCGATCAGCCCCGAGCGGATATCGTAGGAGGAAGCCGTCAACCGCCCGGTGGCTCCGCCGGTGAGGGAGCCGCCGTTGAGCGTGAATGCGCCCACGGTATCAAACAGGGTGCTCATGTTCCAGGTGCCGCCGGTGTTGATTGTCACCGATGCGGTGTCGCCGACGCGATGGCTCAAAGCCCCCTGGAGAACGGTGCCGCCGTTGTTGATCGTCAACGAAGAGCTGGAATTGATGTTCCCGGCCGCGGTGGGGCCAAACTGCAACGTGCCGGAATCGACCACCGTGGCCCCGGTATAGCTGGCGGCGACGGTGGAGATCGTCAAGGTCCCGCTGCCTGCCTTGGTGAGACCGTATCCGTTGCCCCCATCTCCGAGCCCGCCGCTGAAGGTGACCGGGTTGGTCCCTTCAACTGTCAAAGTGCGGTTGCCGGTAAGCGTGCCCGCGCCTGAAAAAGTCGTCTGGCTGGAAGTGTTGTTATTGACCGTCACATTCCCGTCGAGCGTGAAAGCATTGGCCAGGAACCGGGCACCGCCTCCCGAGGTGCGCTCAACGGTTCCCGAACGAAGGACGAGCGTGCCGGTCCCAAAGGCGGTGTTGTTCTCGACCCTGACGTTTCCTCCATCCAGCGTGAACCCGCCGGTATAGGTGCCGGTCACGCCGGTATCGAAAACCAACGTTCCCTCTCCGGTTTTGGTGATGCCGCCTGCGCCGCTGATCGTGGTGTTGGTGAACAGCACGGTTCTCGCCGCCTCTCCGCCGACGAGCAACGAAGAGTTGAGAGCGATGCTGGTGATGTTGTAGAGGCGCAACGTGCCGGCGCTCCCTGAAATCATTCGGATTTCCGCCGGGGAAGCGCCGTTGTCAAACGTCAGGGTGCTGGCACCGCTAATATCGCGGCTTGAGGGGCCGCCAAGCCTTAGCGTGCCCACGGTGCGGTCTCCGTCGAGCGTGATCGTGATATGCCCGACCAGATCGGGCGCTTCAATCGTCACCGTGGAGCCGATGCCGCCGGGCACGGGGTCCGGCTCGCCGTTCCACTTGGCGGAGTCCGACCAGTCCCCACTGGAGGCCCCGGGCTTCCACGATCCATCCACAGCCAATACCGGTCGGGCCGTCATGGCGTGAAGGCAGAGAGCAAGCCCCGTTGCCCGACCGAGATAACAGAACAACGATAGAGGGTTCATCATTGCGTCAAAGTAGCTGATTGAGCATCCTTTTGAGAATGAACGAACCTGTCTAAAACATGGACTTTCCATTCACCCGCGCCGTGGGTAGCGACCCTTCCCCGAGGCGGGCGGTCCGGCAGCGGGTCGTTGATCAGCCCAAAAGCGGTTGAACCGCGCGGCCGGAAAGGCTTCGCCCTGCGCGGTGGTCCTGCCGCAGGTTTCCCCTTTGTGAGCCAAACATCCAGCTTTTTGAAACGGGCATCCATTCACTCCGGGGGGATCACTCCGCTATTGGAAAGAGACACTTTCTCTTTTTCATGAAATCCAACCGCCCCACTCTTTCCTGGAACCGCCGGCAGGTTCCCCAACCGCTTCATGCCGCCCTTGAAGCCTTGCATGGCGACTACCCGCTGGTCGAAACCGACGGCCCCGGCTCGCTGGAGCTGGCGTCCCATCCCGCTCCCTCCGCTCTCCATGTCTACCCCCGGCAGGGGGGAGGCTTCCGGGTGGAATATGGGGAAAGGGCGTCGGCCTTGCGCGGCGTTGGCCATGCCCTGGCCGGGCAGGAGGCGCGGGAGAACGCCTGCTTTGAATCCTTCGGCGTCATGCTCGATTGCTCCCGCAATGCGGTGATGACCGTGCCTTACCTCAAACGCTGGCTGCGACAGCTAGCGCTGCTCGGTTACAACCGCCTGATGCTCTATACCGAAGATACCTACCGGCTGCCGGGCGAACCATACTTCGGCTACATGCGGGGCGGCTACAGCGCAGGGGAGATCCGCGAAATCGACGCCTATGCCGCCCTTTTTGGCATCGAGGTCATCGCCTGCATCCAGACGCTGGGCCATTTGCACCAGATCCTGAAGTGGCCCCGGTTCCAGGAAGTGGGGGATACCCCCGGGGTCTTGCTGGTGGACGAGGAAAAGACCTATGGGTTGATTGAAAAGATGATCCGCTTCTGGCAGGAAAACCTGCGCAGCCGCCGTATCCACATCGGCATGGACGAGGCGCACGACATGGGGCGCGGGCGTTTCCTCGACCGCAACGGCTGGCAACCGCCGTTTGAAATCTTCACCCGCCATCTCCGCCGCGTGAGCGCGCTCTGCGGGGAACACGGCCTGCGGCCGATGATCTGGTCGGACATGTTTTTCCGCATGGGCAACCCGGGCATGGATTACTACGACCCTGCGACCCGCATCCCCGATTTCGTCCGGGAGCAGATCCCGCCGACCGTGGATCTGGTTTACTGGGATTACACGAGCACGGAGGCGGCGTTCTATGAGGAATGGCTCCGCCGCCACCGCACCCTCGGCGGGGAGCCGGTCATGGCTTCCGGCCTTTGGACGTGGAACCGCTTCTGGTACGACCACGCCACCACCCGCGCCGCCGTGGAGCCGTGTCTGCGCGCCTGTCGCAGCCAGGGGTTGCGGGAATTCATCTTCACGCTATGGGGAGATGGCGGGAGCTATTGCGAGTTTGACTCCGCCTTCGCCGGGCTGGCCTGGGGGGCGGACCTCGCCCATGGCGGCACGGGGGAGCGCGATGCCGTCGCCCCAATGGTCCGCGGCGTCTGTGGAAGCGACTACGACGGGTTGCTCCAAGGCACGCGGTTGCGAGTGGAGCCGGGGGAGGGGCTCGCCACAGTGGAGCCGTCCACGATTTTGTGGGATGATCCGCTGCTCGCGATCGGCGCGCAAAGCCACCCCGCCAAGGTCTGGCCCAGGGTGCGGGAAGAGATCGCCCGGTTGAAGGAAGAACTCCGGGAAACGCCCGGGCACCCCGGCTCCGTCGACTGGGCCTACCTGCGCGACCTGCTCGAAGTGCTTCATTCCAAGCTCCAGTTTCAGCACGCCTTCCCAGAGGCTTATGAAACAGGCGACCGCAACGCCCTGCAGCGGCTGGCGGAGGAAGTCCTCCCGCGCATCCAGCGTCAGCTCGTTACCCTTGAGCAAAGCTATCGCCGCCAATGGCTGCGGCGCAACAAGGCGCTCGGCATGGAAGTCATCCAGCTCCGTTTCGGCGCGATGCAGGTCCGCTGTGCGGAAGCCTCCCGGCGCATCGGCGAATACCTTGCGGGAACCATCCCCCGGATTGAGGAGCTTGACGCCCGCGAACACCAGCCCGATGGCCATCCGATCAAATACTTCTACTGGCTGGCAACCGGGAGCTGCGTGCTCTGACGATGCGAAGGCCGTTTGCACCCGTCAGGCCATCTTGTGCTGCTTGCGGTAGGCGCGGGGGGAGAGATTCCACATGGCGCTGAAGCGCCGGGAAAAATAAAACTCATCGTCGAAGCCGACTTTCCTCGCGATTTCGTTGACCGGAAGGTCTGTCTCGATCAGCAGGCGGCAGGCCGTCTGAATGCGGAGCCGCTCGAGATAACGCCGCGGAGAGACGCCGACCTTGGCATCCCACCGGCGTCGGAACGTCGCCTCCGACATCCGGGCCAGCCGGACGGTTTCCATAAGGTTGAACGGTTGCCTTGGCTCCCGGCGCATCTTTTGCAGCACCCGCTCAATGAGGTCATCCTCGACCACATCATGCGGAGCCGTCTGGGATTCGATGATCACCTGCTCGCAAAGCCGGTCCACCCGGTCCACAGCCTGCTCGAGCGGAAACTGGTGGGAGAGCGTGGCAAGCTCCTCGCTCAGAACCCAGAGATTTCCGGGGTTGTTCAGGAGCCAGGTGCGCCGGGAGCGGTGAACGAGGCGGATGCGCTCCAACTCCGCCACGTACCGGGCGTCGAAGTCGAAGTAGAGCTGCTTCCAGCCGTTTGCGGTATCGGTGATGCAAATATCAACCGTTTCCCGTGGGTAGATAATAAACGCGCAGGGAGCCGAGAGATGGTATTCCCGCCGGTCCACCCGGAGGTCGGCATTCCCCTCGAAGAGAAAGCTGCAATGGAAGTTGCGGAACGTATGCTGCCGAAGGCCATCGGCCCAGAACGTCATGAAATGGGTATTGGCAACCTGCACGGAGGCCGGGTAGCGGCGTTGAATCGGCGACCAATGCCTGTGTGGAAAACCCATTGCTCCCTACGATTACCGTCGACCTCGAATTTTTTCAAGGAACTAACCAACGGTGAAACGTACCGATACGGTGGCCTGCTCCGCTGCCGGTCGCCGTAAGATCGGTGATTTCGACATTGAGCTTCCGATCGTGATAAAAAAAAGACTGCACCAGAAGGAGCAGCCTTTCTTTTTGACTGATGTTTTGGCGTGGTCAGCCCACAGGGTCCTCGCCCGTGGCGGCCCACTCGATGGCGCGGGTCACTTCAAGCGCGCTCTCCGGGCTCACGGTCATTTTCGCCCCCTCGCGAATCACGGCGGAGACGTTGTCGTAGAAGTTGCCCACCGGCTTTGAAGGGACGACCTTTCGCGTCTCTTCCTGCCAGGGAAGCACATCCGCATTGCCGTACTTGCGCTCCTTGGAGTGGCCGTCGACCACCTCAAGCGCCGGAGCCTTCGCGGAATCGTAAAAGCGGAGCTTGGCTTCGGTGTGATCCGCGATCAGCGTACCGCAGGACCCGAGCAGGATCGTACGGGGCAGCGGAAGCGCGCAACTGGTGCTCAGGAAAAGCTCGGCAATCCGGCCCGATTTGGCCTTGATGAAAAGATGGGCGTGATCGTCCGCATCCCCGGCATCCTTGATGTGCTGCACGCTGGCGCAGAGGCATTCGACCGGAGAGTCGAGGAGATCCAAAGCCGTTGTCAGGGCATGAGGCCCGTGGTTGTTGAGCAGCCCGCCGCCGTTGGCCTTGAGCGTCTGCCAGTCGTTGCGGCGGCTGTAGCTCGCCCAGTTGTAACGGATTCCGTGGACCTCTCCAAGAATGCCCGAGGAGATGATCTCGCGCAGAAACTGGTATTCATCCGAAAAGAGGTGCTGGTGGTGAACGAAAAGCCGCGTACCGGCCGCAGCGGCCGCGTCGGCGATCTTTTTTGCTCCGGCGTAGCTGGTGGCAATCGGCTTTTCCAGCACGCAATCCTTCCCGGCGGCGATCACGGCCAGGGCGTCGCGTTCGTGAAAGGTGCTCGGGGTGGCGACGACGATCAGGTCGGCCGATCCCTTGGCGAGCATGGTTTCGAGGTCGGGGTACGCCTCGCAGCCCAGCTCGGCCTTCGCCTGGAGCCGCCGCTGCTCCTCGGGATCTGCGACCTCGACAATCTGGAAGTCCTCCCGGTCGCGGAGGCCCTTTACATGAATATTCCAACCAGCCCGCCCGAGGGCAAGGATGCCGACTTTGATTTTGTTGCTCATATGCAGAGCCTATAAAAGTGAGTACGAAACCGGATGTCCAGCGTCAACCCGTTCGCGGTGGATGCCGACGGTTGGACCGGGCACGGGAAAACGCGCAGGCCATTAGAGAGCGTCGGGGAGCGTTCATCATCCCTTCTTCACCACCGCAATACACTCCACCTCGTACTTGAGCGCGGGCGAGAGGCAGTGGGAGATGGTGGTGCGGGCGGGAAACGGTTCGGAAAAGTATTCCTTGTAGATCCGCTGGTAGGTCGGGCTGTCCGCGGAGTCGCGCAGGTAGTTGCGGGTCTGGACAACGTGCTTGAGGTCGCTCCCGGCGTCTTCGAGGATCTTTTTCATATTGTCGAGCGAGCGGCGCATCTCGCCTTCGAAGGTATCTTCGATAATCTTGCCGGTGGCATCCACGGACGCCTGTCCGGAGACGAAAAGGAGGTCGCCATACTTGACGACCGGGCTGAACGGCAGGTGGGAGACGGGGGTATCGGGCAGTTTCGGGTATTCGATTTCCATAAGTAAAGTTTATTGATCAGGTGGCTGGCAGAAGCCGTGTTTGACCAGCGAGATCGCCTGGCGGATACCCTCCTGGAGGATGGCGGGGTTCTGCAGGTCGAGGCCGACGGTCTGCGATAGCGTGTGCCGGTTGGAGAAGTAGATCATGCAGATGCCGATCAGGTGGATCAGCATATGCTGGGGGTCGAGCCCGGGGCGGATCTGTCGGGAGGCAATGCCGCGTTCGATGACCCGACCGAGCGCCTGGAGGATCGGCGCCTTGGTGAGCGAGGCGGGCAGGGCCGGGAGATGTCGTCCGAGGTTTTCCCAGAGGATCAGGTCGACAAAATCCGGGTGGTTCTGGAGAAAGCCGAAGTAGGCATAGACGAGCCGCTCCACGGCGACTTCGACAGAGGGTTCATCGACAAAAATCTCCGTCTCCACGTTGGCGAGGCGGTCATAGGCGGCTTCGAGCGCGGCGGTGTAGAGGCCGCTTTTGTTGCCGAAATAATGGTAGACCATCCGCTTGTTGACCCCGGCTGCGGAGACGATCTCGTCCACGCTGACGCCGGAGAATCCCTTGCGGGCGAAAAGGTGCGTCGCGGTTTGCAGGATGCGAAGCCGCGTTTGCGTGGAACGGTTGGCCGGAGTTGGGGCCGGGACCGGGGCCGGGTTATGGGCTGAAGCAGACAAAGGGGGCGAAATCTCTCATATTTCCCCGGAGGAGACGACCCTTTTTTCCCGTTTTGCGTGAAGTTGGAGAAGCGATCCATCTCCTGATTTTCGTGTCAGGGTCCAAAAACCGGCGTTTCCGGGACCACAGACATCATTTTCCTAAAAGAAAGGCGCGCGACTGCTGGACCGGGTGCAGTTTGCCGTCGTGGACAAAACCCTCGGGGCGACCCTTCAAAAGTTCGATCAATTCCTCCCTGAAGCGCGTGAGTATGGTGGGACAGGCTTTGCTTTGATTCCGTGTCTCCCGCGGGTCGTTTTCCAGGTCGAACAGTTGTTCCTCACCAGTCATGGAGCGCCAAATGTACTTCCATTTTTCGTCGGTGAGAAAATGGTGGGCCTGCTCCGATGAGTATTGCTTCCCATGTTCTCCATGAAGAAGCGTTCGCACTTTTTCACGTTGACCAAGCAGAACGGGGAGCAGGCTCTTACCGTCCACTTCATCCTTAAGCTCCAGACCCGCAAGATCGACGAGCGTTGGAAAAAGATCTTCCAGACAGGTGAGCGCTTTTGAGTGACGCCCCGTTTGGAAACCAAGGCCGCCCGACGCAGAAAAGATGAGGGGGATGCGGGCTGAACCTTCGTAGGGTTCACATTTCCGGAAATGATGATGGTCCCCAAGCATCTCTCCATGATCGCTCGTAAAAATAATGATCCACTCCCGCCGGCGATCACTGCTTAGCTTTTTGAAATCCCGGATGAGCCAATAAAGCTGATCGTCGAGATGATTGATGAGACCGTAATAGCCGGCATGCGCCGCGCGGAGCGCCTCTCCTTTGAGGTCAATGCGATTGGCATCCACCACCGGCAGCGAGGCCGGCTCGTGCACCCAGTCGCCGACCGCTGGAGGCGGCAGATTCATCCTGACATAACGGTCATAATAGAATGCCGGGGGAAAAAGCGGTGGATGCGGTGCCTGGTAGGAAGCCGTGAGAAACAAGGGGCAGGTCTCGTCGCTCTCCTTCAGAAAGCTGCGGCTTCTTTCCGTCACCCAGGTTGTCGGATGCAAGGCTTCATCGAAAGGCCAGGGCCGGGCCGTCCAACCGTTGAAGGAAAGGCCGACAGAACGGATGGAACCCCTTCCTTTTGTCTGCTGCGAGAGATCATTCCCGAAAGCATCGTCCGTCTCGGAGGTGGAGCCGAGCATCACCTGTTCAAATCCATATCGGGCGGAGGCAGGATATTGATGCATCTTGCGACCGATCATCACGGTCTGATAGCCGGAGCGCCGCAGGATATCCGGAAACGTCGGCTGGGTGATGGGATGGCCGTCGCTCATCGACACCAGCCCGTGACGGGCCGGATGTAAACCGGTGAGCAACGAGCGACGGGCCGGTATGCAGGAAGGGCAGGTGGAGTAAGCTCTCGTGAACGAAACGCCGTTGGCGACCAGTTCGTCCAGATTGGGCGTCATCACCACGGGGTGTCCCGATGAAGCCAGGCAATCCCCCCGGAACTGATCGGCTACGATCAGCAGAATATTTGGACTTAAATGCATGAGGACAGCCTACGGTTGCGCTGTGCGATGCGCACTGTTGTTGGCGGCAGCGGTCGATCCCGCTGGAAATCTGTCACTCCTCTCCACCTTTTCCAGCGTCTTCATTGCGGAGATGGCGCGGTGCCGGATTCGCAGACTCTTGATCTCGCCCTTGAACCATCCATCGCCATAACCACCGACCACGGTGACCGTATCGCCAACGCCGGGTCCTTTCATCCCGATCCGGCTTTGCGACTTTCCATTGACCGAGCAGATCAGGCTTTCCTGATCAAACGTGACGACGAGGTGCGACCACTGGTCCGATGGCAACGGGAGGCCGGTTGATTTTCGGGCCGACTCGCCGCTGGCAGTGAGAAGTTCGGCTTCAAGGACCCCCTGGTTGAGATACAGCATCAGGGAACCGGGATGGTAGGCCCGGTTGCCGAGGATGACCTGCCGCCCCGTCCCGCTTCCTGGCTTGATGTCCATCGAGATCGTGAAAGCCGAGCGGCGCGGAATGACCCCTTGCGGCAAGGTAACGAAGGTGCCCTTCCCGTCAAAGGCGAGGGCGTATTGACCATCCTCTCCCTTGACCCAGTCGGGTGCGGTTATCGGGATCTCTGGATCACGGCCCTTCCCCTTGATGAACGGGGTGCCGTCGCCGCCTTCGCCTCCGCCCCGTTCCACGACCTGGGTGACATTTCCACCGAGCAATCCCCAGAACGACCGGCCCGCATCGGTCATCAATGCAGCGCCGTGGCGTGGATCGAAATGGTAGCGAATGTCCGGAACGCGGTCTGCCGTCACCTCCACGGTCACCGGTTGTCTCTTTGTGTCCGAATAGACGGTGATCGTCTCCTTCCTGTTGGCTGCCTCTCCGATCACGACGGGCTTGCTGCGATAGAGACGACCGGAAGGGGTGATCACCTGTAGATGAAAGATGGAATGGGAAAGATCAGGCGTCACCGGAACCTCGAAGGCGGCTTCCTTTTCGTTAAGATGGAAAGGGATGCGGTACTGGCGGGTATAGTGACTGATAACGATGTTGACTCCATAGGGTCCGGCCAGGGCATAAAGGGACTGGTCAAGAATCTTGTTCACCGCAATGGTGCCTTCATAGATGCCGGGCATGGCGACCTTCAGCACGGCGGTGCCGATCTCCTTGCGCGGTATGGCGAGCAGAGCCCGGTTTGGCTTGATGCTGGCCTGAAGATTGGAAAGAGTCTGGCCTCGCAAGCGTCCGGCCCTTTCTCCCTCCGGCAGGAGCCACCTGGCGCTCGCGCCGGAAAGGGAAATGCTTCCTTCAAGCGGTAGCATTTTGGGGGACCATTGACATTTTTCCCAGTCAATGCTCAGGATCACCTGCTCTTCATTGTCGCGCCATTTTTCCGATGGCGAGTGAGTATAGATCACATCGTCATTGTCGAGAACGTCGACATACGCCAACGGCTCCCCGGCGGTTATGGCTCCCGTGGCCGTTCTGGTTTCTCTTGAGCCTGCCTTGGAAAGCTGAAGGTCGGCCTTCCCGACGTTTAGCAGATCGCGCAAAGGTTGTTTGACCCATTTGTAGTCCCAGTTCCATGTGGCGCGCAGGTCGATATAATGCAGCCCGTCCATGAAGATGGTTTTCTCTCCGTCGGTGTCGATTTCGAGGCGCGGGATCAATACACGATGAGCGGCGAGGGTTTCGCTTGGGATGGAAACGGTGTGATCGGTCAGGTGATCGCGGGAAAAACGGAACGCTTCGGAGGTGTACACCGGCGTTCCTTCCGGATCAAGCAAGGTCAGGCGGGCGGTATAGGCGGCGTTGTCCGTGGAGTCGGGAACGTTTAACAGCTCGACCTCGAGCTTCTCGCCCAGGACAAGCACTTTGCGGTAGCTGACGATCAGGTTGGGGATCTTCAGGTCATCCCCGGCGAGGGGCGTCAACTTCTCTCCCTTGATCCCGGCCATATAGTAGCGCATGATCCGCATCGACGAGGTGCCGTTATAGACTGTAGGGCGAAGGCTCGTGTTTTCATTCTGCTCATCCCATTCGGGAATGTTGATGATGTCGGGTTCGGCCGCAAGGGCGGCCTCGAAAGAACCGCGTAATGTCTTTGTCCCGTCACTGCTATAGATATAGCCGACCCGCGTGACGTTCTCATGTCCTATCCCCGCCGGGAGCGCAAAGTATTTGTCTTTGAACTCCGGCTCACTCAGGACGCTCTTCATCATGCGCACAATAAAGTCACGAAAGAATACCGGATCAAAACGCCGGTCCTCGTCCCTCGTCACGGAAGGGATGGAGTAGTAGAGACCGTCGGTGACGCGGAGCCATTCGCGGAATCGCTGCCTGATCTGTTCTTCATCTTCCGGGGTGACGGCGTTCCTGTTGAACTTTTCCCTCCACGACGTGAGCGATTGGTTGCCGAAACGGGTGAAGGAAGGGAGAAAGATGATGCGCTCCCCGTATTTGGCTTTGATCTCGCCGAGCACCTCTTTCCAATACTTGAGATCGAGAGGCGGCTTATCTGCGTTATAGGAGGTGATGACCAGTTTGCCGTCGATCGTGAAAGAAGCGGGGTGATGGATGGCTTTTCCGACCACCTCGACCTTTCCCGAGCGGTCTCCTCCATGGAAAAACTCGGAGAGGATTTTGAATCCATCCTTTCCACTACGGGCGGCATAGTCATAGATGATGGAGCGGCCGGTCGTCTCCGGGAAGAATGCCATCCCGTCGAGGCCGTATTGTTCCAGCACTTCCCGGATTCGCAGAAAGCTTGGGTAATAGACGCTCCGAGGCTCTGAAGTGTCCCGCAACTCCGGATTGACGAACAACGGACGGTCCACCCACCGGCTCAGGTAATCGTCCCGTTCCAGACCATACTTCCATTGGGCGCGGCTGAACACGTAGGTGCGGTCCGTCTTCCGCTGCCGTTGCACGGTGTCGGGAGTGATCTGCTTTTCCTGCGGTGGTGAGGAATCGGCAAGGGATGCCCAAGGTTGGATGCAGAACAGATAAGCGGCAAGGACAATCGTTGGTTTGATCATGAAGATGTTGACCCTCAATAGAGTGACGGAAAGGAGTTTTGCGACCGCAGTCTGCGTCCGGCCGCCAGGCCGAAGATAGCGACAGCCATCCCCACAAGGGCCATGGTGGACGGCTCGGGAATGGCGGTGACGGAAATCATCCCGGTGGTCGAGAGTACGGAGGTATCCCACTGGAGATCGAGCCCGTTCCAGTTTGTGGGAAGCTCAAAGGTATCAAACGCGCCATTGATGTTTCCCGTGACGTTGAAGATCTGAAAGCTTTCGGTCTTGTTTAACGCAATGGAGAAGTTTTCCATCAGGTTGATCTTCAACTGACCGTCGAGGGTCAAATGGCCGGTGATGTCGAGAGCATCGTACCCGGTTTCCCGTTCCGATCCATTCAGGGCGATGAGTGTCGTGCTGGTCGCGCCCAGCGTCAGATCATTGGCAAATTTCAGGACTCCATGAGCAGGCTCGGCATTCCCGAAAGCATCGTCTCCGGGTTGCAGGATGCCGTCGATCGAGGTCGCGCCCGCTATATGGCCGCGTCCGCCCAGGGTTCCCCCCGATGCGACGGTTACGCTTCCCGTTCCCAGTGAGCTGGCCGTGGAAGAAGCGGTCATGTAGTTGGCGAGGAGCACGGCTCCGGCGGCTACGGTGGTCCCCTCTGTATAGGTGTTCGCGCCGGATAACACGGTAACGCCTGCCTTGGCGCTGACCGTCGTCGAACCGCGGATCTCCACCGCCGTGGTCGAAGACGGGCCCGTGGTGAAATGGTAGCGGTTGCCGGTATGATTGAAAACCACCGAGTTGACATTCGCTGCCAACGGGTTTGCCGAAGCAAAGCCGCTGACGTGGACTGCGTCTAGCCAGCCGGGCGCGGCAGCCGTCGAGGCGCCCCCGATGTTCAAGGTGGCGGTTTGGCCGGATTGAGTGTTGACGGAGAGCCCCACATAACTGTAACCGCTCACGGTGCCCCCGTTCTGGATCGTCAAGGTGCCCTGTGAGTCGTCAGCGCTGTTCCCGATATAAAGTCTGCCGCTTCCGGTCAAAGCGCCTCCGTTGACATTGACCAAGCCGTACAGGGTTCCGGCGGCATCTCCGATTCGTGTCCGGCCGCTGCCGGTGACCTTCAGCGAACCACTGCTGAAGATGGTGAGCTGGCTTAGGGGAGTCCCTCCGACCCGAAGGTAGTCGATATCCGTCACGGCCACATGGATCTCGGCGCTGCCGCCATTCTGAATGTAGGCCGTATCCGCAACTCCCGGAACACCTTCGCTCCAGTTTCCCGCCGTTTGCCAATCATGGTCGATGGCGTCAGACTTCCACCTGGTCGATACCTGGGCCTGCGTACTTTGCAGCGACAGGCAGGCGGCGAGGGTAAGGACCATCAGGGATGCTTTGGAAAGAGGTGTTTTCATGGGGATTTCCGGGTGCAGAGGGGTTGAAGTTGGGAGGACAAAAGAAGGAGAGTCAGGCGGCAGACGCCATCTCCCGACAGCGGAGGATTCGGGTTGATGTTACTACGAATTAATATTGCTACGAATTTATGGACTTGCAGTCAACGCTTTTCTCGACGGCGGAAAGAGTTCGGAGATGGGAATCACCCTGTTCTGTACGGTCGAGCGCCATACCGCTTCTCCCACGGCGACCGCCAGGAGCCCGTCGCGCAGGGAGGGGACGCGATCCAGCTCACGGCTCAATGGAGAGGGCTCGCCAAAGAGATCCTCCCTCAGGATGGCGTCCGCGCCTCCATGGCCGCCCGACTTCACCTCAACGATTTCCGTGACCGGCGCTCCGAAGAGGGGACAGACGCGCAACTCGACCTCCTTGCTGACAGGCAAACTGCTTCGGTTGGGTGCTGTACAGTAGCGAACTTCCAGGCGTCCGTGCGTGCCGCTGATGCCGAGGGTATAGCCTTCCCAGACACTTGAAAAGACCACGGAATAACAGGCGGAAGCTCCCGTGTTGTAGCGGATCACCGCGGAGTAGGTGTCTTCCACGTTAATCTCTTCGTCATAGATATAGAGAGGCCGGGGGTATTGCATCGGGTAGGAGAGGGAGATCCCGTCCTTCTGCCACGCGGGCGGCAGGTGATCATCCTGCAAGGCTGCCTCGCTTTGTGAAAACCATTTCTGATAATAGGGACATGCCTTCTTTTGGGCGCTGACGCTCAAGTCTCCGGCGGGGCGATGAGGACTCCCGGGGCCATAATAGTTTCTTGCGCCAAAAGCGAAAACATCCGTCGGCGTCGCCTCAAGCCACCAGTTGAGCAGATCGAAATGGTGGCTGGACTTATGGACCGAGAGCCCGCCGGAGCATTCGCGAAGACGGTTCCAACGATAGAAGTAGGAGGCGCCGTGGTAGGTATCGAGAAGGTAGTCCATGTTGACCTGCGTTACCCGTCCGATGATTCCGGTGCGGAGCACCTGCTTGATCCGCGTGTGCAGCGGCATGTAACGATAATTGTGTGCCACGATCACCTCGCCCGCGGATTGCGACTGCGCCTGGAGGAGCCGTTCTCCCTGACGGCAATCGGTCACCACCGGCTTTTCGCAGATGGCGTCGAGCCCGTGTTCGAGCGCGGCCTTCGCATATTCCACGTGGGTATGGTCGGGGCTGGTGACAACGAGATGCGTGGCTTTTGAGGTCTGGATCAGATCGGATAACCGATCCGGCGTCACCACGGGCAGGTCTATGTTCTCCGATTCCAGAAAGGCTTTGGAACGTTGCGGATCAATATCCACCGCTCCGACCAATTGGCCGTTGGGGAAATCCCCCCTCAATAGAGGTTTTCCAAACATGTGGATGCCGCGAAGGCTTAACCCGCAGAGAAGATACCGGCTTTGTTTTACGTTTCGGGACGCAGGGGCTGAATGAAGATCAGGCATGGGAAAGTCAGGGGATGGTCAAGGGGTCGAGTGACCAGGGTTGATAGTGGTTGCAGGCGTGTTGATCGGCAATCTTGCGGCCGTCGTTTTGCGCAAGCGCATTCTGTTGAAAGAACGTTTCCAGCCGGTGGCCGAGAGACTCGCGTACCTTTTTAAAGGCGGGATCGTCGATCCGGTTGATGGTTTCCCGCGGGTCATTGTCGAGAACATAGAGTTCATTCTTAAAATGCCCGTTCGGGCCGGGATAGCGGAGAACCAGCTTGTAACGGGCCGTTCGAATCATCCGTGCATTGCCGTATTCACAGAATTGTGCATCCCGCCATGGCAGCTTGTTTTCGCCCCGCAGTAACGGGAGATAGGATCGCCCGGGACGGGGCGCGTGAGCATCTGCCGCCGGCGTCTGGGCTTGTGCCGCATCGCATATCGTCGCAAAGAGATCGCAGTGATTGACCATGTCTGAACGTTCCTGCCCTTCAGGAATGACGCCGGGCCACATCAACAGGCAGGGCACCCGGATGGATTCTTCATAAAAGTTCTGCGGAATCGTCGCATTCCCCTTGCTCCAGATGCCGTGGTGTCCATTGTTGTGTCCGTGATCTGAAGTATAGATAATGAGCGTATTCTTTGCGAGATCGAGGTTGTCGAGTTCGTCCAGAATGCGACCGATTTGTTCATCGATCATCGAAACCGCAGCGTAATATTGCGCCATTTCCTGTCGGAAAATCGCGGGATCTTCGGGACGTCGGAGGCGGACCGCCGCATGAGCGTCCGAGAGGCTTTCCTGCGGGATATCGCGGAATGATGCGTTCCGGTAGCTGGAAACCAGTCGGGCGGGCTCGCCCGAGTGGGGTGTGTGGCAGTTGGTATAGCCTGCCACCAGAAAGAACGGGCTGGTTTGATCGTTTTCGCGCAGGAAGCGGAGGCATTCGTCGGTCAGGTGCGTTGCCTGATGCCCGTGCTTCTTCTCCAACTGATTCCCGCGCACGTAAGGTTGCTCTCCAAATCTGGCATTGGTCGTATCCGGCCCGCCCATGGTGAACCAGAAGTCGAAGCCTTGGGATTCCATAAAGGGTCCGCAGTGCCATTTTCCCACCAGACCCGTTGTGTAGCCCGCTGCCTTCAGCGCGTCAGCCAGAGTTCCCTGCCCATCAAGCGCAGGATGCTTCCCCCCTGGCGATCCAACCATTGCCAGATAGTCGTGAATTCCGTGAGCCGAGGGCATTTTTCCGGTGAAAAAGGAGGCGCGCGCGGGCGAGCAGACAGGGGAGGGGGTAAAAGCGTTTTTCATTCGGGCGCCGGAACGGGCGATATGGTCCATGGAAGGGGTGCGCAGCTCGGAGTTGCCGTAGCATCCACTGGCCCATTGGCCGTGATCATCACTGATGAAAACGAGGATATTTGGTCGATGGCTCATGCGGTTTTGTCTTCTTCTTATTCTATGGGACGCCCCTCCTTGAGGTACTGCTCCGAAACGCTCCAGGCGCGACCGCCGGAATAGGCCCCCTGGGTCTCATGCAATGTGGTGAAATAGGTAGCTTCCTTGCTTTCAACGTGTCCGTCGGCAAACAGGGCGTTGGCTTTTCCGGCGTGTCTGAGATGAATGAATTTATTGTTCGCTTCATTCTTCGGGTCCGGAGCCAGGCTATAGCCTTGGGAATGCCATCCATCCGCCGTCCATAAACTATCCGCCACGATAAAGAAATCGGCGGGATTTTGAATCGTTTTGAAAGGATGATGCATGCGATGGTTTGCTAACTTCCATGTCACCCCGGGCGGAACCCATGCGCGTAGCCCGTAGGTGTCTGTCGCGTCTTTCTCGGCAGGCTTTCGTTTTGCCTCCTTATTGTTGCGGGGGAAAAAGGATGGACAGAACAGAATGTCGGGATTGGCGATATATCCCGCTGTGATGAGGCGTCTTGGCCATGCACGGGGCGACTTTACATCTTCCGAGTAGGGAGCCATGATCTGCCCGTTGTTGTCCGCCACATAGGCGAAGAGCGCGACCCCGACCTGGCGCAGATTGGCTGTGCAGACCCCCGTCTCAAGTTTTCGCTTCAACGAACCGATCGCACCCATCGCCAGGATGGCCAGAACGGCAATCAGGATGACGACCGCGAGAACTTCAACGAGTGAAAATCCATTATTGTATTTTCGCATATCGGGCTGTTGAGCGGCGATGAATCAGTTTGCAGGGGAAGGTCTGTATCTTTCCTTCAAGATGCAGTTCCGGGTTTTCAATCTTCTCGATGATTCGCTGAACGCTCCAGCGGGCCATCTCACGCGAGGGCTGTTGGATCGTCGTCAGGGGAACACCGCAAAACGGCGAAAACGGAGCGTCATCGGCTCCGGAGATAAGCAACTTTCCCGGCACATCCACGCCAAGTTCAATGGCCGCCGAAAGAGCGCCGGTCGCGACCTGATCATTGGAGCAAACCAGCGACGCGGGAAGCGTACCGGCTTGGATCATCTCCCTTGCTTTGAACTGACCCAGCTCAAACGCGTTATTGAAATCTGCGGTTTTGACCGGATAGATCACCTCTCCTACCAGCGTGCGGCGTTTACGCGAAAAACGGGTAGGCAACCCCAGGATCTGCCCATCCGTTTTTTCGGTGATCACTTCCCCGCCGGCGGCACGAACAGCCTCGGCAAATCCGTTGACCCGCTGCATGACGGCCACCCCTGCATATTGATTGCCGGCATCGTGATAGGGCAGGAGCAGCGAGAGGCGTTGGCTGCCAAGCCGGAGATGTTCCTCGGTCAGCTCACGGAAAGCCTCCTGCATGTCCGCCTGCACATATCCGGCGGTCAGGTTCACCCCGACGATGGGGCTGCTCAAGGCCACGACCGGAAGAGCACGCACGCTCATGAATTGCTCCCAGCTCGGGCTGAAATTTTTGACGAGATTGCACAAAATCAGGCCCTCCACCGCCGCGCCGAGAAGGTAATCCTGCGCTGCGAGTTCGTCCTGGCCAAACCAGTCGAGGTCCAGGGCCACGAGTTGATAACCTGCTTCGATGGCTTCCTGGGCCAGAAATTTCACTCTCTCCTGGGAGGCGTGATAGAGGCCGGTCCGGAAAACCGCTCCAATGGTGTGGCTGCGCCCCTTGCGTAAGATCATCGCATGTCGCTGGGTCCGGTAGCCCAGTTCTTTCACCTTCGCCTTCACCCGCGCCACGGTCTCGGGCAGGAGCTTGTGTTGTTGCGTGCCGCTAAGGGCGAAAGCCACCGTCGATTGCGATACGCCCAAGGCATCTGCAATATCCTTCTGCGTGGGTCCAAACCGATGCGCAGCTTTTCTGGGACTGACGGACGTTGCTTCGGTGGATCTCTTTCGCGATTTCATGGATGGCATTACTACGAATTACCGTTCATTTATACGAGTTTCCAAATGACGGTCAACGCTTTTCTCACCGGGTGATGGGCTGCATCCCTGTCGAAGGTTGTTTTTTACCTTCAGCCTTTGGGATTCCGGGCGTATCGTGCCCTTCCTGACCGGCATGAATCTTCAGTCGAACACCAAAACCGACACCAAAACCGTCATCGTCCTCTTAAGCGGGGGAATGGACTCCGTGGTGGCGCTTTACGAAGCGCACCGCAGCCATCGGGTCGTGGGCGCGTTGAGCTTCCACTACGGCTCGAAACACAACGACCGGGAGATCCCCTTCGCCCGGCACCACGCCGGGTTGCTCGGCGTGCCGCATCAGGTGATCCCGCTCGGGTTCATCGGGGAACATTTCAAGTCGGACCTGCTCCTTTCCGGCGGCGAGATCCCCAAGGGGGCGTACCGCGAGGCGACGATGAAATCGACCGTGGTGCCGTTCCGCAACGGGATCATGCTTGCCGTGGCAGGCGGTTTTGCCGAAAGCCTCGGCGCGAACGGGCTGGTCATCGCGGCGCACGGCGGAGACCGCGAGGTTTACCCCGACTGCGGCGAGGCGTTCATGCGCGCCATGAGCGAGGCATTGACCGCAGGCACCTACACGCGGGTGGAAGTGTTGCGCCCTTTCATTGCCATGAGCAAGGCGGAGATCGCCACGCGCGGGGGCGAACTGGGGGTCGATTTCGCGCAGACCTGGTCGTGCTACGAAGGGGGCGAACGCCACTGCGGCACCTGTTCGACCTGCCTGGAACGCCGCGGCGCTTTCAAGGAAGCCGGGCTGCCGGACCCGACGGCGTACCGCGAACCGACGGCATAAACTCTTTTTTCCAACCATGCTCGTTTCCGAGATTTTTTATTCCGTGCAGGGGGAAGGGGAGTTGACCGGGGTGCCTTCGCTCTTTGTCCGCTCCTCGGGGTGCAATCTCCGCTGTTCCTGGTGCGATACGAAGTACGCCTCATGGAAACCGGAGGGGGAGACGATGACCGTGGAGGCGATCGTGGAAAAGGCGCTTGCCGTCCCCGCCCGGCACGCGGTCCTGACCGGGGGCGAGCCGATGCTCGCCCCGGAAATGCCCGCGCTCGCCGCCCGCCTGCGGCAGGAGGGGTTCCATATCACCATTGAGACCGCCGGGACGCTTCCCCCGGAGGGCATTGCATGCGATCTCGCCTCGATCAGCCCCAAGCTTGCCAATTCCCTCCCCGCCGAAGGGGAAATCTCCCCGCTCTGGCGGGAGCGCCACGAAGCGCGCCGGCTCGCGCCGGAGGTATTGCGCGATTGGGTGACTCATTACCCCTACCAGTTGAAATTCGTGGTGGAGGGGGCGGAAGATCTCGCGGAAATCGAGGCGCTTCTGGCGTCGATCGGCCACCCGGTCATCCCTTCCAAGGTGCTGCTCATGCCGCAGGGAACCGACATCGGCACTCTGCGGGGCCGCAACGCCGCGCTGCTCGACCTCTGCCTGCGCAAGGGGTACCGGTATTGCCACCGGCTGCACGTGGAACTCTTCGGCAACCGCCGCGGGACGTGAGCCCGCGTGCGGGCGGCAAATTCCGTGGTGGCCTTTTGGCTTGAAAGAGCGTAGCGTTTGGAACGTGATGAACCCGTTCCTGGATCAACTGCTCGTTCTCCTGCTGATCGTGGCTGCCGTTGGCTACTTTGTGCGCCGGATGGTGCGCACCAGCAAAAAGGGGTGCGACTCCGGGTGTTGCACCGGCTCGAAATGGTCGCCGCCCGAGCCAACCGTCCGGCCCGCCACCAGGGGCGACGCCGCTTCATCGCCGCCGCCCCCCAATCACCTTTGACATGTTACAAGGTACCACCACCCACACGGAGGGGAAGAACTGGGAAGCGATCCGCGCTGACTTTCCGATCCTCGACCAACAGGTCAACGGGCAGCCGCTGATCTATTTCGACAACGCCGCGACTTCGCAGAAGCCCAAAGCCGTCATCGAGACGCTCCGGCATTACTACGAGCACGACAACAGCAACGTCCATCGCGGGATGCACGAACTGAGCGCCCGCGCCACGGCTTCCTTCGAGGCCGCGCGCACCCGGCTCGCCCGCTACATCAACGCCGCGAGCGATGAGGAGATCGTCTTCACGCGCGGAACGACCGAGGCGATCAACCTCGTCGCCAACGCCTGGGGGGCGAACCACCTCAAACCGGGCGACGTGATCGTGCTGACCGAGATGGAGCACCACAGCAACCTCGTGCCGTGGCAACTGATCGCGCAGCGGACCGGGGCGACCCTCCGGTTCATCCCGATCAACGACTGCCACGAACTGGCGCTCGAAAAAGTGTCCGGACTTTTGACCCCGGAGGTGAAACTCCTCTCGCTGGTCCACATTTCCAACTCGCTCGGGACGATCAACCCCGTGGCGGAGCTTTGCCGCCAGGCCCGGGAACAAGGGATTACCACGCTGGTCGACGCTGCCCAGAGCGCGGGCCATGCCCCGCTCGACGTGCAGGCGATCGGGTGCGATTTCCTGGCCGTCTCCGGTCACAAGATGTGCGGACCGACCGGGATCGGCTTCCTCTATGGTCGCAAGGAGGTGCTCAACGCCATGGAACCGTGGGAGGGGGGCGGCGAGATGATTTTGAGCGTCCGCTACGAAGCGAGCACCTGGAAACCGGCCCCCCACCGGTTCGAAGCCGGGACGCCGAACATCGCCGGGGCGATCGCGCTCGGGGCCGCGGCGGAGTACCTCGACTCGGTCGGGCGCGAGGCCATCTTTGAGCACGACCAGCGCCTCGCGCAGTACGCGCATGAACGGATGGCGGCCATCCCCGGGATCACCGTGCTCGGGCCGCCGCTCGGCAGCGATGCGCGCAGCGGCGTCGTGAGCTTTGTGCTCGGCAGCGCCCACGCGCACGATGTCGTCACACTGGCCGACCAGCGCGGGCTCGCCTTGCGCGGCGGGCATCACTGCACGCAGCCGCTCATGAGAAAGCTCGGTTTAAGCTCGTCGGCCCGCGCCAGTTTCTATTTTTATAACACCGAGGCCGAAGTCGACCGGATGGTTGAAATCCTCACCGAAATCGAACGTTTTTTCCGATGAATTTTGATGATCTTTACCAGGAACTGATCCTGGACCACTCCCGCCGCCCCCGAAATTATGGTGAAATCAAGGAAGACGCCATCCATGTCCATGGCGACAACCCGTCGTGCGGCGACGAGATCCACCTGCACGTCCGGTTCGGTCCCGACAAGGTGGAGGAGATCGCCTTCACCGGCCATGGTTGCGCGATCAGCCAGGCATCGGCTTCGATGATGACCCTCAAGCTCAAGGGAAAAAGCACCGGCGAGGCCCAGCACCTGCTGGGGCTATTCCATGACCGTGTTTCCGCCGCTTCGGAACTCGCCGGGGACGACCTCGGGCCGCGCGAATTGGGCGACCTGAACGTGCTCGGCGGCGTGCGGAAGTTTCCGCAGCGCGTGAAGTGCGCCATGCTCGCGTGGCGCGCGTTTGAACAGGCGCTTGCGGAAAAAGATGCCGCTGCGGGCGGCAATGCCCCCAAGGCTCGCGTTTCAACCGAAAAAGAAACAGAGTAACCGCACTTTTTTACGAAGACATCCCCTTGACCATCATGAAAACCAGCTTGCTTGCCCTCGGGCTCTCCCTCCTTTCCTCCGTCGCCCTCTGGGCCGATCTCGTCATCGTCCAGCAGATGGACGGCGCGGGCCAGTCGGGCCCGATGACCCTGAAGATCAAGGGAGACAAGATCCGCACCGACATGACGCCGCAGATCAGCACGATCTTTGACGCTGCGACCGGCGTCATCCAGACGATCATGCACGACCAGAAGATGTACATGGAGATCAACGCGGAGGCGAGCCAGCAACTCCTCAAGTCGATGAAGACCCAGGCCGGAGCGGAGGAGACCAAATCAGCTCCGATCCTCGTCGCCACCGGCAGGAAGGAGAAGATCGGCGGTTACGACACCGAGCTTTATACGTTGACGAGCGGCAACTACAAGTCGTCCTACTGGATCGCCAAGGACTATCCTAACAGCAGCCAGTTGATGGAGGTCTTCAGGAAAATGCAGAGCAGCGCCCTGAGCAAGGCGGCGCAGTCCATGGTGCCGCAGCCCGAGGGCGATCTGCCGGGCGTCCCGGTGAAGGTGGAGGTGGAGATCGGACCCAACCAGAAAATGACCACCACGCTGATTTCCGTGGAGGAAAAATCGCTCGACGACAACGAGTTCGTCGTCCCCGAAGGATACAAGGCGATGGCGATGCCTTCCTTTGGCACGCCGTGACCCGCGTCAGCGCGCAAAGATCAACCGGCGATGAACGCCACAAGACTGCTCCTCGCCTCGGCGTCACCGCGCCGCCGCGACCTTCTCGCGCAGGCGGGCTATGTTTTTGAGGTCTGCCCTGCGGCGGTGGACGAGATCGACCCCGGCTACCTGAGCGTCGCCGAAAGCACGCTTCACCATGCCAGGGTCAAGGCCCGGGCGGTGGCCGATCTCTTTTTTGGCGGTCCGGAAAGGAACGCGCCGCCCTCCGCGCCAACGGTGGTGGTCGGCGTCGACACGCTGGTCGCCCTCGATGGGGAACGGCTCGGCAAACCGGTCGATCTAGACGAGGCGCGTTCCATGTTGCGCCGCCTGGGCGGTCGGGTGCACCAGGTCTACTCGGGCATCTGGATGATCGCCCGCTCGGCGGAGGGGGAACGGCAACTCGGCGGCCTGGAGAAGAGCGACGTCACCTTTCATCCTCTGGACGACGAACGGATCGAGCACTACCTCGCGCGGATCGAACCGCTCGACAAGGCGGGAGCCTACGCCGCCCAGGACACCGGGCCGCAGAGCGTGGTCGCCGCGATCCAGGGTTCGCGCACCAACGTCATCGGCCTGCCGATGAAACGCTTCGCACGGATGCTGGCGGAAATCGGCGCCAGCACCACCCGCTGACCGCTCTGGGGCGGACCTGCGGGGGTTGAGGGTCGCCGGGAATAGCCGGGTGAACCCAGCGTCCCACGCCGCGGTCGATGCGGAGGTCGACCTTCGCAAGTTTCCGCCGCAGGGGTGAAGATCGGACCTATTCTTCCAGCAGCGCCGCCGTCTCCGGCCCTTCCGCGACGTGGCGCAGCCGCCGTTCCACCGCCCGCGAGCGGCGGCCGACATCGTCCATCCGGTTGGTCGCCTCGTGGAGCTTCTTTTTAACCCCGTCGAGCGCGTCGCCGAACCGGCCAAACTCGGTCTTCACCTCGCCAAGAATCTGCCAGACCCGGCTCGATTCCTTCTGGATCGAAAGGGTGCGGAAGCCGATCTGCAAGCTGTTGAGCAGCGCGGCAAAGGTGGTCGGCCCGGTGATGACGACGCGCTCTTCCCTCTGGAGGGTGTCGACCAGCCCGGGGAGGCGGCAGACTTCCGCAAAAAGCCCCTCCGTCGGCAGGAAGAGGATGGCAAAATCGGTCGTCAGCGGCGGGTTGAGGTATTTGGTGGTAATCTCCTTTGCGGACTGGAGCACCCGCTGGCGCAGCGCCTTCGAAGCCCGCTCCAGGGCGGCTGCGTCGCCGCATTCGTACCCTTCGAGAAGCCGCTGGTAATCCTCCACCGGGAACTTGGCGTCGATCGGCAGCCAGACCGGTTCCCCGTCTTCGCCCCCGCCGGGAAGGCGGACGGCGTACTCGACGACTTCGTTCCTCTCCGGCCGGGTGCGGACATTGCGCTCAAACTGGTCGGGGGCAAGAAGTTGTTCGAGCAGCGCGCCGAGCTGGATCTCCCCCCAGATGCCGCGCGTTTTGACGTTGGTGAGCACCCGCTTGAGGTCGCCGACCCCGGTGGCGAGCGTCTGCATTTCGCCCAGGCCCCGGTGGACCTGTTCAAGCCGTTCGGAAACGTGGCGGAACGATTCGCCGAGCCGTTTTTCGAGCGTGCCATGCAGTTTTTCGTCCACCGTCTGGCGCATCGCTTCCAGCCGTTGCGAGTTCTCCTCGCGCAGCGCGGTCAGTTTCGTCTCGACGACACCCCGGATGGTTTCGAGCCGGGTTTCGGTCAACTGGCCGACCTGTTCGAGCCGGGTGGAGAAGGCGTTCCATTGCTGCGTCTGGCCGGTGGAGATCGTCTGGAGGGTTTCGAGCATGGAGCGATTGCCGTCGCGGACGGTGGCGGCCAGTTCGAGGCGCGCCTGGGCAAGTTCGCTCCGGAGCGTCCCCTCCAGCCGCTCGTGGGCGCTTTCAATCCCGGCGAGCTGGTGGCGCATCGCCTCGAGCGCTTCCGCCGATCGCCGCGCCGCCGGATGAAAAATCAGCAAGAGAAGTTGGATTGAAACCAAAACCAGGAGTACGATCAAAAGCGGGTCCATAAAGTCGGTGAAATAACCGATGTTTATCACTTTTGCCCGATTCAACCAGCCTTAAAATAGTTTCGTCCTTTTTTCGTCCCGTTTTTTCATGGACCCACGACCCGCGCCGCGCAGCGGTTATTTCTATGCCATTCTGGCCTGTAGCAGTTGGGGGATTCTCCCGCTTTTCTGGAACCTTTTCGGATCGGACGCCACCTTCGAAGTGGTCAGCCACCGCGTGCTCTGGTCGGTGGTGCTGCTTGCCATTCTGGTGAAGGTGGAGGGCCGCGAGGGGGAAGTGCTCGGCCTCCTGCGCGACAAGCGGAGCGTCGGCCTGCTGTTTGTCACGGCCGCGCTGTTGACGATCAACTGGGCCCTTTTCATCTACAGCGTGGCGAGCCATCAGGTGGTGCAGGCGAGCCTCGGCTATTTCCTCTGTCCGCTGGCCAACATTTTCCTCGGCGCGATCGTGCTCAAGGAACGGCTCGGGCTGGCGAAGGGGTTGGCGGTGGTGCTGGCGATGGTCGGGGCGGCCATTTTTGGCTGGAACCTCGGGCAGTTTCCCCTGATCGCCATCGGGCTCGCCGTGACCTTCAGCCTCTACGGCCTGATCCGCAAGATGGTCGCCGCGACACCGCTCGGCGGGTTGCTGGTGGAGACGCTGGTCATGGCGCAACTGGCGCTGGTGACCGTCGTCATCCTGCATGCGACCGGCCGCGCCACCTTTGGCTCGACCCCGCTCCTGACCCTCCTCTTCGTTGCCTCCGGGGTGGTGACGACGGTGCCGCTCATCTGGTTCAACAAGGCGGCAAAGCTCCTTCCGCTCGGCACGCTCGGCGTCCTCCAGTACCAGACGCCGACGCTCCAGCTTCTGATCGGCGTGCTCCTCTTTGGCGAAGCCTTCCCGCCGCAACACTGGGTGGCGTTTCTCTTGATCTGGGTGGCGATCGCGACCTACCTCTTTTCCTCAATGAAAACCCCGGCCCCGAAGAGCGAAGAGGCTCCTTTTTTTCTGGAATAGTTGCATTTGGCCCAAAGATCGTTACGCTCCGCGTTTCTTATGTTAAGTGCAGGCATCGTCGGGCTCCCGAACGTCGGAAAATCCACTCTCTTTAACGCCGTCACCCGGACGCGCAAGGCGCAGGCGGCGAACTACCCGTTTTGTACGATCGACCCGAACCAGGGGGTCGTGACCGTTCCCGACCCGCGTCTCGCCGCGCTTTCAAAGATTTCCAATTCCAAAAAACTGATCCCGGCGGCGATCGAGTTTGTCGACATTGCCGGGCTGGTGCGTGGCGCGAGCCAGGGGGAGGGCTTGGGCAACCAGTTTTTGAGCCACATCCGCGAAGTCGACGCCATCGTGCAGGTCGTCCGGTGTTTTGACAGCAGCGACATCCACCACGTCGCCGGAAGCGTCGACCCGATCCGCGACATCGAAGTCATCAACACGGAACTGATTCTGGCCGACCTCGGCTCCCTCCAGAAGCGGGCCGAACGGCTTAAAAAAGGAGCCAAGGGAGGCGACAAGGTGGCGCAGGCCGAACTGGCGGTCACCGAAAAGCTGATCCCGCACCTCGACGCGGGCAAACCGGCGATCACGCTGGAGTTGACCGATGAGGAGAAGAAAACCGCGAAGGCGCTCACGCTCCTGACCACCAAACCGACGATCTTTGCCTGCAACGTGGCGGAGGATGCGCTAGGAGAGGTGGCCCGCCAGCTTGCCGCCGGGGAGGAAGTGGCGGAGGCCGATCTTCACCCCTCGACCCGTTATGTCAAGGCGGTCCAGGCGTATGCGAACGACCACCTCGCCACCGGGGCGATCGTCATCAGCGCGCAGATCGAAAGCGAACTGGTCGAACTTCCCGACGAAGAGGCTCAGGAATACCTGCGCGACCTCGGCGTGGAAGAGAGCGGCGTCGGCGCATTGATCCGCGCGGTCTACCACCTGCTGGGCCTGCGGACCTACCTGACCACCGGCGAACAGGAGACCCGCGCCTGGACGATCCGCGCCGGAGACAAGGCCCCGGCAGCGGCAGGGGTGATTCACTCCGACTTCGAACGCGGTTTCATCGCGGCGGAAACCATTCACTTCGACGAGCTCGTCCGCCTCGGCTCCTTCGCCAAGGCAAAAGAGGCCGGAAAGCTTCGCATCGAGGGGAAGGAATACGTCGTGGCCGACGGCGACGTGATGGAGTTCCGGTTCAACGTCTGATTGGGGGAATCAGGCCGGGAGTCCTTCGTTTTGGGTCGTTTGATGAAGTCCGCCTCCCCTCAAAAGCCGTCGCTCCCGATCTCTTCGCAAAAATGGCGCGGATTGTTTGATGCCGTCTACGAAATCAACAAGGCCCGGGATTACCGGGACTTGATGGATGCCGCCCTCGGGGCGCTGCAACGCCTGATTTCCGCCGACCTGCATTGCATCCACCTGACTGATCGGAGCCGGTGCCGCGTGGCGACTTTCATGGCGCCGGAGAATCCGTTTACCGAGGAGGAGATCGCCTATTACGCCGCCGCGCCGGGCAGGATGCCGCTGGTGGCCCATTACGAGCGCACGGGTGAAACCTGCGCCCGCAGGGTGTCGGATGTCGTGAGCCGCGAGGAATGGCTGGCTTCCGAATATTACCGGACCTGCATGGCACGCCTCGGGTTTGAGCACTGCCTCAGCCTTCCGGTTCAGGTGGACGGCACGACCGTGGCCGGTTTGAGCATGAACCGCCGGCGGAGGGATTTCACCCGGCGTGAATGCGAGTTGCTTGACGCCTTTGCTCCGCATCTCCGCCTGGCATGGAGTCATCAGGAGGAGCCGTGGCCCGAAAGAGCCGAAGCAGCGGCGAGGGCCTCTCTGGAGCAGCTTGGCTTGAGTCCACGGGAAGCGGAGGTGCTCTATTGGATGACCGAGGGCAAGCAGAACCGCGAGATTGCCATCATCCTCAAGCGTAGCCTGACGACGATCCAGGAACATGTCGCCAACATCGTGGAGAAGCTGGATCAGGAGAACCGCCACGCCGCCACGGTTTTTGCCCTGCGCGTGAGGCTGCAATCAGGCGGACCGGCGAAGGCCGGATAAAACGCGGTCAACCCTCACGTGTGGGGGTTTTCATCTGGCGGACGGGGTGGTTGGGTTGCCGGCCATCCATTGAACCATGACGAAGATTTCCCGTTTCCTGAGTATTCTTTCCCTGACCCTTTTCGCCGCGACTTCCCAGGCGCAGACCACCTTGATCACCGAGCCGGGAGAGGGGGAGGTGCGCACCGATTACCTCGGAACGTACGGACTGGTCTTTATCACGGACCGCGAACTGACGGTCCGCTCCCTCGGGTTCTATGACCACGGCGGCGACGGACTGACACAGGAGCACTGGGTCGGCATCGGTTCGGGGAGCGGGGGCGAGAGTTGGCCGTTTCTGAATTCCGAGATCGTCGGGCAGGTGACGATCCCCGGAGGTACGGCGGCGCATTACGAAGACGGGTTCCGTTGGGTGAATCTGGCGGTTCCGATCACATTGCAGGCGGGGGTCTATTACTCGCTGGCCGGACAGGTAAGCACCCCGCTCGATCCTCTGCTGCTCGACGATTACCCGGCCGGGACCTTCCTCTTTTCAGACGCGGTGACCGGGGCCGCAGGGAGATACCGGGCCGGTTCCTGGGGAAACCCGTCGAACCAGGTCAATGACCAGATTTTTATCGTCGCCAACCTGAGCGAAAAGGTGATGGGAATCCCCGAACCCCGGACCACCGTGATCATGGTATTGGGGATCGCTCTCATGGCTTTTGTCCTGAGAAAACGAGCCGCACGGATGGCGGGCCGCGATTCCGTGCGAAACCGGTAGCCGCAGGTTCAGCCGATCTTTCCGTGTAGGAATCGGGCTGTCTCAGTGAGCCTGAGAGACCTCAACCGGTCGAGATACTCGTCCTGTGATAGAGGGGGATTTTTCAGAACGTTCCTGATCCATTCGTCATGAATGGCATCTGTCCAGCGCGCCCGAAACAGCCCGGTACAGGCCAGTTGCAGAAGCAGATCCTTCACGGGAGCAGGATAGAGCACACAGGCATCGAGAATGACGGTCAAATGCGGCACTAATAACCCATTTCAAGCTCCTGTGCCTGCCGCGTCAACTCATCAAGAGCGGTGCGTCGGTCGGCCATGGAGCGTCGCTGATAGTCGGCTACATCCTTGAACAACACCCGCCGGTGTTTCCCCACCTTGCGAAAGCCGATTTTCCCCTGATCCAACAGTTTGATCAGAGACGGACGTGACATTCCAGAAAATCGGCCGCCTCCTGTGTCGTCATTTCGCGATGCAATGGGATCACCGTGACCGCATTGCCTTCCGCCATATCGGCAAGAATTTGAACCAGCAAACGATACGCCGCCATCGGAATCGGCGTTGCAGCAACCTGTTGATGCCCCCCGCGGGAGTGGACAGAGAGTTCAATCAAGGCATCTCCAGCGACGGCCGTCTCAAGGTGATGATGAGAACGCTTGGCAAGCTCCAGATCCCTTGGACTCGGGGTAGCGGTTCTTGAAGTTGGCAAAGTCACAGCAGCCATGATCGAAGTATACGCAATATTCGCAGCATTCGCAAATCTTTTGCGACGGATGAGCGAAGGCTCCACGCACTCTTCCCGCCGGTGGGCGCCGTGGCTTTCTTCCATGCTATCAGGTGATAATCGCATTGACCTGCGGGGGGAAGTTGCCGTACCAATCAAAGGGTGTCGTGGGATTCCCGTGTCCGCATCTGGCGCAAACGCGCGGCAGGTGTTGGGGCGAAGCGTTGCCGTGGTGAAAACCTGCGGGGCGGGGGAGCCCGACTTCAGTCTTTATGTCTCAAAAAAAGAAAACATTTGTTGCCGTCGGAACCGGGGGGAGGATCACGATGTTCATCGACCCGATCGTCCGCGATTATTCGGAACACTGCGAACTGCTGGCGTTCTGCGACCTGAGCCAGGTGCGCATGGACTACCACCGCAAGCGACTGACGGAGAGCTACGGTTGCAAGGGGGAGATCAAGACCTACCACGCCGACCAGTTCGAGCAGATGCTCGACGAACTCAAGCCCGATATCGTCATCGTCTGCTCCAGCGACGACACGCACCACGACTACATCATCCGCAGCCTCGACAAGGGGTGCGACGTGGTCTGCGAAAAGCCGATCACCATTGACGACGAAAAACTCCGCGCCATCCAGGCCGCCGTCGATCGCAGCGGCGGAAAGGTCCGCGTGACCTTCAACGTCCGCTGGACCCCGGGGGCGACGCTGGTCCGCGACCTGATCGACAAGGGCGTCATCGGCAACGTCAAGCACGTCAACCTGGAGTACCTGCTCGACACCACCCACGGAGCCGACTACTTCCGCCGCTGGCACAGCGAAAAGGGGCGTTCGGGCGGGCTGCTGGTCCACAAATCAACGCACCACTTCGACCTCGTCAACTGGTGGATCAACAGCATCCCCAAGACGGTCTACGCCATCGGCGACCTGGTTTTCTACGGGAAAAAGAACGCCATCGCGCGCGGCGACGAAGCTTTCACCACCTACGAACGCTACAGCGAAGCGCCCAAGGAGAACAACGATCCGTTCTACTTCGACCTCGACAAGACCCCGGCGACCAAGGGGCTTTACCGCGACGCCGAGACGGAAAGCGGCTATGTCCGCGACCGGAACGTTTTCCGCGACGGGATTGATATTGAAGACTCGATGTCGGTGATCGTCCGCTACCGCAACGGCATCATGTTCAACTATTCGCTCAACGCCTACTGCCCGAAGGAAGGCTACCGGGCGTGCATCAGCGGCGACAAGGGGCGGATCGAGTACGAAGAGATCCACCGCAGCCACGTGATCACCGGCCAGTCCGACAAGGAACTGGCCAAAGAGCAGGGGGAAGGCAGGAGGAAGAGCCTGATCGTTTACCCGCTTTTCGGCAACCCGTACGAGGTGGAAATCCCGACCGCCACCGGCGGCCATGGCGGCGGGGATACCCGCATCCAGGAACAGATCTTCTCGCCTACGGCGGAGCCGGACCCGTACTTCCGTTCGGCCGGTCATGAACAGGGGGCGGCATCGGCCCTGATCGGCATCGCCGCCAACCAGTCGATCAAGAGCGGCCAGCCGGTGGTCATCGACGACCTGCTCAAGCTCAATCCGGAGGCAACCCGCCTCAACGAATTGATCTGATCGATCACCCGGGTGGAACCGGGGCGACGCACTTTCCCATGCGCCTCCGGTTCCGCTGTCAGTGGTTTTTTACAACCCTGTCGGGTGATCAAGGAAAACCCACGGGAGCCGGTAACGCCCGGCCAGGTGCCGGGCGAGCGCCTTGACCCCAAAGGTCTCCGTGGCGTAATGCCCGGCAAAGAGGAGGTTGACGCCGAGTTCCTCCGCAGCGGTGTAACTCCAGTGGGGCCCCTCGCCGGTGATGAAGGTATCGACCCCTTCCCCGGCGGCCTTGAAGACCTCCCCGCCCGCACCGCCGGTCACGAGACCGATTTTTCTCGCCGTTTGCGGCCCGCCGGGAATCAGTTTGACCGGAGCGCCGACCGCCTCTTCGAGCCGCTGCCGGAGCCTGTCGCGGTCGAGCGCCGTTTCGCTTCGCAGACCGATCGGGTTCCCCTTTTCCATGAAAAACGGGACCGGATCAGGAAGGCCGATCGCCCTTGCCAGCCCGACGTTGTTTCCGAGGTCGGGGTGGAGATCGAGCGGGAGGTGCGAACTGTAGAGGGCGAGATTCCCCTCGATCGCCAGCTTGAGCTTCCGGTAGGCAGCGCCCGTCACCGGCGCGACGCCGCTCCAGAAAATGCCGTGGTGAACCAGCAGGAGATCGACCCCCGCTTCGAGCGCCATGCGGAAGGTCGTTTCGCAAGCGTCAACGGCGGCCCCGAGTTTCGTGACGGTCCCGTTGTTTTCCACCTGAAGCCCGTTGCGCGCCTGCGGCCAGTCCGAAACAGTGTCGTGGGAAAGGAGGCGATCGAGGTAGTCGCTCAACCCGGCGAGGGTCGGCGGTGGCGTTTCGGAGGTCGGCTGGGTGGTTGGTTTCATGGGAGAAAGGTCGGTTTTTTGGGGAGAAAAGAGGTGCTTTTCGGGCGTTTGGCCGGGCAAGATTAAGATTGCAGTCGCACCGGTTTCAAGCGAAGATCAACCCCATGCTATTTAGCCAAAGGATCATCGACGCGATCAACCAGCAGATCGGCAATGAATTTTCCGCCATGCTCCAGTATACGGCGATTGCCGCTCATTTTGAGAGCGAAACGCTTCCCGAACTGGCGCGTTTCTTCAAGCGGCAGGCTGAAGAGGAAAAAGAGCATGCGCACCGCTTCATTCAGTACCTGGTCGACATCGGGGCAAAGGTGGTCATCCCGGCGATCGGCGCGCCGATCCATTCCTTCAACTTTGCGGAGGATGCCGTGAAACTTTCGCTGGAACAGGAAAAACAGGTGACCGCGCAGGTCAACCAACTGGTCCACATCGCCAAGGAGGAGAAGGATTACACTTCCGACAACTTTCTGCAATGGTTCGTCAGCGAACAACTTGAAGAAGTCGCTTCCATGGAGGATCTTTTGAGGATCGTCCAGCGCGCCGGGGAAGGCAATCTCCTGCGGGTGGAAGATTACCTCGCACGCAAAGGCCCGTCGCACCCCGCAGAGGGCGACGAGAGCTGATCGCAGGCAGGCTGGACTGATTTTCAACCCTTTTTAACCCAACCGATTCTGTTATGTACCAGGAAGCTTCCATTACCCTTAAACGCGATGTCGTGGCGGTCCGGATTCCCAGCGGGGAACAGATCACCCTCCCCGAAGGGAACGACGTGATCATCACCCAGGCCCTTGGTGGAGCTTTCACGGTGGTGGTGGCCCATCAACCCGGTCTTTTTCGCATTCACGGCGCTGACGCCGATGCGCTCGGGCGCGAGGTCACGGAAGTGGCCTCTTCCGCCGAGACTCCGGAGCGACCGGTGGTCGAGGGCGAGTTTGATCCCGAAGCGGTCTGGACCCAGCTTCGCAACTGTTACGACCCCGAAATCCCGGTCAACATCGTCGATCTCGGGTTGATCTACAGCATGGAGGCCGTCGATGACGCATCGGGTAAGGGAAAACGCGTCAATGTTCAGATGACGCTGACCGCCCCTGGCTGCGGCATGGGGCCGACCCTCGCCGCCGATGCCGAACAACGCATCCTGACGGTGCCGGGCGTGGCAAGCGCGAATGTCGAACTCGTCTGGGAACCGCAATGGTCCCCCGACCGCATCTCCCCCGCCGGACGCGAGAAGCTCGGGATGGTGTAAGTGTAACCCCCGCCTTCGTACGGGGCGCGGTGTGAGGCCGACCCTCCAGCAGGCATGCAACGTTGACGGGTTATTGGAGGGCGGACCTCCGCGTCCGCCGCGGGGTTTGATGTTGCCGTGGGCAAACGGGTGGACCCAAGTCCAACGCCGCAGTCGACGCGGAGGTCGACCCTCCAGCAAGCCGGCGTCGCGTTCGGAATCCGACGCCTACGCCTGTTCGACCAGCGTCGCCGCGAGGAACCCCTTGAAAAGCGGGTGGGGCTGGTTCGGCTTGCTCTTGAATTCCGGGTGGAACTGGCAGGCGAGGAACCAGGGGTGGTTTTTGAGTTCGATCAGTTCCACGAGCGTTTCGTCCGGTGAAAGGCCGGAGATGACAAAGCCGTTCTGGAGCATCTGCTCGCGGTAGGCGGGGTTGAATTCGTAACGGTGGCGGTGCCGTTCGTGGATCTCTTCGCTGCCGTAGACCTGATGGGCGCGCGTTCCCGCCTTGATCCGGGTCGGCCAGGTGCCGAGCCGCATGGAAGCGCCCTTGTTGGTGACTTCCTTCTGTTCTTCAAGCAGCGAGATGACCGGGTGCGGGGTCTGCTGGTCAAATTCCGTGCTGTTGGCACTGGAGAGGCCGCAGACATTCCGGGCGAACTCGATGGTGGCGACCTGCATGCCGAGGCACAACCCGAGGAACGGGACGCCATGCTCGCGGGCATACTGGACCGCGCGGATCTTTCCTTCGACCCCCCGGTCACCGAAGCCGCCGGGGATCAGGATACCGGCGGAGTCGGCCAGGTCGCTCTCTTCCACGGTTTCGGCATCAATGCGGACGAGGTCGATCCCGCAATCGAGGCTCGCGGCCGCGTGGGTGAGCGCTTCGTAGATCGACTTGTAGGCGTCCTGAAGCTCGATATACTTGCCGACGACGGCGATCTTGACCCGTTTTTTCGGGTTGATGACGCGCTGGACGAACTTTTTCCAGTGGCTCATGTCGGCCACCGGCTGGGCTTTGGTCAACCCGAGGAGCTTGACCACGGTGTCGTCGAGTTTCTCGTGCTGAAGCATCAGCGGCATTTCGTAAATGGTGTGATCAACGTCGCGCGCTTCAATCACCGCGCCGATCGGCACGTTACAGAACATGGAGAGCTTCTGGCGGACATCGTCTTCGAGCGGGTGCTCGGTCCGGCAGATCAACACCTGGGGGTGGAGCCCGATCTCGCGCAGCTTGGCAATGCTCTGCTGCGACGGCTTGGTTTTGAGCTCGCCCGCCGCCTTGATGTACGGCACGAGCGTAACATGCATGATGATGGAGTTCTGCGGCCCGACTTCGAGGTTGAATTGCCGGATCGCCTCCAGGAACGGCAGCCCCTCGATGTCGCCGGTGGTCCCGCCGATTTCGGTAATCAGGACATCGCACGGCTGTTGCTGGGCGACTTCGCGCAGGCGGTTCTTGATTTCGTCGGTCACGTGCGGGATGACCTGCACGGTCTTGCCGAGGTAATCGCCGCGCCGCTCCTTGTCGAGGACGTTCTGGTAGACCTGCCCGCTGGTCAGGTTGTTGTTGCGGGTCAACTCGCAGTTGGTGAAGCGTTCGTAATGGCCGAGGTCGAGGTCGGTCTCCGCGCCGTCGTTGAGGACGTAGACTTCGCCGTGCTGAAAGGGGCTCATCGTCCCCGGGTCGACGTTGAGGTAGGGGTCAAACTTCTGGAGCACGACCTTGAGGCCGCGATGTTCCAGCAACGTCCCGAGAGCCGCCGCCGCAAGCCCCTTGCCGAGTGAACTGACGACACCACCTGTAACGAAAATATATTTCATGAAGAGTAAACCGTTGAAATCATCAAAAAACCGGGGTTCATGGGGAGGAACGGTTTCTGGTTTTTAACCTGCATCCTGGTTTTCAAGCAGCGCCTCCACCCGGGCGACATCTTCGGGGGTATCCACGCCGATGGAACGGCATTCGGTGACGATCACGCGAATCCTCGCGCCGTTCTCGAGCGCGCGGAGCTGCTCCAGTTGCTCGGCAAGTTCCAGCGGCGACGGCTGCCAGCCGACAAACTGCCGGAGAAACGGCGCGCTGTAGCCGTAAAGGCCGTGGTGACGCAGGAGCGGGGTTCCAATGACTTCGCCGCCCCGCTGGTGCGGGATGGCGCTGCGTGAAAAGTAAAGGGCATGGCCGCCGGCGTCGAGGACGACTTTCACGACGTTCGGGTTGACGAGCGTTTCGTGATCGTAAAACGGGTTGGCGGCGGTGATCATCCCGAGTTCCGGGGAGGCGATCAACGCTTCGGCCAGCCGGTCGAGCAACGCCGGTTCCACCAGCGGTTCGTCGCCCTGGACGTTGAGGAGATGGGTCGCCTGCGGGAGCGATGCGGCGACTTCGGCAATCCGGTCGGTGCCGCTCTGGTGGGTGGAGTCGGTCATGGCAACCTCGGCCCCGAACTCCTGCGCGGCTTTGGCGATCCGTTCGTCGTCGGTGGCGATGATGACCCGGTCGATCCGTTGCGCCTGCCGCGCCCGTTCCCAGACGTGGCGGATGAGCGGCCTGCCTGCGATCGGGCAAAGCGGCTTGCCGGGAAAGCGGGTCGACCCCCAGCGCGCAGGGAGGATGGCGACGACACACGAATCAGGCATACCAAGGTTTAGCCAAGCGGAACGATCCGGTGCAAAGGAAAAATGCTTTTTTAGGAATCACGCTTCGTCGGAAAGTTCCACGCTCGCCACGGCCATGGCGGCGATCCCCTCATGGCGGCCGATCGCGCCGAGCCGTTCATTCGTGGTCGCCTTGATTCCGAGACGCCGGGGGGCGATCCCGAGCGCTTCGGCGAGGTTGTTGCGCATCGCTTCGAGGTGCGGCCCGATCTTCGGCGCTTCGGCGATGAGGCTCGAGTCGACGTTGATGATCCGCCCGCCCTGTTCGGCGACCAGTTCCACCGCCCGCCGGACGATCTCCAGGCTGCTGATGCCGTAGATGGAGGGATCGGTATTCGGGAAATGGTGCCCGATGTCGGCTTCACCGATCGCTCCCAGCACGGCGTCGGCGATGGCGTGGCTTAAGACGTCGGCGTCGGAGTGGCCGTCGAGCCCCTGGGAGTGGGCGATTTCCACGCCGCCCAGGATGAGCTTGCGCCCCGCTTCGACAGGGGCAAAGGAGTGAATGTCGTAACCGATACCGACGAGATGAAGGGCCATTTTGCTTTTCTAAAGGATGAGGTGTTTCAGGGTGGTGGAGTCAATCGTCGAGCCCGAGGTCCATGGCCCCGCTGGTGGCGACGATGGAGAGCTTCCTGGGATCGTCCTCGCGCGGGGTGACTTCGACGCTTCCCCCGGCGGCTTCGACGAGGAGCCGCCCGGCGGCGATGTCCCAGAGGTTGACGGTCGATTCGATGTAGGCGTCGAGCCGACCGGAAGCGACATACGCGAGATCAAGCGCGGCGCTCCCCATCAGCCGGCATTTGCGGACCTTGTAGATCATCTTCTCAAAGAGCGGCAGCCCGGTCCTGATGGTCGAGCTTGACTTGGCAAACCCGACTGAAACGACGGCGTCGCCGATCTTTGTCCGGGCGCTGACCTTGCACGGTTTGCCGTTGAGACGGGTAGCCTCTCCCTTGGCGGCTTCCCAGAGTTCATCGCGCATCGGGTCGTAGATGACTGCGGCGATCGCCTTACCCTCGTGGTGGAGCGCGATGGAGATGCAGAAATGGGGGATGCCGTAGAAAAAATTGACCGTGCCGTCGATCGGATCGACGATCCACTGGTACGGGCTCTCCTGGTTTCCGGCGATCCCTTCCTCGCCGAGGATGGCATGTTGCGGAAACGCTTCAAGGAGGATCGAGGTGATCAGTTCCTGCGAGCGGACGTCGAGTTCGAGCTTGATGTCGTGAAGATCGACCTCGTTGACGGTCAGTTCCTTTTCAAAGTGTTCCTTGAGGAGCGCCCCGGCGGTGCGGGCGGCCTGCGTGGCGGCGGAAAGGTAATCGTTCATGGGCAAAAAAGGGCCGGGTGACGCGACATGGCGTGCGTCACCCGGGAGGCAGTTGTTGAAAAAAATCAGGCCGGCTGGAGGTACGGCGTGATGGAGAGGATCCTGACCTGGTTGACCCCGTGTTCGGAGGGGATCGTCACCTCTTCTTCAGGGCGGCGGCCCATCAGGGCCTGGGCGATGGCGGCCTTGTAGGAGATGATGCCCGCCGCCGGGTCGCTGTCCCATGCACCAAGGATCTTGTAGGTGACTTCGCGCCCGCTTTCCGTATCGCGCAGGGAGACGACCGAACCGATGGAGACGACGGTGGTGTCGACGTTGGCAAAGTCGGTCCCGCGTGCAATGGCCAGTTCGCGTTCGGTTTCGGCCTTGCGGCGCATCAGGACGCGCTGCATCTCCTTGGCCGCCTTGAACTCAAAGTTTTCCCGAAGGTCGCCGTACGAACGGGCGACGGAGATCTCCTTCGTGTTTTCGGGGATCTTCTTGGTAATCAGTTCCTCGTATTCGCTCTTGCGCTTTTCAAGGCTTTCCCACGAGACGATCAGCACTTCCTGCTTGTCGGAGTGGTCGCCCCCGGCCAGCAGCGATTCCATTTCCGGGAAGACGCGGACGATCCGCCCGAGGATGGAGCGCTTGTTGAGCCCTTCGAAAACGCTCGAGAGCATGATCTTGCGGATGGTGTCGCGAACGGTCTCCGCCGAGGCATTGGTGAGCATGTCGGGGATCAGCTCGCGGTCGTCGAGCAGGATGTCGTGCAGGCGGCCCCCCTTGCGGATGTCGTTGGTCTGGTCGCGTTCGAGGGCGGAGAGGATGGCGCTCAAGACCTCCGCGTCAACCATGTCGAAGAAGGCCCCTTCGCGCTCCTTGCAGAGCCAGGTGAGGACTTCGATGGAGATCGTGTGATCGCTGATCCAACGCTCCAGGTCCTTGCGCAGCGCTTCGGTGTGGCCTTCCTCCTGAAGGAGGCGGGCTCCTTCGGTGACGACCCGGGTGCCGCTCTTGCTCATCAGCGTCAGCAATTCGGGGACCCACTGGTCGCCCCATGCGGCGGGGAAGGCGGCGAGGATGCGGCGTTGTTTGGTGGCCGGGATTTCGCTTAAAATTTCGTGAAGGCGTCGTTCCTCCTCGTGCAGGATTTCCGAGAGGGAGAGGGCGTTCGCATCGGCGCAGAGGCCGGTCTCCTCGATCAACTCGTCGCGCCCGAGAAGGAGTTCGATCGCCTGCGAGGTGTTGAGGCGGCGGCATTTCTGGGCCGCGTTTTCGACGGTGGCGACGACCGGGGCGATCTGTTCGGGTTTGAATTCTTCAATGTGCCGGACGATCTGGTCGAGCGCGGCGATCTGCGCCTTGGTCTGGCGGGCGGCATTGAAGGCCCCGAGCAG
>DATMFV010000039.1:0-25535 GCA_035555975.1 Chthoniobacteraceae bacterium
GGAAAACGCCCAGCCGGGCGATCATCGAAGCGCGGATCGAACACGCCAAGGAGATGCTGGCCGGTTCATCCCTCAATATCACCGAGATCGCGGATCGGCTGAACTATGAAAACGCTTTTTATTTTTCCAAGCAGTTTAAGAAAATGGAGGGTGAGGCGCCAACGCAATACCGCTTGAAGATGAAAATGAGGTAGGCTCCGCGTCATGGCTGGTGGACGACCTTGTATAGACTTGCGGCGGCATGGGGGTTGATGGCTGCGACAAGGGCGAGTGCATTTTGCCCGAGTACCCGTTGCTTGGCTTCCACGCAGAGGCGCGAGTAAACCACCCAGCCGAGTTGCTGGCGGGGATCGCGCATCGGGAGATCGCTGCCATAGAGCACCCGGTCTGCACCGCAACCGGCGACCAGGTGTTCAATGACCCCTTCGCCCACCGGGGTGAGGGTGATTTCCGCGTAAATGTTGGGATGGCTTCTGACGGCTTCGATCGCCTGGTCGGCGACGTGGAAGCTGGCTCCGCAATGGGCGACGATCCATTGAACGCCGGGATATTTTTTCGCCAGGCAAGTGACCTCGGAGAAGTCCTGCCGGGTGCGATGCAACAAGGCGTAGAGGCCGCGTTCGTTGCCAAAGCGCCACCAGAGATCGTAGAGCGGACTGTCGTAGGCCATTCCCTGCCGGACATACGGTTTCATGCCGAGGAAGCGGCGGTCTTCGTAGAGCGCGGGGATCAGACGCGCCAGTTCCTCCTGGCTGTAGTGGCACGGGTCAAACGAGCCCAGCCCCCAGAAACCGGGCGGGGCGACATCGAGAGCGCGCCGGGTGCATTCATTTCCGGCCACGGTGTCGCAGGAAACGGTGCCGTTCCAGCTCATGAAGCCGCCGCCGGTGCAGCCGATCCGCTTGAGCAGATGGAAAACGCCCTTCGGGCCGCCGTGAGGCATCCGGTAACTACCCCCTGCGCCGTGCAGCCCTTCATCGAGGATGTGCATATGCATGTCGATGACCGGAACCGGCAGGGGGGAGCCGCTGCGGGCTGCCTGCATGAGGTGGTCATCCTGCGAAGGGGCGGGCGCGGGCGGGGGAAGCGGTGCACCGAGAAGGCGGCAGAGATTGCCGGTGGCGATTTTTTGTTTCGCCGCGTCGGGAATCTCCGCGTAGTCGATCAAACAACGGTGGGCTCCCATCGACATGGCTGGTGCGCCCGAGCCATGGAGCAACTGGTCTTCCAGCCCTCTGGCCACCAGATCTTCCGGGCCATAGTGAACCTGAAAGTGGTCCAGAGTAATGTGCAGATTTGGGTGCCGCTCCAAAAGCGGAATCACCAGGCGCTGTTCGGTCCAACTGACGCCGGGAACGATCAGCAAAAGGTCCGGCCATTGTCGAAGGAGCGATCGCAGGGCGTGGTATTCGCCAAATTCGCTCCGGGGAAGGTAAACGGGGATGCGTCGTGTGCTCAGAGCCCGTAGAAGCGCCTCGGAAGACGGGTCCGACAGGTCCCATCCGTTGGTTTTTGGAAAAACGGAGACGGCCCGGACGTTCCACGCCGCCATTTCCTGCAACAGGCGTTCCGGCGGCGGAAACTCTCCGCCGATGGAGGGCATGACATTCCAGATGGCGTGAAGGCGTTCGGTTTTCGTCAGTTGCCGGCTCAGGGCCAGGTTGGCCAGGTGGGGGTCGTAAAGCACGCTCTGCGTGGAAAGCACCATGGCGGCGGCGATGCTGCATTGGTCCATCTGTTCACGGAGATGGTCGAGACTCCACGGCTGGGCCGGGTGTTTGCGTTCCCGCGGGCCGGGGTAGGTAAAGGCGTCCCAGTAGTCCTGTGAAGGCATCATCCATCCTGACTACCTGATCGAAGGGGAAGCCGCTATGGACGAATGGCTGCTTGTTTTATACTTTTGGCGCAAACGCCTCTTTGCGGCTCAAAAGGTCCGTTTTTCAGGGTTATTCCCGCTGCCTGCTGTCGATCCAGAGGGTGACCGGGCCGTCGTTGACCAGCGCCACCTGCATGTCGGCCCCGAAGACGCCGGAGGCGACCGGTCGGCCCAGTTCCCGAGCGAACCGTCCCAGGAACGTTTCGTAGAGGGGGATGGCGGTTTCGGGGCGCGCGGCGCGGAGGTAGGAGGGGCGGTTTCCCTTGCGGGTGCTGGCGTGGAGGGTGAACTGGCTCACCACGAGCGCTTCGCCACCGGTTTCGAGCAGCGAGCGGTTCATGACTCCCGCCTCGTCCGGGAAGATTCGCAGCCGGGCGAGCTTGCCGGTGAGCCATTCGATATCTTCGGCTCCGTCGGCTTCTTCGATCCCGAGCAGCACCAGTAGGCCGGTGCCGATGGAGGCATGGACCCGTTCGTCGATTTCAACGGAGGCGCGCCGGACGCGCTGGAGGAGGATGCGCATAAGTCAGGAAGTCAGCCGACGCCGAGGTGGGCCGGTTCAATGCCGAGGAAACTTCTTCGGCAGAGATTGGCATAGATGCCGCCGGCGGCGAGCAGCGTCTCGTGGTCGCCGCGCTCGACGATCCGGCCCTGGTCGAGGACGAGGATCTGGTCGGCATGGCGGACGGTCGAGAGCCGGTGGGCGATGACGAAGCTCGTCCGTTCTTCCATGAGCCGGTCGAGCGCCTGCTGGATCTGCCGCTCGGTCTCGGTATCGACGCTGGCGGTCGCTTCGTCGAGGATCAGGATCGGCGGGTCCTTGAGCAAGGCGCGGGCGATGGAAACGCGCTGTTTTTCCCCGACGCTCAGTTTCACCCCCCGTTCTCCGATGGTCGTGTCGAGCCCGCGCGGCAGGCGCTGGACAAAGCCGAGGGCGTTGGCGGCGTCGAGCACGGTGAAAAGCTCCTCGTCAGTCGCTTCCGGCTTGGCGAGCAGCAGGTTGTCCTTGAGGGTGCCGTTGAAGAGGAAGCTCTCCTGGGTGACCAGCCCGATTGCTTCGCGCAGGACATCCTTGGGATAATCGCGCAGCGGTACATCGTCGATCAGGATTTCTCCGGAGTCGAATTCGTAGAACCGGGTCAGCAGGTTGATCAGCGTTGATTTTCCAGCGCCGGTCGCCCCGACCAGTGCGACCGTCTGTCCCGGGAGGGCGTGGAGGTGGATGTTGGCAAGAGTGGGGCGGTCGTCGCTGTAGGCGAAGCTGACATGCTCGTAGCGGACTTCGCCCCGAATCTTTCGTGCGGCCTCGGCATTGGCCTGTTGTTCGCCGGTGGAGCGGAGCGGGGTGGCGTCGTCCTCCATCGGCGTGTCGAGGATCTCGAAGACCCGTTCCGCAGCCGCGCGTCCCGACTGGAAAAGCTGATTGAGCTGGTGGAGCCGCCGGATCGGCTCATAAAGAAAGCGGACCAGCAGCAGGAACGCGACGAGATCGCCCATCGCCATCGTGCCACCCAGGACCGCATGGCCGCCGAAGCCGATCACCAGCACCAGCCCGCACGAGGCGACAAACTCCATCGACGGGCTGTAGACCGACCAGGCGCGCATGACCCGCAGCGTCGCCTGCCGCAGCCGGTCGCTGATGGTGTCAAAACGGGTCTGTTCCTCGTTTTCGCGCACGTAGGTGCGGATCTGGCGGATGCCCGCGATGTTGTCGTGGAGCAGGGCGTTCATTGCCGAGGCCGCGGCCCGCTGGCTGCGGTGGCGGCGGGGGGAGGTGAGCGTAAACCAGAGCGCGCCGCCGATCAGCAGCGGCAGGGGGGCGAGCGCGAGCGCGGCAAGCGACGGGCTGTAATAGAAACACATCGCCGCGACGATGACGATCTGGAGCAGGGCGACGACGCCAAGTTCGATCCCGTCGATCAAGACCCGCTCCATGGAGGTCACATCCTCCATGAACCGCGTCATGATATCGCCGGTGGAACGGTTGTCGTACCACGGGAGCGGGAGCCGCTGGATATGGAAGTAGAGGTCGCTGCGAAGATCGAAGATCACCTTCTGTTCAAAGGTGTTGTTGAGGCGGATACGCAGGGTGTCGGCGAGGTTCTGCACGAAAAAGGCCCCCAGCGCGAGCAGGGTGAGCAGGAAGAGACGGTCGCCCCGGCCCTGCCCGATGTCGTCGATGGCGAGCTGGGTCACTTTCGGGAAGACGATCACCATCAGGGAGACCATGACGGCAAAAAAGAGCGTGCTCGTGGCAAGGAGCGGGTAGCGGCGCAGGTAGGCAAAAACGCGGAAGAGGGTCTTCATGAACGCAAAAAACGTGGAGGAAACCGTACGGCAGGGGAAGGGGGACTGCAAGAGCAGCGCAAAACGACGCGAAAGAGAAGCGTCAAGTTCTTTTTGAGTTGACCTTTTTGGGAGGAGTGTGGTTCAAAGTGGGGCGATGTGGAATAAAGTGGCGTAATCTCCTTTCTCATGACGAACGAAGCCCCCAGTCTGAAACCGTATACCGGCGAGTATCGTCACGGTATGGATCCGAAAAATCGGATCACGGTTCCGGCAGCGTGGCGGTCTGAGGAAGGGGGGTGCGAAGTTTACATCCGGGTCGGCGGAGCCGGGTCGTGTTTGCAGGTGTTGACCAAGGGAGCCTTTAACGAGGCGTGGGCGAAGCTCAAATATCACCCGAAGCTGATCCCGGAAAAACGGGAGAGCGCCGCGCGGATGTTTGCCGCCCGCACGACCCAGTGCACCATCGACAAACAGGGCCGCATGGTTCTGCCGCCGCATCTCTGCCAGGCGATCGACACCAGCGATGGCGTCATCCTTGTGGGGGCGACCGACCGGTTTGAAGTCTGGAACCCCCAGCGGTGGGAGGAAACCCAGGCTGCCGAACAGGAAGACTTCGACAACCTCACCAAGTCGCTCGGCTTATGATGTACCACTTTTTTCCCTTCGACCCGGTGGGGACCCGTCCCGCCGCCAACCACCACATGAAAACCAGCCGCTACCACGAACCCGTCCTGCTTGCCGGGGTGCTCGCTCTTCTGGAGCCAGCGCCGGGGAAGCTCTTTGTCGACGGGACGCTCGGCGGCGGGGGCCATACGGAGGCTTTCCTGCGCGCGGGGGCGCGGGTGATCGGGATCGACCAGGACCCGCAGGCGCTCGCCTTTGCCGGGGAGCGGCTCGCCGGGTTCGGCGACGCGTTCACGCCGGTTCATGCCAATTTTTCCGCGATCGACGAAGTGCTCGACCGTCTCGGCGTGGCCGAAATCGACGGTGCGCTGCTCGATGTCGGCGTCTCCTCGTGGCAACTCGATACGCCGGAGCGCGGCTTCAGCTTCCAGGAGGAAGGGCCGCTCGACATGCGGATGGACCCGACCCGCGGCATCACGGCGGCGGATCTGGTCAACCACGCCCCGGCGGAGGAACTTGAGGCGATCTTCCGCGACTTCGGCGAGGAACGGCAGGCGCGCCGGGTGGCGGCGCAGATCGTCCGCGACCGCGCCCTTCGCTCGCTGGAAACGACGCTCGACCTCGTCCGTAGCGTGGAGAAAGTGTTGCCGCGCCGGGGGCGGATTCACCCGGCCACCCGGGTCTTCCAGGGGCTGCGGATCGCCGTCAACCGGGAACTGGAGGTGCTGGAGGCAGCGCTTACCGCGTTCACCGGGCGGTTGCGCCCCGGCGGGGTGCTCGGCGTGATCACCTTCCACTCGCTGGAGGACCGGATCGTCAAACAATTTTTCAGAACACACAGCACGGCGTGGCTCGACCGCCCCGAGTGGCCCGAGCCACGCCGAAATCCTCAATTCGTCTACCAATCCCCCCTGCCCAAACCGGTGACGGCTTCAGAGGCAGAGCAAACCGCCAACCCGCGTTCCCGGAGCGCACGCCTGCGAGTGGCCCGCAAACGCCTCACTTGAAAGATCCCAAAACCATGTCCAGCAAGCTTCGTCATCAGAACAAGGTTCCTGTCCGCTCGCTTTCACCGACGATTCTGGTCGCCGTGATCGTGCTCATGGGAGCGATGCCGTGGGTCTATTTCAAAAACCAGCTCGTCGCCGGCGGGCGGGTGCAGCGCGGGCTGGAGGAGCGGCTGACCGAACTCGCCGCGCACAACCGGGCGCTTGAAGCGCGCATCGCGAGCCTTTCCTCGCGCAAGGCGCTTCAGGAACGGCTGGATACCGGGGTCATCGCGATGGTCCCCCTCGAAGGGCAGGCGATCGTGAAGATCGACCCGCGCTGGCAGCCGGCGGTGCCGCACATTGTCGGCGGCCAGAGCCAACTGGTGCCGGTGGTCAACCAGGAGGTACGGAGGTGAACCGTTTGAGCCGGGCGCGGCCCGTGGTCGCGTGCGTCGGCCTGGCGTGTTGCCTGACGTTCTTTTCGGGGCGGCTGGTGCAGCTCCACGTCACCAAGCACGAGACCTACGTCAACCTCGCCGCCAAGAAAAATCTCAAGAAAGAGTCAATCTTCGCCATGCGCGGGGCGATCAAGGACGTGAAGGGCGAAGTGCTGGCGGTGAGCGAGCCGCTGCGCACCATCATCGCCGACGCCAGCCGCATCACCGATCCGAAGAAGACGGCGCTGGCGCTGGCCGACCTGCTCGAACTCGACGCCGCCGAGCTGGAAGCGAAAATTTCCGACCGGAGCAAGCGCTACATCGTCCTCAAGAAGCAGGTGCGCGAGGTGGTCTGCCAGGCGCTGGATCAGCGGATCGGCGAACAGCGCCTGCGCGGCATCTCCAGCGAACCCGACGCGCGCCGGATCTATCCCAACGGCCCGATGCTCTGCCACGTGCTCGGGTTCGTCAACTACGAGCACCGGGGGATGCAGGGGATCGAGATGACCATGGAGCGCTACCTCCAGGGGCGCGACGGTTTTCGGGTGATCGAGAAAAGCCGCTCGGGGCACGAGATCGTCCCGTACCGGCGGCAGGAACGGATGGCGCAGGATGGTTTTAACATCCGCCTCACGGTCGACATGGCGATCCAGGGGTTTGTCGAAACGGAACTCAACGCCGCGTGCGAGCAGTACAAGCCCGAAATGGCGACCGTCATCGTCATGGACCCGAAGACCGGGCGCATCCTCGCCATGGCGAACCGGCCCCATTTTGACCCGAACGAACCGGGCGAAGGGAGCGACGCCTCCAAGATCAACGCTGCCGTCATCAGCCAGGTGGAACCGGGTTCGACCTTCAAGATCGTCACCGTTGCCGCTTCTTTGAATGAAAAACTGGTGACGCCCGACACCATCATCAACCTCGAAGGGGGGCGTTTCCACTTCGCCGGGCGGGTTTTGCGCGATCACGGGCATGGGCCCTTCCCGAACCGGAGCGTTCACGATCTTCTGGTCAAGTCGAGCAACATCGGCGTGGCCAAGCTGGCGATGATGATGGGCGAACGCCGCTTTTACGAATACATCCGCAGCTTTGGCTTCGGCGAACGGAGCGGGATCAACCTGCCGGGTGAAATCGCCGGCATTGTCCACCCGCCGCGCTGGAGCAAGATCGCGATCAGCCGGATTCCGATGGGCCAGGGGGTGGCGACCACGCCGCTCCAGATGGTGATCGCCATGAGCGCCATTGCCAACGGCGGCAAGCTGATGATGCCGCAGATCGTCCGCGAAGTCTGCGACGAGGAGGGGAACACCGTGGTCGACTTCAAGCCGGTCGTCGTCCGCGAGGTGGTGGAGCCCGAAGTGACCGATCTGGTGAAGGCGGCGTTGCGCGATGTCGTCAGCCCGCGGGGGACCGCCCGTCGCGCCATCGTGCCCGGCTTTACCGTCGGCGGCAAGACCGGGACGGCGCAGAAGCCTTCGCCCAAGGGAGGGTATTACGACCACCGGTATGTCTCCTCGTTCATCGGCTTCATGCCGGCGGAAGACCCGAAACTGGTCTGCCTGGTACTTTTTGACGATGCGAAGGTGCCGACAAACGAAAACTATGGTGGGGTTCTGGCGGCTCCGGTCTTCTCCCGCATTGCGGAAAAGACGGCGCGGTACTGGAACCTCCAGCCCGACCCGGCCCTTCTGGAGGGCGGCGGCATGAAACTGACCCAGACAAGCGAAAGATAACGGGATGCAACTGAAGGCTTTACTCTCAAAGATACCGGTCACGATGGTGGTCGGTTCGACCGATCGCGAGATCGCGTCGCTCTGCTACGATTCGCGCCGGGCCCAGAAGAACTCTCTCTTTTTTGCGCTCAAGGGGCAGAAATCGGACGGGAACCTCTTCATCGACAGCGCGGTCGAGCGCGGGGCCGTGGCGGTCGTCAGCGAACAGGAACCGGCGCAGCGCCGGGCGACCTCCGTGCTCGTCGGCGACGCACGCCGGGCGCTGGCCGATGTGGCCGCCGCGTTTTACGGCAACCCGTCGCTCGGCCTGAAGGTGGCGGGGATCACCGGCACCAACGGAAAGACGACCACCGGGTTCCTCCTCAAGCACCTGTGCGAATCGGCCATGATGCGGTGCGGGTTGATCGGGACGGTCCGTTACGAAATCGGCGAGCGGATTCTCCCTGCGCCCCGGACCACGCCCGAGTCGCTCGACCTCCAGGAGTTGCTTTACCAGATCCAGTCGGCGGGATGCCGCGCGGCGGTGATGGAGGTCTCCTCCCACGCGCTCATCCAGGACCGGACGCGCAACACGGAGTTTGACCTCGCCGTTTTCACCAACCTGACGCAGGACCACCTCGACTTCCACGGGACGATGGAGCGCTACTTCGAGGCGAAGCTGCGGCTCTTTACCAACCTGCTCGAGCAGAAGCACAAGAAGGGGAAGGCGGTGGTCAATTTCGACGACCGCTGGGGGCAGAAGCTGCTCGCCAAGCTGCAACCGATGTCGGGCTCGTTTCCGCTGATCACCTACGGCCTCGGCGCGCGCGCTGATTTCCGCGCGGGCAACATCAAGATGGACCTGAGCGGGACGCGCTACGAACTCGAGGCCCACGGGCGCAAGTACCTGGTGCGCCTTCCGTTGATCGGGGCATTTAACGTCTACAACTCGCTGGCGGCGCTCGCCGGGGCGTCGGCGATGGGGGTCGACCTGCGGGCGAGCATCAAGGCGCTGGCCGATGCGCCGAGCGTGCCGGGGCGTTTGCAGCCGGTGCCGGTCAAGCGGCAGTTCCGGGTTTTTGTCGATTACGCCCATACCGACGATGCGTTGAGCAACGTCCTCAAGGCGCTGCGCGACCTCCAGCCCCGGCGGCTGATCGTCGTCTTCGGGTGCGGCGGCAATCGCGACCGGACCAAGCGGCCCCTGATGGCGGCCACGGTCGAACGGTTTGCCGATCACGCGATCATCACTTCGGACAACCCGCGCAAGGAAGATCCCGAAGCGATCATCGAAGAGGTCAAGCGCGGGTTTCAGGGGAACGCCTACGAAGCGATCATCGACCGCCGCGAGGCGATCTACCGCGCGATCTCGCTCGCCGGGCCGCGCGATATCGTCCTGATCGCCGGAAAGGGACACGAAACCTTCCAGGAATTTGCCGACCATACCGTGCCGTTTGACGACCTTGCGATCGCACGGCTGGTGGTTGAAGCCAAACCGGTGGAACTTGATTAAAAAAGATGGATGCCTTGTCACTTGAGACATTGGCCCGATGGGCCGGGGGAACGCTCCTTTCCGGAGCGGAGGGGGCCGTAGCGTCCGGGGTTGCGACCGACTCGCGCTCCCTCCGCCCCGGCGATCTCTTTGTGGCGCTGCGGGGCGAACAGTTTGACGGTCACGCCTTCTTAAAACAGGCGGCGCAGGCCGGGGCTGTCGGCGCGGTGGTCGACAAGGCGTGGAACGGCGAGGTACCCGGCGAAGGGTTTGGCATCCTTCAGGTGGGCGACACGCTGGAGGCGCTGGCAGCAATGGCCACCGCTTACCGCGCCTCGCTGCCGCTCAAGGTGATCGGCCTGACCGGGAGCAGCGGCAAGACGAGCACCAAGGATTTCACCGCCGCCGTGTTGGAGCGGAAGTTCCGCGTGGTCAAGACGCAGGGGAATTTCAACAACCACATCGGGCTGCCGCTCTCGATCTTCCGGGCATCGGTGGAAGATGAAGTCGGCGTTTTTGAAATGGGGATGAACCACCCCGGGGAGATCGCGCCGCTGGCGGCGATCGCCGCGCCCGATCTGGCGATCATCACCAATATCGGGGTCGCCCATATCGAATTCATGGGGAGCCGGGAGGCGATCGCGCAGGAAAAGGGGATGCTCGCCGAAGCGCTTCCGCCGGGGGGAACCCTTTTCATGCCGGTCGGCGACGCCTTTGGCGAAGCAATCGCCGCACGCACCCGCGCCGCCACGGTTTTTAGCGGGATCGGCAGCGACCCGAGGGCGGCCCTTCACGCAGAAGTGCTCGAAAGCGGGCTCGAAGGGAGCCGTTTTCTGGCAAAATATGGCGACGAAGTGGCCGAAGTGACCCTTCCGGTCGCCGGGCGGCATATGATCGAAAACGCGCTTCTGGCGCTCGCCGCCGGGCACGCGCTCGGCATCTCCCTGGAGGAGGGGGCGAAGGGGCTGGCGCAATGCCGCCTGACCAAGGGGCGGCTCGAACGCAAAAGCCGCGGAGGAATTACTTTTCTGGACGACAGCTACAATGCCAACCCCGAATCAATGCAGGCGGCGCTGGCGACCTTCGCTTCCGGCGTTACGGAAGGAAAACGGATCGCCGTGCTTGGCAGGATGGGGGAACTTGGTGCAGCATCCGAGGAGGGGCACCGCTCCGTCGGCAAGGCGGCGGCCCGGGCGCGCGTCGACACGGTGGTGGCCGTCGGCGACGAAGCGCGCTGGATTGCCGAGGAAGCCCGCAGCGGCGGGGTCGGCGAAGTTCATCACCTGGCCGATGCCGCCGAGGCAGCCGGCTGGCTCGCGCAGAACGCCGTGAAAGGCGATCTCGTCCTGATCAAGGCCAGCCGCGCCGTCGGGCTGGAGAAGGTCTTTGACCACCCTGCGTTTGCTTAACGATTTCGTTTTTTCACGTGCTTTACTACCTTACCTACCTTAGCGAGCAGATCGAGGGGCTCAACGTCTTCCGGTACATCACCTTCCGGGCGATGGCGGCTGCCATGACTTCGTTCCTGCTTTGCCTGATGTTCGGCAACCGGGTCATCCGCAAGCTGATTTCGCTGAAAGTCGGCCAGCCGATCCGGACCAAGGAGGAGGTCCACCAGCTTGCCGAACTGCACGGCGGCAAGCAGGGGACGCCGACCATGGGGGGCGTGCTGCTGCTCGGTTCCGTCGCCGTTTCGACCATCCTCTGGGCGCGGCCCGACAATACGTTTGTCTGGCTGGCGCTCTTTTCCATGCTCTGGCTCGGCGCGCTCGGGTTCATCGACGATTACCTGAAAGTCGCCAAGAAGAAATCGGCCGGGTTGCCGGGCCGCTTCAAGCTGCTCGCACAATTCGCGCTGGCGGGCGGGGTGACCGCCTTCTTCCTGCTCAACCCGGCGCTTTCCGAACAGGCGCAGCAGCTTTACGTCCCCTTTTACAAGGAACCGCTGATCTCCAACCTCGGCTGGGTGGTGACCTTCCTCTTCTTTGCGCTGGTGGTGGTCGGCACCTCCAACGCGGTCAATCTGACCGACGGGCTCGACGGGCTGGCGACCGGGTGTACGATCACCGCCTCGTTTGCCTACGCGATCCTCGCCTACGCCGCCGGGAACGTGAAGATCGCCGCCTACCTGCAAATCCCGTTTTACCCGATGGCGGGGGAACTGGCGATCCTCTGCATGGCACTGGTCGGCGCGGGAATGGGCTTTCTCTGGTTCAACTGCCACCCGGCCCGGGTTTTCATGGGCGACACCGGGGCGCTGGCGATCGGCGGCGTGCTTGGCGTCGTGGCGATCTGTAGCAAACAGGAGTTGCTTCTGCTGGTGGTCGGCGGGATTTTCGTGATCGAAGCGCTTTCGGTCATTTTGCAGGTTTTGAGCTTCAAACTGACCGGAAAGCGGATCTTCAAGATGTCGCCGATCCATCACCACTTTGAACTGATGGGGTGGAAGGAAAACACAGTCATCGTCCGGTTCTGGATTCTTTCGCTCATGTTCGCCTGCCTTGCGCTGGCGACGCTGAAACTTCGTTAAACATGAAAACCCGCGCCTCCTACCAAAACCGCAACGTCGCCGTCCTGGGCCTCGGCTCCAGCGGGTTTGCGGCTGCCCGGTTGCTGCTGGAGGAGGGGGCAAAGGTGACGGTGCTCGAAAGCGCGCAGGGCGAACGCCTTGAGGCGAACGCACGGGAACTTCGCGCCGCCGGGGCGAGCGTCCGTCTTGGCGAGGCGGCGGAACGCGACACCACGATTTACGATCTCGGCGTCCTGAGCCCCGGGATCGATCCCGCCGTGCCGCTGGTGCGCGGTTTCCGGGAACGCAACGGGGCCGAGAGCCTGATCAGCGAACTCGAGCTTTCCTACACCGTTTGTGCCTGTCCGGTGATCGCCATTACCGGCACCAACGGCAAGACGACGACGACCGAACTGATCGAGCGGATGCTCAAGGCGTGCGGCGTCCGGACCGTGGCAGCCGGAAATATCGGGCCGACGTTTGCCTCCTTTGCCCGCCGGAGCGACCGGTTTGACGTGATGACGCTCGAAGTCAGCTCGTTTCAACTGGAAGCGATCAAAAGCTTTCGCCCGGCGGTGAGCGTCTGGCTTAACTTCACGCCCGATCACCTCGACCGCTACCCTTCGCTCGACGCCTATCGGGAAGCGAAACTGCGGATGTTCGAAAACCAGACGGCGGAGGATTGGGCCGTGGTCAACCTCAGGGAGAAGCCGCCGCTTCCCGCCGCGCTGGAAGGGCGGACGATCACCTTCAGCGCCTACGAAACCGGGGGCGACCTCGACTGGCACGATGGGGTGATCCGTTTTCACGGGACGCCGGTCCTGCGGCTTGCCGACACCCGGCTGCGCGGGCTGCACCAGGTCGAAAACCTGATGGCCGCGCTTGCTGTTGGCGCGGTGCGCGGGCTCGATTTTGCGCAGATGAGCGAAGCGCTGGCCAGCTACGCGCCGCTGCCGCACCGGACCGAACCGGTGGCGACGGTTGACGGGGTCGAGTATGTCAACGACTCGAAGGCGACCAATCTCGACGCGCTGGAAAAGGCGCTCCTTTCCGAAACGCGCGGCGTGGTGCTGATCGCCGGCGGCAAGGACAAGGGGTTTTCGTACGATCCGCTGACGCCGCTCGTCGCCGAAAAGGTGCGCCGGGTCGTGCTGATCGGCGAAATGGCCGGGCCGATCGCCCGTTCGTGGGGCGACAAGGTGCCGTGCGAAACGGCGGCCTCGCTCAAGGAAGCGGTCGAAAAAGCCCGTCGCGAGGCCCGTTCCGGCGAAGTGGTCCTTTTCTCGCCCGGCACTTCCTCCTACGATATGTTTTCCAGTTACGTCGACCGGGGCAACCAGTTCCGCCGCTGCGTGGAAGCCCTGCCACCGCTCAGTCCGGCCCCCTGAAACAAACAGAGACCTTTTTCTTTTGATTTCCATCCCGTACAACCCCCGATTCCCTAGCCATGAAAATACGCCCGATCCGATCCAAGAAGCAGCTTAATGCCACGACGGCCGCACGCTCCATGCCCCAGGCGGGCAGCGAGGATGATGAACCGACGATGAAGCTTTCCAACGCCTTCATCGTGGTGGTGATCCTCCACCTGGTGGCGGTGGGGGGGATCTACACGTTTGAGTCCATCAAGGTCCACCGGCCGCAGACCGTGGCGGAGACCGAAAGCGTCGCGCCGGAAATGGCCGAGACGGCGCCCGCCATGCCGGTCGAACAGAAGGTGGCAAAGGAACCGGCCACCCTCGCGGCAGCCGTCACCCACGAAGCGAAGCCGATCCAGCCGCCGACGCCGGTCGCCGCGGCAACCGCCCAGCCGGGTGCGTCCGCTCCCGCAGCGTCGAACAAGATTGAGGATTCCGGGCAGGTTCACGTCGTGGCGAAGGGCGAAAACCCTTACAACATCGCCAAGCAGTACGACGTGAGCTACGACGAATTGATGCAGCTCAACAAGATCGAAGATCCCCGCCGCCTGCAACCCAACCAGAAGCTCCGCATCCCGGCCAAACATTAGTCTTGGGTCAGGGCGGGGCACACCTTTCATGAAGAACGCCATCTTCGGTTTCATCTCCTGCGTGCTGGCGATGCTGGTCATCGGCATCGTGATGCTTTTTAGCACCGGCGCGTTTGCGACCGATGCCCATGGCGATCCGACCTACTTCATCAAGCGGCAGTCGCTCTGGCTCGGAATCGGCCTGGTCATCTGCCTGATCGTGTCGTTTATCGACTACCAGCTCTGGCAACGTTACTGGAAGGTGGTCTTCGGGGCGGCCATCCTCCTGCTGGCGCTTTGCTATGTTTTTCCGCCGATCAACGGCTCCCACCGCTGGCTTCGCTTCGGGCCGTTTTCCTTCCAGCCGTCGGAAATCGGCAAAATTGCGGTCATCGCGTTCATCGCCCAATGGTTTTCGCGTCACTCCAAGGAGAGCGGCGAGTTCCTCAAAGGGTTTGTCTACCCGATCGCCGTCTCGTGCATCATTCTGGCGCTGATCGCCTTTGAAGAAGACCTCGGAGCGACGGCGCTCATCGGCGCGGCCATGGTCGTGACCATGTTTCTGGCCGGGTCCAACATCATTTACCTCGGCATTTCCGCGATGGGCGGGATCGCCGGGATTCTGACGATCGCCTGGCTAATGCCCGACCGGGTCCACCGGTTGCTGGCGTTTCGCGATCTCGACGCCTACAAGCAGGGCTCGGGCCTCCAGCAATACCAGGGGTTGATCGCCTTCGGTTCCGGCGGGGTCGAGGGGCTCGGTCTCGGCAACGGGCGGCAGAAGATGGAGTTTCTCCCCTTTGCGCATACCGACTTTATTTTTCCGATGATCGGCGAGGAACTCGGGCTGACCTTTACGCTCGCCATCGTTTTCTGCTATCTGGTCCTGGTCATCTGCGGGATCACCATCGCCATGAACGCCAGCGACCGCTTCGGGGCGCTGTTCGGGAGCGGGTTGATTTTCCTGATCGCGTTGCAGGCGGCGATCAACATCGGGGTGACGACGGCGCTCCTTCCCAACAAGGGGATTCCGTTGCCGTTCATCAGCTACGGCGGCTCCAACATGTTGTTTTGTCTCCTGGCGGTCGGTATCATCCTCAATATCTATCGACAAGGGGTCACCAAACCACCCAAACCGGCGTTGACCAAGCTTTCATCGACGCGGGTGTTGACGAGAATTTAAAAACCAAGGAAAAACGGCAGAAAAACAAAACGAAATGGAAAAAAGGATAAAGATCGCCATTGCGGGAGGAGGGACCGGGGGTCACCTTTTTCCGGCGTTGGCCGTTGGGGAGGTCTTTCTCTCGCGCGGCTGCGAAGTCCTGGTCTTCATTTCCGAAAAGGAGGTCGATGCCCTGGCGACGAAGGGGCGCGACGACTTCCGCTTCGAAACCCTTCCCAGCGTCGGGATGCCGCCGCTTTTTTCGCTCCGGATGCTCTCGTTCTTGAGTCGCTTCAACGCGAGCCTGAAGCCGTGCCGGAAGATTCTTGCCGAGTTTGAGCCCGACGCCGTGCTCGGCATGGGCGGGTTTACCTCCACGCCACCGATCCTCGCCGGAAAACTGCGGCGGGTGCCGACGTTTATCCACGAGTCGAACGCCATCCCCGGAAAGGCGAACCGGCTCAACGCGAAACTTGCCGACACGGTGCTGCTCGGCTTCGAGGAGTGCCGCCGCCACTTTCCCGGCGCTCAATGCCGGGTGACCGGGACGCCCGTGCGGCGTTCGCTTAACCGGAAGATCGATCGCGCGGCGGAACTGACCCGTTTCGGCCTCCGGAGCGACGGCGTCACCGTGCTGGTGATGGGCGGCAGCCAGGGGGCGCACGGGATCAATACGGCTGTGGTGGAGTCGCTCGAACACCTCAAGGGAAAGCCGGTGCAGTTTGTCCACCTGACCGGGCCGGAGGATGAAGCGATGGTGCGCGAGGCGTATGCGAAGAGCGGTTTCGCCGCGCATACGGCGGCGTTTTGTCACGAAATGGAGAAGGTCTACGGCGTGGCCGACCTGGTGATCGCCCGTTCGGGTGCGGCGAGCCTTGCGGAGATCGCCCACTTCGGGCTTCCCTCCATCCTGATCCCCTATCCCCACGCCGCCGAGAACCATCAGTATTTCAACGCCGAAATCTTCGCCCGCGCCGGGGCGGCCACCCTTTTGCGGGAAGCCGATATTGATGGCAAAGCGTTGGCTGCCGTGATCGGCAATCTCGCCGGGGATTCCGGCCAGCGACGGACCATGGCGGCGCGTTGCACGGCCCTGGCTCCGGAGGATGCGGCGATCCGCGTGGCCGACACCATCGAACGAAGGATTCAAACGAGGGGAGGGCGGGGATGAGCCATACGAGCCAGATGTTGTCGGAAATTTTGGGAGACGGGCCGGTGCGGGTCCACCTGATCGGGGTGGCCGGTTCGGGAATGAGCGGGATTGCCGGGCTTCTGCTGGCGCTCGGGCACGAGGTTTCCGGTTCGGACCGGGTCTCGAGCATCGAAACCGCCCGCCTGGTGCGGCTCGGGCTGAAGTTCTACCCGCGCCAGGAGGCGTCGCAGGTCCGCGGGGCCGATCTGGTGATCTATTCCTCGGCGATCCGGCCCGGCAACGTCGAGTTCGACGAAGCGCAGCGGCTCGGCATCCACGCCGTCCTGCGTGCCGACGCGCTGGCGGCGATCATGCACTATCGCAAGGGGATCGTCGTCGCCGGGATGCACGGCAAGACGACCACTTCGTCGATGACCGCACACGTCCTGCGCGCGGGAGACCTCAAGCCGTCGCACTATGTCGGCGCGGAGATCCCGGTCCTCGGAAGCAACGCCCACTGGGAAGAGGGGGGGGAGTGGTTTGTCGCCGAGGGGGACGAAAGCGACGGCACGCTCGTCAACTACCACCCGGAGCATGCCGTGATCCTCAACATCGAGGAGGAGCACCTCGACCATTACCCCGACCTGACCGCCATCGAGGCTGTTTTCAGCCGGCTGCTCGACCAGACGAACGGGACCATTTTTTACTGTGCCGATGATTTTCATGCCAACCGCATCTGCTCGGTGCGTGAAGGGGCGGTCTCCTTTGGCGAAAGCCCCGATGCCGACTACCGCTTCGAGGCGTTGCAGGCGCGGGGGCTCCAGTCGCAGTTTGATGTCTACCGCGGCAGGGAATTTCTCGGGCGGGCGACCCTCAACGTCCCGGGGCGTCACAACGCAAGCAACGCGATGGGGGTGATCGCCGTGGCGAGCGAACTCGGCGTGCCGTTTGAGAAGATCGCACACGGGCTGGCAACCTTCAGCGGGGCGCGCCGCCGCTTCGAGGTGAAGTACCGGAGCGACGACTACCGGGTCATCGACGATTACGCCCATCACCCGAGCGAGATCAAGGCGACGCTCACCACCGCGCGCCAGCTCGACCCGAAACGGCTGCTGGTCCTTTTCCAGCCGCACCGTTACACCCGCACGGTGGCGCTGCGCGATGAGTTCGGGAGCGCGTTTGATGCGGCGGATCTGGTTTTCGTCACCTCGATCTACCCGGCCAGCGAGCCGTTGATCCCCGGCGTGACCGGGCAGACGATTGTCGATGCGATGGTGGAGCATGGCCACGAAGGGGCGCGCTACCTGCCGGAGCGGGCGCAGATGTTGCAGGAAGTCGGCCACCTGCTCCAGCCGGGGGATGTGATTTTGACCCTCGGCGCGGGCAACGTCCACGAACTTGGCACCGTGCTGGCGCGCGATCTGGCGAGCCTCGAAGCGCTGCGCGCCGAAATGGGCGAAGGGGTGCTCCGGCTTTACGAACCGCTTTCCAAACATACGACCCTGCGCGTCGGCGGCCCGGCGCAGATCTGGGCCGGTCCGGAAACCACCGCCGGGTTTGCGCGGCTGGTGGCGTGGTGCCACCGGACGGGGACGGCGCTCACCGTGATGGGGCGCGGCTCGAACCTGCTCGTGCGCGATGCCGGAATCCGCGGCGTGGTGGTCCACTTCGGCAAGGGCGAACTGCGCGCGATCGAGAGCGACGGCTACCGGATTACCGCCGGGGCGGGCGTGCGCTTCAAGGAAGTGGCGATGCACGCCAAGGCGCGCGGCATCGGCGGGCTGGAATGGATGGAGGGGATTCCCGGCACCGTCGGCGGCGGCCTCCGGATGAACGCCGGGGCGATGGGGGATGAAACCTTTTCGTTTGTCCGCTCGCTGAAAGTCGTCGACCAGGCGGGCAATGTGCATGAACGGACCCCGCAGGAACTGGAGATCCACTACCGCAACGTCCCCGACCTCCGCTTCCAGTATGTGACGGAAGCGACCTTTGAAGGCATCCGGCGTGATCCTGCCGAGATCGCCGAACGGCTGGAGCGTTCCATGGAGAAACGGCGGACGACGCAGCCGCGGGAGTCGAGCGCCGGTTGCATTTTCAAGAACCCCGCCCCCTGTCCCGCCGGGAAGCTGGTCGACGAACTCGGCCTGAAGAACAGCCGGGTCGGCGGCGCGAGGGTCTCTTCCATTCACGGAAATTTTATCATTAACGATGGCACCGCCACGGCTGCCGATGTACAAGCGTTGATTGACCGCATCCGCGCCGAAGCGCTGGAACGCCGGGGCATCCCGCTGGAGACTGAGGTACAGATCGTCGGCGAGACCGAATCATTCCTTTTACCATGAGCCACTTTGCCAACCAGTCGATCGCCCTCCTCAAAGGCGGACCCGGGTCCGAACGCCCGGTTTCGCTCGCCGCTTCGGGAGCGGTGGCCCGGGGGCTTCGCGACCTGGGGGCGGTGGTGAGCGAAGTCGACGTGCAGGGGCCCGACTTCGTGCTGCCCGAGGGGACGCAACTGGCGTTCATCAACATCTACGGAACCTTCGGGGAGGATGGCCAGATCCAGCGCGAACTGGAGCGGCGCGGCGTCCGTTACACCGGCGAAGGGGTACGGGTGAGCGAACTCGCCTTTGACAAGATCGAAAGCAAGCAGCGTTTCGTCGAAGCCGGGGTGCCGACCCCCGCCTATGAAGTCGTGGAAGGGGGCGTGACGCCGACCCTCCCGCTGCCGTACGTGATCAAGGCTCCCAAAGAAGGGTCGAGCGTCGGGATTTTCATCGTCAAGACCCCGGAGGAAGTGGCCCCCGCGGTTGAGCAGGCCGCGAAGTACGGGCGGCTGCTGGTTGAGGAATTTATCCCCGGGCGGGAACTGACCGTCGGCGTTCTGGGCAGACAGGCGTTGCCGATCATCGAAATCCGCCCTGCCGAAGGGTTTTACGACTTCAACAACAAGTACCCTTTCCTCGACCCGCAGGGGAAGGGAGCCGCCGACCATTTCTGCCCCGCCCCGCTCGACGAGGCGGCGACCCGCAACATCCAGGAACTGGCGCTCAAGGCGACGCAGGCGCTCGGGCTGGAGGTTTATTGCCGGGTCGATTTTCTCCTTCGCGACGACGGCACCGCCGTGGTCCTTGAAATCAACACCATTCCCGGCATGACCCAGGCAAGCCTCCTGCCCGAAGCGGCGGCGGCGGCCGGAATCACGTTTCCCGGGCTTTGCGAAAGAATCCTGGAACTTTCGCTGGCCAAGACTGTTTAGGAACTTCCCCCATGTTTCACCACTCCTCACGTCCCAGAAACCAGCGACGGCCCGGTGCCCGCCGCCATCTCGATGTTCACGACGCGCTGCACACCCGCATCTCGCAGGAGGCGCGCCGCAAGCAGCGCAACCAGCGGCTGTTGATCTGTGCGAGCAAGCTGATCCTCCTTTTCGGAGCGATCGCCGGGCTCTTCTACGGCGTACGGGCCGGGATCGACCACTTTTTCTGGAACAACCCGAAGTATCAGTTGACGACCATCGAGATCAACAACGACGGCGTGTTGCTGACGCGCGAGACGGTCATTGAGGCGACGAAGCTCCAGCCCGGGGCACACGTTTTCCAGATCGACCTCGCCCAGGTGCGGCATTCGATCGCCGCCCTGCCGGAGGTGCGCGATGTCGACGTTCGCCGGGTTCTGCCCGACAAGATTTCGATCTCCATGAGCGAACGCCGCCCGGTGGCGTGGCTCGCCGCCAAGGGCGATCCCGACCCGATCGGCTCGGGAAATTCGTACCTGGTCGATCCCTCGGGCGCGGTCTTCAAGGCGCGGCGTTTTGTGCGGGAGCATGTCGGGTTTCCGTTGATCTACGGGGTGAAACCGGAGGAGTGCGTCAACGGGCGCATCCCGCCCAAGCCGGAGATCACCGCAGCGCTGGAGTTGATCCTCCAGAACAACGAACTCGGGCGGTTCCAGTTTCTGGCGATCGATGTTTCCAAGGGGTACTGCATGGAGGTGACCGATGCGCGCTATGCGAAGATCACCTTTGGGGTCGACAAGATCGCCCGGCAGTTCAAGCGGCTCAACACCCTCTTTGATTACCTGAACGCCAGCCGGCAGGAGATCCAACAGGTGAACCTGATGGTGGAGCGCAACACGCCGGTGGTCCTCGGAACGCCCGAACGGCAGGGGGTGCTGGCCGGGATGACGCCGGAAGCGGAAGGGGAGGCGCAGCCGGAAGCCGCAGCGGCGGAAGGTTCCGCGCAACCCCCGGCTCCGGAAAAGGCGGTCGCGGCTTCGACCCCTCCGCCGCCCGCACCGAGCCGGGCGAAAGCGAGCACGGCCTCCGCGCCGAAGGCATCGAAGCGGACGGCCAAAACGGTTTCGACAAAGAAGGTGCGCGTGGCCAAGGCGACGCCGGTGCGGCGGGCAACGCCGGTTTCTCACAGCGCCGGGCCGGTCGTGCGCCGCGCGGAACCGGTCGTGCGGCGGGCGATGCCGGTCAGCCGCGTGCCGCTGGCGACGGCGGCCGGGCGAAGGTAGGATCGCGGGTGTCGAAAGAGAAGATAAGCGCCGTTACTTGAATACCTCCACATGGGCAGAGAGAACTTATTTGTAGGACTGGAGATCGGGACTTCCAAAATTTGTGTTGCGGTCGGCGAGGCCGACCTGGAGGGAAACATCCGCGTGCTCGGGATCGGCGAAGCGCCGTCGCGCGGGGTGCGCAAGGGGGAGATCGTCGATTTCGAGACCGCCCACAAATGCGTTCGCGACGCCTTGGCGGAAGCCGAGGAGGTGAGCGACGTGATGATCGAAAACGTCTTCGTCGGCGTGAGCGGGGGGCATATCTCCGGGTTCAACAGCCGGGGGGCGGTGACCCTGCCGCCCGACCGCGACGAAATCGACGCGACCGACTACCGCGATGTCGCCATCAGCGCGCGCGACATCGGCATTCCCGCTTCCAACGCCTTTTTGCACACGATCCTCCAGCATTACTACGTCGACGGGCAGGATGTGCTCAACCCGGTCGGCATGTCGGGGCGCAAGCTGGAGGCTGATTTTCACCTGATCCACGGCGTCGCCAACCGGATCAAGAACACGGTCCGCTGCGTGAGCGAGATCGGCCTCCAGGTGGAGGATGTCGTCTTCAACGGGCTTGCCTCCTCGCAGGTGGTCCTTTCCCAGCACCAGAAAGACCTCGGCGCGCTGGTGATCGATATCGGCGGAGGGACGACCGACTACATTGTCTATGTCGACGGGGCGCTCAAGCAGAGCGGCGTGCTGGCGGTCGGGGGGGATCACGTCACCAACGACCTCTCGATGGGCCTGCGGATTCCGATGACCCGGGCCGAACGCCTGAAGATCGACGAAGGGAGCGTCTGCCTCGGGGCGGGGGCCAAGGGCGAGCCGATCCGGTTGCCCGAGGAGTACAATTTCGCCGGGCTGGAGGTCGACCGCGAGGTGCTCAACACGATTATTCATTACCGCATCCGCGAGGCGCTGGAACTGGTCCGCCGCAAGGTCGAGATGGCGGCGGGCGAAGAGGGCGATTTTTCGAACCTCGGCGCAGGGGTCTTTATCACCGGCGGGTGTGCCCGGATCAATGGCATCAGCGAACTGGCGCAGGAGGTTTTCGGCTCGTTGCCGGTCCATGTCGGATTTCGCCAACCGGTATCGGGGCTCATGGCGGGCGCGGCGGATTCCCACCTCGCCGCTGCGGTCGGCCTGATCCGCTACGGGCAATGGACTTACGCCACCCGCCCCCGAAAGAAGGGGTTCCGCTCGTGGCTGGAGAGTGTTTTCGGGCTTCTGTAAACTTGACATGATTGATCTCACCCAGCGAGGCGCTTCCGGTGCCGACATTTCCTTTACCATCATCGGCGTCGGCGGCGCCGGTTGCCAGGTGCTCGACCGCATGGCGCTCGACGGGGTTCCGGCGGGGTTGCTCATTGCGGCGCATACCGACGCCCAGGGGTTGACCGCTTCGGTGGCGGGGCGGAAGATCCAGCTTGGCGGCAGGGGCCTTGGCTCGGGAGGCGACCCGGAAGTCGGCCGCGCGGCAGCGGAAGAGGGCCTCTCCGAAGTCCGCCGGGCCGTGGACGGGTGCCAGGCGGTGTTCCTGCTGGCGGGGCTGGGCGGCGGCACCGGTTCGGGGGCTGCGCCGGTCATCGCGCAGGCGGCCAAGGAGGCCGGGGCGCTGGTGATTGCCGTGGTGAGCGTTCCCTTTTCCTTTGAAGGCGAACGCCGCAAGACCCAGGCGACCGAAGCGCTTGAAGCGTTGCGGGCCGAGGCTGATCTCGTCGTCTGTTTCGAGAACGACCGGATGGGTGAACTGGTCGAGCCGACGGCGGCGATCGACGATGCCTTTTCCGCCGCCAACCAGACGATGGGAGCTTGCATCTGTGTTCTGGCGGGGTTGATCACCCGGCGCGGGTTGTTGCACCTCGGGTACGACGACCTGCGGAGCACGCTCGGCAAGAGTCATCTCTGTTGCCTGTTCGGCTACGGAGAAGCGGAGGGGAGCAACCGCGTCTACGAAGCGGTCGCCAACGCCTTGCGCAACCCGTTGATGGACAAGGGCCGCCTGTTGAAGGAGGGGAAAACCGTCCTCGTCAGCGTGACCGGCGGGCAGGAACTGACGTTGCACGAGGTGCAGCTTCTCATGGAGGAACTCAACCGTTTTCTTGACCCCGGGGCGCGTCTCCTGTTTGGCGTGAGCGTCGATCCGTCGTTTTCCGGGCGGATGGCATTGACCGTAGTCAGCGCGCTCGGCGTGGTGGAAGAAGAGCGGCCCGTCGTTTCCGCGAGGCGGCAGACGGCGGAAAACCACGAGGAAGCGGCTTCCGTCCACGGGATGCCCGCGCGCTCCTCCGGCTTTCTCCGTTCCCGGCGCGAACCGGGGCCGGGCGAATCACCCTTTGAACTGGAGGATGAAGAGGCCGAACGGGAAGAGGAAGCGGCGGAACCGGTCGCCTCGGCCTCGCGCAAAGCGCCGACGCAGGAAACCCTCAAGTTTGAACCGGTCACGCGCGGGCGTTTCGCCAAGAGCGAGCCGACCATCGTCGACGGGCAGGACCTCGACGTTCCGACCTTCATGCGGCACAAGATCCGCATCCGGATTTAGCCGGAAGCTTTCCGGCGCTGGATCTGGCTCGCAACGTTTACCCGTTTCCGTTCCCTGATTCCACGGGGGGCAGATCTGGCTATTCTCCAAAGCGGAACGGTTTTTTTCTGTCCACCGTCGCGATTCAGGCTTGTCTCGGAGGCAAAAAATATTTATCGGTCGGGGTGGCCTGTAACTTTTTACAAGGTCTCCGAAAAGGTGTCCGAGGCATTGGCCTGCGGGACGATCCCCGGTTCATCTGCTCAGGATTGCTTCATGAAACCCCCATTGCATCATCCTGCCATCATGAAAAAACAACGGATCAAACGTTTTCTTGCCACCGCCGCGCTGGCGGCCTGTGCCCTTTTCCCGCTGACCGGTTCGGCCGCCACCATCTACAACGCCACCGATGAATTTTCGGTCGCCAACGGCAACCCGAACGGGGTGTGGAGTTACGGTTGGATGACTTCCGGCGTGACGACGTTTACCGCTTTTTCCGATCACAATGCGACCGACGGCTGGTACGGCGGGCCGGAGGGGGATGCATGGGTCTGGATCAACACCCGGGGAGAGGAGCAGTATGGCGTGCCCGAAGGGTGGTTGTCGTTGAGCATGGACGAAGGCGGAGCGGTTCCGGTGTTGCGCTGGACGGCTCCGCAAGAGGTATCGGGCCTGGTCCGGGTCAGCGGTGAATTTCTTGCGGGCGATAGCGCAAGCGAGGATCTGATGATTTTTCTCGGCGACGCCAAGACACCGGAAAGCACCTTGTGGAGCGGCGTGAATGCCGGCGCTTTCAATCTGACGGTCAACGTCACCCCGGGAGAAACCGTCAACTTTGCCATTCAAGGCAGTTACTATTTCAGCAATACGCCGGTCAGCCTCACGATCGAGACGATTCCCGAGCCCGACGTGGTCAGCCTGTTCATCCTTTCGGATGTCGGCCTGATGGCTCTGCATTTCCGTCGCCGCGCCTGAAGGATCTTCAAGGCAGCGGCGGTTTGGGGAAAATCGTGTTTTGGTTCACAAACCGCCGGGTTTAAGCTATCCTCGCGGTATGACCACCACCGCAGTCCCCGCCTACGGAGTCCAGAGCCCCACCTCGGATCTTGCACCGCTGACCATTACGCGGCGCGAGCCCGGGCCGACCGATGTGGAGATCGAGATCCTCTACTGCGGCGTCTGCCACTCCGATCTCCACCAGGCGCGCGACGAATGGCACGGCACGTTTTACCCGTGTGTGCCGGGGCATGAAATTGTCGGCCGCGTCCTGCGGGTCGGCAGCGGGGTGACGAAATTTCAGCCGGGCGACCTGAGCGCGGTCGGTTGCATGGTCGATTCGTGCCGGACCTGCCCGCACTGCGAGGCGGGGCTGGAGCAGTATTGCGACTCGGGGGCCACTTTCACCTACAACGGCCAGGACAAACACCTCGGCGGGCACACGCTGGGCGGTTATTCCACGCGGATCGTGGTCGATGAAGCGTTCGTCCTGCGGGTGCCTGAGGGGCTCGACCTTGCCGCGACCGCCCCGCTTCTCTGCGCGGGGATCACGACCTACTCGCCGCTTCGCCACTGGAAGGTCGGGCCGGGGCAGAAGGTCGGGGTGGTCGGCCTTGGTGGGCTGGGACACATGGCGGTCAAGTTTGCCCGTGCCTTTGGGGCGCGGGTGGTCCTTTTCACCACCTCGCCGGGCAAGATCGCCGACGGCTTGCGGCTGGGGGCTCACGAAGTGGTCGTTTCCAAAGATGCCGACGCGATGAAGCAGCAGCGCGGGAGCTTCAATTTCATCCTCGATACCGTCTCGGCGCAGCACGACATCAACGCCTACCTCGACCTGTTGGCGCTCGATGGCACGCTGACCCTGGTCGGTGCTCCCGAAGAACCGCTGCCCGTCGGGGCCTTTAATTTGCTGGGCGGCCGCCGCCGCTTCGCCGGTTCGGCCATCGGCGGCATCGCGGAGACCCAGGAGATGCTCGACTTCTGCGCCGAACACTCGATCGTCTCGGACATCGAACTGATCCCGATCCAGAAAATCAACGAAGCGTGGGAACGCCTCCTGCGGCAGGATGTGCGTTACCGTTTCGTGATTGATATGGGGTCGCTCAAGAAGTAGGGAACCGCTGATTAAAGCAAGCTCGGTCGTAAACTTGCCATTTTTGCGTCTTTTTGGCCCGCTTTGTCCTCACCTGTCTTAGGACAGGCTGCGGAAATCGAACCAAAAATCCATCAAAACTGCCTGCGTTTCCAACCGGCT
>DATMFV010000040.1:0-8651 GCA_035555975.1 Chthoniobacteraceae bacterium
CCGGAGTTCATCCAGCAATCCATTAAATTCAAAGGCCCGCACCGTCGGCTTGGCCCCTTCTCCGACTTCCATCGGAGCCTCGTTGGGAAACAGGGCCGGAAGGGCGCTGGCGGCGTCCGGTCCGTCGAGTTCCTGAAGAACACCGTTGATCACCATCTCCACCTCCCCCTGCCTGAAGTGAACCCCCACTTCATACCATTGGCCGGCCTTCAGCGGCTCCCGGGCGGTATGCATCAACCAACGGTTCGCATCATCCTTGTACTTGAACTCCAGGCGTCCATCCCTGATGCCGAAATAGTAGTTGATCGCTTCAGGGGTTTTCGAGCGGTCGCCCTTCCAGACGATCACGTTATAGCCTTTGACCCAATCGGGGCGGACGGCGCAAGTCATCGTAAAATCATCCGTCAGGCTCACGCTTTCCCGGCTCGGCGTACTAAAATGGGGCCGCCCCTGGTCCAGCCGCACGGCATTGCCATACAGCCCCGGCTCAAAAACCGGTTGAAGCCGCGGCTTCAAATGGGCTTCACCCACCTCGTCGGGCACCAATCCTTCCCGGTTCAGCCCGTCAAAGCGCCACCATGCCAGATCGGAAGCCCCCAGGGGAAGCGTACCCGCCATCAGGAGTGCCGTAAAACAACGGCCGAACAGGGATTTTTTGAAAAACATGGAGAACAATGCTTACAAGGTCGGCTCGACCTGATTCCTTTTGCGAAACGAACGACGGGCCAGCAACAGACCAACCCCGGCTGCCGTCAGCAGGACGAAAGAGGAAGGCTCGGGGATCGCCTTGACCGCCACGATCCGAAAGCCGATCAGCGAAGCATGAGTATCATAGGCATCGGCGCCGGAATTGGACGCCCCGGTCAGGTTGTTTCCATAGTTTGAGACGCCCCGGCGCTCCCACCGTATCCCCTTGGAATCGTACCGGAGCGTATCCGTGAATTCGGAGACATTCCCCTCCAGATCGAAGAGTCCATAATAGCTATAACTTCCGGCATACGAGCCGACATCCGTACTGTGGTTGACCTTTTTGTTCAGATTGCCGATGTTGGCGCCTCCTCCCGGCACCGAGGGGGTAGGCGCGGTGTTGCTCCGGGTGGCATAGTCCCAGTAGCCTCCCTGTCCGCCGTTCAAGGTCGGGTCATAGTAGGCGGCCTTGTACCATTCGTTTTCACTGGCGACAAAATACTGGACCTGGCCCGGCGCCGATGGAGCCAGCCGGGCAACCGCCATCGGCATGGAAAGGCTCACATCATAGGAACCGGTCAGGATGCTCCCTTCTCCCTGCCCATTGGTCAGCCAGTTGGAAAAATACATGGCATCCATGAGATCGACTAACACGACCGGCCGGTTCTCATACCCGGCCTTCACCTCATAGGTATAGTGACCCTCTGTTCCGTTCTGAAGAATGCCGCCGTGGTCGCTGCTTCCCATGGAGGCGTGGTAGAGTTCATACGGGTCTGCTTGGGCCACCGCGTTGAGGAATTCGGCGTACTGCGCGTTGGTCACCTCGTAAATACCGATCTGGTATTCATAAGAGACGCTTCCACGCCCGTTCCGGACGGAAGCGGGATGATCGTCAGCGGCGTTGCTGACATTGCCGACATCCGCCATGTCAAAGGCGATCACGGCTTCGGCTCCCTGTTGTGACAGGGTGAAAAGCAGGGAAGCTGCCAGGATGATTTTAAGAACCGATGCTTTTTTCATAGGTTTCGGGGGTAGGTTTGCAGATGGACCGGCAATGGCCGGGGCTACTCGTTCCCTGCGGGACTCCAGCGGGGGTCCGCTTCATCAAAGGGCGGGCGCAATGTCTCAACACGACCATCGACACAGAGAAAATTGACCGCTCCCATCGGGTGGCGTTTGGGAGGGTTGGCAAGGAAAGCGCTGGCGCGGAGGGAATCGCTATTGGCCGGAGACCCCTCGATGACGAGAAAGGTCTGGAGCGATAGCGACCGCCTCGGGACGGTCACCCCTGTCACGGCGGTATTGTAAAAATAGCCAACCCGCCGCCCGGACCGGTCCTCTTCAGTCATCTTGGGACAGTAAAAGACCTCCATGGCCCGGGGCTTGGGTGCCCCTCCGCTGCTCTTGGGCGGGTAGCCGGCATAGGTTTCGACCGCCGTCATCCAGGTATTTTTGTTCGGCGGGTTGCGCACGGAAGAAAAAGTCGGCGGATAAAGCTGCTGATGCTCGTCGGCATAGGCATTGAGCGCGATCCCCACCATCCGCAGATTACCAATGCACCGCACGTTCATCGCTCCTTCCCGCAACTGCCCGGCCACCGGCATCAGAATGGCCGCCAGCACCCCGATCACCACGATCACCACGAGTAACTCCGTCGTGGAGAAGCCGCGATCTTCGGGGTGATGTGAGGTGGAAATCATGAAAGGGCGGAAAGGGGAAAGAAATCGCTGCGTTCGACGTGAGCCAGACTAAATCGGTCTTGCCAAAGCACAAGTTTACCGTCATTTAATCTATTAAACGGCGATGAAGAAATCCCCCACCCTCAAGGAAGTCGGCGCGCACGCAGGCGTTACCGCCGCAACGGCTTCCATGGCGCTGCGGCGCGATGCCCGCATTTCACTGGAAACCCAGAAGCGGGTCCAACGCGCGGCGGAAGAACTGGAGTATCGACCCGACCCGATCCTCTCCGCCCTGGTTTCCCGCCGGAAGGGGACCCGTGCCCGCCGCGCTTTGGCCAATCTCGCCATTCTCATCGACGAACGGTGGCTGATCCAGGGCCAGCCGCCGCTCTGGATGCAGGGGTTTCTCGACGGTGCGGCGCAGATGGCGCAACGGCTCGGCTACGAGGTCAGCCCGCTCTACTACCCGCGCGACTTGGTCCCCGGAGCAAACGCCGACCGCATCCTTCACGCCCGCGGCATTCGCGGCGTGGCGCTCTTTCCCCTTCCGGGCGAGCAGAAAGGGTTCACCCTCGACTGGGATCACTACGCGCTCGTCGTGATCGGGCACCCCCGGTTGCCACAGATGCCCCATCGGGCGGGAAGCGACGCTTTTGCGGCCATGAACCTCATCTGCCAGAAGTTGCGCGACTACGGTTACCGGCGCGTCGGTCTGGCACATGAGCGACACCAGGAAAACGAGTTGCGCCACGAATTCCTCGGCGCGCTGATGAAGGAGCACCACCTCCACCGTACATTCCGCGCCGTTCCCCCGCATCTCCCCGAACAACTCCGGCGCGACGGGTTCCTCGCCTGGGTGAAAAAGCATCGGCCCGAGGCGATTATCACGGTGGAAGAGCGCCTGCTCCATTGGCTGCGCGAAGAGGGGTGGAACGTTCCCGGAGAAATCGGTATCGCGTTCCTCAACACGCACATCCTGCAAACGCCCGACGCCTCCGGCACGCTCCTGCACAACAGCGCCACCGGCGAAAACGCCATCGAACTGCTCCACAGCCAGCTCCTTTGCGGCGAAACCGGCTTTCCCGAGACGGTCAAGGAGATGCTGACCTTTCCCCACTGGCAGGAAGGCCGTACCCTCTGTCAACAGCGATGATACCCTCTCCTCCCCTCCTTCATCTCCCGACAGAACGGTCTTGCTTTCCGGCGCGGAAGGCTCGACCTTAGGCCGTATGCCGGACGACGACAACCACCTCTCAGAACGGGCCCGGAAAGCCCAGCGGATCATCGCCAAGCCGACCGATTACAAGGTCTGTGAAGGGTGTGATTCGATTGTCACCATGCGGGTGGCAACCTGTCCCAACTGCCACGGCTACCGGTTCGACGAAAGCCCGAACCGCGTCGTGGAACAGGCACAACTCCTCGGCTCCCGTCCCCAGACGAGCGTCGCTTTTGACGACCTGACTTAGGGCCTAGGGCCTCCTCATGGCCGAGTCTTCCCCAACTGCTTCGAAGACATCGCCGCCCCCCTTTGAGCTTGAGACGCCATGGACGATCGAGCAGGTGCAGGGGCACCTGATTCTCGGCCCGATCGCCCGCCATGTAAAGGTTTCGACGCTGGCGATCATCGTGATCGTCTCCTCCATGGTGATCGACTGGGCGACTTCGCAGGCATCCCTTCCGCGGTTCGCTCTTGACCAGTTGTTTTCGCTGCTTTTTCTGGGCGCGGTCCTTCATTCCCACAAGGTGCAGACCCGCCAGCAACAGGCGATCATCCTTTGGGGTGCGATCAAGGGCACCGCCGGCTTTGCCTGCTTTGTCCTCATCACGGCAGGTACGATGACCCAGTGGTTCGACGAAGGGAACCCTCTGGGAGCGCTGCTCTGCCTGATCCTCGGGTTGACGTGGATGCCGGGACCCGAGTTCATCCCCCGGCTGGTCCCTCACCAGAAGGCGATCACCGCAGGGCGGATCGTCATCACGCTTCTTTGCCTGGCGGTGAGCCTCCAGCAGGGATTCTGGACCTCCTAGCTCGTTCACTTAACGGCTGCTGGAGGGTCGACCTCCGTGGCGACCGTGGCGTTGGATCTGGGGTACACCCGTTTTCTCCCGGCGACCTCAAACCCCGCGGCGGACGCCGAGGTCCGCCCCAGTTAGCCCTGCTCTTCACGCGGCTGGCCGACCTGCCGCGTCCGCCCGGTGATCAGGCGCACCCCCCGGTAGTAGTTGATATAACTCCAGACCCACTGGATGAAGACGAGTATGCGTGCCCGGAAGCCGACGAGGAAGATCAGGTGGACGAACAGCCATGCCAGCCACGCCGCGAACCCGTTGAAATACAACCCGCGAAGGTCGGCCACGGCGGCATGCCGCCCGATCGTCGCCATCGACCCTTTGTCGACATAGTGGAAGGGCCGCATGTCGCGCCCCTCCAGCTCGGCGAGGATCTTCCGCGCGGCGTAACGCCCCTGCTGCATTGCCACGGGCGAGACCCCCGGCAACGGTTGCCCGCCCTGATGGGAAAAGCTGGCCATGTCGCCGATCACAAACACGTTGGGATGACCGGGAACGGTCAGGTCGGGCTCGACGACGACCCGCCCCGCACGGTCGGTCTCCGCCCCGAGCTGTTTGCCCAGAGGTGAAGCAGCGTTGCCTGCGGCCCAGATGACGGTCCGGCTCGGGATGAAGCGGTCCTCCAGTTGCACCCCCTCCGGGTTTACCGTCTTGACACCCTTGCCGGTGTGCACTTCCACGCCGATCTTGCGCAACTGCGCCTCAGCCTTGGCGGAAAGCGGCTCCGCGAAGGCCGGAAGCACGCGCGGCGCGGCGTCGAGCAGGATCACCCGCGCCTCGCTCGGGTCAATCCTCCGGAAATCCTGCACCATCGTGTAACGGGCGATCTCCGCGATCGACCCGGCCATTTCGACCCCGGTCGGCCCCGCGCCGACAACGATAAAGGTCAGCGCCGCCTTGCGCGCTTCGGGGTCGGCCAGCATCTCCGCCTCTTCAAACGCGAAGAGCATCCTGCGGCGGATCTCCAGCGCGTCGTCGATGCTCTTGAGCCCCGGCGCATCCTTCTCCCACTCCGGGTGGCCGAAATACGAGTGCCGCGCCCCGGTGGCGACGATCAGGTAATCATAGGAAACCACCCCCGCCTTGGTGACGACCTCCCGCCGGTCGGGACGGATCTCGACAATCTCGGTCATCGCCACGGTGATGTTTCGGGCATCGCGAAGAATATGGCGTATCGGCTGCGCGATCTGCGCCGGAGAGAGCGCGGCCGTCGCCACCTGGTAGAGAAGCGGTTGAAAAAGGTGATGATTGGAACGGTCGAGAACGGTCACGTCGACCGCGCAGTTGGCCAGTTCCTTCGCTGCGGCCAGGCCTCCAAACCCGGCCCCGGCGATCACGATTTTCGGTGCTTTCTTCATAAAAGGTGCGGGAGGAAACGGGTCTATTCCTACCTTTACATCGTTTCCGGGGGAAACTCCACCCTGTTTTCCCCAAGGGCGGCGGCGATCCACCACGGGCAGGCGTCAAGCCCGGTTCAAAGGTCGTGGCCCGTGTGACGCATCGGGAGCCGGAAACCCCTACCGCTTTGCCGAGTAGGTCTGAAAATCGCAGTTGAACCTCCGCCCCGGGGCGCTCGCGTTCACCGTGCGGTATTTCCCGTCGCGGTAAACGATCAGCTCCATGGCCGGTTCCTCCTTCAGGGCGCGAACGAAGGCGTACTGAGGAAAGCTCTCCACGTTTTTCCCATCCAGCGCGGTGATGATATCCCCTTCCCGCAAGCCGTTCCTGCGGATCAGGTGATTTTCTTCGGCGATCAAGACGCCGTGCCGGGGCGCGCCGGAAAAATCCGAGAGCGACGCTTCCCGGATACCATCGGGAAAGGTGTTTCCGAGGATGGTTTTCATCTTCGGGGCGTAAGGCGAGCCGGGGTCTTTCGCGCTCTGGCGTTGGTAGAAAAGGAAAAGCGGCGCGGAGTCTTCGTAACGCTCCCGGATCTTTTCAAAATGCTCCTCCGCCACGGCGAGGTTGCCCATCTTTTCCGACAGTTCGGCCATCGCCTCCAGTCCACGGTGGGAATAGACTTCAGCCGCCATTTTGGCGACGGCGAGTGCTTCGTCGGTCCGCCCGTGGTCGTAGTAATAGTTGATCAGCCACTTGCTCCGGTTGGCGACCGCGACAGCATCGGCCCCCGTACGGATCGCGGCTTCATACGCTGCGGCGGCTTCCGCGTCCATCTTCCGCTTTTCATAATAACCAGCCAGGCGCAGGTGGTAGTACGGCTCCAGTTCGGCGGCTTTCTTCAGGATGGCGGCGTACGCCTGCGGGTCGTCTTCCACGAGCCTCGAATAGCCGAGCATCGCGGAGAGGTTGAAATCGAGGAAACGCCCCATCACCTCCCGAAACTGCTCCGGCGTCGGCGCTTCCCCGGCTTTCAACTCCAGGTAACGCCTCGCCACGCCGTAGTGCCATGGGGCGATGGCATAAAGCGCTTCCATTTCGGGAAGTCGAAGCTGCTGCACGCGGGGCACCGTACCGAGGCGCGAGTAAAAGCTGTAGGCCGTGCCGGGCGGAAGGCCGTTGGAAAACCAATCCTCCTGCCGCGGAATGTCCCCGCCGCTCTTCGCAGCGCCCCGGGGAGCATGCTTTGCCCAGAGGGAATCGGAAATCGCCCCCGGGTGCCGGGCGATCCATTCCCCGGCAGCCTTGCGGGCGGCGGCGTCAGGTCGGGGCCACCCTCCCGTCCCCTCCAGCAGCGGGAAAAAACCGAGCTGACTGAAAAAACCGGTCATCGCCTCCTGAAACTTCCCGGCCGCTTCCGGGACGCCCCATTTGTCGGACAAAAAGACGTTGATCCGCTGGATGACGTGAAACAGGTGCCGCTGAAAGAAAAAGGCCCACGTCCCGTCGTCGATCACGCGGATCTCCGGCTTCCCTTCGCCGTTGAGGCCGACCAGCCGTGCGGGAGCCTGGTTCAACACGGTCGCAAAGCGTTCCGGGGAGGCCTTTTGCCCGGTCAGTTCGGGAAAAATCTGCACCATCTCCGCCAGTTCCTGCGGCAGCGCTTCCTTGGTCAACCGGTGCCCGCTTTCCACGCTGAAATCAAACTGCATCAAGATGCGGGCCTGCCCGGGAAGGCTCTCGATTTTCGTTAACGCCGCCTCCGGGGAAACCGCCTCGCCGACGGCGCGGATATATTCGGTCTGCTCCAGCAGGGAAGCCTTCTGCGGGGCGGCCAACACCCGCCAGTCCCGCGAATTGCGCAGGGAAGCCGCCGTCACCCACGGGCTCAGAGCCGGTTTCTCCACGGAGCGCTTTTGAAGCTCAAGGATCGCCTCCTCGCTCTCCTGCTTGGTGTCCGCCAACAGACCGACCAGAAGTTCCCCGAGCCGTCCTTCATCGGAAACCGGCCCGCCTGCACGCAAGGCCCGGGCAAAAGCGAGCAGCGCCGTGGTCCGGTTGCAGATGCCGCGCGTTTCCCAGAACATGCCGGAGTTTTCCCGCAAGCCGAAGAGCCCCGTCAGCAGCGCCGCCTCTTCATAAGCCGCCGGGTCGAAAGGATGGCGGGTCAACCGCTCCGAAATCCGCCGGTTTTCCTTCTGGATCGCTCCCGCATCGGGCGTGGCGAGCGTCGCGATCAGGTCAGCCGGTGTCTCTTCACCTGAAGGCCGCGGGTTCAAATCCCGCCCCCGCAACCACTTTTAAGCGTTTTTCAGACCACTTAAGTGCCTCGCAGACAGTCGTTTGCGAGGTTTTTTCGTTTCTCGGGATGCCTCTTGCGAAAGGGGGCTGTGCTTTAAAAGGGGTGCTGTCGTGTGCTTAAACGAAATTCGCGGACCGATTTTTCGGCCACCCGCGCAACCCATCAAGCACTGTATGGCCTCCATCTATTACCGCGGAAAAGCACCCGCAGGCTCCTGGTGGCTCCAGTATTACCACCCGCGATCGGGGAAACTGGAGCGCTTCAGCCTCGCGACGGGGGATCGTTGTGCTGCGGATTTGATCCGTATGCGGGTCGGCATTGAGATCGAACTGCTCAAGCCGACGATTGCCTCAGCCCGGGTGCCTGCCGTGGTTTTGGAGAATCTGGGACTTTTGGCCGAGGGATCCCCGGCGGCGACCTCAGAGACTCTGGCGACGGCGGCATCGGAGAGGGAAACTCACAACGAAAGCTCCCCTCCCCTGAATAATGACGGCTCCGGGATAAAAAAAGAAAATCGCGCCACACTGATCGAAGGATTGGAACGTTACATCGATCTTATTCGTGCTGAAAATGCC
>DATMFV010000041.1:0-33974 GCA_035555975.1 Chthoniobacteraceae bacterium
GTCGAACTCGGCTAGCGTGCCTTCATGGCGTTCTCCAAGAAAATCTTTCTCATGATAGTCGTTGTTGACCACGACCAGCCTGCCAAAGGCGCTATAGCAATCCTTGAAATGACAGCTTCCTTCACCCGGCGTGCCGAGCACCCGGGTAAGGTCAAAAAGCTGGCGGGTTTCAAGGGTATGGACGTTTAACTCGAAGAGTTCCCCTTCCATGCCGAGCATGTAGACGAGGTTGTCAGGATCGGAGAGATGCCTCGCCGTGCCGCAAAGGCGGATGTCGATGAGGGCTTCCACCGTGCGGACCCGGTGCCCGGCATCGATCACGTGCGGGCCGATGATGAGTTGATTGGAAGGGAAGTGAACCATCCGGTTGGCGTAGGTTCCGTCCACCGCGTCGGGGTGGATCGACATTCTCAGGTCGCCCTCGATGATTCTCAACCCGGTGCCGGTGCCGGTCTTGCGCCGGTGGGAGACATAGTTGAGGACGTAGAGTTTCCCGTTCCAAGGCATCAGGCAGCCGATGCCGCATTCGCTCCGGGGTGGGCCGAGGTCGGCAACCTGTGCCAGCGAAGGGACGACCCCTCCAAAGGAGAGGGGCCGGTTGGATAAGGCTTGAGAAAGGGTGGAAATATCGGAAGCTGGCGTCGTCATGGCGGCACTCTTTCAAAAACGATCTTCCCGAAAAAGGGCTGGAAAATTTTAGCAGTAAAATGGACCGATGAAACGTTCTCCTTCTTCTGTCGGGCGGGACGACCTCCGGCGGCGACCGACGCTGGCTGATGTCGCGAAGCATTGCGGCGTGAGCAGCATGACGGTCTCCAACGTGGTCCGGGGGGTGCGATGCGTCAAAGAGGAGACAGCGGAAAGGGTCAGGGAGGCTTTGGCGCTCTTTGGCTACCGTTCGGACCCGCTGCTTTCCGCCCTCTCCGCCTACCGCTCCGGAGCGGCGGCCGGACCGCGCAACGATTGGTCAAGCCTCGCATTTCTGGATAGCGACCCTTCAGATTATACGCGCGGGATGTTTTCCAGACTCGCCGATGAAGCCGGGCGGATGGGATACCGGCTTGAGGGGCATGAACTGCCTCAAGGCGCTGCGGGCCAGAGGAGGCTCGGGCGGCAGCTTTATCACCGGGGCGTGCGGGGCATCCTGCTCGGGCCTTCCCAGCAGGAGCAACGGCTGGAGGGGTTTAAGCCGGAGTTTTTTACGATGATCAGCATTGGCGCCCTGCATCATTCGCCTCACACCGATTCCGTCTCGCAGGATTATTTTCAGGGGCTTTGCCTCGCAGCGCAGAAATGTGCGGAGCACGGGTATCGGAACATCGGCCTGTTTGTCGGGCAGTGGCACGATGCCCGCACCGGCAACCAGTGGTATGGCGCTTACCAGGCTTTTTGCCATCAGTTCAAAGTGACCCCCCGCGTCTGGCTTTATGAGGGGAGACAACCTCCGGAGAGGCCGAAATTTGCCGCCTGGGTGAAAAAAGGAAAGATCGACGCGGTATTGACCCTGCACGGGTGCGTCTCGCGATTCGGGCCCGACGGCCCCGGGGTGCGGTATGTTTTGCTCAATGACCTTGCCGTTCCCCCGGGTTGGTGGCATTTGAGCATCCCGCTGCAGGTCATCGCCCGGGAGGGGCTTCGCCTTCTCGACGACCACCTGCGCCATCTGGAGCGCGGCGTCCCCTTATGGCCCCGACGTATCTGCATCCCGGGGCAATGGAACGCGTGAAGCCTTTTGGTGCTTCCAAGGGCGGTATTTGGCTCTAAAGTTGCACGCAGAATGGAGAGACCACGTGCCCCGAGAAACCGGACGCTGACCCTTTCGGCGCAGGAGAGAACCTGTTTTTCACAGGCGCTGCTCCGGCTGGCGGCTCCCGCATGTCCCGAGGCGCTGGAGGGGCGGGTCATCAACCAGGATCTCTTTGAGGCGGGGGCGTTTCTCCCCCCGGCGTTTGCGGACCTGATAGTCCTTGATCCACCGTACAACCTCCTGAAAAATTTCCACGGGCATGTCTTCAAGGGGCGGAAGGGGGATGCCTACGCCGCCTATTTCGGGAAGATTCTCGATGTCGTGCTCCCGACCCTGAAGCCGGAAGGGACGGTCTATGTCTGCTCGGACTGGAAGACCTCCATGCAGATTGCCCCGGTGCTGGAGGAGCGCCTTTGCGTCCGCAACCGGATCACCTGGGAGCGCGAAAAGGGGCGCGGGGCGAAGACGAACTGGAAGAACAGCAGCGAGGATATCTGGTTCTGTACGAAATCAACCGGAGAGGGGCATGTTTTCAACCTCGACGCCGTGAAGCTCAAACGGCGCGTGATCGCACCCTACCGCGATGCCGGTGGGAATCCGAAGGATTGGGAGGAAGCCGACGGCGGCAACTACCGGTTGACTCACCCTTCCAATCTCTGGACCGACCTGACGGTCCCGTTCTGGTCGATGCCGGAGAATACCGATCACCCGACGCAGAAACCCGAGAAGCTGATCGCCCGGCTGGTGCTGGCGAGCACGCTTCCGGGCGGGTTGGTGCTCGACCCCTTCCTCGGGAGCGGGACGACGGCGGCGGTCTGCAAAAAGCTGGGCCGCCGGTTTGTCGGCATCGAGCAAAACACCGAGTATTGCTGCTGGGCACTGAAACGGCTCAGTCTCGCGGAGGCCGACCCTGCCATTCAGGGCTACCGGGACGGCATTTTCCGGGAACGGAATTCGCGGGCGGGGTAGGTGATGGGATAAGGTCGGGGTCGGATGCCCGGCCAGGGATGTGATGAAAAGTGGTGTTGGGAAAAAAGAAAGCTGAAAGCTTTCCAAGCAGCGGGAGCCGGGGGTCGAGCGAAGCGACTACCCCCGGAATACCGGATTTCTCAGACATGGACCCCAATGGGGTCGCAGAAAAAGGGGCAGGGAGGGACGATCGGCTGCGACCGCCTCCGGGGTCGATGTTTCTCTCAATCAACGATTCCGGGGGTGGCGCACGCCGTGCTTACCCCCGGCTCCCGCTGCTGGCACCCTTTTAGGGTGCTTTTTAGCAACCGTCTGCACCCTTTTTATCGCATCCCCCGGCCAGTTCCAACGCCGCGGTCGATGCCTAGGCGGAACAGGGCGGGAGGACCGGGCGACCGATGGCGCGGTAGGTGAAGCCGTGGCTGGCCATCGTGGTCGGGTCAAAGAAGTTGCGACCGTCGAAGACGAGCGGAGTGTGCATCCGCTTGCGGACTTCGGCAAGGTCGACGGAGGCAAACTCCTTCCATTCGGTGGCGAGAATGAGCGCTTCGGCCCCTTCCACCGCTTCGAGTGCGGAGCCGGTCAGCTTCACGCCCTCGGGCAGGAGGTTGAATTCTTTCGCCTTTTCGATCCCCTTCGGGTCGTAGGCGGTGACGATCGCCCCTTCCTTGACGAGGTCGTTGACGAGATCAATCGGCACGGAGCAACGGACATCGTCGGTATCGGGCTTGAAGGTGAGCCCCCAGACGGCGATCCGCTTGTCGCGCAGCACCCAGAGCGCTTCGCGAATCCGCTTGATGAAGCGTTCCTTCTGCTCGGCGTTGATCCGCTGGACCTCCTTGAGCAGGGTGAACGGGACGCCGAGGTCTTCGCTGATGGCGATGAAGGCGGCAATATCCTTCGGGAAACAGGAGCCGCCGTAGCCGAGCCCGGCGTTGAGGAAGTTGCGCCCGATGCGGCGGTCCATCCCGATGCCGTCGGCGACTTTTTCCACGTCGGCCCCGCTTGCTTCGCAGATGGCGGAGACGGCGTTGATGTACGAAATCTTGAGCGCCAGGAAGGAGTTGGCGGCATGCTTGATCAGTTCCGCCGAGTTGATGTCGGTGACGAGGATCGGCGCGTTGAACGGCTCGTAGATCTTCTTCATCAGGGCGACGGCCTGGTCGTTATTGCCGCCGATGACGATCCGGTCCGGGGCCATCAGGTCGGAAACGGCGCACCCTTCGCGGAGAAACTCGGGGTTGCTGATCACGTCGAACGAAGCGCCCGGATTGTAGCGGCGGATGGTATCAGTCACCTTTTCGCCGGTTTTGACCGGGACGGTGCTCTTGTCGACGACGACGCGGTATTGATCTTTCTTGAGCACCTGCGCGATCTCGCGGGCGACCCCTTCGATAAAGCTCAGGTCGACGCTGCCGTCGGGCTGCGGCGGGGTCGGCACGGCAATGAAAACGACCTGCGAGTGGTCCACCCCGTCTTCGATGCTGGTGGTGAAGCGAAGCCGTTTCGCGGCGACGTTGCGATGGACGATCTCTTCAAGGCCCGGTTCGTAGATCGGGATCATCCCCGCCTGAAGGGAATCGACCTTGGCCTGATTGTTATCGACACAGATGACGTTATGGCCGACTTCAGCGAAGCAGGCCCCACTGACCAGGCCGACATAGCCCGAACCAATAATGCAGAGATCCATAGGTGGAGAGATAAGAAAAAAGGAACGCCAAGATAAGGACGGCTTCGGGAAAAAGCGAAGGGAAAGTTACTCCCTGAAAGCCGAGTTTGGGTCAAACCCGACCGGGAGGTTGATCGAAGGAAGGTCTTTGAGGGTGAAGGTCAGGAGGATGCCGATGTCGACCCGTTCCCGGTCGCTCGTCGGGTTGTTGTGGTCGCGCACCTGGAGGCCGAGGGAGGCGACCCAGCTCGAGAGGTCGCGGTGGAGGGTATACTCCTGGAGTTCGAGGGTGCCGTCGGTCAGTTCAAACTGTTCGCGGAAGCTGACGCCCCAGTTGTCGCTGAGCCGGTAGTAGGCCCCGAAACGGAGGTTGTTGCTGTTGACGAAGTACGGGTTGTTGCTCAGGTAACGATGGCTGACGTTGACGTGGAGATCGCGGGTCGCCATCCAACTGACGGAACTGTTGAACTGGGCGAAGCCGTTGCTCTGGAGGGGGATCTGCGAGTCGAGGCCGAACCGGAGCCACGGCACGGGACGCCAGGCGATCTTGTTGTAAAAGTTGGAGAGGGTGCCGATCTTGGCATCGGCCCCGGGGAAGTCGGGCGCGTCGATGTTGATGTCGAGGTAGCTGTCGGTCTCCAGCCAGTTGAAGGTGCGGTTGTCGCGGCGGGTCTGCCACCGGTTGCGAACCCCCCAGCGCCAGACGGTCCAGTTGGAGAGGGTGTCGATGGTGGTAAACTGCGGGAAGTCGATCGGCGGAAGCTGCGTCGATGGGTTGAGCCGGTCAAATTGCAGGATCTGGTCGGAATTGTGGCTCGTGTAGAGGAAGGAGAAATTGGTGTACGGCTGGGCGATGTGGCGCAGGCCGTCAAAACCCCAGCGGCGGCTCTGGACGTTCTCCCATTCCCGCGACATCTTGAAGGAAAGCTCCACCCCGGCGTTGACGGCGACGCGGAAGATCGAGCCGCCGCTCGCCTGCTGGTAGAGGTTCTGGGCTTCGGGCCGCAGGTCGAGGTTTTCCTCGTAGAGCGTCGCCATGTAGTCGTCGACAATGCTTTGGGCTCCGTGGCTGTAGTAGGTGCCGCGTACGCCGACGCGCGGGACGATCGAGAGCCAGCCGCCGACGGTCTGCGGCGCGGAAAGCTGGTGGAAGGTATCAAAGCGGGTCGCCTTGTAGTCGGAGTACGGGGTGGTCTGCGAGCCGTCGATGGTGCCGAAGCGGCGGCGGAGTTGTGCGACGCCGGTTTCGCTTTCGTAAAAGATCTGGCTGCCGAAGAGCGGCTGGCGCTTGATGTCGAGGACGACTTCCGGAAGGCGTTCGGTGGTGTCGAAAAACTCGTTGAAATGCCCGCGGAAGATGCCGGTCAACGAATAATTTTCGGAAAGATAGGTGAGGGAGGCGGAGCTGTCGGGCTGCGGATCGTCGCGGTAGGTGCCGGGGTAGAAGTCGCGCAGGAAGCGGGAGTCGCTCAGCTTGTTGAGGTTGGTGGTGGCGTAGAGGTTTTCGGTGAAGAAGGTGCGGCTTTCAAACGAGAGCCGGTAGCGGTTGGAGTCGACGCTTTCCTGCCGGTTGGCGGTCGGGTTGGTGTCGGGGTTCTCGTCAAAGGCGTAATAGCTTTTGAGGCGCATCCAGCTCTGGTTGTCGTGCCCGTACTGCCCTTCGACATCCAGCCCGAGGGCGACGCCGCGCTTGGTGCGGAGGTCGAGGTGGAGCAGCCCGTGGAGCTTTTCGGTCAACGGAAAACCGTACTGCGTGAGGACGAACGCCCCCCAGTTGCCGTCGTAGCCGGGGGTGAGATTGAACCCTTCGTTCCGGTTGAGCGACTGATAGACGTAAGGGAACCAGAAGACCGGCGTCTCCCCGATGTAAAGGCTGACGTTGTAGAGAATGACGCGGTTGCCCGGGTAAATGCGGACCTTTTTCGCCTTGAGGCGGTAGTCGGGCTTCGAAGAGTCGCTGGTGGTGACGGTGGCATTTTCCACCTGGTAGGCCCCGGCTCCCAGCGAGTTGACCGACTGGCCCTGGAAGAAGAACGGATAAGCTGCTCCCTGGAAGTTTGCGGTGCGCAGCAGCTTGGTCTCAAAGTTGTAGAGCGCGCGGTCGCCGCTGAAAAGATGGCCGTCGCGGTAGATGCGGACGTTGCCGACCAGGAGGACATCGCGCGTGTCCGGGTTGTACTCCGCGTAGTCGGTGTAGATGGAGGTCGGCCCGTAATGGATGACGACATTGTTTTCCGCCACGGCCACGCCGCCGACGAAACGCGTTTCTCCATCGGCGGTGATTTCAATCGGGATATCTCCAAAGCTCCCGAATTGCGCCTGGAGCGCGGGAAGGCCCGGGAAAAGCAGGAGCAGCGCGAAAAGCAGGTGGCGGATTTTCATGCAAAGGGCTGAAGCTACCGAACGAGCTTCCCTCTTGCCAAGCAATTTACGCGCGGGCGCACGGAAACGGTGATTTCCAAACGGAGTCTTGACACCGGTCGGGGGCGTCGCGAAGTTGGCGACCTGATGGTTTGCCGCCTTTCCAAAGAGTTTCATTTCGAAGCAGCCCACACGCTGCCGCACGCCCCGGCGGGGCACAAATGCGGGCGGGTACACGGGCACAGCTTCCGGGTGGTCATTTCGATCGAAGGCGAGGTCGACCCCGCGCTCGGCTGGGTCTACGAACACGGGGAGATCAGCCGGGCGATGGCGCCGCTGGTCGCGTTGCTCGACCACCAGTACCTCAACGAAGTGGAAGGTCTGGAAAACCCGACGCTGGAGAACCTGGCGGCGTGGTTGTGGGACCGGCTGGAGCCGCTTTGCCCCGGCTTGTGCGAGATCGTCGTCCAGGAGACGCCGACGGCGTGGTGTACCTACCGGGGGCCGAAGGCGCGCGTCGGCGAGTTTTAGGGTTCCAGGTTTTCGCGTTTTCGGGACTTGCCCTCCGGCGGCGCAGGCTGCTAGGTTCGCCGCCGTGGCTATGAAATCTGTTCGATGGTTCCTTTTGATCGGTGCGCTCGGCGCTGTTGGCACGTTTACCGCCTGCGAGAAGCAGCCGGAAAGCAAGCTCAAAGCAATGACGGAGCACCATCACCACGAGGAGCAGGTCTATTCCAATCCCAAGGCGGAAGCGGAGGCCCTCGGTGAAACACCGCAGGCGACGCCCGCCCATGGAGCGCACGACGCACACGGCGCGCCTTCCGCGACGCCGGCGGAGTAACATTTTTTAGATAAACGTGGCCGCGAGGGTGTCGGCGACCATTTTCCCCTTGTGGGTGAGCCGCAGGCGCGCTTCGCCCCGGGGGGAGGTGAACGCCTCGAAGAATTGCTCCTCCAGATATTCGGCCACGCTTTCAGGCCACGGGGCGAGGAGGCTTTGCGGAATGCCGAACCCGGTCCGCAGCCCAAAGGCGATCGCCTCGGCCCGGCGCGTATCGGTGTCGAGCGGCTCCTCGAAACCGACCGGCGAGATGCCGCCCAGCACGCGCCGCGAATATTCGGCCGTCTCGGCAAGGTTCTGCCAGCGGCGGTCGCCGACCGTGGAAAAGGCGCTCGGACCCAGGCCGAGGTAGTCGGCTCCCAGCCAGTAGGCGAGATTGTGGCGGCATTCGCGCCCCGCTCGCGCGTAATTGGAAATTTCGTACTGCCCGTATCCGGCGGCTTCGAGCCGGGCGATGGTCGCTTCGAAGAGGTCGGCGTCCCATGCCGGGTCCTGTAGGAACTCGCCCTTCTGGAACTTCGCGTAAAAGGCGGTGTCCTCCTCGTACGTCAGGCAGTAGGCGGAGATGTGGTCGGGTTGCAGGGAGACGGTTTTAAGGAGCGACGCCTCCCACTGCTCGCGGGTCTGCGTCGGGATGGCGAAGATCAGGTCGAGGTTGACGTTTTCAAACCCGGCTTCCCGCAGGATCTCGTACGAACGCTCCGCCTGCCCGGCGGTATGGACGCGACCGAGGACTTCAAGCAGCGCCGGGTCCCACGACTGGACCCCCATGCTGATCCGGTTGACCCCGAAGCCGCGCAGGAGCGCCGCCTTTTCCAGCGAAACCGTGGCCGGGTTCATCTCCAGCGTCCATTCGCGCAACTCCGTCAGGTCAAGTTGCCGGTGAAGACCGCTCAAGAGGTATTCAAGCTGCGAAGTCGAAAGCGCGCTCGGGGTGCCCCCTCCGAAAAAGATCGTCTCGGGCTGGAGCCGGTCATGTTCCGAGCGCTGCCGCAACTCTTCGAGAACGGCATCCAGAAACGCCCGCGTCTTGTTCCGGTCGCTGGCCTCCTTGTAAAAGGAACAGTACGGGCAGACCTTGGGACAGAACGGGATATGGACGTAGAGATGGCGGATCGGGAGCAAGAACCCAATCTACCCCGTTTCCACCGGGAAAGGAGGAGAAATTTATTCGACGACCGCCTTTTCCGAGCCGAGACCGGTGTTGGCGCGTACGAGCAGTTCGGTATACTTCGCTTCGGCTTCCGGCTCGCGGGAGCAAAGCGTGCCGATAATCGCCCCAAGGAAGCCGAGCGGGATGCTGACAATCCCCGGGTTTTCCAGCGGGAAGAGGGCGTCGGCCTTCCCCATGACGCTCGGGCTGATCGCGATCAGTACCACCGAGGAGAGAAGCCCGACCACCATCCCCGTGACCGCCCCGGCCGTGTTGAAGCGTTTCCAGAAAAGCGAGAGGAGGATCGCCGGGAGATTGGCCGAAGCGGCGACCGCAAAGGCGAGGCCGACGAGAAAGGCGACGTTGATCCCCGCGCCGAGCACGATGGCGATGACGATCGAAACGGCCCCGACCACCAGCGCGGTGATGCGGGCGACGCGGACTTCCTGCCCCGGCTGGTGACTCCGGTTGTGGTAGAGGACGTTGGTGTAAAAATCGTGCGCGAACGAGGTGGAGGCGCTGATGGTCAACCCGGCGACCACGGCAAGGATCGTCGCAAAGGCGATCGCGCAGATGAAGGCGAAGAAAATTTCGCCCCCCATCGCCTTCGCGAGCATCGGTGCGGCCATGTTCGGGTTGGAAGCGCCCGAGGGATCGATGATCTTGTCCGGTCCAAGAATGCTGGCGGCCCCGAAACCGAAGAAGGTCGTCATGATGTAGAACGCGCCGATCAGGATCATCGCCCAGACGACTGAGGAGCGGGCGGTCTTGGCATCGGGCACGGTGTAGAAGCGGACGAGGATGTGGGGGAGCCCGGCGGTCCCGAAAACGAGCGCGAGGCCCAGCGAGATCAGGTCGAGCGCGCCATAGGGCGGGGTGTAGAGGTGGCCCGGCTGGAGGAAGTCCTGCGTGACGGCGGCACCGGAAGCGTTGTGGAAGGAGACGGCCCGCAGCGATTCGAAGAACTTCGTAAAGCTGAAGTCGTAATGGTTCATCACCATGATGCTCAGGAAAACGCTTCCGCCGAGCAGGAGGACCGCCTTGATGATCTGCACCCAGGTGGTCGCGAGCATCCCGCCGAAGATGACGTAGATCATCATCAGGATGCCGACGCCGATGACCGCCGTGTGGTAGCTGATGCCGGGGATCAGAAGCGAGACGAGCGCCCCCGCGCCGACCATCTGCGCGATCATGTAAAAGGTGCTGATCGTCAGCGTGCTCAACGACGCCATGGCGCGGACGGGCCGGGCGGAGAGCCGGTAGGCGAGGACATCGGCCATGGTGAACTTGCCGGTATTGCGCAACGGTTCGGCGACGATGAGCAGCACCGTGAGGTAGGCGACCAGGAAGCCGACCGAGTACATGAACCCGTCGTACCCCTTGAAGGCGATCATCCCCGCGATCCCGAGGAAGGAGGCGGCGCTCATGTAGTCGCCCGCGACGGCGAGCCCGTTCTGCCAGCCGGTGATGTTGCGCCCGGCGGCGAAGTAGGCGCTCGCGCCGCTGCTGCGGCGTGCGGACCACCAGGTGATCGCCAGGGTGATGGCGATGAAAAGGAGAAACATGAAAAGAGCCATGGCGAGTCGAAGGGGGGGAAGTGTTTTTCAGAAAGGGGAGGCGGAAGGTGAGCGGAGTCGTTCAGCCTTTGCGCGTTTTGGCGATGATCGCCTCGGCGGCTTCATCCCAGCGGGCGGCGACCTTGACGTAGATGGCGGCGAGCGCCCACGCCATCACAAACTGCGAAAGGGCGAAGGCATAGGCGAGGTTGATCGGCCCGAGCGGGCGTTTCATCCATTCCGGAAACCAGCCGACCAGCACCGGAAGGGCAAAGTAGTAGGCGAGAAAGAAGCAACTCCCCGAAATGATGAAAACGGCCTTGCGACGGAGCAGCGCCTGAAACTCGGGCGTGGCCGCGATGGCGTCCCAGTCGGCGTGCTGGCGTTCTTCCTCGGCGGTGCGGGTGCGGGAGGCGGCGGGAAGGGGGGCCGGTGCGGCACCGGCTTGCGCCTCATCATTCGAAGGGGGGATCATGAACCCTAAACGTAGGCATTCCCCTGACGCTTGCAATTAAAAAAACGCCTCGCCCGGGGAGTGAAAAGCCCCGCGCCCGAAGTCCGGGGCGGGGCTTTTCGTGATGATGGGTGATCGGGAATCAGCGATTGCTTAGAACGAAACGCGGAACCCGCCGTTGACGCTGTGCGAGTCGTAGTTCTTCCGGCCGAGTTCACCCGTATAGTAGGCAAACGCCGACCAGTTGTTGTTGAAGTCCACCGCAGCACCGGCGTCGAGCACGAGGCTGTCGCGGCCGATGTCGGGCGAGTCGACGGTGAAGTAACGATCGGCCCCGACAAAGCGCGAGGTGATCCCCGGCGTCGAGTCCATGTACTCGTGTTTCCACTGGGCGCGTACTTCAGGGCGGATGACCACGCTTCCGGCGTCAATCGCCCCGGCCAGCTTCAGCCCGACGAGGGAACGCAGGGAGTCGGCATGCTGTGAAGCGTAATGCAACGGCGCGACCGAGCCGGTTTCCGTGAAGTCGTTGAGCCCCGTGTAGGTGTACTGCACCGAAGCGACCGGCCCGATGCTGAACCCGCCGATCTGGTGGTCGTAGCCGAGCCCGAGCAGCGCGTTGAATTCGCCGCCGTCCGAGTCGCCGCTGGCGCGACCGCCCAGCGTCTGGCGCTTGCTCCGGTAGGAGTTGTACCCTCCGCCGACCGCGGCGTTGAGGTAGGCCCCGCCGCCGAAGACGCTGGCGTAGACGCCGCCGCGCCCGCCGTCCACGTCGAGACTTCCGCCGCGCAGCAGGTCGGCCTGCGTATTGGTGTAGCCGCCCTGGAGACCGACCACGAAGTTTTCACTCACGCGGTAATCCGCGCCGAGCGTGAACCCTGCGGAGGTAAACTCCTGCCCGGCGGCATTGCCGGTGCTCTTGATGTTGGCCCATTCGCCGTGACCGGTGGCAAAGAAGCCCCAGCGGCTCTGGGAGATGACGGGAGCGACCATTTCCTTGCTCACGATGCTCTTTCCGTCCCAGCCGGCGAGCGTCAGCCCGTCCGTACTGTCGGAAGCCACGGCTCCGGCATGGCTGGCTCCGTTTTCACTGCGAAGCGCGAGGCCGTTGGCGCTGAAACCGCTCGAACCGTTGCGCACGTCGTCGAGGCGGCGCTCGATGTTCACGTTCTGGATCTGCGAGGTCGCCACGCTGATCGAGAAGATCGAACTGAGCTGCTCGGGCGAGAGTTCGCTCAAAAGCCCCGGAACGTTGGAGACATGGGTATAGTTAAGGGTATCGAACACCCGGTCGAGCTGGTTGCGCGACGCGGCGTGATCCAGCCCCTTGGCGACCTGGCGCTGATTGTGCGTCAACCCTTTGAGATCGGCAAACTTGCGCTGGTTGACGACGACCCAGACAGCGTCCGGCTTGTAATCAACGCCGAACGCCAGCATCGTATCTCCAAAGTTGTGGAAGAGATGGTCGAACTGGCCGTCGCGGCTGCCGGCCTGAAGGATGTTGAACCGGTCGTTGCGGTAGAGCCTGTACCCGGCGTCCTTGGTGACCACGAGGTCGCCGCCCAGGTAGGCCGTGCCGCCGACAAGGAGCTGGTCATGCGCCTGATGGGCGTCGATCTCCACGAGGTAGGAACCGCCGAGCGGCTGGGTGTAGTCTCCATCGATCACGATGGTCCCCGGCGAGTTGCCCGGAGAGACAACCCCCTGGTTGAGAACATTCCCGCCGATGTGGCCATTGCCGGTCAGCGCGCCATAGGGGCCGACGGTCACGCTTCCGGTGATGTTGCGGCCGTTGTTAGCGACGAGGTGGAGGTCGCCTTCGACGATCCGCGTCCGGTCGGTGATGTCGATGACGCCGTCGACGACAAGGGTGCCACCGCCAACCTTGACCAGAAGACCGTGGCCGATGATCGCACCGCTCAGGCGCGAATCGGCACCGAGGTAGCCGACTTCCAGCGTGCCGTATTCGGAGAAAACAGCAGCACCCAGGTCGATGAAGCCGTCGATGTCCAGGCTGGCGACCTTCTGGCTGGTTCCGTTGAAGTTGACGCGAGCGCCGAAGGCGACGGAAAGGTCGGTCACGGTCGGCAGGACATGATGGGCAAAGAGGTTCAGGAGACCTTCGTTGACTGATGTCGCACCGAGGTAGTAGTTGGTGACATTGAGGTCGACGGTGCCGGTCGAATCCTTGCGAAGGCCGCTGTTGCCGGTGAGGCTGACGTTCACCACCCCGTCGCGGAGATGGAAGGCGTAGCCATCGACGTCCGCGACTCCGGCGAGCGACCCGCCGCCGAGCGAATCGTTGAGGAGGCCGCCGTTGTCGAGTTCGATCAACCCGGCAACGCTGATGGCGTTACCGTTTACGTCGAACTCGGCCCCCTCATTGGCAGCCGGGACAAGCGAGTTATACACGTCTCCCTCTGTACTGACGTAGAGCCCGGAACTCGAAGCAATCGCGTTGCCCACACCCACGCCGAGGCGGAGGGCACCCCCCAGAACCCGGGTCTCTCCGGTGTAGGTGCTGATCGCATTGAGCATCACTTCATCATTGATCGTGCCCGTCTTGGTCAGCTTGACATCCCCTGCGAACTCAACATTCAGAGTGCCGCTGACGATCTGGGAATCGTAGATCGAGAGGAGACGGCCACCGCCCACTGTGTCGTTGACAAAGGCGTTATTAGAAAGGTGGAACCCACCGACGATCTGCTCGGTTCCGGCCAGATCCAGGGCCGCATACGCAGGGGCAGGGTTTTGCCCGATCTGGAGAAGCCTCCTGCCGAGTTGATCATCAGCCGCTGTGACCAGCGTTCCGGAGAAGATCGCGGTCCGCAATTGGTCGTTGACCCCGGAAGCACTGGTCAGCCTGGTCACGCTGTTATCAGTTCCTACTATATGAAACGCTACCTCATCGAGCGCCGAAGCGATCTCCACCGTTCCTTCATGACTGAGTCGAAGCGTTCCAGAACCGTTCACATTCGTGGCGCTCAGAACAAAGTTGTGGTTGGCCTCGGTCTCAATCAGCAGATACGCACCGGCAGCAATATTGATGGTATTCGAAGAGGTGTACTGCGCCGTCTCGTCGAAACGGAGCCGCCCTTCATTGATGTTGATATCTCCGGTTAAGTCAAACGTGCCGCTGATCCAAAAGCTATCCGCGGTGATCTTGTTGAAATCCGCCGTGCCAAAAATGCGATTATAAGAGACACCGTCGCTCGCATTGAAAGCAGTCACCACCTCGTAGGCGTCCCCATAAGGGCCGGTGCCGGGGTTGATCCAGCCGTTATTGGTCACATTGACCACATCGTGGCGCTCGTAGCGGGTGGGCACGGGGTTTGGATCGCCGGTGGGAGTATAATTGCTTCCGTTGACATTAAGGGTCGGCGAGTCCGCAGCCGTCGCGCCGCCCGCCATCAAAAGGGAGGCGAGTGCCGCCGCTGAAAGCGTGCGGCTTAAACGGCGGGAGCGGCGAGGGGAACCGATGGTGCCGTTTTGAGGGGGAGGGTGAAGGGACGAGGATTTTTTTTCCATAAAAGGAGTTTTTTAGGTGTTTGAATTACGCCGAACTGCGTAGCTATTGGGAAGATTGCAGGCAAGCAATAAAGGAAGGGTCGATTGAAATACTTTCACTTTATTTTTTCCGGGGGCGGCGGCCAATGGCGCGAAGAGGAAAAGCAGGCTCAAAGTCGCGAGGAAAGGCGATTCATTATTTAAAGGAGGAAAACAAATGCTATCTTGGGCTTTTACATTTCTGGTGGTCGCTTTGATCGCTGCCCTGCTCGGATTTACGGGCATCGCGGGGGCGGCTGCCTCCATTGCAAAGTTTCTTTTCGGTCTCTTTCTGGTGATCTGCCTGGTCCTTTTTGTCCTGGCGATCTTTACCGGTAAGAAGATCGTCTAGAGAGACGATCTAGAGAGACGATCTAGGCGCGGGTTACTGGAGGGCGGACCTCCGCGTCCGCCGTGGCGTTTGGGGTCGCCGGGAAAACACGGCTCAACCAGATCCAGCGCCCCGGTCGACGCGGAAGCCCGCGCGGTTTATCGGGTTTTCGCCACGGGCGAGGGCGAAGGGGAAGGCTCGGGGAGCAGTTCCCTTACACCTGCTTCGGCATGGCCGAAGGGATGCTGGAAGGTGACGCGATCGTTTCGGACTTCGGTGATGGCGATCCGGGAGCCGACCTGAAGCACGATGACTCCCTCCTTCACCTGCACGCCGACCGGTCGCTTGAGCACGTAATCCTTGCCCGCTTCGATCTTTTCGCTGGTGACGCGCTGGCCGGGACGGAGCGCCGGGGTCGGTTTGGCATGCGGTTCGCGGCGGAACCGGCGTTGCAGGTTCTCTTTGATGGAGGAGAACGAAAGGCGTCGCGAACGGGTCGGGTCAATGATGCTCCGGCCGTTTTCCGCTTCGGGCGCAGCTCCGGGCGCGGTTTCCTCTCTAACGGGAGCCTTCTCGCCGGGAAGAGGAGGGACCTCGCTCAAGCCGAGCCAGGCGATGGTCCCGCCCACCAGCAGAAGGAGCGCCAGAAGGGTCTTCCATGAAAAGACCCACCGGCGTTTTTTGGAGGAAGCGGCATCGGGATCTTCTCCCTTGTTTCTGGCGATAAGCCAGCGCGCCTGTTCCCTTCCCAGCGTCGCAAGGTAGTCATGATCCTGATACCCTGCGTTCCACAAAAAGGTGAGCTGGTGGACCGTGGCGTCGGTTTCCGAAGGGTGGCGTGGGGGGATCTGGTCGAGGTATTCCTGATTCATCTTTCCTTGGTTTTTCTACGTCTCCCGGTGGGCGACTTCGGCCCATTCGTGGAGAAGGATGCCGTAGTCGATCACGTCGTCGAGCCCGCGCCCGGCGACGAACCGGTGTTCCCGTCGTCGGCCTTCGCGCGGGAAGCCGATTTTTTCCAGCACGCGCCCGGCCGCCGGTTGGGAGGCGAGATGGCTGGTATGGATGCGGTTGATCCTGAAATAGCCGAAACTGTAACCGACCAGGCACCGGAGCGCTTCGGTGGCATAGCCGTGATGGCGAAAACCGTCCGCGATCCAGAAGCGGACTTCGGCCTGTCGGTTGGGGAAATCGCACCGCAGCCCGAGCGCGCCGCAGAGTTGCCGGTCGGCCGCCGTCTCCACGCCGAGGAGGATGCCCGCATGTTCTTCAAAAAGCATCTGCTGGTGTTCCAGATAGGGCACCATGCCCGGTTCGCTGAAAAAAGGGAGGAGGTCGGCAGCGGCGGCGCGATCACCTTCGACCAGCGCGGTCAGGCCCGGCACGTCGGCGGCGCTCAGGGGGCGGAGCCGCAGTCGTGCGGTCTGCATCGTCGGTGGTGTCGCGGCTCCCTGGGTCGTCATGTCGAAGGGTATTCGTAGTCAAGAGAAGTGACCCGATCAAGCGTCGATCGTCCCGCAGTGCAACAGAAGGAAGGGCGGGGGCCGCAAAAAAAATGCGCGTTGTGAATTGAAAAACGGCGGTTTTTCCGTCACTTTTCCTTTTTTACACAAATCTATGGGTCGCCAGTGGTTACACGCAAAACGAGCCGTCGCTTCGCTTCGTAAAGCGAAGGCGACCGGGAAGCTGACAAAGGAAATCATGGTAGCCGCCAAGCTCGGCGGTGCGGATGTCGACGCCAACGCGCGCCTCTCGACGGCGGTGGAAAAGGCGCGGAAGGAGAGCGTCTCGCGCGACGTGATCGAGCGTGCGATCAAGAAGGGAGCCGGGATCGGCGAGGAAAAGCTGGTGCTCGAACAGGTGACCTATGAAGGGTACGCCCCGCACAAGGTGCCGGTGATCGTCGAAACGCTGACCGACAACAACAACCGGACCGCGCCCGAGATCCGCCTCCTTTTCAAGAAAGGGCAACTCGGCGCTCCGGGGAGCAACAAGTTTCTTTTTGAGCACGTCGGCCTGGTGGAAGCGTACCGGAACGACGGGGCGGAGGTCGACCGTGAGGAGGCGGCGATCGAAGCCGGAGCCGACGAGGTGGAGCCGCTCGCGCACGAACAGAACGACGACGTGCCCGAAGGGTGCTGCGGCGCGCGGTTCATCACCGACCGCACCGCCGTTCACGCGGTGACGCAATGGCTTCTGGCCAACGGCTGGAGCGTGATCACGAGCGAAATCGGCTACATCGCCAAGATGTTCCCGGCATTGACCGACGAGCAGCGGGAAGAAGTGGGCGAGTTTCTCCAGGAACTCGACGACCACGATGATGTGCACCGCGTCTGGGCGGCGTTGAAGTAGCGATTGGAAGGATCCCGAAGGATCCAAGCGGAGCAGCCGGGATGCCGTTGGCATCCTTTGACACTACCTCGCGGTGAAGCCGCCATCGACCGGCAGGTTTACCCCGGTGACGTAGCGTGCGGCTTCGCTCAACAGGAAAACGACCGGCCCGCCGAGATCCCGGGGGTCCCCCATCCGCCCGAGGTAGGTCTCCCGGGTGTAGTTGGCGACAAAGGTTTCCTCCTGCCCGTTGTAAAAACCGCCGGGCGAAAGGGTGTTGACCCGCACCCCTTTCGGCCCGAAGAGCGCGGCATAGTAGCGGGAGAGGTTGACCATCCCGGCCTTGTGGAAGAAGTAGTCCGGATTGGGGTAGAGGGAAGGGGCGTTTCCGTAAAAATCGAAATGCGGCCCGACCACGCCGTAGATGGAGCCGATGTTGACGATGCTGCCGCCGGTTTCCTGCCGCGCCATCGCTTCGCCGAAATGCCGGTGCATCACGAGCAGGCCGGTGCCGTTGATCTGGAGCGACTGTGCCCATTTTTCGCTTTGCGAGCGGGTGCCTGCCGCAGGCCGCGCCACGGCGTTGTTGACGAGGCCGTCCACGCGGCCGAAACGCTCCAGAACACGCTCGAGCAGTTGGCGGATGGAGTCTTCGGAGCTTTGGTCGTACGTTTCGGCGACGACCCGGCCCCCGTCGTTGCGGTTCTCCTCGTCGGCGACCTTCCGGCACGCGTCGAGGTTGCGCGAGGCAATGACGGTGGTGGCTCCGGCGGCGGCGAGATCGGCGGTCAGGCCGCGCCCGTAGAGCCCGGCCCCGCCGGTCAGGACGACAACCTTGCCGGCCAGCGAGAAACGTTCGAGGGAAGAGGGAGTGGTCATGAAGAAAAAAAGAGGTGGCGCAGGGCGGCTACCAGGCGGTCCAGCCGCCATCGACGACGAGGTTGTGGCCGGTGGTGTAACTGGCGGCGTCGGAGAGAAGGAAGGCGACCGGGCCCGCGACTTCTTCGGGGCGGCCGATCCGCTGCAACGGCGTTTTTTTGGCGAGACGCTCGATGAACGCCGGGTCCTCCCGCTGGATGCCGGGGTTCGGGAACGGCCCGGGGGCGACGGCGTTGCACCGGACATGGTTCGGCCCCCAGAGGACGGAAAGGTAGCGGTTCATCTGGTTGATCGCGGCCTTGTGCATCCCGTAGGCGAGCGGGTTGGGGTTCATCGGCGCCTGATAAATGGAGGGATCAGGGGAGACCTGCCCATACATGCTCGAAAAGAGGACGATGCTGCCGCGCCCTTCGCCCGCCATGAGGGCGCCGATTTCGCGGGCCTGGAGGAAAAGCGCGGTCAACCCGGCGGCGTGGTAGAGATTGAGCGACGCTTCGGTACTTTCCTCCAGCGTCGGGACCGGTCCGCCGGTGACCATGAAGACGACCCCGTGCGGCACGCCGTCGGCGGCGACCCGTTGGCGGACCCACCCGGTGGTGCTTTCGACATCATGGAAATTGACCGAAGCCGCCGTGGCGCGGCAGGAGAGGTTCTGTTGCTTCAGGAAGTCTTCGGCACGACCGTCGCGGTCGATGCAGATGACGCTGGCGCCAAGTTCGTCGACGACGCGGACGATCGGGCCGCCGAGGTGACCGGCTCCGCCGAAAACCCAGATGCGGCGGTCGGTGAGGTTGAAACAGGAGGCGTGATTCATGAGAATTAGGAACGTTGGTAATAGGCGTCGGTGGCGAGGGCGTCGCGATTGAAGTTCCCGACGGCCTGTTCCATCGACACAATGAGCGAGCGGACATCGGAGCCGAGATTGACCACGCGGTAGCCGCGCCCGTGGAGTTCCTTCGGGGTCCCCTGTGCGCCGACGCTGAACCCGGCCTTGCCGTGGCGCAGGCACGCTGCTTCGACCTTCCTGCGGGCTTCGAGCACTTCCGGGTCGTTGATCTGCCCGGCCTTGCCGATCCGGTGGGCATAGTCGCCGGGGCCGAAAAGGAGGAAGTCGTACCCTTCCACGGCGGCGATTTCGTCCACGACTTCCACCGCTTCGGGCGATTCGATCTGGAGGATGATCAGCTTCTCGCGGTTGCTCGCTTCAAGGTAATCGTCGACCGCCAGCGTGGTAAACCCGCCGTCGACGCACCCGCCGTCGAGCGCCCGCTTGCCGAGCGGCATGAAACGGCACATTTCCACGATGTGGCGCGCCTCCCCGGCGGAGGTGACGTGCGGGACCATGATCGCCGCCGCGTCGCACTCGAACGGTTTGACGTAATCGCTGTACGACCCTTTGCTGACCCGTACGACGACATCGACGTCGTGGATCTTTGCGGCGCGGACGGCGTTTTCGAGCGCCACCCAGTCCGACGGGACATGTTCGCGGCAGAGCCAGACGGCGGAAAACCCGGCGAGCCCGGCCATTTCGATCACCCGGGGGCTTTCGAGGTTGAGTTTGATGCAGGTGGCGAGCCCTTTTTCGGCAATTTCGCGGCGGATGCGGCTGTTTCTCATGGAGTTTTTAAGGAATTCAGAATGGGGGTGACGGCGATGGGCGAGCCTTGCCCGCGGCTTTCGATCCCGGCGATGAGGATCGCCATCAACTCAAGCGTCTCCTCAAAGGGATAGGGATCGCGACCGGTCCGCATCCATTCGACGACGGCGACCATCTGCCCGCGAAAGGCGGAGTAGGTGTCGCTCATTTTGAGGCTCACCTGTTCCTCCCTGCCGTAGGCGTGGAGGACGCCCGCGCTGGCGGGGAGGTCGGGGAGGACGGCGATGGTCGCCTTTGCCCCGCTTTGGTGGGTGAGGTTGACGAGGGTGGAGGCGTCGTCGCCGGTGGTAAAGGCGGTCTCAAACCCGGGCCCGAGCAGCTTGAAGACCGGTTCGAGCGCGTGGATGCCGTAGCGTTCCCACGTTTTGCCGGTGGTGGAGGTGATCCAGCGCCAGTCGCGACCGGCGAGCGGCTGCCAGTCCGGCGAGTAGCGCAATCCGCTCGAAGAGAGCAGGCGCGCCCCCTCCCGGTGCCACCGGGCAAAGGTGAGGCACTCCCCGCGCGTGGTGGCGAGCGGTTTGTCGATAAAGACCGGCAGCCCGGCCTCGACAAACGGGCGGGCGCGCCGGGTATGGTCGGTCCCGTCGTCGGTCGAGATGATGACGCCGTCGACCTTGCCGATCACCGCTTCGGGGCACTCGACCACGTGGTCGATCCGCGCCGCCCGTGCGACATCGTGCGCCTCCGCCGGGTGGTCGGTCCAGATATGGGTGACTTTTGCGCCGGGGATGCCGACCTGCTCGTACGGCTGCGCGCCGAGGTAGACCGGGATGACCGGGTAGGGGCATTGCGCCATCGCTTCGCGGTCGTATTGACCGTTGATGATGGCGCTCCACGAATACGGGTGGCCATTGCCGGGGATCATCCCGAGCATGGCGAGTTTCAGGGGTGTCGGGGTCATGAGAGGGTCACCTCCCTGCGGGTGCGGACCGCTTCGAGGGCGGCGAGGTTGACTTTGAGCGTCTGGTGGCCTTCCTCCAGCGTGGCGAGGGTGTCGGGGAGGCCATGGAGGGCATCGAGAAAGGAGTGGGCCTGCCGGATGAAAATTTCGTCGCGTTCGATCGCGGGGAGCGCTTCCCAGCACCAGTCGTCGTCGCCATGCCGGAAAAGGCCGACGCGCAGGCGGCCGAGGTCGGCGCGAAGGCTCCCGGTGGTGCCGTGGATCGTGACGTACGTCTCATTGGGCGCCTGAAACTGGTTGAGGGCGAAACTGGCAAGGACGCCGCCCGCCATGCGCCCGCTCAAATGAACGCAATCTTCGACCTCCACCCCTTCGAGGACCAGGTGGTCGGCATCGGCCATGATGGAGGCAAACGGGCCGAGCAGCCATTCGGCGGCATGGAGGTTGTGCGTCAGCGCATCCTGGATCGCTCCCCCGCCCGAGGCGTGGCGGGCATAGTAGATGTCCCGATAGGCGGGGCGAAAAGTGGGGAAATGCTGTCCATGGGTGGAGACCCATTGTCTCGGTTCGCCGATTTCGCCGAGCCGTTGCTTGAGGCGCTGGTAGACCGGGTGGCTTCGCAGGGTGTAGGCGACGCGGACGACCCGTTCCCGCTCCCGGGCGGCTTGTTGCAAAAGGGGGATCCCCTCCTCCGAAACCGCAAGCGGTTTTTCAATGAGGAGATGCAACCCGGCTTCCACATACTGCCGGGCGAGGGGGATGTGCAGGTGGGCGGGCGTGCAGAGGATGGCGGCATCGATCGGCTTTTCCTCCGGCTGGGCGGCGACGGCTTCCTCGAGGGTGGTGAACCAGGGGCAGGCGTAGCGTTCCACGACGGCGTGGCCGAGGTCCGGATTGGGTTCGCAGGCGATCACTTCGGCGCGGCCCGTGGCCTGAAAACAGCGGAGGTGACGCTCACCGATGCTGCCGGTGCCGACGACCGCCACGCGGAGGCGGTCGGGAGGATCGGCGGGAGGCGGTGGCGCTTTTTCTGGCGTCGAAGCGGAAGTAACCATGTCGCCACCCTGCCATGAGTATGCCCCGGGAAGAAAGCGGTTATGATTGATCGAAACGCCTTTTTTATGTCAGAATCGCCCGATGGAATGCCTCTACCACGGCGTCGGGCGCTATCAGGTCACCGGGCCTCCCTTCGGGCCCGCGTGCTGGGAGTGGCACGACATCATTGTCGCATTGCGGGGAGGGTTGGAGATCGTTTCCGGCGAGGTGGTTTTTTCTCTGGAGGAGGGGGATGCCCTGCTCATCCCGCCCGGAAATTCCTTCCGGGGGCGCGCGACGGCGCAGGAGAGCCGGATGTGGGTTTTCCATTTTCGCGATTACCGCCCCGGGTTCGCCGGTTCGCCCTTCGGGGAGGCGAAAACGCCGGTGATGATCCGGGAAGCGTGTCTTCACCATGGCGACCGGGCGCTCGCCGTCGAATTTACCCGGCGGTGGCGGGAGCGGGCGGACGATACCGACGGGCGCGTCCTTTCCCTTTTGGGCGAGGCGCTGCTGGTGCGGATGGAGAATGCCTGGCTTCACCCGCCGAAAAAAGAGCCTTCCGGCCTGAAAAGGGCGGTGGAGGAGGCCGAACGGTTCACGCCCGAACGGGGGGTGGAATCGATGGCACGCCGTGCGGGGATGTCGCCGAGCTACTTCCGGCTCCTTTTCCGGGAACATTACGGCGTCAGCCCGGCGCGGTTTCTCCAGCAGGGGCGGATGGAGCGGGCCAAGCGGCTCCTGAGGGAGAGCGAAAACCCGATCAAGGAAATCGGCCAGACGATCGGTTACGGCGAACCGGCGGCGTTTCACCGCGCCTTTCGCCGGGAGGTCGGGATGACCCCCGCGGCGTACCGCCAGCGGCACGGGCGAATTGTTTAGGGACGACCTCCGCGTCGTTGGACTTGGGGTTCACCCGTTTTCTCCCGGCGACCTCAAACCCCGCGGCGGACGGAGGTCCATTCTCCATGGCGCTTCCGCGCCAAGGTGAATCAAGGCAACGAACGAGGGTGAGTATCGCCTGAGTTATTGCTTTCTTTGACAAATTCATTAAACTTCCCGGTCGTCTTCGAGAAATGCCTCGACGAGGGAAGCCTTCCCCCCATCGGGTCGCGATTGGTTGGTTGAAACCGTATGCTCGCCCCCCTCAACCCACGTCTCTGGAGTCCGACCCATGCAGCGCATCTGCTGAATCGGGCCGGTTTCGGCGGCACTTCGGAAGAGATCGGGGCGCTCTACCGCCTCGGGATGAAGGAAGCGGTCGAATCGTTGCTGGCAGGGGCTCAAGACGACATGCCCCCGGAAGAACCGCCCGCCTATGCCCGGCCCCGCAATCTCCAGAAGGAGCGCCGCGAACGGGAGCATCTCAGCAGGGAAGAGAAGCTGGTGCTACGCCGGGCGGCGCAAAAGAGGGAGAGGAAAGCGTACCTCCAGTTGACAGGCGAATGGCTGCGCCAGATGCGGGAGAGTCAAACCCCTCTGAGGGAAAAACTGGCCCTCTTTTGGCATGGGCATTTCGCCACCAGCCAGGTGAAGGTGCGCCCGGTCTTCTACCTTTGGACGCAGAAAGAGACCTTTCGCCGCCTCGCCCTCAGCGACCTTTCCACCATGGCAAAGGCCATGCTCTGCGATCCGGCCATGCTGGTCTGGCTTGATGGCTCCAATAGCCGCGCCGGCAAGCCGAACGAGAATTTCGCCCGGGAGGCGATGGAACTCTTTACCCTCGGGGAGGGGAATTACACCGAGCAGGACGTAGCGGAAGCCGCGCGGGCCTTCACGGGTTACCGGATCAACCCTGTGACCCAGCGGTTCCGTTTCGTCCCGCGGCAACATGACAGCGGCGAAAAAACCATCCTCGGGAACCGGGGATGCTGGAAGGGAGAGGAGGTGATCGACCTTTTGTGTGCCCAACCGGCATGCGCGGAGTTCATGGCGTGGAAGTTCCTTCGCTACTTCGTAAGTGACGAGCCGTCCCCCGCGTGGCGGCAGGCTGTGGCCGGGGCGTTGGCCGGGGAAAAAATGGCGACCGGGCCGATGCTGCGCCGCCTTTTTTCGAGCGCAGCATTCTACGAAGAGCGTCACGGGCAGATCAAGGCCCCTGTGGAATGGCTCGTGCAATGCCTCAAGGTGCTCGATGTGCCACAGCCGCCCTACGACCGGACGCAGAATCTATTGGAGCAGCTCGGCCAGGCGCTTTACCGCCCTCCAAACGTCAAAGGGTGGGAGGGAGGCAAGAGCTGGATCACCACCTCCACGCTGCTGGCCCGTTACAACATCGCGGGTAAGCTCCTCGGCATCGGTGGCGATCTCCGGGGTAAAGGGAAGAAAAAGCGCGGGCGGCGCAAAGGTTTGCCGGGCCTTCTCTCGCGGATTCCGGAGAGGGCGCTCTCTTCGGAGAACGCCCTGGTGCAATATTTTGCATCAGCCCTCTTCCAGGAGCCATGTTCCGGCGAGGCGCTGGCCGCCTGGTGCGATTCCCTCAAAGAGAAACCGTTGCAGAGCGACGCGGTGCAACGGCAGCTCCTCCACCTGATGATGAGCACCCCCGAGTTTCAACTCATTTAAAGCAGGAGAACTTTTGCCCTTTATGACACCCCAGCGTTTCCCCGGCCAGACGATCACCCGCCGTCGATTCCTGCGCCAGACCCTTCTTGGTGCCGCCGTGACGGCGACGATCCCCGTCTTTCTCCAGAAAACGTTTGCCGCCATGGAGAGCGCGGCGGCGGCTTCCCCGGTGCAGACGCCGACCGGACGGGACGCAAACATCCTCGTCATCCTCCAGATGGCAGGAGGCAACGATGGTCTCAACACCGTCGTTCCTTACGAGGATCACCTCTACTATCGCGCCCGCCCCGCCCTGGGCGTTCGGCAGGCCGACGTTCTCCCGCTCGCAGAAGGGCTCGGGCTCCACCCGGCGCTCAAAGGGTTGCGGGGGTTGTACGACGACGGCGCGCTCGGAGTGATCCGCGGCGTTGGCTATCCGAACCCGAACCGCTCCCACTTCCGTTCCATGGAAATCTGGCAGACCGCCTCGGACGCGAGCGTCATTGAAAAACACGGCTGGCTCGGGAGATATTTCGATCACGCCTGCAGCGGGGCTGATCCCGCCGTCGGGGTAGCCATTGCCAACGCCGCCCCGCAGGCCTTTTCCGCAGAGGAACCCCGCGGGATCACCTTTAACAACCCCCGGCAGTATCGCTGGGCCGCACGGGGCCTCGACGCGGAAGCCGATGCTCTCTATGCCCAGTTCAATGAGGTGGAAGACGCCGACTCCCTGGACGGCAAGGGCGGCGGCACGATCGGCACCCTTGGCGAGCGGGTCACCTCCGGGCTCTCCGCACGTGACTTTCTGCAACGGACGGCGGTCCATGCTTCGCGAACCAGCGCCGAGGTCCTGGCTATCACGCGAAAACCTGCGCCCGTCACGGCGCTCTACCCGCGCTCGGCTCTCGGCAATAGCCTCAACACCGTGGCGCGGATGATTGCAGGCGGCATGAGCACGCGGGCTTACTATGTCAGCCAGGGCGGCTACGACACCCACCGCGACCAGACGGGAAGCCACGCCCGGCTGCTGGGGGATCTCGGCGACTCGCTCCAGGCTTTTGTGCGCGATCTCAAGGCGCAGGGCAATTTTGAACGGGTCACCGTCATGACCTTCTCGGAATTCGGCCGCCGGGTGGAGGAAAACGGATCACTCGGAACGGATCACGGCGCGGCCGGACCGATGTTCTTCATCGGCGGCGGGGTCAAACCGGGCCTTTATGGAAAGCAACCCAGCCTGAGTGACCTCAACCGGGGGGACCTCAAGTTTAACGTCGATTTCCGCAGTCTCTACGCCACGGTCCTGGAAAAATGCCTCGGCGTGGAGAGCGCTCCCATACTGGGTCGCAAGTTTCCGCTCGTGGCCGTCATCTGATCGGGCGGATTTTCGCCACTTTTGAGCATTGGAATCAAAGTGGCTACCCGACATGGATTCGAACCATGACTAAGGGCTCCAAAGGCCCCTGTGCTACCGTTACACCATCGGGTAAGACGGCTTTCCCGTCGCTGCGGAGAAGTAGGAATAGTGGGTCGCGCTCAGGAATGCAAGCGGCGGAGCAAATTTTTTCCGGTCATTGCCGCCGGTTGTTTGAGCCCGAGCAGACCGAGGATCGTCGGGGCGACATCGGCGAGGATGCCGTTGTCGACCTGCACCCCTTCCGCGTCGTCGGCGACGTAGAGAAAATGGACCAGGTTGGTCGTGTGCGCGGTGTTGGGCGAACCGTCGGCGTTGCGCATCTGCTCGCAGTTCCCGTGGTCGGCGGTGACCAGGAGCGCGCCGCCGAGTTTCAGCGTCGCTTCGACGACCTGCTCCACGCACCGGTCGATCGTCTCCACCGCCTTGATCCCCGCTTCCACCACCCCGGTATGGCCGACCATGTCGGGGTTGGCGAAGTTGAGGATCACCAGATCGTATTTCGGCAGCAGCGCCACCACTTTTTTCGTCAGTTCCGGCGCGCTCATCTCCGGCTGGAGATCGTACGTCGCCACCTTGGGCGAAGGGACGATCTCGCGATCCTCGCCGGGGAACGGTTCCTCGATCCCGCCGTTGAAAAAGTAGGTGACGTGCGGGTACTTCTCCGTTTCGGCGATGCGAAGCTGCTTCAGGCCCGCCTTGCTGACCGTTTCGCCGAGCAGATCCTCAAGCCGCGCCGGAGGGAAGACGACCGGCACCCGGTAGGTCTTGTCGTATTCGGTCAGCGTCACGTAATGGACCCGGGGCGGGTTCGGGCCGCGATCGAAGCCGTCGAAATCAGGAAAAAGAAATGCCGCGGAAAGCTGGCGCGCCCGGTCGGCCCGGAAATTAAAAAAGAGGACCACATCGCCATCGCGCACCCGCTTTTCCCGGGCGTGGGAGAAAATCAGCGGCGGCAGGAACTCGTCGGTCACCCCCTTGTCGTACTCTGCGCGGACGGCTTCGTGCGGCAACCCTTCCGTCGGCTCGCCCAGGCCGAGAACGACCGCGTCCCACGCGCGGCGGGTCCGGTCCCAGCGGTGGTCGCGGTCCATGGCGCTGTAACGCCCGATGACGGTCGCGATCCGTGCGCCGCTCGGGCGCAACGCCTCCTCCACCTGCGCAAGGTAACGCTCCCCGCCCGTGGGCGAGGTGTCGCGCCCGTCGGTGATCGCGTGGACCATGATCTCCTCCACGCCCCCCTTGTGCGCCGCATTGGCAAGCGCCACCAGGTGGTCCTGATGACTGTGGACGCCGCCATCGGAAACGAGCCCGATCAGGTGAAGCCGTTTGCCGCGCGCGGTTTCCCACGTTTTTTGCAACACCTCGTTCTTTTCGAAGCTTCCGTCGGCGATCGCCTTGGAGATGCGGGTCAAATCCTGGTAAACGATCTGCCCCGCGCCGAGGTTGAGGTGGCCGACCTCCGAGTTGCCCATCTGCCCCGGCGGCAGCCCGACATCGAGCCCGCTTGCGCTCAAGGTCGCCCCCGGGTAACGGGCGTAGAGGGCGTCGTGAAACGGGGTTTGAGCCAGAAGCGTCGCATTGCCGTCCGCTTCGGCGCTGGCCCGTCCGTTCGGGTTGATTCCCCAGCCGTCGCGAATGATGAGCACTACAGGTCGTTTAGCCATAGGAGGCCGATGATGAACGGCAACGCCCCGTTTTGGCAATTCAATCCCACGGCTTCACGACCCGAGCGCCCCATGGGGAAAAACCTTTTTTTACCGCCTGAACCGGTTTATTTCACGGCGTTTCCGTCCGCCACCGTCTCCAAATCCTCCCTTTCCGCGAGCAGGGAAGCATACCGTTTCCAAACATCCTGCCGCGCCGCTTCGTTGCGAAGCTTGCGCAGCGCGGTCTTCCGGATTTTCCGCGCCAGAACGGGATCGCCGCTTTCAAAAGCGGTCTCCATCGCTTCGAGCGCGGCGTCGAGTTCCTGCGGATAAGCGCGCAGCAGCCGCCCATACCAATCAAGCGCCTCCGTGTACCGCTTCTCCTGGCGGTAATAGCGTGCGAGCGTGTAATCGGGCGGGCCGGGCTTGAGCGGCGTCCGGGGAAAGAAAAGATGATCGACAAAGGAACGGATCGGCGCTGTCGCCCAGTCGATCAGTTCAGGCGAGATCAGAACGACGCCGACGACCAGCAAAAACATGGCAAAAACCAAAGGGGGCGCGGCAAGCAAACTGCCCATCTTCATGGCAACCATCCCCACGATAAAACCGCTCACGACGAAGACAAACGCCAACATCCATCGGAAGGCAATTTTAAGAAAATCCCACAGCAACATGAAAAAAGAGGGGGTGTTTGAAACAATGATAACCGCTCCATCCTCCCAGGGAAAGAACGGAGTGGAACCCGTGGTTGGTCAATCAGCCCGTTCTGCGATGACACCACCATGCAACCAGCGCCATGCCGGGCGGGATCAACATCAGCGGCAGCGCCTGCCATTGATAGACGGGGCCTCCCGCGCTCAGGTAGCGGACAATGGAAACCACCAGAAAGAGCCCCGCGCCCACCATGAACATCACCACCGGGTGAAAACGCCATACCTTGAGTGCCAGCCAGGCGATCAAAAAAAGCAGCCCCACCCCGGCAAGATAGGAAAAGAGAACCCTTTCCCCACGCCCCCCATCCAACGCAAAAGGGAGGGGCAAGAAAAGCAGGAGGCACCCGAGCGAGGTTGCCGCCAGTTTGGGAAACCGGCTCCGCAGCATCAGCCAGGAACTGATGAGCGCCCCGGCGATCAACGGAAACAACAGGCCGAACTTGACGGTCCTGGTCCAGACCCGCCACCACGGCCAGAGACCGGCGGCTTCCGGCAGGATCGCCTGATGGCTGGTGATTTTCCAAAGGTTCGGCAATCCCAGGAGGGCGATCAAAGCGCCGCTCAACAGCAGGACGTCGTACCAGAAACGGGTGCGCTCCTCGCGATCCTGCGGCCAGAGATCGCCCCACCGAAAGCCGGAAACCTTTTCCGAACGCATCAACCCCAGCACGGCTCCAATACAAAGAGCACTCCCCAGATAGGCGATCGCTACCACGATCATTTCAACGATCGCCCGGGTGACAGCGTAAAAGAGAAATGAGTCGGTCGTGGAATAGTCATCGTAAAATTCCGGCAGTGAGTTCAATCGCCTGATCATTTCCAAAACGGCCGGGACCCACGCCCACCGGAAAGCCCGCCGCCACGGGATCGCCTGCCTGACGACGAGCCCGCCGACCGTGGCTACCACACTCACCAGAAGAATCACCGCCGTCAACAGCGAGGCTGCCGACATTAGCACTTTTCGCCATTGAGCCCGGCCTTCCTGTCCGGCAGTCCAGTCGCCGGGGGGGATGACTTCGCGTTCAAAATCGACCACTTCATCGCCCTGCAACCCCCATGAGGTGCGCATCGTGGCGGCTTCCCAGCCAAAGGCTTTTCGATTAAAGCTAAACTTCCAGTCGCGCCGGTCGGGAAAAGCAAACGATTCCTCGCTCGAAAGAGACTCCCCGGTGAAGTCGACGCCGTAGTCTCTTGCCAGAATGAGCCGGCTTCGCGCCAATGCCGCAGCGCGATCGAGCCGGGCTCCGGGTGTATTCTCCCCGATCCGGTGTTGAAAATTTCGCAAGCGGCCGCCGGCGTCGAGTTCCACGGTAAACTCCTCGTTTTCAAGAACCCGGAAGTAACGGACATGCCAGCGCACATCACCCCATTCCCTGGCGCAAAGCTCCCTGAACCGCTCGTGGCTGCCGTGTTGCAACAGGTAGGCATCGCTCGCGGCGCTCTTCCTCGGCTGGATGCTGATGGAGGTCTTGAAACTTCCGGGATCAACACCCCGCTCCCGGAGTAGGGCATCGGCGCAGGCCTTGATCCGGTCCCGTGAAAGATCAAGCGTTGCCTCCCGGCTCTTGCGGCTTTTCGCGACGACCACGCCCGTTGCAAGGAGACCGATCGCGATCACCGCCAGCGCCGCTCCCCGCTGAAATCGACTCAGCCGGACCGGGAGAACCGAAAAGGTGGGAGCGGCGGATTGCGGAGGCAGCGACCGGGGAACCGGCACCGGAGGTGCGGCGGAGACTTCTGCCGGGTGCCGCCCACGCCACCAACTGAAAACGAAAAGCGCGGCCGGCCAAAGCGACGCCGCCCCGGCTCCCACCTTGGACCCGATCGGCAACGACGAAGCGGCCAACAGGGGATAACCGACCGACCAGCAATTGTAGAGATAGTGAGCCGTCAACGTGGAAACGATTCCATAACGGAACAATACCCAACAGAAGAACACTCCCACAAACGTCAGCTCGACGCCCCGGATATAGCCGGGCATCTGAGGAGAAAGACTATGTCCAAATGCCCAGATGACAGAGGAGAGCGCCACGGCAAGCCAACGGCGTTTGAGCGCTTTCCAGAGAAGAAACGTCACCACCACCCGGTTAAACATTTCCTCTGTAAAAGATGCCAGCAATCCCGTCTCTAAAGGTTTGATCCATGGTATCCACCCTTCGGGTTGCGCCTCGCTCTCCCAGACCGGCACCCATACTCCGAATCGTTGCCCTATGGCATAGAACAGAGAGACATAGGCAAGGCCAACCAGTGCCAGCGCGATCCCGACGCCGAGAGCCCTGGTCGTCTCCGGATGTCCCAGCGCCGATGGTCGCAGGGCCTGACGAAAAGAAAGGCGGCCCGGCATCGCCTTGCGATAAAGTTGATCGGCCACGGTAGCGGCAAACCAGAGAATAAGCAGCATAAAGCCGATTTCAGCGGCAGCGGAGGTCAGGGTATCCAGCAGAAAGGCCGGCCAGGGCTGGTCGGTCCGGTAGGTGGAAAATGACTCCGGCAGACGATGGACCTGGTCGAGCGCCAGCACGATGCCGATCAACAAAAACCATCCCCATGGCAACGCTTTGCGCCACTCCAGCTCCCCGCGCCCGCTCGCCCTGATGGCGAAGATGGCGGCCCAGACGGCCATGCCGTACAAAAAAGAGAACGCCATCCTGCTGCCGAACTGATTGACCGCGCGCTGCCGGGCAAACGCCTGCTCCCATGTTTCCGGGACCTTGAAGCTCTCCACATAACCGGTGACACGATCTCCCTCCACCCCCACCCAGAGCTGGAGCGGAGCCTCCCATTCACGGAGATCGGTCCGCTCCCACGTAAACGAGTAATTCGTCTTTTTTGCGGCGCTCTCTTCGACGAGTTGGAGCCGGTTCCAGGGATGCCGGGGCGCATTTGCCCGGAGATAGCGTTGAGCCAGTTCCAGCGCTTTTTTCCTGGAGAGCCGTCGGGCGGGAGGGGAGTCATCCGTCGTATGAGCAAAGGCGAGCAGCCGCCCTTCCGGGTCCATTGCAACCATAAACCTCTCCTTGATTCCCGGCTTGAACCAGCGCCCCTGCCAGTACCAGATGTTGACACCGCGGCGCTCCGCTTCTTCCAGCCCGGCGATGCCGTAAACCTGATGGAGATAATTCTTCGGTGTGTTACTGGCATTAAACGTGAGCGTGGAACGGTATCCCTCCAGGGAAACGCCGGTCGCTTCCAGCACCGTCTCCATCCGCTGGCGGATCTCCGCTCGCGAGTAGTCAAAGGGAACCGTGGAGACGGGAATGCCTTGCCGGTAAAAGAAAAAAATCACCGGCAGGCTGGCCAAAGCCGCCAAAATCCAGCCGAACCGGCGGATCGTCTCCCTGATTTTCAAAATTCCATGCTCCGTTTTCGTAAATGCCCCACTTGTGCCATCAAGGTTTTTTATCTGTGCGCGGGCCGTCTTGAGGGGAAGACTGGTGATTCATGTTTTCGAAGATTATCCCAAACCCGGAACAAAAACCTTCTGACATCTTGACTTAAAGATTCATGTTTTTGATCCCCCACTTCACGGTGAGGTTATTTTTCTCACTATTGTCGGGTGGATCGGGGAAACGGGCGGGCTCATGATGTTCGCTAAAAATTAACGAAAACTTCCCTGCCTGTTTCAATCTTTCAGGTGTGACATAAGGGTGATGTTCTGTGACCCGGTTTATCGCCAAGAGGCGACCATTTTGGATTCCCGGCCCTCCGTGCAACCGCGGCGACCCTTTAAAAAAAAGAGCCCGAAGACGCGCAAAGGCATCTTCGGGCCAAAATTTTCGGGTTGAAGAGTTAACGTTCTTTCGCGAACGCTTTTCTAACTGACACGCGCCCGGAGCGTCCGGCCGTGGCTTTGGAAACGAACACGTCCGCTTTCAATCAGGTCCGTCACGGCCGCTACCGTTTCACGCTTGTTATGACTGACGCTGCTGACGGCCAGGATCAGGTCGCCGAGGTTCATGTTCACTCTCTGGTTTTTACGTGGGGTCTTTTTCATAACGTTCGTGTCCTTTCGTTCAAGGTGGTTAAAGGTGAATCTGCGGTTTGTCTTTCTTTAGCAGTCGGGATGCCACGGCATCGGCTTTCACGCTCCAACTGTTGAGTTAGACGCCCCTCCGCTGGAAATGTTCATTTTTTCCGATCTTTTCCTTTTCGCTCACCTGTGAGAAAAAGTGTCCGGAAAGAAGACACGCGGTGTCGGCTTCCGCGGCGGCGCGTTTTTTCCTTTCCAAGATGACGATTGACGGTTGAAACCCGCTTTCCCTACGCTCTGTTGTTCTAAAGACCTCTCCATTTTCTTCGATGTCGATCTACCGTCGGACTCTCACCTACTTTCGGCCGTTCCTCGGTTCGACACTGGTCGGCACCTTCCTCTCGCTGGTGACGATCGGGCTCAACCTGCTCAAGCCGTGGCCGTTTGCCTACATCGTCGATGGCGTTCTCTCCCCGCCGGGCGAAAAAACCGCGTCGGCGCAGGCGCAGATCGCCCATTGGTTCGGGGCGATGGAACCGCAGAAGATCATCCTCTGCCTCGCCGTGGCAATGGTGCTGCTCCACCTCTTCGCCGGGGTGCTCAACCTCGTCACCAACCTGCTCTTTGTCCGCGTCGGCCTTCAGGCGCTCCTGAAAATGCGGACCGACCTCTACGCCTACCTCCAGTCGCTCCCGCTGAAATTTCACGACGCCCGCCGCTCGTCGGACTCCAGCTTCCGCGTCGCATACGACTCGCAGGCGATCCAGACGATCTACAACAAGGGGTTTACCAACATTTTCCAGTCGGGCATCATGCTCGTGAGCACCTTTGTCATCATGGTGCAGATGGACTGGAAGCTGACCCTGATCTCGCTCGGCATCCTCCCGCTCATCGTCTTCGCCATCCGCTACTACGCGCTGAAGATCCGCACGCAGTCGACCGCCATTCAGGAGAGCGAAAGCGCGGTGCTGACCGTGGCGCAGGAGGGGCTCGCCTCCATCAAGATGGTGCATGCCTTTGGCCGGGAGGAACACGAGGTCGCCCAGTTCCACCGGAGCGCCCACCAGAGCCTGGAGGCGAACATGACCCTGACGGGGACCTCCATGCGCTCCTCCATGCTGGTCGGCACCCTGATGGCGCTCGGGACGGCGGCGATGTATTCGATCGGCTCGATCGCCGTGCTTGACCAGAACCTCTCCCTCGGTTCGCTCCTGATCTTCGCCACTTACCTGACGATGCTCTACCAGCCGCTCGAACAGCTCACCTACACCGCATGGGCGCTGGAAGGGGCCGCTGCGGGGGTCGAGCGTTGTTTCGAGATCCTTGACCGCGAAGATGACGTGAAAGACGCCCCGGACGCCGCCGCGATCACCTCCACGCGGGGCGATATCCGGCTCGAACAGATCGACTTCGGCTACGATGCGTCGCGGCTGATCCTCAAGGGGGTCGATGTCACGATCGCCCCCGGGCAGACGGTCGCCTTTGTCGGCGGCACCGGCGCGGGCAAGAGCACGCTGCTGGCGCTGGTCCCCCGGTTTTACGATCCGTCTGCGGGCCGGGTGCTGCTCGACGGGTGCGATGTGCGGACGCTCACCAAAAAGTCGCTCCGGAGCCAGATCAGCATCGTTTTGCAGGATACCATCCTTTTTTCAACCACCATCCGCGAAAACATCGCCTACGGACGGCCCGACGCCACGGAGGAGGAGATCGTCGAAGCCGCCAAACAGGCGCAGGCGCACGACTTCATCATGGCGATGCCCGAAGGGTACCGCTCGCAGGTCGGCGAACGGGGCGGGCACCTGAGCGTCGGCCAGCGGCAGCGGATCGGCATCGCCCGCGCCTTCCTGAAAAATGCCCCGATCCTCCTGCTCGACGAGCCGACCTCCGCGCTCGACCCGACGACGGAAGCCGCCATCATGGAAACCATCCGGCACCTGATGGAAGGGCGCACGACGCTGATCATCACCCACCGGATCGCCACTGTTCACGACGTGGAAAAGATCGCCGTGTTGCGCGACGGCTGCATCGTGGAACAAGGGAGCGGGCCGGAGTTGCTGGCGTGCGGAGGAGCCTACGCCGCGCTCTACCGGGCGGCGAATGCCGGGCTTGGCCAGGGCTAGGGCGTGTCTACGAATTTAAGTGAAAGGCGACTAAAAGCCGCTTTTTGGTCCAAAACGGGTTTCCTCAGGCGTCCGAATCTCGATTCGGCCTTCTTCGAAAGCCCCGTTTTGGCCTCAAAAATCGATCTTTTATTCAT
>DATMFV010000042.1:0-39525 GCA_035555975.1 Chthoniobacteraceae bacterium
CCTTGATCGTGTCGCCGTCGTGGATTTTTCCTTCGAGCAGTTCCAGGCTCAACGGGTCGAGCAGCGAACGTTGGATCGCCCGTTTGAGCGGACGCGCGCCATAGACCGGATCGTACCCTTCGTGCGAGAGGAAGCTTTCCGCTTCCGGGGTGACTTCGAGGTGGAAGCCGCGTTCCTCCAGTCGCCGGGCGACCCGTTGAAGCTGGATCGCCACGATGCTCCGCAACTGTTCGTCGCTGAGGCGGTCGAAGAGGATGATCTCGTCCACGCGGTTGAGAAATTCCGGTCGGAAATGGTTGCGCAGCGCGTCCATGACGCTTGCCTCCCGTTGTTCGTAGTTGCCGTCGGCAAGGAGGAACTGGCTCCCGATGTTGGAGGTCATGATGATGACGGTGTTCTTGAAATCGACCGTCCGCCCTTGCCCGTCGGTGATCCGCCCGTCGTCGAGCACCTGGAGCAGGACGTTGAAGACATCGCTGTGCGCCTTTTCGATCTCGTCAAAAAGCACCACTGAGTACGGCTTGCGCCGCACCGCTTCGGAAAGCTGCCCCCCTTCCTCGTAGCCGACGTAGCCGGGAGGCGCGCCGATAAGCCGGGCCACGGTGTGCTTCTCCATGTACTCGCTCATGTCGATGCGGATCAGGTTGTTCTCGTCATCGAAAAGGAACTCCGCCAGCGCGCGCGCCAGTTCGGTCTTGCCGACGCCGGTCGGGCCGAGAAAGATAAACGAGCCGATCGGGCGGTTCGGGTCGCTCAGGCCGCTGCGCGAACGGCGGACAGCGTTGGAAACCGCGTCGATCGCCTTGCGCTGGCCGATCACCCGCTGCCCGAGACGGTCCTCCATGTGGACGAGCTTTTCGCGTTCCCCTTCCTGCAACCGGGAAACGGGGATGCCGGTCCAGCTCGAAACCACCTCGGCGATATCCTCTTCGGTCACCTCTTCTTTGAGCATCTGCCGCCCGCTCTCCTGCATCTCGCTCAACTTGGCGCTGTGGGCCTCCTGTTCGCGGAGCAGTTCGGGAATGCGGCCGTATTGCAGTTCGCTGGCACGGGTCAGGTCGCCCTGCCGCTGGGCGGTTTCGAGGTCGATGCGAAGCTGTTCGAGTTCCTCCTGCAATTTGCGCGATTCGTCGATCTCCGCCTTTTCCCCCTGCCACTGCGCCTTCATGCGCGAGCTTTGTTCGCGCAGGTCGGCCACTTCGCGCTCGATCTTGCCGAGGCGTTCGCGGCTCGACTCGTCCTTCTCCTTCTTGAGCGCCTCGCGCTCCATCTCAAGCTGCATGATCTGGCGCTCCACCCGGTCGATTTCGGTCGGCATGGAGTCGAGTTCCAGCTTGAGCCGGGAAGCCGCTTCATCCACGAGGTCCACCGCCTTGTCGGGCAGGAACCGGTCGGAAATGTAACGGTGCGAAAGGACGGCGGCGGCGATCAGGGCGGCATCCTGGATGCGCACCCCGTGGTGCACCTCGTACCGCTCCTTCAAGCCCCGCAGGATGGCGATCGTATCCTCCACGGTCGGTTCATCGACCATCACCGGCTGGAAACGCCGCTCCAGCGCGGCATCCTTTTCGATATACTTGCGGTATTCGTTGAGGGTCGTCGCCCCGATGGTGCGAAGCTCGCCGCGCGCGAGTTGCGGCTTGAGCATGTTGGAGGCGTCGACCGCCCCTTCGGAAGCCCCCGCGCCGACGATCGTATGGAGTTCGTCGATGAAAAGGATCACTTCGCCCTGCGAATCGCTCACTTCCTTGAGGAATGCCTTGAGGCGGTCTTCAAACTCCCCGCGATACTTCGCCCCGGCGAGCATGGAGCCGATGTCCATGGCGACGATCCGGCGGTTTTTGAGCGAATCGGGGACGTCGCCGCTGACGATCCGGCGGGCGAGCCCTTCGACGATGGCGGTCTTCCCCGTGCCCGGTTCGCCGATCAGCACCGGGTTGTTCTTCGTCCGCCGCAAGAGCACCTGCATGACGCGGCGGATCTCATTGTCGCGCCCGATCACCGGGTCGATCTTCCCCTGGCGGGCGATGGCGGTCAGGTCGCGCCCGTATTTTTCGAGCGTCTGGTACTTGCCTTCGGGGTTTTCGTCGGTGACCCGCTGGGAACCGCGGATCTGGACCAGCGCCTGCATCAGCGCGTCGCCGGTGATGCCGGACTGCTTCAGGAGGCGACCGGCGGCGCTGTTGCCGTTGACCAGCGCGATCAGGAAATGTTCGGCGCTCAGGTACTCGTCCTTCATCCGCGCCATCTCCCCTTCGGCGGCTTCGATGGTGGTGCGAAGTTCGTTGCCGATGTGGAGTTGGGTGGCTCCGTGAACCTTCGGGCGGCGGGCGAGTTCCGCCGTCAGCGACGCCTGCAGGGGGGCGACGGCGACGCCGAGCTTCTCCATCAGGGGCCGCGCCACGCCGTCGGGCTGGTCGAGCAGCGCGAGGAGGATCGCCTCGTTGGTCAACTCCTGCTGTCCGCTCCGTGAAGCGCCGTCCTGGGCGGCTTGAAAAGCTTCCTGCATCTTGGCCGTCAATCTGTCGAGTCTCATAACAAAAAGGTAAAAAAGAGTCGTTTCATCCGTTTCCGCCGCCTTCCGTTTTTTTACCCCGGGAAGGCAGCGCGGGCCATTTTTCCCGCTTTTTCTCTACAATGAACGGCACAAGGATGCAACTCCGGGGCTTTTCTTTGCCTTTTTCTCTCTTTTTTTGAGAAATCCACCCCCTGCCATTCCAAAAGAAGTGAGATTTTTTGGGAGCCTTTCCGTGCTTCAACTCCTATGGTCTTGCCCTTTCGCCCCGTGAACGCTTTTCGACTTTCCCATGCCACCCGCCGCCTCTCCCTCGCCTATGCGGTGGGGCTCGTCTTGTGGCTTGCCGCGTTCCGGTATTGGGGCGAACGCTCGCCCTGGCTGATCCTGCCGCTCTTCGCGCCGCTCTGGCTCTGGGGGCTTCCGCTGCTCGGGTTGATCCCGGCGGCGATCGCCTGGCACCGCCGTTCCCTCGCGCTGCTGCTCCCGTGCCTGCTCTTTTTTCTGCTCGGGCCGTATGGATGGCACTGGCACGGCGGCGCGGGCAGGCCGGAGGAGGAGGGCGCCTCGCGGATCACGGTGATGACCTACAACACCGGAGAGAACAACGGGACGCCCCTGGAACCTTTTTTCGACCGGGAAAAGCCCGATCTCCTTCTTCTTCAGGATGTTCGCGGCCGACGTTACCGCTTTGCCGATCCCTTCAGGAAAGGTTACTTCCACGCCGCCCGGGGGGAGTTCACGATCTTAAGCCGCTGGCCGATCCGCAGCGCCACCCCCATCCGCCTTTCTGGCGCGACGACCCTCGCCGCCGTCCGCTTCGAGATCGACCACCCGGCGCACCCGTTTGCCGTCTACAACATCCATTTCCCGACGCCCCGCCCCGACGTGATCGAACTTTTCACCGGAAGCCAGCCGGTGCGCCAGCGGTTGGCCCGCTATCAGGCGGCCCACGCAAAACGGCTGGCGCTTTACGGTCTTTTTGTGGAACAACTCGCCGACGACCCGCTGCCCCACCTGCTGGTCGGCGATTTCAACGCACCGTCGTGGGGTTATCTCCACTCGCTTTTCTCCCGCCGGTTCGACGACGCCTTTTCCCGCACCGGCAACGGCTTCGGGTTCACGTTCCCGGGGTGGGACCCGTGGCTGCCGACCTTTTTCGGTCCCTGGCTGCGGCTCGATTTCATTTTTTCCGCTCCCCCGTGGCATCCGGTCGCCTGTAAGGTGGAACCCCAACGCGCCACCCAGCACCAGGCGGTGGTCGCCACGCTGGAATGGCGGCCCGAACCGTGACCTCCGCTCCCTTTCCTTTTTCCATGTCCTCTACCCCTTCCCTCAAAGGTCGCGACCGTTTTCTGGCGGATCTCGCCGCCCGTTTTGAAACCGGCCGCTGGGTCCGCCTGACGCTCGGCCACCCGGCCACGGCGGAGCAGAGCCTGCGCAAGGTGCTCGCGCGCCCGGTCCTCATCCGGGGGGAGACGCTCTGCTCGCTGGTCCATCGCCATGCCACCCGCGACGAAACCCGCAACCTCCCCTTTCCGGAAGCCGTTGCGACGATCGCGCAACTCCTCGGCGAGACTTTTTTAAGCGCCCACCTCTTTACGCAGGAGGCGGAGATCACCCTCACTCTCGGCAAAAAGGAACGGCTGCGCACGGTGGCGGCAAAGCATGCCGCGCCGGTGCTGGAACACGACCGCGCCAAGGCGCGCCCCCTCGACGCTTCGGCCCCGTTCCTGAAAGCGCTCGGCGTGACCGATGCCCAGGGGAAGGTGCGGGAACGGATGCGCGACAAATTCCGGCAGATCCAGCGCTTCGTCGATCTCCTCGGCTCGGCCTACCGGGAAAGCGTGCTCGCCCGGGATGGCGACCGGCCGCTCCACCTTTGCGACATGGGCTCGGGGAAAGGGTATCTCACCTTTGCCGCGTACGACTATTTTGAACGAATCGCGCACCGGGTCGCCCATGTCACCGGCGTGGAACAACGGGCGGAACTGGCCAATTTCTGCCAGGAGACGGCGCGACAGCTCGGCGCACGACGGCTGACCTTTCTCCCCGGGGCGATCGAAAGCTTTCCCGCTGAACGGATCGACCTCCTGATCGCCCTCCACGCCTGCGATACCACCACCGACGAAGCGATCGCCGCCGGGGTGAAGGGCGGAGCCGCGATCGTGCTGGCCGCCCCGTGTTGCCACAAGGAAGCGCGCCCGCAGGTTGATGCCGCGGCGGATCGCGACGGCCCTTTGAGCGATCTCCTGCGCTACGGCCTTTTTGCCGAGCGGCACGCCGAAATGGCGACCGACGCGTTGCGCGCCCTGCTGCTCGAAGCGTTTGGTTACAAGGTGCGCGTCGCCGAATTTGTCGCCGCCGAACATACGGCAAAGAACGTTCTGCTGATCGCCACGCGGCGCAAGGACGCTGCTCCGGACGCCATGGCCGATCCGGCGATCCTCGCCCGCGTGGAGCGGCTCAAGGCGTTCTACGGCATCCGCCGGCTCCGGCTGGAAAGCCTGCTCGGGATCGCCCCGGAAAAGACCTCCGACGGATGATCCGGAAAAAAAACGGTTCGCATTGCTTTCCACGATATGTTCTCAATGAAAAACCGATGAGTTCTCCTGATGCCCCAACACTCGCCCGCCGGATTGGTCTCTTTTCCCTGATTGTCTACGGCGTTGGCGACATGGTGGGGGCCGGGATTTATGGCACCATCGGCGTCGCGGCAGGGGTGATGGGCAACGCGGTCTGGCTTGCGTTTGTGGTCTCCATGGTCGCGGCGCTTCTGACCGGTTTTTCCTACGCCTCGCTCGGTTCGCGTTACCCGAAAGCCGGGGGGGCCGCCTACATCACCCAGCGCGCGTTCGGGATGCGCTTTCTTTCCTACGTGGTCGGGCTGGCGGTGGCGGCTTCGGGGTTGACCTCCATGGCCGCCGGGACCGATGTTTTTGCCACGAACCTCGGGGTCGCCATCCCATCGATCCCCGTCTGGAGCATCGCGGTCGGTTTTCTGCTTCTGCTGGCCGCCATCAACCTGATCGGTATCAAGGAATCGCTCACGGCCAATCTGGTCTGCACGGCGATCGAAGTCGGCGGGCTGGTGCTGGTGATCATCGTCGGCGCGCGTTACTGGGGAGGCGATGTCGACTACCTGGCCGTCCCGGCCGGCAGCACGCTGGGGCCCTCCATGCTTCTTTCGGGGGCGGTGCTGACCTTCTACGCATTTGTCGGTTTTGAGGATATGCTCAATGTCGCCGAGGAGGTGAAATCTCCCGAGAAAAACATGCCGTGGGGCATCATTCTGGCGGTGGTGACCGCCACGGTGCTCTACATCCTGGTCAGCGTCACCGCGGTTTCCGTCGTGACGCCCGAAAAACTGGCCAATGCCGAAAACGGGCCCCCGCTCACGCAGATCATGAACGTCGCCGCCCCGTGGCTGCCGGGCTGGGTCTATTCGGTGATCACCCTTTTTGCCGTCGCCAACACCGCCCTGCTCAACTACATCATGGGTTCGCGCCTGCTCTACGGGATGGCCAATCAGGGCCTCGTCCCCCGGCCGCTTTCCAAGGTTCACCCCCGCTTCCGCACGCCCTACGTCAGCGTCCTGACCCTTGGCATCATCGTCCTCGTGCTGACCTTTGCCGGAGACATCAGCCAGCTTGCCTCCGCGACCAGCCTGTTGCTCCTGACCTGTTTCTGCCTGATCAACCTTGCGCTGATCGTCCTCAAAGCCCGTCCCGACGAACCGAAAGGGAGAATGGAAATCCCCTATTTCGTTCCCGCGCTCGGCGTGCTCGTCTGCGGCGGTCTGATTTTTGCCCGCCTGACCGCTCCCAACGCCGACCCGCGCGCCCCGCAGATCGCCATTGCGCTGATCATCCTCATCGCGGCGCTCTACTTCGTCCTGCGTCCCAAGAATGTCGGCGTGGAGGAGGAGTAGGCTTTCCTGAATTATCCTTTTCAAAAGGATAAAAACCGTCAAATCTCTCCTTTATGGAAGGAGAAAACTGTCTTGTTTTGCTTCTCCTGACCCCCGTACGGTCATCCCGGCCCCCTCACCCCGCAGGCGGCCATCTCTCCACCTTGCGGCCCGCCGCCCGGCGGTAGGCGAGCGGGGTCATCCCCTGCCGTTGGCGGAAAAAACGGGTGAAGTAGCTCGGGTCGCGAAACCCGGCGGCTTCGCTCACCTGTGCCATGTTGAGCGCGGAAGAGCGGAGCAGTTCGCAGGCGCGGAGGAAGCGGTTTCTGGTGATGTATGCCTGGAGCGACTGCCGGGTCGCCTGCCGGAACAGGAGCGAGAGGTAATCGGGGTGAAGCTGCACCTCCCGGGCCACCGAAGCGACGGTAAGGCCGGGGTCGTGGATCGACGCCAACACGATCTGCCGCGCCCGCGTCACCGGAAACGGCTCCCGCTCCTCTCCGTTCCCGGCCTCCTCCAACATCGTCAAAAAGAGCGAAAAATAGGCCATGAGAAACCCTTTGATCCCCGTCCGCTGCGCCGGGGAGGGTCCGCGCGAAAGCTCCGCCGCACCGTTGAGGAGCCCGAGCAGCCCTTCGCACCCGTCGCCGACCAGGCGGCTGCGGAGGTAGCCTTTCGGCCGATGGTCAGGCCGCTCGTGCGCCAGGTGGAAAAAGAGTTCGTCGTGCCCGTGCAGGACGACGAGGTTGTGAAACGGCCGCTCCGGCGAGGAGAAAATGCGCTCGCGGTGCGGCATCCCGCGCGGGATGAGGCAGACCTCGCCCGGGCCGACCGTCAGCACCTCCTCGGGAAGCTCAAAGACCGTCGTCCCGGAAAGTTGCACGAAAAGCTCCGGTGCCAGGTGAAACGGCATTCCGGCTTCCACCCGCATCTCCCCCTTCAACTGCGGGATGCGGATCGAAAGCGCGTCGCACTCCAGCCGCCCGACCCCCTGCGAGAGAAGATCGCGCAGAAGCCGTAAAAAACCGCTTTCGTCCCGGACTTCCAGGTGGACGTTTTCCAGCATCTCGGATTTGTCCTCTTTTTCTCCAGAAACGTCCAGCGAATAGCGGTTGTTTTCACCGGCCGTTCCCTCCCATAAAGGAAGGAAGCCACACCCCTGCTTTCCACCATGTCAAACCCTTCTCCCTGCCCGCCGCTCCGCGTCACCATCTGGAACGAATACCGCCATGAACGGCTCAATGAAACCTGTCGGGCGCTCTATCCCGACGGAATGCACGAAACGATCGCCGAAGCTTTGCGGCCCCATGCCGACCTTCAGGTCCGAACAGCCACGCTTGATTCGCCGGATTGCGGTCTTGATGCCGAAATGCTTGCTAGTACCGATGTGCTGACGATCTGGGGACATCGCGCGCACAGCGAGGTGGACGACGCGGCCGTGGAGCGGGTCTGCGCCCGCGTGCTGGAAGGAATGGGGTTGATCGTCCTCCACTCCGGACACTTCTCCAAAATTTTCAAGCGCCTGATGGGGACCGCCTGCTCCCTGCGCTGGCGCATGGAGAACGATCGCGAGCGTCTCTGGAACCTCGCGCCCAACCACCCGATCACGCAGGGGATCGGCGACTGCATCGAAATCCCCCACCACGAAATGTATGGGGAGCGGTTTGACATTCCGACGCCGGACGAGTTGATTTTCATCTCCTGGTACAGCGGCGGGGAGGTTTTCCGCAGCGGCTGCACCTGGCAGCGCGGATATGGCAAAATCTTCTATTTCAGCCCCGGCCATGAGACCTGTCCGGTCTACCACGACCCCAAGATCCAGCGCGTGCTGCTCAACGCCGTCCGTTGGGCGCGGCCGTGCGGTTATCCGCCGCCTACCCCCGCCAACGTCCCCGCGCCCGAAATGATTCGCTCCACCTCTTCCAATTCCTGATGACCACCCAAAGAAAACTCAAAGTCGGCGTGATCGGCCTCGGCATCGGCACGCAACACCTCCTCGGTTACCGCAGCAACCCCTCCGTGGAAATCACGGCGCTGGCGGATCTCGACTCGGTGCGAATGGAAAAAGTCGCCGCCGAATACCCGCAGGCGCGTTGCTACACCACGGCGGAGGCGATGTTCGAAAAAGAGAAGCTCGACCTGGTGAGCATCTGCACGCCGAACTCGCTCCACCGCCCGCTGACGCTGCTCGCGCTGGAGAACGGTTCGCACGTCCTTTGCGAAAAGCCGATGGCGATGAACGCGGAAGAGGCGCGCGAGATGAACGCGGCGGCCCGGCGCACCAACCGCCGGATCATGATCCACTTTTCGACCCGGTTCCATGAACAGAGCCTCGCCATGAAGGCGCAGGTCGACGCCGGGATGCTCGGCGACATCTACTTTGGCCGCACCCTCTGGCACCGGCGCGACAACGCCCCGCGCTTCGGCGGCTGGTTCGGCATCAAGGCCCTTTCCGGCGGCGGCCCGCTGATCGACCTCGGCGTACACCGGCTCGACCTCGCCCTCTGGCTGATGGGCTTCCCGCAGCCGACCTGGGTCATGGCGGCGACCTACGATCCGCTGCTGCGCGCCCGCGCGGAAAAGGAGGGCAAGCCGTTTGATGTCGAAGACCTCGCCGTCGCCAGCATCCGCTTCAGGAACGGGGCGACCCTCCTGCTGGAAACCTCCTGGGTGCTCCACCAGAAGGAGGACCAGAAGATGGAGACCTCCCTCTACGGGACCAAGGGGGGGCTGACCCTGCGCAACCTCAACGAAGGGTACGCCTATGAAGGGGAGGTCTACCACGCGCAGGGCGGCTTCCAGTTCAATACCCGCCACCACCCGCTCCCGACGCTCCCGCGCCTTCCCGGGATCGACCACTATGTCGATGCGATCCTCAATGACCGGCCCCATATCGCCACCGGCGAGGAAGGGCTCGCGGTAATGGAACTGCTCGACGCGATCTACGAAAGCGCCCGCCTTGGCGCGCCCGTCTGCCTTCAGGAGGGCGAAAATCGCGCTTAGGGCGGCTCCAAATCACCTCATCAATCCGCGCAAAACCGCCATGTTTTCGACATCCTCGGCCATCTCCTTCCCCTTGGGGGTCTCGAGCACTTTGGGGATGGCGGCGAAGCGCGGATCGCTCATGATCACCCGGAACGCATCCAGGCCGATCTTCCCCTTGCCGATGTGGTCGTGCCGGTCGACCCGCGAGCCGAGCGCCGCCTTCGAGTCGTTGCAATGGATTGCCGCCAGCCGCTCCAGGCCGATGATCCGGTCAAACTCGTCCCACATCGCAAGCGTGGCCGCTTCGGTGGTCAGGTCGTAACCGGCGGCGAAGACGTGGGCGGTATCGAGGCAGACACAGAGCCGCTCCGGATAAGCCGAGCGTTCGAAAAGGGAGGCGATCTCCTCAAAGGTCCGCCCGAGCGTGGTCCCCTGCCCGGCGGTCGTCTCCAGCGCCACGCGGGTGCGCACTTCGGGCAGGGCGGCCAGCACCGCGTCGAGCGAGGCGGCGATCTTGGCGAGCCCCGCCTCCTCCCCCTCGCCCATGTGCGCGCCGGGGTGCAGGACCAGGAACGGAAGCTCGAGCTGATCGGCGCGGACCAGTTCCTCGCCCAGCGCCCGGGTCGATTTTTCGTGAAACTCCGGGTTGATCGCCCCGAGGTTGATCATGTAACCGGTGTGGCCGAACACCGAGCGCAACTCCCCCCGACGCGGATGCCGGACAAACGCCTCGCGCTCCTCCTCGGGCAACGGTTTGGCGAACCATTGCATGTTGTTTTTCACAAAAATCTGCATCGCGTTGCATCCGATCGACAACGCGCGGTCGATCGCCTTGGCAGCGCCGCCCGCGATCGACATATGGGCTCCGAGCAGCGGCGTGGAATCGGTGGAGGCTGGCGGCTTCGGCTTGGCGGAAGAGGTGCGTCTGGTCATAAAAATTATTGCGAAAACAATGCTTTCGGAAGCCGTTTGGGACGCCAGACCGGCTTGGAGAGGGTCTCGTCGGAAACGTACTCGAAAAGGTGGCTCACCGGCGAAAGCACCACCCCGGCCGCTCCCTGGGCGTTGATCCGGATGGAAAAATCGATCTTGTCGTCGAGGAAAAAGAGCTTGCCGCCGCCGTACATTGAAAAACCGCTTCCCCGGACTTCGAAATCGTCGGTCTCAATCACCCCGGAATCCATGGTAAAGTGCGCGCTCGCCTGCTGCGCCTTGTCGTAGCCGGCCCCGGGCAGGATCTGCTCCAGGATCGAGGAAAAGGGACCGAAAACCGGGATCGCGAAGACGTTCCCGTCGGCGACCTTCAGGAACCCCTCCCCCTTGATATTACGCGCCACATTGCCAAGGCCGGAGAAGGCGGCGTGTCCGCTCAGTTTCCCTTTGGCGGTGTCGTACCGGAAATACAGGCCGGTCAGCGTCGGGAAATCGACCTCGCTCACCGTTGCCTTGGCCGTGTAATCCTCCTCGCCGCGCCGGATGGAGATATCGGCCTCTCCCGCCACCGTTCCGCCGAAAAGCGTCGCCCGGAGGCTTTCAATCCTGAGCCGTTCACCGACGATCCGCAGCGTGGCGGCGAGCTTGGGAAAGAGCAGGTCGCGCCCGACAAAGGTATACTCCATCGCCTCGGCGTCGGCTTCGATCTTCAGGTTGGTCCGGTGCCGTTCGTGAAACAGGCCGACCGTACCGTCGATTTCCAGCCGGGGGGGAGCGGCCTTGAAGCGGTACGGGGCGAGCGCATGAGGGAGGTGCCCCTCGCGGTCGACCCAGACGGCGACTTCCGCCGGGGTGACTCTCGTTTTCACTCCTTCCAGACGGGCCACATGGCCGGGGAGATCGAGCACAAAAGCGCCGGTCGCGATCCCTTCCCTGCGCTCGAGCCGAAACGCCGGGAAGCGGACCACCTCGTGGTCGATCAACAGATCGCTGGTGAGCGATTGCAGCGCCACGTCGCGGTGGGAAGTCCGCCCGAGGGCGATATAACCGGTCGCCTCCAGCGTTTTCCACGAAAAGGAAGGGGAACTCTTCCCTTCCAGCCGGAAAAGCGGCACGTTTTCGAAGTTCCATTCGTCGAGCAACGCCTGCCCCTTCGGCGGCAGGAGCGGACGGAAAACCGCGGGGCTGATGCGGCTGTCGATTGAAAACCGGAAGGCGTCGCCCTCCTGCAACGCCGAGAAATGGAGGCTCCCCTCGGCGTGGTCGAGCCGGGCATCGCGAAGGAACCAGCGTCTCCCGTCCCATGAAAAATCGGCGGCGGCCCCGTGAAACGGCGCGCCCGCATACTCAAACCGCCCGAGTTCAATCCGGCCCAGCAGTTGGATCTCCCTGGCGAAGGAGACAAAGGCCGGGGCGTTCGGCGCCGGGGTTGTTTCTTCCGGAGAGGGGAGCACCAGTTCCCCCTGAAACTCCAGGTGCGCCGGGTCGCGAAGGCGGAATTTCTCCAGTTTCCCCGGCAGGCGAAGCGCGCGCCAGAGCCCGGGGAGGTCGAGGTTCGAACGGAGCGCGAAGGCGGCGCGGCGCTGGGCGGGATGGAACGACCCGGAAAGGTCGAGATCGCCATGTGCATCCGCCAGAACGCATTCATCCAGGCGGAGCGTGCCGCCGGAGTAGTGGAGCTTGACGTTCAGGCCGCGGACGGGGTGTTCCCCCCGGATCACGAACGGTTCGGACCGGAGCGTGGCCGTCGCGGTCAGTTTTGAAGGGTCGGAGAAATCGCCCTGGAACTGGAGAGAGAGGACCGGTTTGCCGCCGCGCATCTCCATCGCCGCCAGACGGCGGACGGTGTCGCGAAAGGTGAGAAGGAAATGTTCCCGTTCGCGGGCGCTCTCCCTGGAAAGAGGGCCGACCGTGCCGGGGTTGAAGAGGAGGCAATCGGTGGCCGTGACCTGAAGGCCGTGGATCTTGGCCTCGGCCAGCGGGATCGAGACCTGCCCCGGCGGGAGCAGCACGCGCGCGTTGATCTGCTCGATCTCCAGCCGCTGGCTCTTGCGGTCATTCGGATCGGTCGGGATGGAGACGCTCGCCTGGCGCAGGTCCATCGCGTTGATGAACGGCTGGCCGAAGACCAGGTGGGAGTAGTTGATATCGAGAACGATCTCGTCAATGTAGGCGAAAACCTGTTCGCGCTCGTCGTCGTGAAAAATGCGGACGTTGCGCGCGATGAGGCCCTTGAGCGGGTTGAGGTTCAGGCGACCGATCTCGGCGTAGACCCCGCGCTTGACCAGCTCGCGCGAGAGCATGCCGCGCCATTTCTTGGTGAACCCCCGGTTGTTGACGTACCAGAGCGCCCAAAGCGCAAAAGCGACGCAAAGGCAGGTGAGCGTCCAGAAACTCCGCGTCAACCACCACCGGAGCGTAAACCAGCGCTGCTGGGACGGCGCGGCGGGTAGAAGAGGCGGCTCGGAAAGGGTGCTCACGGACGGGAAAGGGTTGGAGTGTAAACCGGAACGGGCCCTTTTTCCACAGGAACCTCTTTTAAGAACCCGTTCGGCGGCGAGGCGTGGAGGCCCGCCCGGCACGCTACAGGGCCGTACACTGGAGGGTCGGCCTCCGCGTCAACCGCGGCATTGGATTTAGGTTCACCCGTTCGCTCCCGGCGACCTCAAATCCTGCGGCGGGGTCAAACTCCCGCAAAACGACGCAAAAAACCCCTGCAATCCCCGCCCTGCCCTTTTGGCAAGACCGGGATGGAGGGTAAAACAAGCTAGCCTGCTTTATTCATGAAGCAAGCTGGAGCCGGGGAATCATCCGGCTTTGTTCCCGAGGTTAACCGAGTCGGTAGACGATCCGCGCCTTGTCGAGATCGTACGGCGACATTTCGAGCTTCACGCGGTCACCGCACGTCAGGCGAATGAAACGTTTCCTCATTTTTCCCGAGATATGGGCCAAAACGAGGTGCTTGTTCGCGAGTTCGACCCGAAACATCGTCCCGGCAAGAACCGAGACGATTTTGCCTTCCAGTTGAATAGCGTTTTCTACAGCCATAATAAATTGTAAACCGACCCTGTTTCACCTGGGCAACTGTTGTTTCGCATCTGGTTGACTCGTTGAAGCTGCCTTGTGGTTCTGGCCTCTCCGTCCCCTCCTCCCAAGAAGAAGAGACAGAGACACCAAGGGCGGTGTCCCGGTGAAAGGACGCCGCCCTGGATTGTTGAAAAGCTTACACTACTTTTTAGCGACGGCCACGGTTCCCGTAGGAAGAACGTCCGCCACCGCCGCCGCCACCGCCGTAGGAGCGTCCGCCGCCACCGCCACCGCCGTAGCCGCCGGAGCGGTCTTCACGGGGACGGGCTTCGTTGACGGTCAGGTCGCGGCCCTGAAAATCCTTGCCGCCGAGGGCTGCGATCGCTGCTTCACCTTCGGCAGCGCTGCCCATCGTGACAAAGGCAAAGCCCCGGGAACGCCCGGTGGCGCGATCGGTCACGAGGCCGACATCCGCCACTTTGCCATAGGATTCGAAGAGTTCTTCGAGGTCGTTTTCAGTCGTATCAAAGGAGAGATTTCCGACGTAGAGTTTCATAAGAGATAAGGTATCTGGTTTGTTGTTGGTGATTTATTTGAATGTCAGCAATCAAAGCCGTTCCCGACGATCGGGTTTCAAATCACCAATGAGCTACCTCATCTGACGATCTACCGCGCTACGATGGAACCAAAATAATCAACGTTGATTCTACCGCTTTTTCTCACGGTTGCAATCTCCTTTTTGCGGTTTTTCACATTTCCGGGCGCGCCGGGTTGGAAAGAAGAGTTCTGATGGTCTCGAAACTTTCATGAACATTTTCATTGAACATCCAGGCATCCTCTTTCCGGAGTTTATCGCCCCAAAATCCGGGATAAATGCGAAACGATGAAAGTTTAACGCTAAAATTTAACATTTCATGATTGACTGTTTTCGGGTGAAACCGTAGTTTGTGCCTCACGCAAGATGAACGAACCCCTTACCCTGGAGTCGATTGCCAAAGTCTGCGGCGTCTCCCACACCACTGTCTCCCGCGCGTTGCGGGGCCTTGGGAATGTCAAACCCAAAACCGCCGAACGCATCCGTGAATACGCCGAAACCGTCGGCTACAAACCGAACGCGATCGCCCGCTCCCTCGCGCGCTCCGGCGGCGGCGAGTTCCACCTCGCCTCCTCGCGGTCGATCATCGTGCCGTACCTTGAAGGCTTGATGAAGGAGGACCGCAACCCGCTCTTCTGGGATTACATTGAAGGCGCGGTGAAGGCGGCCGCGCTCCGCAAAAGCAGCATTGAGCTGATGGGCTTCGGGCTGGATGGCGAGTTCAACTTCATCCGCGCCCTGGTGGAGGAGAACCGGATCGCGGGGGTGCTCGACCTCGGGCTGACGCCGAAAACGATCGACTATCTCCTGAGCAAGTCGATCCCGCTGGTTTCGCGTCTCCAGGGCGTTCACGAGATCAATTCCCGGCAGAATGCCTGCGTTTACCCCGATCATATTCAGGGCTACCTCCTCGCATGGAACCACCTTCAATCGCTGGGACACCGGCGCTTCGGCTTCATCGCACGCTCCGACCACCGTTCACGTCTCGCGGAGTGTGTTGCGGCTTCCCACCTGCTCAAGGAACCCGCCGCACTCGAACCGGTGATCCGCATCGACAACGGTGCCTCCACGGAGTCAATCCGCGAGGCGCTGCTCTCCCAACTCGGGCCGTGGCACGCTGAAAAGTGGCCGCAGGTCTTCTTCTGTTCCAACGACGACGTGGCCCATCACGTCATCCGGACCCTTCAGGAGATGAACGTCTCGGTGCCCAGACAGATTTCGATCTTCGGGTTTGACGATTCACCCGCGGCGGGGTTCTGCAACCCCTCCATCACCACCCTGCGCAACCCCCGGAGGGAAATCGGCGCAGCCATGCTTGACCTGCTCAAAGAGATCATCGCCGGACGCCCCGACAGCCGCAACCGGGTCGAAATCCTGCCGATGAGCCTGGTCCTGCGTCAAAGCGTCTCAAAACCTCTCCCAACCTCCAACCCGCTTCCTCAAAAATGATCACCCGAACCACCCCTCGCGTCGGAAAACATGTTTCACGACGGATTCCTTCCCTCCTTGCCGGTATCGCGGCCTTCACGCTGCTCCCGGCAACATTGCACTCGGCCACCGTCTTCGAATTTGGCCCCAGCAATGCCTATGTCACCAAAGACGAAGTCAACTACCGGCGAACCGCTTCGATGACCGAGAGCGCTCCTTACATCTCCACGGTTGCCTTTGACGGATCGACACCGCTTTCCCCGGCGGAAGACTACGCGGGGCCGGTTTTTTACGGCGGCTATACTTTCTCGAGTTCGACCTACCCACAAGGGTTCACCGGGCAGCGGATCATCAACAATTATAGCAATACCGGGAACAACGACGCCATCTATTTCAATGTGGTGGGGCCCAATAACACTGACTTTCGCAGCACGGAGATGAGCTTTGCCGCCGTCTTCGTTTTCAACCAGTCATCGTTCAACGCCCCTTATCAGGAAGGCAATGTCAGCATTGATGGTTTCTCCATCCGCTTCTACAAACATTTTCATGGCGCCACTTACACGGGATTCAATCCCGTTGGCAGATGGCTGGTGGAGATCGGTGGTGCCTATTATCTTTCAGATTCGACGTTCATCGCCCCCGGCACCGACCAGTATCTCGGCTTCAGCCTGTCGGGGGACGACCTTCAGGCTACCCGGTGGGCGGCCTACGATCCCCAGAGCAGTCTTTCCTTCGATGCCGAAAGCGCCACTTTCGACGAACTCGCACTGGAACAGATTAGCGCGGTCGGCTTCCATTTTGAAGACCCCCATTTTCAGACAACCGTCACCGGAACTCTTGGCATGCGGCTCGCCGTCTCGGAGTTTGGCGTAACCACGATACCGGAGCCCGGTTCGCTCGCCCTGCTCGGCATGGGATTGCCATGCCTTGCCGGCTATCTTGCCCATCGCTTTAGAAAAACGACCCGCTAAAGTCATGAGTAAAGCGTTCACCCCCCTCAAAACAGCCTTTCCCGTTGCGATCGGGCTTCTGCTGATCTTCGGCTTCCTTGCTCTCCTCACGAAGTCCAATTGGACCCGCAACAAGGTAGCCAGCGAGCCGCCGGAAGACAGGGAAGCCTACCCCCTGATTCTCTACGGAGTCCCCAATACCGATAAAGACCTTCGCCGAACCCGGGAACTCGGCTTCACTCATATCTATCGCTCCGGCAACGGGTTCGCCGGAAACCCGGACGATCCGGAACGGATGGATGACATCCGGACGTATCTCGACCGGGCGCAAGCCCACGGCCTCAAGGTGGCGTTTTGCCTCGACGGACACCGCCGCCTCCGGAAAGGTGAACAGGGTATTGAAGAGATGCGCGCGATCGTCCGGCAGTTCAAAAACCACCCCGCCCTCGGGTTCTGGTATCTCTATGACGAGCCGAACCTCCCCTCTCCCAAGACCAAAAAAGCGATGCTGGCCGCCCGGCTTCAGGAGGAGGGCGGCGCTTCGGACGAAGAAGTCGTCAAGGAACTCGTCTGCCCTCCCGGGCGGCTGCTCCCGGCCTATGAGATGGTCAAACAGGAAGCGCCCGGGCGACCGGTCATTTTGATGATGGCGATCACCAACGATGGCTGGTGGCGCGATGCCTGGAAGGAATTTCACGCTTCCTACGACATCATTTCCTTTGATACCTACCCGGTTTACGCCACTCCCTTCCCCGAAGCGCCTCTGGACCGGGTGACCTCGTGGATGGATCGCTACACGAAAGGGACCGACAAACCGGTCATGCCGTGCCTTCAAACCTTCAACTGGAATACCTTCTCCAGACGTGTGGAACGCGCAAGGGAAGCCGGGAACACGGAAGTGGACCAGTGGCGTTACCCGAACCTGGAGGAACTCCGGTACTGGAACTTCAGTTCGCTCATCCAGGGAGCCCCCGGCGCGATCTATTATACCTATGGAGGGCCGGACCCTGCCCGCCGCCCGCCGGCGTCATGGCTGGACCGCGACCTGAAAACAACCACCCGGGAACTGGCGCGATTTACCGCTCTGGCCGAGCCGCATTCCCTCAGGAGAATCACGCTCCCCGGGCGGACGCCGGTGCTCTGTGCCGCCTTCCGGAGCGGCAAGGGCCGTTTCATCGTGGTAGCCAACGGCAGCGGGACCGGCCAACAGCTTGCCGACGCCGACCTGCTTTCCGAACTGAACGGGAGCACGGTGCAGGCGTGGGATTTCACGCGTGCAACCGCCCTCCACCTCAAGGAAGGAAGCGTGGTCGGGATCGACCTTCAACCGTGGGAAGTGCAGGTATGGCAGGTGCAATGATACCAGGGGTATGGCCGCGACTTTTGCCGACGGGAGAGCGCGGGTTCTCACTGACGGAACTGCTGGTCGTCGCCAGCCTCGTTCTGGCGCTCGCGATGATCGCCACTCCGGCCTTTTCCCGCTTTACCCGGGTGCGCGATCAGGTCGGTTGCCTCTCCAATCTGCGACAGATCGGTGTGGCGACCCTCAACTACGCCAATGAACATGGCGGGCGGCTTCCGGGGCCGATGCCCGCCACCCAGCGGGCATCGTACACCTCCCACCAGATCACCAAAGCTCCCAATTCGCTGCTTCAGTACATTGCTCCCTACCTCGGGCTCACCCCTCCTCCCAGCCGACAGATGGCCGCGGTGTTTCAATGCCCCGCACAGATCAAGCTGCGCCGGGGGGAAGATGACCCCGTCTTCTACCTTCACCGCGACACGGTCTTTGCGGACGGCACCCGGCAACGACCCTTTGGTTACAAGGCTTCCAATGCCACGCCGAGCGAGCCGATGAAGCTTCAAAACGTCATCCGGCCCGGCGAAACGGTGGCCATCTTTGACACCTCGGGTACGGCCGCTCACCCGGAAGTCCATGTCGACGCGCGCAATGTCCTGTTCATCGATGGGCACGCCGAACGGATGAAGCTGGAGCGGCTCCTCTTTGACGGAAGCACGATTACGATCCGGTAGCTACCGCAGGAACGCCTCGTGCAGCCCGCCATCCACCGTGATCACCTGCCCGGTCGTTTTTGACAGCCGGTCGCTCACCAGCAGGAAGAACGCCTCCGCCTGGTCGGCGGGGGTGATCGGCGAACGGGTCAGCGTCCGCTCCGCGTAGAACTGTGCCAGCCGGGCGGTGAGGGTTTCGGTCGGCTCTTCTTCGTCGTAAGCGAGCTTGTACTTAGCGAGGCTGGCGATGACCCGGTCGCGCGGGAACATGGCGCTCCCCTGCACCACGGTCGCGGGGGCGACCCCGTTGACGCGGACCAGCGGGGCGAGTTCGATTGCCAGTTCACGTACGAGATGATTGGCTGCCGCCTTGGAAACGTCGTAGGCGACACTCCCTTTCTTGGCGACCACGGCGTTGGCGCTGGTGGTCAGCACCAGTTGCCCGGGAAGCCCCTGCCGTTTCCAGACATCGCCCGCTTCGGTGGCGACCAGGTAGCTCCCGGTGACGTTGATGGCAAAGGTGAGCCCCCACTGATCGTCGCGAATCCTCCCGCCCGTGTCGGGCGGCACAAAAATCCCGGCGGTGACCGCCACGCTGTCGATGCCGCCATAGGCGAGGATCACTTCGCCAAAAAGGGTGCGCAGGCTCTCCCGGTCGGTGATGTCGGCGGCGAGGCCGACAGCGGGGCCGCAGCCTGAAAGACCGTTCCCGGCCCGGCCGATGCCGACCCCCTGCCGCGCGATGATCTCCTGCGCGGTTGCGTCCGCCCGTTCCGCGTTGAGATCGACACACGCCACGTGCGCCCCCTCCCCGGCGAGGCGTAGCGCCACTTCGCGCCCGATCCCGCTCCCCGCGCCGATGACGACGGCGATCTTCCGCGCCAGTTCCTTTTCCTTGGGCATCCGTTGCAGTTTCGCTTCCTCCAGCGCCCAGTACTCGATGTCAAACGCCTCCTGCTGCGGCAGCGCGATGTATTCGTCGATCGCCTCCGCGCCGCGCATCACTTCGATGGCGCAGTGGTAAAACTCCGCGGTGACGCGCGATTCGGACTTGTCCTTGCCCCAGGCGATCATCCCGAGCCCCGGGATCAGGATCACGGTCGGGTTGGGATCGCGCATGGCGGGGGAATCCTCCCGGCGGCACCGGTGGTAGTAGGCTTCGTAGTCGTCGCGGTAGGCGACCAGACCGGCGGAGAGCACGCTTTTGAGGGTGTCGAGATCGCCGCTCTGCGGGTCCCAGTCGATGTAGAGCGGTTTGATCTTGGTCCGCAGGAAATGGTCGGGGCAACTGGTGCCGAGTTCCGCGAGCCGGGCCGCGTCGTGGGAATGGATAAAGCGCAGCACCTCCTCGCCCGCCTCGATCGTCGCCACCCAGCGCCGCTGGCGCGAGAGCCGCCCCCGGAGCCACGGGACGATCTCGACCAGTGCCGCGCGTCGCGCTTCTTCCCCGAGCGGCTGGTACTTCTGCCCGCCAAAGGCTGCGGCGTCGCCCCCCTTGGCGCGGTAGCGTTCCTCGACATAAGCGGCGGCCTTTTCAATCAGGCGCAGGCTGTGGAGATAGCACCCCTTGTCGTCGTCGTCCCAGGAGATGAAGCCGTGCTGGCCCATCATGATCGACTTCACGCCCGGCTGCTCGCGTTCGATCTTCTGCATCGCCAGCCCGAGTTCAAACCCGGGCCGCATCCACGGAACATACGCCATTTCGCCGTCGAAAATCTCGCGGGTCAATGCTTCGCAGCGGCGGCTCGCCGCAATGGCAATGATCGCGTTGGGGTGGAGGTGGTCGACGTGCCTGCCGGTCAGGAAACTATGGAGCGGCGTGTCGATCGACGACGGGCGCGGGTTCAGGTTGAAGGTGGCGTGGGTGTAGTAGCCGACCATTGCATCTTCAGCGGGCGACTTGAGCCCTTTGTCGGCGCGCGCCCCGTAAAGTGCCTGAAGCCCGAGCAGTTTCTCCTGGTAAAGCGAGGAGAAGTTCGCCCGGGTGCTGGTGCGCAGGTCGCCGCCGGAACCCTTGACCCAGAGGACTTCCACCGGCTGGCCGGTCAACGGATCGCACTCGGTCAGCTTGGAAGAGGTGTTCCCGCCGCCGGTGTTGGTGATGCGGCGGTCGCTGCCGAGCAGGTTGGAGCGGTAGACGAGGCGTTCGACGGGATCGAGTTTCGCGGCGTCGGAGTCGACCCAGAGGTTTTGGACAAATTGGAACGATGACATAAAGGGTAATGTGATTAATGGAGGTTCAGAAAACGTTCGTAGGCGGCGTCCCAGAGGGGGGCTTCCTGCGGTTCAAAGCGGGCCGGGGTGACCGAATCGGCCACGACCTGCCGGAGGGCGGCCAGCGAAGGGAGGTGCCCCAGCGCCAGCGCCTGGATCAGGAGATTGCCGGTGGCGGTGGCCTCGGCAGGCCCGGCCAGTACGGTCAACCCGGTGGCGTTGGCGGAAAACTGGTTGAGGAGCGCGTTGCGCGAACCGCCGCCGACGATGTGGAGCGTGCGCAGGCGCCGACCGGTGAGCGTGGTGATCTGCCCGAGGGTTTCCCGATAAAGGAGCGCCAGGCTTTCAAAGATACAGCGGGCAAACGCCCCCGGCGTTTCCGGTACCGGTTCGCCCCGTTCGCGACAGTATTGTGCGATCCGCTCCGGCATCCCGTCGGGGCGGAGAAAGCACGGATCGCCCGGATTGATCAACGAACGCAGCGGCTCGGCTTCCCCCGCCTGTTGGGCTAGCGCGGCGTAGTCCAGGCTCTCCCCCTGCTGTTTCCACGCGCGGCGGCACTCCTGGAGAATCCAGAGCCCGGCGGTGTTTTTCAAAAACCGGGTCGTCCCGGCGACGCCCGCTTCGTTGGTAAAATTGGCGCGCTCCACCGCTTCGTTCATCAACGGTTCGGGAAGTTCCACGCCGACGAGCGACCAGGTGCCGGAACTTAAATAAGCCCATTGCTCCCCCGTGGCCGGGACGGCGGCGACGGCGCAGCCGGTGTCGTGCGAACAGGTGGCGATCACCTTGGTTTGCGACCATTGATCCCCCGCGGGGAGGGCAGCGCCGATCCCGGGAAGCAGCGGCCCGAGCACCGTGGCCGAGGGGACGATCTCCGGAAAGATCGACTCCGCAAGCCCGGCTTTGGCGATCAGCCCGCATGCCCATTGCCGGGTGCGCGGGTCATAAAGCTGCGTCGTGCTCGCGAGGCTCTCCTCGGCGCGCGCCACGCCGGAAAGAAGGTAGTTGAAATAGTCGCCAATGTTGAGAAAACGCTCCGCCAGCGCCAGCAGTTCCGGGCTTTTCGCCGCCTCCGCCAGAAGTTGAAAGAGCGTGTTGATGTTCATCGACTGGATGCCGGTCTCGCGGAAGATCGCCTCGCGCCCGAGCCGTTCCAGCGCCTCGCCATAGAGCGCTTCGGTCCGCCCGTCGCGGTAATGGAAGGGAAGCGAAAGGAGCGGGACATCACGCCGGAAAAGCGCGTAGTCGACGCCCCATGAGTCGACGCTCACCCCGGCGGGCGACACGTCGCGGATCTTGCCGAGCCCGGCGAGCAGTTCCTCGTAAATCCGGGGGAGATTCCACCGCAGCGAACCGAACCAGCGGGTGCCGCCCGTCGGGAAACGGTGGATTTCCTCGAGATGCAGACGCCCGTTTTCCAGCGTGCCGAGCATGACCCGGCCGCTTTCGGCCCCCAGATCGCAAGCTACATAATGATGTTTCATAAACTGTTGGGAAGCCCCGCCGCGGCGAGCGCCCCGGCATCGGCATTGGTCAGCAGGCGGTCGACCTTTTTCCACGAAGCGAGAAACACCGGCGCGCGGCAGTCGAGTTTCCCCGCATCGACACAGGCGACCGTGCGTTCGGCGCGCGCCATGACCCGTTGCTGCAAGGCCACCAGTTCGCTTTGCGAGTTCCACAGGCCCGCCCGATCCATCCCTTCCGCGCCGAGCAGGGCGAGGCCAAACCGGTAATGCGCCAGCGCCAGGCGGCTCAATCTGCCGACCAGCGCCGATTGCCGCTCCAGCAACTCGCCGCCGAGCAGGTGGATGCGGATGCCGCCGACCGAGGCGAGCGTTTCGGCCACCGGCAGATTGTTGGTCACCACTTCCAGCGGCGTGACGGGGTGGCGCAAAAGCGTCTCGGCAACGGCGTAAACGGTCGTCCCGGCGTCGAAGAAAACGGTCGCGCCCGGTTCGATCAACGCGACGGCCTGCCGGGCAATCGCCTGTTTTGCCTCGCTCGCCTGCTGACGTCGTTCCTGAAACGAAGGAAAGCGCAGGTTGTACTCCGCCAGCGCGCCGCCGTAGGTGCGGACCACCTGCCGCCCCCGCTCCAGCGCCGCGAGATCGCGCCGCGCCGTTGCCTCGGAAATGTCAAACGCGGCACAGATCGCCTGCACGGAGGCGTGGCCATGCTGCTGCATCCAGGCGGCCATCTGCCCGCGTCGCGCTTCGACGATGTGAATGGGGACTTTCATCCGGGATTGCCTCACCAAAGCGGTTTTTTATGATTGAAGTCAATCATAAAAAAAGAACATCAAGGCTCCGTAACGAAATTTTGGTGATTTACAAAACTTCCCGATCCGCCGACGGCAGGGTGAAATAAAAGGTGCTGCCGCTCCCTTCCGCGCTCTCGGCACAGAGCGTCCCGCCATGGTTGCCGACAAATTCACGGCAGATCTGCAACCCGAGGCCGAGCCCCTTCTCGTTTTCCGTGCCGAAGGAGGAAACGGTCCGGTTGGGGTCGAAGAGCTGCCGCAACCGTTCATGGCTCATGCCGATGCCGTTGTCGGAGACGCTGACCCGCCAGCCGCCTCCCTCCTCCCCCGCGGAGAGCCGGACGACGCCGCCCGCCGGGGTGAATTTGAGGGCGTTGGAGACCAGGTTGCGCAGGATGGCCGAGAGTTGGTCCTTGTCGGCGCGTACCTGAGTTTCGGCGGGGATGGCGTTTTCCAGCGCGATCCTTTTGCGGGCGGCGCTCTCGTGCAGGAGCACCAGACAATCGTGACCAATCGCCCGCAGCGGCACCGCCGTAAAGACCGGCTGGATCGCCTGCAACTGGCCCGCCGACCAGGTCAGCAACGTGTCGAGGCAATCGGAAGCGTAATCGACCTCGTGCCGGAGTTCGCCCAGCATCCCACGAAACTCCTCCTGCCTGAGGTCTCCTTCCTCCAGAAGGGCGAGCGTCGCGCGAAGGTTCCCCAGAGGACCGCGCAGGTCGTGCGAAACAATGGAGAAAAGCTTCTCCTTGGCCAGGTTGGCTACCTCAAGTTCCCGCGTCAACGCGGCCAGTTCCTCATGCTCGCGGTCCAACTGCTGCCGGTTCGAAGCGAGGTCGGCATTCTTGCGTTCGATCTCGCGATGGTAACTGGTGTTGACGGTGCGGAAGATCTCCAGAATCCAGTAATAAAGAATCAGAAAAACCACCAGATTGACCCCGTAGCGCTTCGCGGAAACCGACCCGGGAACCCACGTGTAAAAGTGGGACATCATCACAAAGTAAAAACCCGACCCCAGCGCCACGGCCAACAGAAGCCGGACGATGAGCGACTCGTACATGAGCGCCCCGCCGAGCATCGCGATCAACAGGATAAACTCCATCCCGTTGCCGAAAAGATAGCCGGAAAAAAAGAAAAGAAAGCTGCTCCCAACGATTACCAGCGCCGAAGCGAGCCGGTGAGCCCCCTTGCGGATCAACAGAAGGCATTCAAGTCCCAGCAGGGTGCTCAACACATTGACCAGAACCAGCCCGTAGTTCCCGCCCATGACGTTGAGAACGATGAACACCGGCCCGAGCAAAAAGAGGCAAAGGGCGGACCCGCTGCTGATCGAAACCACCTTTCGCTCAACAAAGCACGCTCCGGGGTCCATCGGCTTCGGAAGGACGTACCGCAACCAGAAAGACGAAAAGGCGAACCGGGGCATCGGTGCGGAACGTAGCAGGGGCAATTCCCGGCTGCAACCCGTAAGGCTGGCCGGCCGCAGCATGAACAACCCGCTACGCTACACCATGGCGGAAGCCGTCGCCCCCTCGCGCTCCCGCCTCCAGGCGTCCCAGCGCGGTGCCCGCGATTCCCGGACTTTCAGCCGTTCGTTGCCGAGCCAGTGGTGCAGCAGCCGCACCCCGAGTTCCCGGAGTTTTTCCCGGCCAAGGTTCATATGCCCCTCCAGCGTGTAGGCGAGACAGAGGTCGTTCTTCATCAGGTAGGGGCCGAGATGGCCGCCGCAAAGGTTCGAGTTTGGGAAGACTTCGAAGCCGACGCCGATCTCCGCCGCTGCCGCCTGGGCGCTGCGGTTGAGTTCGGAGATCATCGCGCCGCTTTCCGGGGAAAGCAGCCGGGGATCGGCATAAAACGCCCCCGGGTTGCCGTCGTGGCCGAGCCAGCTATGGAAACCGATGACAAATGAGGCGCGCGTCCGGACGATCCAGTCGGAAAAGGCGCGCGTCTCCGGTGAAACCGCCGCGGTCTCGCCGCTCAGGTACGGCTCGAACTCGTGGTGCCAGCTCCGGTCGACGACCACGCCGTAATGGTGCTCGCGCCAATCCTTTGCATTGTACTGGTGCCAGCCGTGGAAGTTGCCGTCCGGGTTGATGTTGAGGACCACGTCGAAAATGAACTCCCTGCGGAGCGTCTCCGCCTCGGGGCTGTCGCCGCAAAGATGGGCCAGCATTCCGCGCGCCATCTCCTCCCCGGAAAACTCGGTGGCGTGTTCCCCGGCCTCCAGCGTGACCACCGGCACGCGCTCTTCGCCGATGGCGCACCGGTTGGCGCGGTCGCTCACCCGCAGCAGGAAGATCGGCCGGTGTTCGATGGAATGGCCGATGCAGTGGACCGAAGCGATTTCCGGTTGGCGCGCGGCGATCTCGAAAAGCTCCTGCGTGGTGGCGACATATTCGCGTGGCGGCTCGGTGCTGAAGTAACACTCCTCGCCCTTGTAAAGATCGACCGTGAAACGGATCGCCTCCGGCTCGCACCGCACCTGCGCGTCGTCGAGCGGCTGCCATTCGCCGTACTGCGAGCGTTTGATCCAGATTTTCGCGCAAAGCCCGGCAAAGCTTCCTTCGAAACAGGCGTCGGGCCGCAGGACCACCTCCCGCCGCTGGTCGCGCTCCAGCCCGGCGATTTTGAAACAGGTATAACGCGCGCCTTTGCTGTAGGCGATCAGTTCGACTTCAAAGTCGTCTTTGGCGTACCAGCGGACGCGGCCATTGCCGCATGGAAATTGAGTAGTGACCAGCATGGGAAAATTTTAATCTTTGGAATGGTACGGGGAAGTCGCCCCGAAATGTTCCAGGGTGGAAAAAGCGTAGTTGCTCCGCCCGGCGATCGCGGCGGATTCGCGGTAGGTCGGGTTCCCTTCAGGCGGCAGGTCGTGGAGCACGATCCGGGCGAGGTCTTCCCAGCGGGCTTGTGCGAGGAAAGGCGGGGCGGCGGGAATGAACTCCCGGATCTGCGCGGCGGTTGCCTTCAGGAGCGGCAGGCCGAGTTCCCCGGGCTTCACTCCGTTGGAAAGGAGGTAGCCGATGACCGACGGGACATCGAGCTTCGGGTTCGGCGTTTCCGGCAACCCGTGCGCCACGATGCTCTGCTTCATCGCCTGAAGGTAACGATCGCTTCCCGTCGCTTCATGGAAAAGGATCAAGGTCTCCATCCCATCGCTGATCCGCCGGAAGTTGTTGGCGTAGAGAGCGGCCAGGCCGTCGAGCGGCGTGCCGCTATGCTCCTTCCACCAACCGGCGGCGTTTTCGAGAAACCGCGAGGCAAGCTCATAGTCGCCGCGATCGCCCGTCTCCATGTAACGCATGATCCACGCCTGCCCGGCAAAGGCGGAACTCTGGCCGCCGTCGCGCCGGGCGTATTCGCGCACCTCCTCCAGCACCTGCGAGACGCGCCGGGTTCCATTGAGCCAGTTGGAAAGATAGATCCCTTTGCTCGGCGTGTATTGCATCTGCGGATTTCCGCTCCAGTGGTCGCGGTTGCGGCGGTGCATCCCCCCCTCCTCGCCGGATGGGGGCGAAAAGAAGGAGGCATGGACGGTGTCGACATCGGCGACGTGTTCGGCGTGGTCGATCCCCGCGAGCACCAGTTCGCGGTCTTCCAGAAACAGGCCGCTGCGGATCAGCGAATAGTTGATCGAGGCGCTGGCGTTCCTCCAGCCGTAACGCCCGTTGAGCGCCCAATGCCCGGCGAAGAGCCCCCGTTCCGGCACGTTGCCCCGGGCGAAGTTCGTCCGGAAATCGCCGAAATTGACCAGGCCGTTCCATCTCCAGTGGTCGCGCGAGCGGACCAGAAAGAGCAGGTTGGCGTGCAGCCCGGCGAAGTAGGCCGGGTTGGCGTCGACGGCGGCGCGACGGAACGGCCCGAGAACTCCGGTCCGTTCACATTCCTCCGCGCTGGCAAACCAAAGGCCATCCCGCGCGGCTTCGTCGTGCGCCACGGCGGCCGAAAGGGCGGGATCGTCGAAAAAGACGAGGCTGGCGTTGAGCGTCCGGGCAAAACCGCTGCCGTTGGCGGAGAGATCGACGCTGCCGATGCCGAACTCCCCATCCGCGCCGCTGCGCCGGAGGTCGAGCCCCTTGCCGGAACCCTCGCTCCATGAGGCGATCTCCACGCCGTCCGGCGTACCGGCGAGGTAGTTGGGCCCCAGCCGGGTGAAATTGGGGATGCCGACCGCCATGGAACGCCCTGCGCCCCGCGCCACAAGGCCGTCCCGCGAGATCGTCGGCCAGGCGGCTTCCTCTACCGCGCCGCTCCCTTTCGAGACCACGTTGCGCCCGTCGGGTTGTGAGGCGATCTGCAATGTCGTGCTCCCCTTTCCTTTTGCGGCCTCGTCGTCGAGCAACACAAAGTCTTCCCACGGCTGAGGCGTGCGGACGGTCCATTTCGCCGAGGTCAGCGCGTACCGGGCGGCGTCCCACCGGACGACCCACGTCATGGAAGTACGGATCAACGGCAACGTGCGATAGACCCGGGCGCGCAGTTGCCATTCAAAACGGTTGCCGGGAGCGCTCTCCCCGCCGTTGCCGACGATGCGGTAGAGCGTAAAGAGATCGTTCTCCTCTTCGACTTCGCTTTTGAGCACCCGAAGCGTCATCGGCACCGGCGCGGTGTCGGTGGCAAGCGCTTCCAGCGGCTCCGCCCAGGCGTACTGGCCGGTCTGTTCCAGATAGCCGATGTCGGTCGGCTGCGGGCGCTTGGGTTGGTCGATGCGGACAAAGGAGGCCTGCGGGACGAGGTCAAAGAGGGTCTGCCCGTCGGCGCTTTTCCAGCGGATGGCGTGCGCGTCGTCCACGATCTCCGGCTGCGGTCCGTTCGTCCGTGCCCCCTGCGGCGCGGGCGGGGCGGTTTCCAGCCGGGAGATCGCGATCGGCTCGGCGGAGGTCGCCTTCCGCGTCATCACGCCATCCACCGCCAGCCAGCGGATGCTTCCATCGGGCCAGAAGGCCGCCGGAGTCGCGATGGCGGTTAACGGGCCTGCGGCGTCGCGGAGGCGGATCCCGCCGCCCGGCTTCATCTCGCCGGGAGCGAGCGCCACGGCCTGGTAAAAGGCAACCGGGCGTTCTTCATGACCGGCGGGCGTCCGCTGCGACGCGACCGGCCTGAGAAAAAGCGGTGTTGCGGTGTCGGGCTTCGGCCGGGAACAGGAGACGGCTGTCATACCGGTTAAAACAAGGGTGAAAAGGGCGATCCGTTGGAGGTACATGGGGAAAGTTACTTTCCGGCTCCCCAGAAGGGATGACGGCGGCGGGGATCTTTGGTGGAAGCGGCAGGATTGGTCGCCCCGATCAGCTCACGCTCGGCGTATTCTCGGGAAATCGCCTCAATGTGCCCGTCGAGAAAGACGACATTCAACGTCGCGCCATGGACCCATGGGGTCCGCCATGCCGTTTCGTCGTCGCTCACCCGCTCCTCCAGACGATCAGGAGCCTGGTACATGCTGTAGCGGTAGCCGCCTGCTTCAAGAAGCACCGGTCCGTCCATAAAGAACGACTGGGCCGCAGGCTCCCTGACGTTGGTGAGGCGCAGCGGTGCGTCGCGGTTCTCCACATGGTTGACCCACGTCTGGCGGATGGAAGCCGTCCCGGCATCGTCGCCGGTGGCGTATTGGTTGATCGCGTAGGTGCGGTGCCAGTCGTACGGCGTGCGAAACCGGCTTTTCTGAACGGAGGGACAGGTCAGGACCGAGTCGACATCGTAGACCGGCGCGCTGGCGTTGCGCAGCGGCAGGTTCAGGTACGGCAACAGGCTCCGGTGCGGCTGCGTCGTGCCGCCCCAGCCGCCGCGGTCGGGCAGGCGTCCGTTCTGCTCCGCCGCGTAGAGCAACCCGGCGGCGCCGAGCTGGCGGAGGTTGGTCATACATTTGGAGTTCAGACTCCCCTCGGCCACCTTGCCGAGCACCGGCAGCAGCAGGGAGACCAGGACGCCGACGACGCCGATGGTGATCAACGCTTCGAGCAGGGTAAACGCCCTTTTGGCAAAGGGAGCCGGTCTGAGAGAGGTGAGCATGGCAACCAAGGGGGGTCCGGGGTGACTTTAATCCCGCCTTCCCGCGAACCACTTCAAAACGCCGGGAACGCCGAAAAGCAAAACGGCTGCGGCGAGTTGGAGGGAGGCGGTCGACGGTTCGGGAATGGCGGCCACCTTTCCCACGGAAAGCGAACCAAGCTGGACGCTGTTCTGGAATCCTTCAAGCCGCCAGTAAGTGAACTGGTTGAGATTGCGATCTTCGGTAAAGCCCATTGTGATGCCGGTCAACCCCTCCACGGGGCGAAACTCCGTCTCTCCTGCGGTGGCGTCGCGGACAAAGACCGACCCGAGGGAGAGCGTAATGTCAACCGGGTCAACCTCGACGACCAGCGCCATTTCATACCAGTGGTTCGCCTTTGCCTGCTCCTCGCTATAGATCCATTTCAGGGACGGTTGGTCGTCTTCGCTCCAGATGGTGACGCCGATCGCGAACGTGTTGCCCACCTCCATGCCGCTCGGCTTGGTATCGACGATACCGAAACCCCCGACATAGCTCGCACTGACGGTTCGCAGCGCCACCCGCGCTCCGGAACTCTGGCTGCCAATGCGGTTGACCCAGGCCGAAAAATAGACCGTATCGCCTCCCTTGAACTCCGGCAGGCCGGTCACTTCCGGGCTGCTTGCCAACCTCCGCGCGCCCGGCGTCGCCTCGATAACCGGGGAAGAACCGCCGTAGCCGGTGCCCCGCGGCGTGGCTCCCAGGATATAGGTCGGGCTGGTGGCGGCTGGCGCTGCCGCCCCTGTCCAGCCAATGTCCGTAATGGAATTTCCGACCGTGAGACCGGCATAGGTGGTGGTGACGATCGGCGTGCCCGGCGTGAAGGTCAAAACCGCCGCGTGGGCCACGCCTGCCAGGCAGGTCAGCGAAGCCATGGCGACCGCCGCCATGGCGTGCCGTTTCGGGAACCGGGAAATGATCGGAGGGAAGGCGGTGAGTTTCATGATATTTTCTGGAGGTGGGGGGTTAACTTTCCACCGGCTGCGGCACATCGGCCGCCCGGTGTTGATGAAGGTGCGCGCCGCAGGAGCGCCGCACAACCAACTCGCACGGAAGGACGACCAACCGGTCTTCGAGCGCGCTTTCCCGGCGCACGAGCGAGAGGAGGTCCTTCACTCCTTTTTCCGCGATTTCCCGGGCCGGGTGGGCCATGGTCGTCAGCGGCAGGAGGCCGTATTGACTCAACGGTTCATTTTCAAAACCGGTGATCGCGATCTCCTCGGGCACCTTGAGATCCGCCGCCGCACACGCGGCCAGCGCGCCCATGGCCCAGTTGTCGTTGCTGCACAGGACGGCTTCAGGCAGGGTCGCTTTTTGCAGAATTTCATGCATCGCCAGCCGCCCCGGTTCGTACGGGCTCAGGTTCGCGCCGATGGTCCGGTGAATCAGGTGGACGGAACCGGTCACGCCCGGTCCGGCCTTTTCCTTGAGCGCCCGCTCAAAACCGGCGATCGCGTTGCGGGCGTGCCACGACGGGATGTGCTTTTTCTCCGTGGAGTCGCGCCCGAGCATCACCGTCAGCCGCCGGTAGCCAAGGTCGAGCAGATGGGAGGTCAGGACGTAGAAGCCATGCTCCTTGTCGGACATATACTTGGTCACGCCCTTGAGATTGGTGCCGCCGAGCACCACGACCGGGATGCCCGCATCGAGCAGGATATCGAGATGCTTCTGCGTGAACTGGAGGGTGGGATGCACCAGAAGCACCCCTTCCACGCGCGATTCGACCATCCTGCGGCAAACCGCGCCGCCACGGTCTGCAAACCAGAGTACGTTGGATACCACCGGCTCATACCGCTGCTTGAGGAGCGCGCGCGCCGCAAACTGCACCTTCTGCTGCGGCAGTTGCTCGTAGAGGCCGAAGTTGATAATGCCGATCATCCCCGATTTCCCCTTCGACATGATCTGCGCATGACGGTTGGGGACGTACCCCATCTCCCGCGCCGTCGCGAGGATGCTTTCGCGAAGCGCCGGAGAGATGCGCCCCTTGGGGGTGTTGGAGAGAACGGCTGCGACGGCGGAGCGGGAAACGCCCAGTCTGGCGGCGATCTGGTGTTGAGTAATGCCGGGCATAAAGAAAGGCAGGGAGAAAAACCAATGGGAATGAAACACCGGCTTCGCGGTTGAACCGGGAGGGGGCTTTTTGCAAACCCGTGTTATCAATAGCTGACACGCGTTATCACGTCAACCGGAAAAACGCTCCTTTTTCCGGAATGCCCAAAAAGGCGCGGCAACGCTTGCGTTGAAGGGACGGCCTCCGCGCCGCCCGTGGCGTGGAACACCGCTTCACACAACCCCGGTTTACTCCTCGGGGACCAGCGACCAGAGCGCTTCGGTCAAGGCAACGATCTGCTCCGGCGAATGGAGGGCGGAGAGGGCGACCCGGAGCCGGGCGGCTCCCTTGGCAACGGTCGGGTAACGGATGGCGGGGACGAAAAGCCCCTGTTCAAACAAGGCGCGCGCACCGCACAAGGCACTCTCCTCCGAGCCGAGCAGCACCGGGACGATCGCGCTCTGCAACCGCTCGGGGGTCAGGCCGGGAGGGAGACCGGCGGCGAGAATCTTCAGGTTGTCCCAGAGCCGACGCCGCCGGGCTTCCCCTTCGGGGGTCTGGAGATGAAGGAGCGCCGCCGTCGCCGCCGCAGCGAGCGCGGGAGGAGGGGCCGTCGAGTAGACAAAGGAACGGGCGCGGTTGATCAGGTAGTCGATCATCTCCCGGCTGCCGCAGACATACCCGCCGCTGACGCCGAGCGCCTTGCTCAACGTCCCCATCTGCACCTCCACCCGCCCCTGCAAACCGAGCCGTTCCACCAGGCCCCGCCCATTGGCCCCGAGCACGCCGACGGCATGGGCTTCGTCGAGCAGAAGGGTCGCCTCGTAGTGATCCTTGATCTCCACGATCTCCGCCAGCGGGGCGCGGTCGCCGTCCATGCTGAAAATCGATTCGGTCACGATCAACACCCGCCCCTCGGGGTGTTCCTTGTGCGCCCACTGAAGATGGGCCTCGAGCTTGCCGGTCTGGTTATGAGGAAAAACGCGCAGGGTCGCCCCGCTTAGCCGCGCGCCGTCGACCAGCGAAGCATGAACGAGTTTGTCGACGATCACGACATCCCCCTTCCCCGCGAGAGCGCTGATCGTGCCGACGGCGGTGGCATAACCGCTGCTGAAGGTGAGCGCCGCCTGCGTCCCCTTGAACGCGGCGAGGGTCTCCTCCAGCTTCAAGTGAGGCGAGAGCGTGCCGCAGACCAGCCGCGACGCCCCCGCGCCGACACCGTATTCCGCGATTGCCGCCTGCGCCGCCTCGCGCATGAACGGCGCGTCGGCGAGGCCAAGGTAGTCGTTGGAGGAAAAGTTGACGAAGTCGCGATCGTCATACCGGACGACCGCGCCGTCGCTCCCCTCGATCTCCCGCAGCCGCCTCAAGAGCGACTGCTCTTCAAGCTCCTGCAATTCGGCTGCGATGCGGCGTTCCATGAACCGATCATAACCTCCGGTGCGCCCTGCGTCGCGATAAATTTTAGTGACTCAACCCCCACGCCAGAAGCGAGCACGACTCCTGCCAGATCGGCGTTTTGTTGCCGAGCCCGACGACGACCACTTCGCGGCCGTCGCGGCTGGCGCTCGAGATCAGGCAATACCCGGCGGAATGGGTGTACCCGGTTTTGAGCCCGGTGCAGTACGGCCAGCCGCGGAGAACGCGGTTGGTGTTGTTGTAGGTGCGGATGCGGCCGTCGGCCCGCTTGAACTGGATCTCCTTCGTCGCGCAGATGCGGCGGATGGTCGGGTTGCGGTAAACGACGGAGGCGAGCCGGGCCATGTCGCGCGCGGTCGAAAGCTGTCCCGGGGCCGGGAGCCCGTTCGGGTTGACGAAATGCGACTGCGTCATCCCGAGCGCTGCCGCGCGGCGGTTCATCTTGGCGGCAAACGCCTTGATCGACCCGGCGTTGTCGCGGGCGAGCGCCATGGCGACATCGTTGAAACTGCGGACCAGGAGCACTTCAAGCAGTTCGCGGCGGGTGTACGACTCCCCCGTTTTCAGGTAGAGCTTCGACGGTTCGGCAAGGGTGTCGCTATGCTGGATGACGACCCGCTTGTCGAGATTGCCCGTCTCGACCAGGATGAGCGCGGTCAGGAGTTTCTGCGTACTGGCCGGGGGACGCCGCTCGTCGGCGTTTTTCTCGAAAAGGGTGCGCCCGGTGGCGGGGTCGAACATCAGCACCGAGCCGATGGTCGTCACCGGCAGGCCGTTGAAGGTCGCCGGGGCGAGGCCGGGCGTCGGCTTGGGGCGGGCGCGCTGCGGGGTGCTCTTCTTCGTGCCGCTCGTCGACTTGCGGGTCGCCGTGCTCTTTTTGGAAGTCGATTTTGAGGAGGTGCGGCTCTGTGCCAGCGCGGCGTCCGGCGTGGCGAAAAGGAGAAGGCCCAACAGGAGAAAAAAATGGGAAAGACGGCGTAACATCACGGTTTTTGAAGGGAAAAAGGAGAGAAGGAAAAGGTTCAGTCGGTTTCTTTACTACGATCAAGCTGTTTTTCAACCACGGAGTCCGGCGGCGCACCAAGTTCCACGGCGCGCCGGTAGTGGCGGCGGGCCAGCGCCGTCGCGGCAGGGACCCGCTGGAGGTAGATGACCGCGAGGTTGAAATGGGCGTCGGCATAGGTGTCGTCGAGTTCGATCGCCTTGAGCAATTCCGACTCCGCCCCGTCGCGCCACCCCATGCGCCCGACCGTCACCCCGAGGTAACTATGTGCCTTGGCGCTGCTCGGGTCGAGATAAACACTCTGCGAAAGGGCGGCAAGGGCGAGATCGAGCTTTCCCGCTTCGTAGGCGACGACCCCCAGGGTCAACCATGCGGGGACCGACTCGGGAGAGAGCCGCGTCGCCCGGCGCAACGCCGTCTGCGCCTCCTCCAGCCGACCGGAATGGTATTCGAGCGAGCCGAGGTTGACCAGCGCGATCACATGATCGGGGTTGACCTCCAGCGCCTGTTCAAACTTCTCGCGGGCGACGACGAGTTCCTTCCGCCCGAAAGCGCGGACTCCTTCGAGCGTCAGGAGATCGGCATCCTTTTCCTCCGTCGCCTCGGGTTCGCCCTCCAGCGCGGCGGTCGCTTCCCCAATGGCCGGGTTTTCGCCGGAAGCGCCCCCTTCGGCAAAACTCCAGCCGACGCCAAGGGTCAGCCAGAAACAGATGCCGAGCGCCGGTGCGCCCCTGCGCCATTGCCGGAAGGTTGCCTTCACGCTGGCAAAGGAACGGCGGGAAAAACGGGGCGTTTCAAACATGAAAAGAAAGAGAAAGAGTTCAGGAAGCGCTTCCGAGTTCTCTGGAGCGTTCGGTGGCGGCGCGGACGGCGTGGATCAGCGTGGCGCGCAAGGCTCCCGCCTCCAGCGCCTCCAGCCCGGCGATGGTCGTTCCGCCCGGGCTGGCCACCTGGTCTTTGAGGACCGCCGGGTGTTCACCCTTTTCCATCACCAGCGAGGCCGACCCGAGCACGGTCTGGGCGGCGAGTTTCAGGGCGAGATCGCGCGGGAGGCCCATCCTCACCCCGCCGTCGGCCAGCGCTTCGATCATCACAAAAACATAGGCCGGGCCGCTGCCGCTCAGGCCGGTCACGGCGTCGAGCAGGTTCTCCTTTACCTCCACGGAATAACCGACGGCGTCAAAAATCTCCTGCACCCGCCGGAGATCGTCGGGCGTTACCCCCCGGCCCGGGGAAAAGGCGCTCGCGCCGACCCCGATCAGCGCGGGGGTATTCGGCATGACCCGGACCACCCGGACCGTGTCGCCCGCCGCCTTTTCGAGGCGCTTCAGGGTCAACCCGGCCGCGATGGAGATCAGCAGCTTTCCCTTCAACTCCCCGCGCAGCGCCTCCAGCGCCGGTTCGGCGTCGCCCGGTTTCACGCAGAGGACCAGCGCGTCGACCTCCGCCGCCAGCGTCCGGTTGTCGGCAGCCGGTTGGACCCCCGTCGCCGTGCAAAGCCTCTCCATTGCCGCGCGGCAGGCATCGCTGACACGGATCGCCTCCGGCGGATAAAGGCCCGCCTTCACGACCCCTCCCACCAAGGCGGTCGCCATCTTTCCGCAACCAAGAAAACCGAGTTTCATCTCCCCATCCATAAACCAGAAAACCGGCGGCGGGGAAACCGAAAATGCCCCCGCCCGCAAATTGAGACGGCCTGCGGCGGGGAGTCTGGCGATGTTTTGGCGACCCGCGCCTTTCCCCCAAGCCTGTCAAAAAAGCACCGATGAATCCGCAAACTCCCCCCTTCGAAGCGAAAAACGGCTCGCCTTTTTCCACCGGCACCCCTCCAATGGCACCGGAAGCGTGTCCCCCGGTAAAATCGTCGGCACGATCCCAATTTTGCTGTTGTCAGTCTTTACGAAATCCTTTAACCCTTTACCTGCCCTTATTATGAAGCGAATCATTGTTCTCTCGCTGTTGTCCTGCACCGCCTTCACAGCCTGCTCCCAATCGAGGGAGCGGGATCGTGATCAAAATGCTGCTCGAAACGCTGGTCGCTTTGGCTACCAGGGTGAAACGGAAACGGTGGTTGAGTCGGTACGAACGACGCCGAGCCAGGCTGAAAGGGAAGCCCCCAGCCAGCCCCGCACGCAGCCGACGCCGCCGCCCCAGGTCCAGCCGACCCCGGCCCCGGTTCGCCGCAGCGACTCCACCTACGGAACACCGATTCCCGGCAAGCCCGGCTTCGTCACCAGCCCGTACGCTCCTGACGCAGGCCAGGTCGACGTGCGCGGCTTCCCGCCGGGCACCGAAGTGAGGGACCCCTACACGGGCAAAATCTTCCTCGTTCCTTAAAACGCACCTGTTTTCAGCACCTGCCTGCCGGATCGGTCCCTCCGATCCGGTTGGCTGTTCCCGACCCTTGGCCTGGTATTTCAGTTGAAGGCCAAGGTAAGAGAGAACGGTGTGAAGCGAAGTCCAACGCCGCGGTCGGTACGGAGGCCGAACCTCCGGATGGCTTCGCCGCCAAGATCTTTCCTTGAATCCTGATTTCCCTTCCGTCGCCATTCTCGGCCCCGGCCTTCTCGGGGGTTCGCTGGCCCTTGCCTTGCGCCAACGCCAACCCGGTTGCCGGATCGCTCTCTGGGCGCGCCGGGAAAGCGCCGCCGAAGAAGTCCGCGCCATCGACGGAATGGCGGATCTCGCCTCCAGCGACCTTGCTGCCGTCGTCCGGGATGCCGATGCGGTGATTTTCTGCGTGCCAATCGGGGCCATGTCCGGCCTCGCCGAAACAATCGCCCCCCTTCTCAAGCCGACCGCGCTCGTCACCGATGTCGGGAGCGTCAAAACCCCGGTGGTCGAGGCGCTCGCACCGGTTTTTCAGGGTCGCGCCCGGTTCATCGGCAGCCACCCGATGGCCGGCTCCGAACAGAGCGGCCTCGCCGCGGCCCGCCCCGGGCTTTTTGAAGGGGCGACCTGCATCCTCACTCCCCATGCCGGAGTCGAACCGACCGCGCAACAGGCGGCGACACGACTTTGGGAAGCGGTCGGCTGCCGCGTCGTCTGCATGGAGCCGGAGGTCCACGACCGCTCCATCGGCCTCGTCAGCCACCTGCCGCACCTGCTCGCTGCGGCGCTGGTCGATTTCGTGGGTCAGGAGGAGCGCGACGCCGTCCGCTTCTGCGGCAACGGTTTCCGCGATACCACCCGCATCGCCGCCGGGCCCGCCGCGATGTGGACCGAAATTTTGCTCACCAACGGCACGATTCTCCAAGAGCAGCTTGACCGCTTCATCGCACATCTGCAAAACGTGTCGCGCAGCTTTTCTTCGCCCGAAGAAATGAATAAGCTGCTGGTTCGCGCCAAAGCGGAGCGGGATCGCCTCCCCCGGGCGACCTGAGGAAACTTTTTTTTATTTTACACGACATCATGGCAAGCTGGAAAATTTCGCGTTCACCCCATATCTCGGCAGAGATCACCCTCCCCGGAGACAAAAGCATCTCGCACCGGGCCGTCATCCTCGCCTCGCTTTCCAACGGGGTCTGTGGCATCACCGGGTTTCTCCCGAGCGAAGATTGCCTGGCGACGGTCAACGCCATGCGCGCGCTCGGCGTCGAGATCGAACACCCCGAGCCGACCACGCTGATCGTCCATGGCCGCCGGGGCGAATTCACCGCTCCCAAGGAACCGATCGACTGCGGCAACTCCGGCACGACCCTGCGGCTTCTTTCCGGCGTGCTCGCCGCCCAGCCGTTCAAGAGCGTCCTCACGGGCGACCGCTGGCTTTCCCGCCGACCGATGCAGCGGGTCGTCGATCCCCTCACCCTGATGGGGGCCACCCTCCGCGGCGAAGGCGAAAAATGCACCCCGCCCCTCACCATCGAAGGGGGGAAACTGACGCCGATTCACTACGATTCCCCGATCGCCAGCGCCCAGGTCAAAAGCGCCATCCTGCTCGCCGGGCTCTTCGCGGAAGGGACCACAAGCGTCACCGAACCGGCCAAGAGCCGCAACCACACCGAACGGATGCTCGCCTGGCACCTGGTCCCCCCGCACGTCGACGGGCTGACCGTCTCGATTGAAGGAAAGGCGACGCCGGAATCGCGCAACTTCCGCGTTCCGGGCGACATCTCCAGCGCCTCATTCTGGCTGGTCGCCGCGGCGGCCCAGCGCAAGGGGCATCTCCTGATCAAGGATGTCGGCCTCAACCAGACCCGCACCGGCGTGCTTGCCGTCCTGGTCCGGATGGGGGCGTCGATCCACGAAATCGTCGAAGAAGAGGAAGGCGAACCGTATGGGTCGATCGAAGTCCACGGCGGCGAACTCAAAGGGACCGAGATCCGGGGGAACGAGATTCCCAACGTCATCGACGAGTTGCCGGTGCTCGCCGTCGCCGGGGCGCTCGCCCAGGGCAAGACGGTCATCGCCGACGCGGCGGAACTGCGCGTGAAGGAGACCGACCGCCTCACCGCCGTCGCCACCAACCTCCGCGCCATGGGGGTCGAAGTCGAGGAACAGCCCGACGGCCTCGTCATCTACGGCGGCAGCCCGCTCAAGGGAGCGAAACTTTCAAGCTTCGGAGATCACCGGATCGCCATGGCGTTCGCCGTCGCAGGGATGTTCGCGGAAGGGGAGACGATTATCGACGGCGTGGAATGCGCCGCTTCCTCGTACCCGAACTTCTACGAAACCTTTGAGCAGATCACCAAAGCACCGCAACACCAGACGCCGGTGATCACCCGCATTCCTTCGTCGGACTCTCACCGCTAACCTGCCATGCCCGCCTCCATGCCTTTGCCCCGCCACGCCATTGCCATCGACGGCCCTGCCGCTTCGGGCAAAAGCAGCGTGGCGCAGCGGCTCGCGGCGCGCCTCGGTTATCTTTACGTCAATACCGGGAACATGTACCGCGCGGTGGCGCTTCTGGCCCACCGGCGCGGTGTCGATCCGGCCGACGGCGAAGCGGTGGGGGCCCTGCTGAAGGAGGGCGCGCTCTCCTTTGCCAGCGCCGGGGGCGAGGGAACGATCCGGATCGACGGGAGCGACCCGGGCGACGCGCTCAAAAGCGCCGAAGTCAACGCCTCGGTTTCCGCGATCGCCTCCCACGCGCAGATCCGCCAGACGCTCGTCGCCCGGCAGCGCGATTACCTCAAGGAGGCCGATGTCGTCATGGAGGGGCGCGACATCGGCTCGGTCGTCTTTGCGCAGACGCCGTACAAATTCTTCATCGACGCCGCGCCGGAAGTCCGTGCCGCACGCCGCGCGGGCGAGGGGTTGCACGACAATCTCGCTGCGCGCGACGCCACCGACTCCCAGCGCAAGGCGTCGCCAATGGTGGTCCCGGAAGGGGCGGTGACGATCGACAGTTCGCATCTCTCCATCGACGCCGTGGTCGAGGCGGTCCTCTCCGCCCTCAAGGAAAGAGGCATCACCCCCGCCGGACGATGAATCTCTATTACCAGACCGGCTGGAATATCTTCAAATTCCTGGGCAACCTCTTTTTCTCCTTCCGGGCGGTTCATCCCGAGCGCATCCCGCTCACCGGTCCGGCGGTTCTGGCGATGAATCACCAGAGCTTTCTCGACCCGCCCCTTGCCGGGATCTGCACCCAGCGGGAGCTTCACATCCTCGCCCGCAACAGCCTGCTCAAGTGGCCGGTGGTCGGAAAGCTGATGCCAAAGGTCAACGTCGTCCCGGTCGATCGCTCCGGCGGGGACATGGCGGCGCTCAAGGCGATCATCCGCGTCATCAAGGCCAACGAAGCGGTCCTTCTTTTTCCGGAGGGAACCCGCAGCCGCACCGGCGCATTGCAGAAAGCCCAGCCGGGGATCGGTTTCGTCATCGCCAAGACGTTGACGCCGGTTATCCCGATGCGCATTTTCGGCGCTCACGAAGCGCTGCCTCCCGATGGGAAGAGTTTTTCGGCAACCCCGGTCACCGTAGTGGTCGGCGAACCGCTTTACTTTACGCAGGATGACATCGCCTCCCGCGATCGCGACCTTTACCAGCGCCTGAGCGACCGCGTGATGGATGCCATCGCGGCGATTGAGTACGTCGCCTGAGGTTGCGCGCCTAGGGCGTGTCTACGAATTTTGAAGGATGAATAAAAGATCGATTTTTGAGGCCAAAACGGGGCTTTCGAAGAAGGCCGAATCGAGATTCGGACGCCTGAGGAAACCCGTTTTGGACCAAAAAGCGGCTTTTAGTCGC
>DATMFV010000043.1:0-36935 GCA_035555975.1 Chthoniobacteraceae bacterium
GGTCCCTTTTTCTGCGACCCCGTTCGGGGTCGATGATGGGGGAATCCAATAGCCCGGGGGTGTCGCTTCGCTCGACCCCCGGCTTCCCCGCTGTAAGCCCTCCGGGCTATTCCCTTGCTGATACCACTTTTAATCACACCCTCGGCGACATTTCTGATGATCCCCCTATACAGGATCCTGCCATTTCATTCTCAAAAAAAGATACTTGAAACACCTAAATTGAGTGTTTTAATTGATCTTATTAAGCTTGACCAACAACGGCTGGAAGGATCTTCACCCGACGAGAGACGAACTCCTGAAGGCGGCGCAATGGACCCGCACGCAGGATCCCTCCGACGGCTTTTTCTTCATCCTCGGCGAACTCCTCAGACACCTTGGCCATGAAGACCTTGCCAGCCGCCTTTAGAGAGCCTTTCCATGAGCTTCTTTTGCGATTCCTGTGGCGTCAGTGGTCAGCTCTGGGGGTTGCCGGATCGTCCGGGAGCGATGACTCCCGGCTGATTGATCCCGAGGCGCTCCTGCTTTTTTCCACCGTAGTGGCGCGACGTGATGCCCGGCTTTTTGATGAAATCCTCGACTGGCTTTTTACCAATGGCTCGTGGATCAATCTTCAACGCCTCTTGCGGCTGCAGAAGGAGCGTCAACTTGGGGACGCCACGGTGCTGGCCGCGATGGCGGATGGTCTCGGACGGGCCTCGGTCCATGCGAAATGGAAGGTATTGAGCCGCAAAACCGCCCCGAAACCGGACCATCCCGCTCCTCTCTTTCCCTCGGTGCCTCTCCTGGGAGAACGGGACAAAACCTTCCTGAAATGGGGATGGCAGCGCGGTCCCGTCAGGTTCAGGCACTTGAGCCAGGCGCCGTGCATGGACCGCCCGGCTACTTTTCTCATCAAGTTGCGGTCTCTCTTCGGGCGTCAGTCGCGCGCTGAAGTGATCTGCTGGCTGCTTTCGCACGAATCCGGTCATCCCGCCGAGATCGCCCGCCAACTCAGTTATTTTCCCCGCTCCATCCAGATGGTTCTCAACGAACTGGCCTTTTCCGGACATGTCCATGCCGTCCGGGCGGGCCGTGAAAAGCATTTCGCAATTCGTCACGACGAATGGGGATTTCTGATCACCTGGAAAATGTCGCCACCTGTGGCTTTTCCGCATTGGGTTCAATGGGGCGGCCTTTTCCAGCTTCTCCGGCACCTTTATGACCTGCTGGAGCGCCCGGACGTGGAAGCGATGTCGCCGTCGCTTCAAACCATCGAAGTCAGGCGCGCCTTCAACGCGGTCCCGTTGATCAACACCGGCCTGCCGTCTTCGCTCATCCATCCGCCCGACAAGAGAGGCGTGGAGCCTTTCGAAGAGTGGTTTCGAAACCTTGAAGCCTTCATCGGATAGATTGGGCCCCAACCCGGAAAACGCGGAAAGTGCATCCCTGGATTCGGATTCATTTTCAGAAACCATTTCCAAAAATGAATCTTGATCTTTTGCGATGCTCCTTCGATGGTGGGGACGCCAACCCGCACCTCACCCTTTTCTCTTTTCCTTGATGAGCCACCATCCTGCCACCGGCCTGTACGACACCCTTTCCCACCTTTGCCTCAACGTCGGGGAGCGCCATCTCGGCTCTCCCGGCGAAGCGGCGGCGCAGGACTACCTTGCCGCGCGTCTCGGCGAAGGGGGCTACGAAGTGGTGCGCGAGGCATTTGACGCCCCGGGCTGGGAATACGGCCCCTTTTCCATCACCACGGAGGGAGGGGAGGCGATCGACGCCTTTCCATGTTACTTCAGCCCCGGCGGCGAAGTGACCGCCCCGCTGGTACCCTACACGGGGGTGGAACCGCCGGAAACCTGCCGGGGAAAAATCGCCTTTTCGGGGCGGCACGATTTTACCCACGTCGGCGATACCAACGCGCTCGCTGAAAAACTGGAGAAGGCGGGGGCGGCGGCGTGGATCGTCAACAGCCCGTATAACGATACCTTTTCGACCAAGATCGTCCGCAACCCCGGGCTGGAGCGGATGCCGGTCTTTACCATCAGCCAGCGCACCGCCCTACGGCTGGCGCGCGAGGCGGGGCGGCCCGTTCACCTGAAACTCGAAGCGCGTCGTTTTCCCCACCGGAGCGCCAACCTGATCGCCCGCCACACCGGTTCCGGCAGGCGCAAACTGGTCATCGGCGCACATTACGACAGCGCCCCGGGCATCCAGGGAGCGGCCGACAACGGCACCGGGATCGCGCTGCTGGTCCACCTCGTGCGGGCGCTCAAGCCGCACCTGGGTGACTGGAGCGTCGATTTTGTTGCCTTCGGTGCGGAGGAATACGGCGGCCCGGGGTTTGGCCTTGGCGGGTTTGAATACATGAAGGCGCACCAGGAGGAGCCGATCGAAGCGATGCTCTGCCTCGACGGCCTCGGCACGTTTCTCGGCAACCCGGAAGCACGGGTCGGGCGCAACGGCCTGCTGCGCCGCTGGGTGAAGGAGGAGACCGGCTTCACCCCGCGCCCCTACCGGCGTGGGAGCGATCAGGGGATCTTTGATCAGCACGGCATCCCGACCGCCTGGTTCTGCGATGGCGGCGCGCCGAGCGGCATCGGCCATTTCCCGCTCCATTCGCCGCAGGATGTTCTGGAGATCGTCGATTTCACGCGCCTGGAACGCTTTGCCGCCGACCTGGAGCGCTTTACCGGCCGCCTGCTGCGCGAAGGGGTCCCCGCCGCGCCTCCCGCGGAGATCGTGCCGCTGGAAAAGGAGGATCTCCCCGCCGTGCGGGAACTGGTGAGCGCGGTCTGGACGATGGGGATGTCGTACCGTCGCGAGCAGCTTTACGGGCGCGTTTTCGACGCGCCGTGGCAGGAAAAGATCGCCCGCGCCGTGGCGGAATATCTGGCGGATGAAAAGGTCCACGCCGTCAAGGCGCTTGTGGACGGGACGTTCGCCGGGTTTCTCTCCTACCGGATTGACGCCGCCAACCGGTTCGGCGAGATTGGTTACAATGCCGTGGCCCCGGCCTTTGGCGGGCGCAATCTCGGCCGCCGGATGCTCGACGCCGCGCTTGAGGCGCTCCGGTGCGCCGGGGTGGAAGATGTCGAAGTCATCACCGGGCTCGACGACGGCCACGCCCCCGCCCGCGCCGTCTACGAGGGAGCCGGGTTCCGCCCGATGCACTCCTCCATCCAATACACCCTGCGGCTTTGATCCGGGAACCTTCAAAAAAACCGATGCATCCTTTTACGAATACCGGGGCCATGCCTCCCCGCCGCAAACAACCTTCCCTGAACGTAATCGCCAAAGAGATCGGGGTCTCACCGGCCACCATCTCGCGGGTGCTCAACGGCAAACCGGGGATCGCGGAGGCGACCCGCAGGAAGGTGCTCGACGCGCTCGACGCCCGCGGCTACCCGAAAACGGCGGTGCGCGGCGGCGTCCAGACCCTCCGCAACGGGAGCGGCACCATCGCGTTTGCCATCTCGGGCGAACTCCGCCAGCGCCTGCAGAGCAGCGAACCGTTTTACACCCGCCACCTGCTGGCGGTCCAGACGGCCTGCGCCGAGTTCGGCTTTTACCCGATCCTGATCGATTATGAGCAGGATAAAACGCCCAATGGGAGCCTGCGGTGCGTGGAGGAGCAGCGCGTCTTCGGCATCGTCGCCTCGTGGATGCCCCCGGAACTGGTGGAAACGGTGCGGGAGCATGTCGGCATCGTCCTTTTCAACAAGCTGACGCCGGTCTCCGGGGTCGACTACGTCATCCCGGACATCCGGCAGGCCGTGCGGGAGCAGATGACCCACCTTTACGACCTCGGCCACCGGTCCGTCGCCTGTTTTCGCCCTTTTCCCGGCGGCGGCTGGCAGAGCAATTTCATCTGGGCGGAATACTGGCTTCAGGTTCACAAGCTGGAGATGCATAACCCCCCGGAGTTTTTCGAGCCGATCCGCTTTTCGGTTCATGGGGAGCGCCCGGCGATGACCGGGTTTCTGGACCGGGTCCTTTCCATCCCCAACCCGCCGACCGCCATCCTGACCTACGACAGCTACGGAAAAATCTTTGTCGGGATGCTTGAGGAACGCGGTCTTCGCGTGCCTGAAGAGATCAGCCTCGTCGGTTTCGACGACCGCGTCGATTTTCTTTCCACCTACCAGCAGAACTTCAACGGCATGGCGCGGGAAGCCCTGCGTGCGCTGGTGGACCGCTCCGCCCGTCCCGACCTGCCCGGCCGGGTCATTGAAGTGGAAGGGAAAACGATCTGGCGGGAGTCCGTTGCTCCCGCGCCAAAGCGATAAACCCGGCAAACAGTCGCGCGGCTGCCGCGTCTTCGAGTTCCTCGGGGTGCCATTGCACGGCGAGCACGGGGCGGCCATCCTCGGCCTCCACGGCTTCGATCACGCCATCGCCCGCCTGAGCGGCCACGCGATAACCCGCGCCGACCTGTTCCACCGCCTGGTGGTGGATGGAGTTGACCGCCAGCGTGCCCTCCACTCCGGTCAGTTTCGCCAGGAGCGTCCCGGGCTGAAGGGTGATCTCGTGAACCGGGTTGCCGCGCGGCCCCTTGTTCCCGTGGCGGATCGCCCCCGGCCAGAGCGAGGCAAGGTCCTGCACCAGGGTTCCGCCGACCGCCACCTGCAACACCTGCAACCCGCGGCAGATGCCGAGCAGGGGCCGCTCCAGTTTCAGCCAGTGCCGGGTCAGCGCCAGCTCAAAGGCGTCCCGGCCGGTATCGACCGTGCCGAGCGCCGGGTCCGGTTCCTGTCCATAGAGCAGCGGGTTGACATCCTCGCCCCCCGTCAGCACCAGGCCGTCGAGCCGGTCGCAAAGGGAGGCGATCCGCTCCTCCGGCACCCATGGCAGGATGACCGGCACGCCTCCCGCACGGAGGATTGCCTCAAGGTACGCCTTGCGGAGCATCAGGTGGGGATTGTTCAGGTCGCGGCGCCCGGTCAACCCGATCAGCGGAAACGGGTTCATGACTGCGCGACCTCCTCCGGAGAAACAGGGGCGGATGCCGCAGCGTGAAGGAAGCCGGTTCGAAAGAAAGAGAGTGGAGCCATGGGTCGGTAGGTCATCACCCCCCGGATGCCAAAGTGGATCAAGATTTTTCTGAATAAAGATGGGGTGATAAACATTTCCATAAATGTTTCCGGAATAATTTCACGAACCGCCCTCCGACTCAATCAAAAAAGATCGATCCCGGAAAAAACAGGGAGGGAACGCCGGGCGATGGAGAGGTGAGGTGCCGATTGCAATTCGTCCCAAAGCGGCGTATAACTCCTTTTCATGATTGATTACATGCAGAAAGGGGGGCCGCTGATGTGGCTCCTGTTGCTGCTCAGTATCCTCGCCATCACGGTCTTTCTGGAACGCCTGGTTTACTACCACCGTTCCACGATCCGCGTGGGCGAGTTTCTCCGGGGGTTGTCGAACCTGATTTCGCGTCGTCACTTTGCCGAGGCGTTGCACGAATGCGCCGGGACGCCGGGACCGGTCGCCCGGGTGATCCACGCGGCGGTCCTGCGGCACGATCTGCGCCGGAGCGATCTCAAGGAAATCGTGCAGGAAGCCGGGCAACTGGAAGTGCCCAAGCTGGAGCGCCGCCTCTCGCTTCTGGCGACGATCGCCTACGTCGCCCCGCTGGTCGGGCTGCTCGGGACGGTGACCGGGTTGATCGACGCCTTCGTCTCGATTTCGGCTCAGGCCGGGTTTGCCACGTCGATGGAAATCGGCGGGGGGATCTACAAGAGCCTTTTGACCACGGCGGCGGGCCTGGTGGTGGCGATCCCGACTTCGCTCGCCTACGCGTTTCTTTCCTCACGGGTCAATACGTTGATGCACGACATGGAGCGGGGCGGCATCGAGATCGTCAATCTCTTGACCGACAAACCGCCGCAGCACCAGGGGATCATCGACTTCGGCGCGGGGCAATCCGCATCGGTGGTCGTGGCGGAATAGGTTTTTTCTGGCGTGTGAAACTTCACCGGACCACCCATTACCAGCTCGACCTCTTCGGGCTCATCCCGATGGTCAACGTGCTGGTCCTCGTCCTCGCGTTTGCGGCGTTGAGCCAGAACTTCATGCTTTCGCCGGGGGTGTCGGTCGCCCTGCCCGCGTCCCCCTATGCGCTCGGGCCGCAGCACAACCCGCAGATCATCAGCATCGCCGCCGGGGCGGTCCCGACGATCTATTTTCAGGAGAGCCGGGTGACGCTGGAGGAACTGGCGCGCCGACTGGCAGCCGTGCCCACGGAGGGGGAGCGGACGCTGATCATCCGCGCCGACCAGGCCGCCCCGTATGAAATGGTCTCGCAGGTGATGCACCTCGGGCTGGAACACGGCTACGACGTCATGATGGCGGCGGCCCCCGTGGCGCGATAAATGAAGATGCCCGAGCCGCTTCCCGCTTCCCGACTGATCTTCCGCTGGCCGGAACGGAGCGTTTCGTTCCTGCTCCCCGGCTTTTTCCTGCTCGCGGCGGCGGTGCACGGCGTGGCGTTTTATCTTTTTCAGGTGGTCTACCCGCCGGTGATTTCCAGCGCGCCGCCGAGGGCGCAGGTCTGGCTGCTTTCGCAGGAGGAACCGCGCCACCGCGCGTTGCTGGAGTGGGTCGAAGCGCAGAACCCGGCCTCCGCTCTTCCCCGGGGGAGCGGGGAGGGCGAAGGGATGGCGGGGATCACCTACCAGCCGTCGTACGCTTCCGTGCGGACCCTGCCCCAACCGGCGCAACGCCGGGAGGAGCCGATTCCGTGGCCGGGCGGCTGGCCCGGGGCGGATGAAGCCGCCGCCGGGCCGGAACGGGCGCCGACCGCCGGGAAGCCGGGGCGCGTTCTCTCCTCCCTCCATTTCTCGCCGTCGCTCGCGGGTCGCGACCAGGCGGCCCGGGGGGAAGCGCCGAAGCTCCAGCCGGTCGCCGTCCGCAACGATCTTTCCCCGACGGTCTTCCTGGTGGCGTTGAGCGATCGCGGCGAGGTGCGCCACCTTTTTCTCCAGAGCGGCAGCGGCCATGAAGGACTCGACGCCCAGGCGGAAGCGCTCCTTCGCAATCACCCGTTTTCAAGCCGGCCCGGCGAAGTCCCCGCCCTGACCTGGGGCCGGGCGACGTGGATCTGGGGGGCCGATGCCGTCGCGCGGGAAAAGGAAGCTGAAAGGAGCGAACGATGATCCGGGTCAGCCTGACGTTCCTCGTCTTTATCTACCTCTTTCTTTTCCTGACGACCGTCTTCGGCGTCTGGCTCTGGCTGGAGTGGAAACGGCAGCGCCGCGAGCGGCTCGCCATCCGCAACCGGCTTCGCTGTTCGCTCTGCGCGTTCGAATTTGAAGACGCCACGCCGGAACCGCTGCCGTGCTGCCCGAGCTGCGGCCAGCGCAACGAACGCAACCCGTTCCGGTCGTTGTAGAGAGCTTACAGCGGCTTGGGGTCGAGGAGTTTGACCTGCGCCGGTGTGAGCGACTCGGCATGGCCGTCGAGAAAGATGAAATTGGCCGAGCCGAGGTGCCGGAAGGCGATCCGCTTGACGCGCAGGTCGGGATCGTTCCACGCCCCCGCCGCAAGGCCGTAGACGGTGCCATCCATGAAGAGCGGCGTGGAGGTGTGTTTGCTGAACTGGCGGCTCGAGGTGATGCCGCCGCTCGCGTAGAAGACCCAGTTGTTGACCGAATAGCCGATCGGCCTCGGCGGCGGCCCCGACCAGTAGGTGATCCTGCCGATCCGGCTGCTGTACGGCACCGGGTAGAAGTAGACATCCTTGCTGTTGGCGCTGGTGGCAGGGCAAACCGTCGTTTCCCCGGAGGTGATCGCCCGTGCGTCGACCATGTCGTACATCCACGAATTGGCCCCGGTGTACAGCCGCTGGCGGGTCTCCTTCCGGTAAACATCCCAGCATTGCCAGAGGAACTTGAGCTTCCCGATGCAGGCCACCGACTGGGAACCGGCCTTCATCCTGGAAAAGACCGGAAACGCGAGGCTGGCGATGACCAGCACGATGATCACGGTCACCAGCAGTTCAACCTGCGAAAACCCTGGGGCAACGGCGGAGTGACGCCTTTTCATGGCTGCTCAAAAAGGTAGGCTGCCGTCTCGCCCGCAGGCAGGGTCAGTTTGATCGGCGCACCGGCCCTGACCTCCGCGCCGCTGTAATATTCGCGGCCGTTGCCAAGCCCTTCCGGGAACCGGAACGTGTATTGGGCTTCCCGGCCGCCCGGGTTCATGACGCAGACGAGCGCCTTCTTTCCGTCGCGGAGCATCTGGACCTCCACCGGATCGGCCCCCGGCACGGCTTCAAGCCGGTGTCGCAGGAAAAGCGCTTCGTGATCGGCGACCAGCCGCGAAGTCTCGGCGAGCGCATACCACGTTCGCCCGTCCACGGAATTGCGATCATAGACCAGAAGGCCGCCGGTGGTATCGAGGGAAAGCCGCAGGAGGTTCGCCTTCGAAAGAGGGACCAGCGCCGTCTCTTTTTCGAGATTGTTTCTGGAAAGGTACGGCTGGAGCAAGGCCCCCATGACCACCGGCTTGCCCTGAAAGGTGGCGGCGGTCCTTTGCATCGCTTCGAGCGGTCGGCCGTAGCCGCAGGAGATGATGTCGACCGCATTCTCTTGCGCCACATACTGCCAGTCGACCCCATACTGCGCCGGGTTTTTCTCGGTCTGGTATCCGCTGTAAACCGAAAAGAGCGGCTGGTTGGGCTGCGCGTTGACCACGGCTTTCATCTTGCCAAAAAGCCGGGCCACCCGCCTTGCCATGAAATCGACCCACGCGTCGCCATGCTTCTCCCTGATCTCTTCAGGGGGCAGGGGCGTCGCTTCGCCCAGCTTCGCAAACCGGCGGAACTCTTCCAGGCAGTCCGGGCAGTAACACGAATGGGGGCCGTTGAAGGGAGGGTATTCATAGTCGTACGAGACGACATCTGTTTTTCCTTTCTCAAGAAAGGCGGTGATCGCCTCTGCCGCCGCGGGCCACCTTTCTCCCAGCAGGGCGCTGGTACACATCAGGTGATCGCTCGGCTGGCCCCCGGCCGTGGTCAGCCGCGCTTCGGGGTGTTCCTTCAGGTACGCCACCAGATCGATCCTCCCCGGCTTGAAATAGACGTTGGTGTGGTTGCGGATGCCGTACTTTTTGCCGTGAACCGTGGTCCAGTGGTCGCCGGAGACGATTTCATTGAACCCGGCGGCCTGAGCTGCGGAAAGGAGTTCCGTGCGCAACGCTTCGTTGTCGAGCGCGCCGAAGGTCCCGCCCCAGAGCCACCAGTTCAGGCTCCTGGGCTGGCGACCCCGAAGCGGCGGCAGGAAGGCGAGTTCCCAGCGGGAGGGGGCCTCCGTCACCGTCGCGCCGTTGGCTTGCGAGGTCAGGCTCATGACGTACCGCCCCGAGGTGAGCGGCTCCGGCTGCCGGTCGGTTTTGACGGCGACCTGAAAGATCCGGTAAAGTTGATGCGCCCCCGGGTCGAAGCGTAGCGGGCGGTCCGCCGTGATCCGGTAGCGGGCGACTTCCGGGTCGTCGCCCGGCGGCAGTTTCTCGAGCGAATACTTCACCTTGTCCGGCAGGGTGTTCCCGTAAAATCCGCTGACGGCGAGCACTTTCAGAAACGACGGCACCGAAAGATCCGCCGTCCACTCCTTGAGCGCCATCCCCGGCACGCCCGGGACCGTGAAGGTCAGAAATTGGGGAACTTCCGAAGCGAGAAAGATGGCGGGGCGCTGGGTGGGCCAGTTCCTGGTCTGCCGGTAGAGCAGCGTATGGCGGAAAACCGCCGGTTTGCCCGCCTTGCCGATCAGGCTCCGCCCTTCGGCATCGGTCCCGGCCTCGGGCGCGATGCTCCAGCCCCCCTCGGCGCTTTTCCCTCCCATCGCATCCGGCGTCGAGGCCGGGGCGAAGCGCCAGCGTGCCGCCGTGCGCCCGGTTCCTTCCGGGGCGAAACCGAGTGCTGCCGTTCCTTTTTCGGCTTCCACCGCAATGGTATTGGCCCCCTGCCGCAGCGGGAGGCGCACTTCGCCCGAACCGTTGCCGCTGGCGATGGCGTCGCCATTGACCGCCACGCGGTAGCCCCCTTCGGCCCCGATGTGAAGGGTGACATACGGTTCGCTGATCTCGAGTTGGATGACCGGCGAGACATAAAGCGGTTGCAGGGTCCCGGCATCGCGCACGCTCCAGGCAAACGGTTTGAGTCCCGACCCGCCTGCCGTGACCGTCCAGATTTCCGTGAGCGGTCGGTCCCGCAGGGCGACCGTCGTGTTGACGACGCCCGGCTCGCCGGACTCCTTGAAGGTGCGGTAGCCGGCCAGAAGCTCCGAGGGGCCGGCGGGCGAGGGGTGAAACGCGATCTTCATCGGATTGCGCCCCGGCTCCAGATGCCGGAGCGGAGCGGCGACTTCCAGTCCCGGGGCGGCATTGCCGAAAACCAGCGTGCCGAAGGCTTCCGGGGTGTGGATGCCCTGCGCCCGGCTCGGGTTCCATGAACTGTATTCGTCCCGGCCTCGGGCCACCCGCGCGAGGACGACGCTCCAGAGTTCATTCGCCGAAGGCCGGGCTCCGGGAAAGTCGCTCCACGGGATCGCCATCTCAAACGACCAGCTTCCGTCGTGTACCGTTGCGGCCACCCTGGCCCGCGAGTTCCACGAGGGATTGCGCCCCGCCCAGAGCGCGGAGGCGCTGGAACGTGCGTCGGCGAGGGTGCCGAGCGGGTTGACGGCAAACTCGAAGCAGGCGTCACCACCCGCAGGACGGAGGATCAGCAGCACCGAGTCGTCCTCGAACACCTTGCCGTCGCGCTCCCTGGCACTGGTGCGGACTTCGTGCGTCTTCTGGGTGGCGAGGTTCAGGAGCGATTCCTCGCACTCCGCCGCGACATAGAGGTATTCGTCGTCGTAGGCGAACCGTACGATGGTCGCCTCCCGGGCCGGGGTAGGGGTGCCGAGGTGGAGAAAGTCGGCAATGGCAACGGTCGGTTTCCAGCCGGGATCGTCAAGGTTTCCGTCGATGACCGGAGGGGCCGTCGTCCGGTTGATCCTTGCCGTCGGTTGCGAAGCGGGGGCGGCGAGGCCGATGGCCCCGGTACCCGCCAGAAGCAGAAGGGTCGTGATGATCTTCATGAGAGTCAGAGGGCTCCATAGCCGACGGCGGCGGCGAGGTCGTCGTGTCCGAGGTGATCCTGCGAGGCGACGGCAATGCTGTCGAGGCGGATCGGTCCGGCCGACCCTCCTTGCGCCGGAACGATCTCCAGGTGCATTTTGTCGCCCATCTCCTCGGCCCGGACCCGGCTGATGACGACCCATTGCCACCCCTCCTGCGGTTCGGAGGTCGCTTCGCGCACCGTATGCCGGGTTCCCCCGCGGGAGGAGAGGAGCCGCACGGAGGCTTCCCCTTCCAGTCGAACGTAAATGCTCAGCGGCAGGGCGGTCCTGGGAAAAGGAAGGTTGGAGAGCGCCACCCATCCCCCGGCTTCAATGATCTCTGCCGAAAGAGCCTCCGGGTCGTGCGTACGGGGGAAGGTGCCGCCTGTAAACTGCGCGGCGTCGTAACGGAGCGGGGGGACCTCGATCTCCCGCAGATCGAGCGGCGCAGCTTCCGCGACATGGATCGCATCGACCTCCAGAAGGGCGGGTTTTTCTTCATTGCCCAGAAACAGCACCCGCAGGCGGGAGTCATTCTGCCCGACGGTTTTGGATAGGGAGATGGCCTGCCACTCTCCGGTCAGCCGGACCGGCTGCGCATAGGCCCACCCGGTTTGTGAATGAAGGCAGAAGAGCAGTTGCCCCTCGCCCCGCACCCTGGCACCGGCCGTCACCAGCCGGGGGGAAGCGACCTCCGCCGTGGTATAAAACCCCTCCAGCCGGCGTTCGCCCGGAAGCACCATGCGGAGGTGTACGCCGTCTTTACCGGTGATCCTTTCCGGCCCCTCCATCTCCCGGTGATAGGGAAAAACAGCGTCGGTTTCATACCCTTCTTCAAGCGCGTGGCCTGCGCCCGGAAGAAAAGCGAGCACCGCCCCGCAGGCCGCCGCCCGGTGCCTGCGCCTCACCCCGAGCGCCAATAGAAGGAAGGCTCCCCCGGCTGCGAGCGGAAAGATTCCCGGTTCGGGAATGACCGCCACGGTCCATGCGCCGCTTTCGTTGAACCGGGAGAGATCCCAGCTCAACCCGCCCGCAAGCTCGGGGAGGTCGATCCACTCCGTGGAAAAGCCGCCGACGATCCCGGCGGCGGTCGCCCCGTCAAAGAGGCTCCATTGGTCGCCCTGTGCCACCTCGTACCCTTTGAGCAGCAGCCGGAACGTCGTATCGCCCGCCTGAAGGTCGAGCGATCCGCTCCCGCCCAGCGTCAGCCGGTCGGCGGCGTCGGCTCCAAAGATCGTCATCTCCAGCGTGCTTCCGGCCAGCATCGTCACCGCCGAGCCGAGGGTGAGGTGAGCTGCGGCGCTCCTGTCGTTGCCGCCGAGCGCCATTTCACCGGCGAGCGTCGTCACGATCCCGCTCCCCAGCCCCGAACCGGCCGCTTCAAACCGCCCGGCGTCGCCGACATTCAGGGCGGCGGCTCCGTTCAGGGTTCCCCCTGCTTCGAGCTGGAGAAGCCCGTCGTTTTGAATCGTGGCCGAGGCGGTCACGACGCCCCCGTTGCGGATGGTCAGGCGGTTCTTGCCGTCGTTGTCTCCGTTGTTGGCGTTGAAGGAAGCGATGGTGACGGTGCCGGTGGCGGTGATGCTGCCATCCTGGCCGACTTCCACGCTGTTGCCGCCAAACCCGGCGTTGAACCCCACCTCCAGATTCGTCGCTTCCTTCAGAAGCAGCGTCGAGCCGTTTCCGTCCCCATCGGCTCCTTCGACGCTCAGGTGATTGGAACGCGCCCCGGAGGCGAACCCGACGCGGACTCCGTTGACGGCGTTGCCGCCGAATCCGGTGGTGACCTCCACGGTGCCGCCTTCCTCGATCTTCAACGCATTCTCCCTCAAGCCCGCTTCCGAGCCGATCAGCAGGCGGGTGCTGGCGGCCCCGCCTCCGTTGACGAGCAGACGGCTCCCCTTGCCGGTGACGACGACTTCATTGCCAAAAGTGGAATAGGTCGACCGTCCCAGCCAGAGACCATACCGGGTCAGGCTCGCTCCGTTTTCCACAATCAGCCGGTTGCCGGTCGCCGCCCCGTCCGTATGCCCCTGCCCGACCCGGCTGAAGGAGGTCCCTGCGTCGGTCACCGTGATCGGTCCTGAAAACGTGAGCGAATGGCCGCTTCCGCCGAGGTAGCCGACATAGAAGGAGGCGAAAACGGCCGTGGCAGCCGCGCCTTCCGAGGGGCCCTTGATCGTCAGCGAAGCAGCTCCCTCGCCGGTGCCGAAGGGGCCGCCCACCAGGGAAATGGCCCCCTTGGCTTCGATCTTCCTTCCCGCGCCAAGCTGGAGGGTGACGTTCCTGCCGTGCCCGACCTGGAGCGAAGAAGCGGTGACGTTGGACTCAATCGCGACGATCGAGGCGGGCGAGGTGTAAGTATCGTCCACCAGAAACCGGGCGGCGGAAGTGCTGTCGGGTAGGCCGCCCTCCCACTGGGCGGCCTGTGCCCAGGTGCCGTCGCCTCCGGTTCCGGCTTCTCCTTTCCAGGTCTTCTGGGCGGGCGACGTAAAGGGAAACATCAGCAACGATGCCAGCAGCAACGCTGATGAGAGGGGATGTTGGGATGAGCGCATAAGGAAACTCCGGGTTTGAAAAACAATACCCCTGAATCATGGGGGAGGGTTGCGTAGTGGGAACCGTAATGATATGTGTACTTGATGTCAATACGTTTTTTGTACATAAGGCGGTACTCTTTTTGAGTAAATCTTTGCTCTTGCCCTTTCCTGTGAACCGCAAATAATGAACAACCTTCTGCTTCCCATGTTGCCTCCCGCCCGAAAGAACCAGGCCTCCGAAAAGATTTCCGCTTACCTGGATCAACTCGTTTTCGCCTCTGAAGCCGAAGAAATCCGGCTTCCGTCGGTACGGCAGTTGGCCGCGCACCTCGGTGTAAGTGCATCAACTGTTGCGATTGTGTACCGACGCCTGAAAGAAGAAGGGCGTCTTCAGTCGCATGCGGGAAGCGGTTCGTTCCTCAAGCGCGACCGTCGCGCCCGTTCCGACCAGCACATCCGGCTCACCGTCAACCTGCCCACGGAAGACGCGGTCTCGACCGGGACGTGGTATTCCCAGCTATTTGGCGGGCTGACCATGGCGGCGATGGATGCCAGGGTCCGGCTGACGATCCAGACCTTCGACACCCTCCCTCCGTTTACGCCGACCGGCCACGACGTGGCGTTGATCGTCCCCGCTTCCTTTTACCGGGCGGACCTGACGGCCTGGGCGCGGGCTCACCGGCTCCCGGAGGTTTACCTCAACCCGCCTTCGGACAATGCGACGGAAAATTTCGTTTCGGCGGATTATTTCAAGGCGAGCGAGCGGCTGGGCCGGGCGTTTCTTCGCGCCGGGCGCAGGCGCATCCTGTTCATCGCCAACACCGCCTACCACCGCAGCACGTCCAACCGGCTGCGCATTTCAGGGTTGCTCTCCGGGCTGGAGTACGGGAGCGACGACAGCCTCCATTTCGAGGTGTTCTTTACCGGCGAGGCGACCGATGCCGCCGCCGGCGGGCGGCAGGTGGCCCGCTATTTTGAAAAACATGGCGTTTTGCCCGACGCCATCTATACCCCGGGCGATTTTCTCGCAATCGGCGCTTATCGGGAACTGGCGGCGCGCGGTCTCGAACTTCCTCGGGAGGCTGGCGTGGTCGGCGGGACCGGGCTTGCGCTTGACCGGACCGAATGCCCGCAACTGACCCGCATCACCCACCCGTACGAGGCGCTCGGGCGCGAAATCGTCGCCGTGGTCCAGGCCCGGCTCGCGGCTCCGCACCAGTCGATACCGGGGCGCATTCTCCCGATGGCGTGGCTGGGCGGGGCCAGCACCACGCCGGAAGAAAACACGCTTCTTTTCTCCGCCTGAGCGGGGCGGGGGAAGGTGCGGAGGTTTTTTTCTAAGCGCCGGTGATCTGGCGGCATGCCTTGACCGTATTGGCCATCAGCATGGCGATCGTCATCGGGCCGACGCCACCGGGCACGGGGGTGATGTGCGAGCACTTCGGGGCGACTTCGTCAAAGGCGACATCGCCGACGAGGCGGTAACCTTTTTCCGTCTCCGGCGCTTCGACGCGATTGATCCCGACATCGATGACCACGGCTCCTTCCCGCACATGATCCGCCGTCACAAAGCCGGGACGGCCGATGGCGGCGATGATGATGTCTGCCGAGCGGGTGATGGCAGCAAGATCGCGCGAGCGGGAATGGACCACCGTCACGGTGGCATTGCCGCCTTTCCCCTTGGCCATGAGCAGGAGCGCCATCGGCTTGCCGACGATCATCGACCGGCCGAGGACCACGACATGCGCGCCCGCCGGGTCGATGCCGCTGGAGAGGAGCAGCCGCTGGCAGCCGAGCGGTGTACACGGGACAAAGCCGGTGGGATCGTCCATCGCCAGTTTGGCCACGTTGACCGGGTGAAACCCGTCGACATCCTTGGCCGGATCGATGGCGGCGACCACGGCCGCTTCGTCAATATGCGGCGGCGGCGGCGATTGCACGAGGATGCCGTGAATCTCCGGGTCGGCATTGAGCCGCTGGACCACCTCGATCAGTTCTTCCTGCGTGGTGGAAGCGGGAAGCTCGTGTTTCACGGAGTGGAGCCCCAGTTCAAGCGACATCTTGTCCTTCGAACGGACATAGGCGCGCGAGGCCGGGTCTTCCCCGACGAGGACGACCGCCAGGCCCGGCGTGACACCCGCTTTTTTGAGTGCTTCCACGGCCAGACGGGTCTCGGCGTGGGTTTCGTTTGCGATTTTCTTGCCGTCGATCAGTTGCATGGGATGCGGCAAGTCTGCGGGAAGGAGCGGGGGCGTGTAAAGCAAACGCTTCGCCTTCGCGCAAGCGCCCTCATCCGCAGTTCCCTTACTCGTCGAGAGGATCGTCGAGGTCGGGGACCGGTTCCGGCGGGACCGGAGTCGACACGGCGGGCGGTGCCGCTTCCTGGGCCGCCGAGGGTGGCGGCGAAGGGGTGGTTTTTGGGAGCGCGCCTGCCGAGTCCCGTGAGATTCTCCCTTCGGCTTCGGCGATCTTTTTACGGAAACCTTCGTCGGCGGGGTCGAGATCCTGCGCCCGTTTCCATTGGATGATCGCCTCCGAAGGGCGGTTGAGCGCGTTATAGGTGTCGCCGAGATGGTCAAAGACGACCGGATCGGGCGGCTCCAGGCGTTCGACCGCCTTCTGGAGGTTCTCCAGCGCCGCGTCAAAGTTGCCGAGCTTGAAGTAACACCAGCCGAGGCTGTCGAGGTAAGCGCCGTTTTCGGGGTCGAGCGCCAGGGCGTGTTCGATCAGGTCGAGCGCTTCCTGAAGGTGATTGCCGCGATCCGCCCACATGTAGCCGAGGTAGTTGTACGCCTCGGCGGCGTGCGTCGGGTCCATCTGGATGCTTTTGCGCAGGAGTTCGGCTGCGGCCTCAAGGTTGCCTCCCTGTTCTGCGGCCATGCCGTAGTTGAAGAAAAAGCGCCCGTTGAGCAGGCTCGCGTCAGTCCGTTCAGCCTCGTGAAGCGCCCGGGCGAACATCGTCAAGGCTTCCTGGTGCTGCCCGGCCTGCCCCTGCGCGATGGCGAGCGAATAGGTGATCTGGGCGATGCCGGGGAAACGTTTCTGCGCTTCCTGGAGCGTGGCCACGGCGTCGGCGGCCTTCCGCTGCTGGAGCTGGAGGTCGGCGATGCGGATGTAATGGTTCGGGTTGCTGGAATTGACCAGCAACGCCTGCTGGTAAGCTGCCGTTGCCTGTTCGAGTTGCCCGTTGGCGGAATAAAGTTCGCCGAGTTGCTCGTACGTTTCGTACCGGGTCGGCGCAGCCTTCATGATCGACTCGAGGACGGCGATCGCCTCGTCGCGCCGGTCGTAATGCAGGAGCAGCCGGGCCAGCTTGTCCCGGGCGTTGGTCCGTTCGGTTTCCCCAAGGCCGTTCGGATCGGCAATCGCCTTCTGGTAGAGGGGGATCGCCTCTTCTCCCTGCTGGGTCATTTCATAGAGGTCGGCCGCCTTGACGAGCTGGGCGGCATGGTCGCCGATCCCTTCGAGCGCCTTCTTGAGCGAGGCGTTGATCGGCGGCAGATCGTCGGGATTGGGCGTCTCCCGCTGCCCCATGGCGGTGCGCGCCTGCACGTCGGCGAGGTCGAGCCAGAACTCGGGATCGTCGGTCTTCACCTTCGAAGCGCGCTCGAGGATCGCGGTCGCCTTGCGCTGCTGGCCGGTGGTGAGGTAGAGGTCGAAAAGCGCGAGGTAGGTCGCGAAGTTCTTCGGCTCCAGCGAAAGCGCCTGCTGGGCGTACCGTTCCGCCAGTTGCGGTTTTTTCAGGAACTTGGCGTAAATCTGCGAAAGGCAGAGCGGCGGGACGGCGGCTTTCGGCGCGGCCTTGGCGGCATCCTTGAGGACATCGATCCCTTCGGGGATCTGGTCGCGCCGCACCAGTTCGAGCGCCACCTTGACCGCGAGGTCGGTATGGCCCGGGTCGAGCGCGAGCGAGCGGCGGTACGCTTCGAGAGCCCGTTCGGTATCGCCGTTCTCCTCGGCAGCCACCCCTTCGGCAAAAGCCGCGAGCGCATCCGACTTGCGCTCCCCCTCCTTGTTGAGCACCAGGTCGGGAGCCGCTTCGGAGGGGGTGTTGAGCAGGATGTCCGAGGCGACCGAACCGCGTCGGCTCCCCGGCGTGAAAGCGCCCTGGCCCAAAAGACGCCGTTGGAGATCGGGCGCGGGCGTGGAGCCGGGTCGCGCCGGTGTTGAAACCGGGAGACTTCCGCCGGTTTCCGGAGAAGGCCGCACCCCATGGGCGGTGGCCGACGCCACGGCACCAAGAAAGAGACCGGCGCAAAGGAGCGCAGCCAACTTCCGGACCGCGCCGGAAACGACAAAAACCCCCGGAGTCAACCGGAGGCGGCCAAAGGAAAAAAAGCGGGAAGAAGAGCGACCGGATGGAGCGTCGGTGGAAAAACCGACCGCCGTACCGATGTTGAACCCACCGTGGCCTCCGTCACCCGGCCCGGGTCGGAACCCAGGCCGCTGAAACCTCTCCGCCGGGGAGTTTCCCGCCGGTCGAAACCACCCGTCTCGGCCACCTTCATCACGCCTCCAAGGCTGGAGTCGGCGAAGGGAGAGGTCCAATCCCTCTTCCCCCCGACGGTTGCCGGACGACCCTTGTCGCTGCGGAAACCGTCGGTTCATCTTGGACGCGGCTCCCGGAGAATTCATGGGTTCTAGCTTAACTATCAGCTCTTGTAGCGCAAACGCTTCTTGTGGCGGTTTTCTTTCATCCGCTTTCTGCGTTTGTGCTTGGCAATTTTGGCTTTGCGTCTTTTCTTTAATGAACCCATACGTGGCTACTGTTCTGCTTGGCTGTTAATAAACGACCTTGTTGAGAGGATATTCGATGATCCCTTCGGCGCCCAGCGCCTTGAGAAGGGGAATAATCTCCCGAACGGTCTTTTCGTCAATGACGGTTTCTACTGCGACCCAGCCGCCGGTGGCAAGCTGAGAGATGGTCGGATTGCGCAAGGAGGGTAGGGCATCGAGAAGATTCTGCAATTTCTTTTCTTCGATATTCATCTTCAGCCCGACTTTGTCGCGGGCATTGAGCGCCCCGCGAAGCAGCAGGACGAGCGTCTCCATCTTCTTGCGCTTCCATGGGTCCTGCCATGCCTTGTGGTTGGCAATCACCTGCGGGGAAGATTCCATCAACGTTTCGACGATCCGCAGCTTGTTGGCGCGGAGCGACGAACCGGTCTCGGTCACGTCGACAATGGCGTCGACCAGATCGGGCACCTTGACCTCGGTGGCCCCCCATGAAAATTCAATGTCCGCCTTCACCCCGTGCCCTTCCAGGAAACGGCGGGTCATGTTGACCGCCTCGGTGGCGATCACCTTCCCCTGGAGATCGGCGACGCAGCGGATCGGCGAATCCTCCGGAACCACCAGCACCCAGCGCGTCGGGGAACGGCTTACTTTGGAAAAGGTCAGCTCGCAGAGGCTCTCCACATCGGAACCGTTTTCCACCACCCAGTCCTTCCCGGTCAACCCGCAGTCGAGATAACCCTGCTCGACATACCGGCTGATCTCCTGCGCGCGGAGCAGGCGGACTTCCAGTTCGCAGTCGTCCACATTCGGCTTGTACGAGCGGTTGGGTACGGTGATGTTGAACCCGGCCTTGGCGAAAAGCGCCATGGTCGGTTCCTGAAGACTGCCGGAGGGCAGCCCGATTCTGAGTGTCGGCTGGTCCATTTCCAAAAGGGAGAGCGTTTTAGGCTCCACAGCCGTGGCTGGCGAGGAAAATATGGAAAAAAGTGTCGGCACAGGAGGGGAAGACCTCCCGGTCCACTTCATAAAGGAAGGAGGAGCCCGGTTCCATTTTCCGGAGAGTCCCGACCGGGCGGCCGCCTTTTTTGGAAAAAACCTAAAATTTTTTTTGACACCACCGGCCCTTTTGCTAGGTTCGCCGCTCGCTTTTAGGAGCAAAGAGTGAAAAAGAGTACCCGAAAACCGTTTCCATCCGACCGTGATGTGAGCGACTCGGGCTTTTTCGCCCCTGGTTCCCGGAGGCGAGAGGAGAGAAGGGAGCCGCTGAAGGCGACGGACGCGACGAAGACGATTCGTTGCGGATTCGTCGCAACACGACTCCCAGGCGACCTCGAAACCACGCTTTTTCGAAGAAGGGGAGGTTTTGGATCGACAGACGGTCAAAAACAAGGCTTCCCTTGCAACGCAAAAGCGGGCAGGTTCAGCGACTGCGGGTGAAAGTCAGTTCTCCTCACCTTTGGAACAAGAGCGGAAACCAGCCTGTAAACAGCCGAAACAAGAATTCTGATAAAGATCCTGAAAGTAACGCCCATGTAGCTCAGTTGGCAGAGCACGTCCTTGGTAAGGACGAGGTCACCGGTTCAATCCCGGTCATGGGCTCCACTTTCAAACCGGCAGGCTGAACTTTTTCACCATCACAACAACCAAGACCCACAAACTTAACGGACCAACAAGCGATCCAATCAAGATCACGAGGAGACCAGACTAATGGCTAAGGAATCATTCAAGCGGGATAAGCCGCACGTGAACATCGGTACGATCGGACACGTCGACCACGGTAAAACGACCCTGACGGCGGCCATCACCACGATTCTTGCAAAAGCAGGCTTCGCCGAAGCGCGCAACTACGCGGAAATCGACGCCGCACCTGAAGAAAAAGAACGCGGGATTACCATCAGCACCTCGCACGTCGAGTACCAGAGCGAAAACCGCCACTACGCGCACGTCGACTGCCCCGGGCACGCCGACTACGTCAAGAACATGATCACCGGCGCCGCCCAGATGGACGGTGCGATCCTCGTCGTCAGCGCGGCCGACGGCCCCATGCCGCAGACCCGCGAACACATCCTGCTCGCCCGCCAGGTCGGCGTTCCTTCGATGGTCGTCTTCCTCAACAAGACCGACATGGTTGACGATCCCGAGCTTCTCGACCTCGTCGAAATGGAAGTCCGCGACCTCCTTTCGCAGTACGATTTCCCGGGTGACGACATTCCGATCATCAAGGGTTCCGCCCTCAAGGCGCTCGAAGGCAACGCCGAGTACGAAGAAAAGATCCTCGAACTCGTCAAGGCGATCGACGAATACATTCCGGTTCCCGAACGCCCGATCGACCAGCCGTTCCTGATGCCGATCGAAGACGTTTTCAACATTGAAGGTCGCGGCACCGTCGCCACCGGCCGTGTCGAACGCGGGATTCTCAAGAAGATGGAGGAAGTCGAAATCGTCGGCCTCCGCTCGACCCAGAAGACCACCGCCACCGACATCGAAATGTTCCGCAAGCTTCTCGACGAAGCCCGCGCCGGTGACAACGTCGGCGTGCTCCTTCGCGGGATCAAGAAGGAAGACATCATGCGCGGCCAGGTCATCGCCAAGCCGGGCACCATCAAGCCGCACTCCAAGTTCAAGGCGGAAATCTACGTCCTGAGCAAGGATGAAGGCGGCCGGCACACGCCGTTCTTCAACAACTACCGTCCGCAGTTCTACTTCCGTACGACCGACGTGACCGGCAGCGTGACCCTCCCTGAAGGAGTCGAAATGGTCATGCCTGGTGACAACGTCGCCATCGAAGTCGAACTGGTAACGCCCATCGCCCTCGAAAAGACGATCCGCTTCGCCATCCGCGAAGGGGGCCGCACTGTCGGAGCGGGCCGCGTTTCCGAAATTCTCTAATAAAGGGAGCCCCTTTTCCAAAAAGGGGCTACCTTGTTTCCGGAGCCAAAGGCCAGTAACTCAATTGGTAGAGTAGCGGTCTCCAAAACCGTTTGTTGGGGGTTCGAGTCCCTCCTGGCCTGTTCCTTCCGGAGTTCATTCATGTTTGCGCGCACCACCAAGTTCATTGCCGAGGTCAAGTCGGAGCTTTACAAGGCCAGTTGGCCCTGGGACCCGAAAGAGAAGGGCTTCAAGCGGTACAAGGAGCTGGTCGATTCGACGATGATCGTCCTGATCGCCATGCTGCTCCTGGCCGGTTATATCGCCCTCTGGGACTTCATCTTTGTCAACCTGGTCAGCGCGGTAACCACCGGACATTTTAAATAGATCATGGTCGAGTCGAAGGGAAACCAGTGGTTTGCCGTTCATGTCCTTGCCGGGCAGGAACAGAAGGTGCATGATAACATCGTCAAGCGGATCAAGACCGAAGAGATGAGCGATCTCGTCTTTGAAGTCCTGATCCCGACCGAACGGGTTTCGGAAGTCAAGCGGGGCAAACGGACTGAAACCGTCCGCAAGCTCCTGCCGGGCTACCTGATCATCAACATGCGCCTGTTGGAGGAAGATGGGGGGCTCGTCGACCGGACGTGGTACTTCATCCGTGAAACCCCGGGCGTGATCGGCTTCGCCGGAACGAAGGATCGCCCGATCCCGATGCGCGACGCCGAAGTTCAGACCATGCTCGACCAGATGGCCGAACGCGAAGACAAGGTGAAGCCGAAGGTCACCTTCGAAGTGGGCGAAACCGTCAAGGTGGCCGACGGACCGTTCCAGAACCAGAACGGCATCGTCGAAGAAATCGACCCCGAACGCGGCAAGCTCCGCGTCTCCGTCAGCATTTTCGGTCGCTCCACTCCTGTCGAACTCGAATACTGGCAGGTGGAACGCAGTTGAGGTTTTTGTTGAATTTCCGTTTCTCCAACTGCGTGTTCATGATTTAAGAAAAAGAAATTTCCCCGTACCTGCCGTTCCGGCTTCCGCTCTTCCAAAGGGGAGCCAGGGAACGCGCCTTATTCTCATTTTTTCCAGTATTTTCGATCTATGGCTAAAGAAGTCGTCGCGTACATCAAGCTGCAAATTCCCGCAGGCCAGGCCAATCCCTCGCCGCCCATCGGGCCGGCCCTCGGTCAGCAGGGCGTCAACATCATGGCGTTCTGCAAGGAGTTTAACGCCGCAACCCAGAAGCAGGCCGGGGACATCCTTCCCGTCGTCATCACGGTTTACAAGGACAAGTCGTTCACCTTCATCACCAAGTCGCCTCCCGCCGCCATTCTCCTGAAGAAGGCCGCCGGAATCGCCGCCGGTTCGAAGGAACCGAACAAGACGAAGGTCGGCAAGCTCACCCGCCAGCAGGTGCTCGACATCGTCAAGATCAAGGCCAACGACCTCAACGCCCGCGACGAGGAAGCCGCCTTCCGCACGATCGCCGGCACGGCCCGCCAGATGGGCCTTGAAGTCGAGGGTTGATTTTCCGGTTTCAGGTTTTACTTTTTTCAGGGAAAGCGACCGCCCAAAAGGGAAGGTCGCTTTCGCTGACTTGAAGAAGGGACTCCCTTCTTCCCGTTCTTTTTAACTTCTCACCAACACCCAACCCGGCAGGAGAGGGGAAACCTTTTTCCACCCCTCGCCAGAACTGCAAAACATCATGGCTAAAACAAGAAGCAAACGTTATCGCGCCGCCGCTGAAAAAGTCAGCGACGAAGCGAAGTCCCTTCCGGAAGCGATCGCCCTTATCAAGACGCTCCCGGCTCCGAAATTTGACCAGACGGTCACCCTCTCCTTCCGCCTCGGGGTCGATCCCCGCCAGTCGGACCAGATGGTCCGCGGCACCACCCCGCTTCCCAACGGGAGCGGCAAGTCGGTCCGCGTCCTCGTCTTCGCCCAGGGCGAAGCCGCCGAGGCGGCCCGCGAAGCCGGAGCCGAGTTTGTCGGCTTTGAAGACCTGATCACGAAGGTTCAGGGCGGCTTCCAGGACTTTGATGTCGCCATCGCCACTCCGGCCGCCATGACCGAAGTCCGTAAACTCGGGCGGGTCCTCGGGCCGCGCGGCCTGATGCCCAACCCGAAAACCGGCACCGTCACCGACGACACCGCGCGTGCCGTCAAGGAAGTCAAGGCCGGCCGCGTCGAATTCAAGCTCGACCGCAACGGCAACATCGCCGTTCCTTTCGGCAAGTTCTCCTTCTCCGATGAGGCGCTCGTGGAAAACGGCACCTCCGTCATCGAAGCGATCGTCAAGGCACGCCCTGCGAGCGCCAAGGGAAGGTACGTCACCAACATCACCCTGGGCGCCACGATGCTTCCCGGCGTCAGAGTCGACGCGACGCCGTACCTGAAGTGAACCCGTTAGTCCATTAGGAGCCCCATAAAATGAGACCCGAAAAAGTTCAGATTGTCGAAGAGTTGCAGGCGACCCTCAACGCTTCTCCGTTCGTCCTTGTCACCGATTACACCGGCCTGCGCGTGGACGAGTTTTCCACGCTGCGCATCCGCCTCGCCGAGGCGGGGGCTGAATGCCGCGTCGTCAAGAACACCTTTCTTCGTCGCGCCTTGACCGAGGCCGGCCTGCCCGACCTCTCCGAGGAACTTCGCGGACAGACCGCGATCGTGATCGGTGAAAGTGACGTGGCCGCCGCCGCCAAGGTTGTCAAGACCTTCTCCGGTGAAACCAAGAAGCTGACCGTCAAGGTCGGCGTGATTGACCGCGCCGTCGTCGACGCCAGCCAGGTCGCCGCGATTGCCGACCTGCCCAGCCGCGAGGTCCTTCTCGCGACCCTGCTCGGCACCCTGCAGGCCCCGGCCTCGACCCTCGCACGCCTCCTCAACGAACCGGCCTCCGCGCTGGCCCGCGTGCTCAAGGCGAAGTCGGAAAAGGAAGGCGAAGCCGCCGCTTAACCACCCATTTTCCCTTTTTTCAAAGGGAAACCGTTTTGCGCCGCCACTCAAGGCGGCGCAATCTCGAAAGAAAACACCAAAATAGAAGGTTCCTCGTCGGGTGTTCGGCCGAACACCTCAATCGCTCCGGAGGCTTCCGGCGGCGCGACGACACCACCAAATCCTATGGCAGATATCAACGCACTGGTCGACCAGCTCAGCTCCCTCACCGTTCTCGAAGTAGCCGATCTCGTCAAGAACCTCGAAGAAAAATGGGGCGTCAGCGCCGCCGCTCCGGTGGCCGCCGCTGCTCCTGCTGCTGGAGCTGCCGCTCCCGCCGCTGAAGAGAAAACCTCCTTTGACGTCATCCTGACGGAAGTCGGCGGCAACAAGATCGCCGTCATCAAGGAAGTCCGCGCCAACGTGGCCGGCCTCGGTCTCGCCGAAGCCAAGGCTCTCGTCGAAGGGGCTCCCAAGGCGATCAAGGAAGGCGTGACGAAGGAAGAAGCCGAAGCGATCAAGACCAAGATCGAAGCGGCCGGAGCCAAGGTCGAAATCAAGTAATCCCGTTGTGTGTGCGGCAGGGCCTTAAAAAAAGGTCTTGCCGCACGCCAATTCTTGGTTTAGGCTCTTTTCCCATTTTGTTAGGATAGACCTATTCTGAACGCTGCGCTTCACCGATCACCACTGAAGAGGTTGAAAGTCGCGGGTCATTTGACGACCCGCGACTTTCAACCTATTGCTTTTCCCTGCAATGATGCCGGGAATCCTCCCAGGTCGCCTTTCTTCCGCCGCCGCGCCGCCGCCAAGTTCACCCTTATAAATTAACACTTATAGAGGCGAACGTCCGGGCGCTCTTCCCAGGGTCCAACACCAATCGCACCACCTATGCCAGAGAGAATCTACTTCGGTCAACTCAAGGAACTTAGCGAACCGCCGAACCTTATTGAGGTCCAGGTCAACTCCTACCTCGAATTTTTACAGAAGGATGTCACGCCGAGCAAGCGTAAGGAGATGGGCCTTCAGGCTGTTTTCCGGGAAGTCTTCCCGATCAGCAGCTACGACGAGAAGGTCACGCTCGACTTTGTTTCCTACGAGATCGGCGATCCCAAGCTGAGCGCCCTGGAATGCCAGCGCGAGGGGCAGACCTTCAGCGCTCCGCTCCACATCACCTTCCGCCTGACCGACGAGAACGGCACCAAGGAAGAGAAGGTCTACATGGGGGAAATCCCCCTGATGACCCCGCAGGGAACGTTTGTCATCAACGGCGCGGAACGCGTCGTCGTCAGCCAGTTGCACCGCTCGCCGGGGATCGCCTTTGAGTCGTCGATCCACCTCAACGGCAAGGTCCTCTACAGCTTCCGCATCATCCCCGATCGCGGTTCGTGGCTGGAAGTCCAGTTCGACACCAACGATCTCCTCTACATCTATCTCGACCGCCGCAAGCGTCGCCGCAAGTTTCTGGCGACCACCTTCCTGCGCGCCATCGGCTACGGGTCGGACGAAGAGATCATCCGCCTCTTTTACAACGTCGAGAAGCTCAAGCTCAGCGAAAAGCTCGAAGAAGACGACATCAGCTCCAAGGTGCTTTTCGGCGATATTCGCGACGGCGAAATCACCGTAGCCCGCGCTTTCGAACCGCTCACCAAGGCAACCATCCGCCAGATTCTCGCGCTCGGCATCAACGAGGTCCAGGTCGTCGACACCCGGCTCGATGACACGATCATCAAGGCGCTCAAGAAGGACCCCGCCCACGACGAGGAGGAAGCACTCAAGGATATTTACCGCCGTCTGCGCCCTGGCGACCCGCCCACCGTGCCGAACGCGCGCGGCCTGCTTAAGCGGCTCTTCTTCGACCCGAAGAAGTACGACCTCGGTCGCGTCGGCCGTTACAAGCTCAACCAGAAGCTCGGTCTCGAGATCAACATCGACGAACGGGTGATGACCAAGGAAGACTTCATCGCCGCGATGAAGTACCTCACGGCGCTCCGTCGCGGGGAAGGAACGCTCGACGATATCGACCACCTCGGCAGCCGCCGTGTCCGTACTGTCGGCGAACTCCTCGCCAACCAGTGCCGCGTCGGCCTCGCCCGCACCGAACGTCTCGTCAAGGAACGGATGACCCTCTTTGACATCAACGTCGATGCGATGACCCCGCAGAAGCTGATCAACCCGAAGGCGTTGAGCGCGGTGATCCGCGACTTCTTCGGCCGTTCGCAGCTTTCGCAGTTCATGGATCAGACCAACCCGCTGGCCGAACTGACCCACAAGCGCCGTCTTTCGGCCCTCGGGCCAGGGGGGCTTTCGCGGGACCGCGCCGGTTTCGAAGTCCGCGACGTTCACCCTTCCCACTACGGTCGCATCTGCCCGATCGAAACGCCGGAAGGTCCGAACATCGGTCTGATCAGCTCGATGTCGACCTTCGCGCGGATCAACGATTTCGGCTTCATCGAAACGCCGTACCGCAAGGTGGTCAACTCCCGCGTCACCGACCAGATCGACTTCCTGACGGCCGACCGCGAAGAGAACTACAATGTCGCCCAGGCCAACACGCCGATCGACGAAAAGGGGACCTTCCTGACCGAGCGCGTGGAAATCCGTTTCCGCGGCGACTTCCTCGAAGTCAAGCCCGACCAGGTCCATTACATGGACATCTCGCCCAAGCAGCTTGTCTCTGTTGCGGCGGGGCTGATTCCCTTCCTCGAGCATGACGATGCCAACCGCGCGCTGATGGGTTCCAACATGCAGCGCCAGGGGGTGCCGCTTCTGGTTTCCGAAGCGCCGCTCGTCGGCACCGGAATGGAAGGAAAGGTCGCCCGCGATTCCAAGGCGGTCATCGTCTCGGAATCCGAAGGGATCGCCGCTTCGGTCACCGCGAACCAGATCGTCATCACCCGCGACGGGCAGATGCCCGAGGGGCGCAAAAAGCTGAAAACCGATGTCGCCGACGGCGTCTACGTCTACGAACTGCGCAAGTTCATGCGTTCCAACGCCGGGACGTGCGTCAACCAGAAGCCGATCATCGCCAAGGGACAGGAGATCAAGAAGGGGCAGGTCATTGCCGACGGACCGAACACCGAAAACGGTGAAATCGCCCTCGGGCGCAACGTGCTGGTCGCCTTCACTCCGTGGAACGGCTACAACTTCGAAGACGCCATCCTGATCTCCGAAAAGATCGTCAAGGAGGATATCTACACTTCGATCCACATCGACGAGTTCGAAATCGGCGCGCGCGACACCAAGCTCGGGCCCGAAGAAATCACACGCGACATTCCCAACGTCTCCGAAGAAGCCCTGCGCAATCTCGGCAACGACGGGGTGATCCGGATCGGGGCCGAAGTCAAACCGGGCGACATCCTCGTCGGCAAGATCACGCCGAAGAGCGAAACGGAACTCGCCCCCGAAGAGCGCCTCCTGCGCGCCATCTTCGGTGAAAAGGCCGCGGACGTGAAGGATACCTCGCTGACCGTTCCTTCCGGGACGTACGGCATCGTCATGGACGTGAAGGTCTCCTCCCGCAAGGAGATCGCCAAGTCGAAGCTCACCCCGGCGGAAACCAAGCGCCAGATCAAGGCCGCCACCGACGACCTCAACCGTCGCCGCGACGAACTGCACGAGCAGTTGACCGAAGCGCTCTCGAACATCCTCCTGGGTGAAAAGATCCCGCTCGACGTGGTCAACGCGCAAACGGGCGAGATCATCATTCCGGCCAACCGGAAGATCACCAAGACGCTGCTTCGCAAGCTGGCGTCGGTCTACGACCATGTCGAGATCGACCCGAGCCCGATCCGCAACAAGATCCGCGAGATCATCGGACAGTTTGAGAGCCGGTTCCAGGAACTCGAACTCGAAGGCGAGCGTTCCATGGACCGGATCGAAGCCGGTGACGAGATCGACCCGGGCATCATCAAGCAGGTGAAGGTCTACATCGCCAGCAAACGGAAGCTCTCCGTCGGGGACAAGATGGCGGGCCGCCACGGGAACAAGGGGGTCGTCGCCCGGATCGTCGCCGAAGAGGACATGCCGTTCCTCGCGGACGGCACGCCGGTCGAGATCGTCCTCAACCCGCTCGGGGTGCCCTCGCGTATGAACGTCGGGCAGGTTTTGGAAACCCACCTCGGCGTTGCCGCCAAGGCGCTCGGCTTCACCGTCGCCACGCCGGTATTCGACGGGATTCACGAAAAGCGCATCTTCGACTACCTCAAGGAAGCGCAGAAGATCGACGGGTTTACCTGGATCAACGAAAACGGGAAGGCCCGCCTCTTCGACGGCCGCACCGGGGACGCGTTTGAGCAGGAAGTCGTCGTCGGCTACATCTACATGCTCAAGCTCGGCCACCTCGTCGCGGACAAGATCCACGCCCGCGCCGTCGGCCCCTACTCCCTGGTCACCCAGCAGCCGCTCGGTGGGAAGGCGCAGTACGGCGGCCAGCGTTTCGGGGAGATGGAGGTCTGGGCACTCGAAGCGTACGGCGCCGCCTACACGCTCCAGGAACTGCTCACCGTCAAGTCCGACGACGTTCAGGGACGTACCCGCATTTACGAGTCGATCGTGAAGGGGGACAACTCGCTCGAAGCCGGAACGCCGGAGTCGTTCAACGTTCTCATCAAGGAAATGCAGAGCCTCTGTCTCGACGTCCGCGTCGGTTCGGAAGCGCCGGTCCTGCCGGATGGCCTTGTCTAAGCAATCGCATCACCACCTTTTTTCCCAATAGCCTGCCTGGGGCAGCCAGAAGAGCCTTCGGGCAGGCGCAACCGCCGGAATTGACAACCAAGCAATTCGTATGAGTGAACCAAACTTTCGTGAACTTTTTGGGGCAGACCGCAACGCTGCCTTTGACCGGGTGGCCATCAGCGTCGCCTCGCCGGACACCATCCGCCAGTGGAGCGCGGGCGAAGTCAAGAACCCCGAAACCATCAACTACCGGACGTTCAAGCCGGAAAAGGGCGGCCTTTTCTGCGAACGCATCTTCGGGCCGACCCGCGACTGGGAATGCTCCTGCGGCAAGTACAAGCGGATCAAGCACAAGGGCGTGATCTGCGACCGTTGCGGCGTCGAAGTCACCCTTTCCCGTGTTCGCCGCGAACGGATGGGGCACATCGAACTCGCCGTCCCCGTTTCGCACATCTGGTTTTACAAGTGCATGCCCTCCCGCATCGGCCTGATGCTCGACATGTCGAGCCGCCAGCTCGAACGCGTCATCTACTACGAAGACTACATCGTCGTCGACGCCGGGAACACCCCGCTCCAGCGCTGCCAGCTTCTGACCGAAAACGAATACCGCGAAGCACTCGACCAGTACGGCGACGGTTCGTTCCAGGCCGCCATGGGAGCCGAAGGCATCCGGATGCTGCTTGCACAGGCCGACCTCAACGCGCTCATCGTGGAGCTTGAGGAGCAGATGACGCTTACCCGCTCCAAGCAGATCCGCAAGAAGCTCGCCCGCCGCCTCAAGCTCGCACAGGGGTTCATCCACTCGCGCAGCCGTCCGGAATGGATGATCCTCGACGTCCTGCCGGTCATCCCGCCCGATCTTCGCCCGCTCGTCCCGCTCGAAGGGGGCCGCTTTGCGACTTCCGATCTCAACGACCTTTACCGCCGGGTCATCAACCGCAACAACCGGTTGAAGAACCTCCTCCAGCTCAAGACGCCGGAGGTCATCATCCGCAACGAAAAGCGGATGTTGCAGGAAGCGGTCGACGCCCTCTTCGACAACGGCCGCCACGGCCGCGCCGTCACCGGGGCCGGCAACCGCCCGCTCAAGTCGCTTTCCGACATGCTCAAGGGGAAGGGCGGTCGTTTCCGCCAGAACCTTCTCGGCAAGCGGGTCGACTACTCGGGCCGTTCGGTCATCGTCATCGGGCCGGAACTCAAGCTCAACCAGTGCGGTCTGCCCAAGAAGATGGCGCTCGTCCTCTTCGAACCGTTCATTATCCGGCGCCTCAAGGAACTCGGCTACGTCCACACCGTCCGTTCGGCCAAGAAGATGATCGAACGCCAGACGCCGGAAGTCTGGGACATCCTTGAAGAAGTCACCAAGGGCCACCCGGTGCTCCTCAACCGCGCGCCGACGCTTCACCGTCTTTCGATCCAGGCTTTCGAGCCGCAGTTGATCGAAGGGGAAGCGATCCGGGTTCACCCGCTGGTCTGTACCGCCTACAACGCCGACTTCGACGGTGACCAGATGGCCGTCCACGTCCCGCTCTCCATCGAAGCGCAGATGGAGACGCGGATGTTGATGCTCGCGCCCAACAACATCTTCTCGCCTTCCAGCGGCAAGCCGATCACGACCCCTTCGCAGGACATCACGCTCGGCTGCTACTACCTGACGCAGAACCCGCGCAACATCGACGCCAAGGAGCGCCTTCCGCTCTTTTCGGAGATCAGCGAAGTCGAATTCGCCCTGGCTGAAGAAAAAATCTCGATTGCCTCGCGCATCCGGTTCGTCAACCCCGACCTCGGGACGAAGACCTTCTTCGGCGACGCCGAGCCGCGCATCATCGAAACGACCGCCGGTCGCGTCCTCTTCAACAGCATCTGGCCCGAAGGGGTCGGCTTCATCAACAAGGCCGCCACCAAGAAGGTCCTTTCCGATGTCATCTGGCGCTGCTACCAGGCAGGCGGCCAGACCAAGACCGTCGAAACCCTCGACCGCCTCAAGGAACTCGGCTTCATCTGGGCGACCCGCGCCGGGATTTCCATCGGGATCACCGACATGATCATCCCGTCGGAGAAGAAGATCGAGATCGACCGCGCCTACGCCGAAGTCGACAAGGTGGAAAAGCAGTACCGCAACGGGATCATCACCGACGGCGAACGCTACAACAAGGTGATCGACATCTGGACCCACGCCGGGGACGAAATCTCCAACGTCATGTTCCGCACCCTCGAACACAACGAAGGGCGCAAGGAACTCAATCCGGTCTACGTCATGGTCGACTCCGGGGCCCGTGGTAACCGCCAGCAGGTCAAGCAGTTGGCCGGGATGCGCGGGTTGATGGCCAAGCCTTCGGGCGAAATCATCGAACAGCCGATCACCTCGAACTTCCGCGAAGGGTTGACCGTGCTGGAGTACTTCATCTCGACCCACGGCGCCCGCAAGGGGCTCGCCGACACCGCGCTCAAGACGGCCGATTCCGGGTATCTCACCCGCAAGCTGGTCGACTGTGCGCAGGATGTCATCATCACCGAACCCGACTGCGGCACCATCAACGGCATCATCGTCCGCTCCATCTACGAAGGAGACGAGGAAGTCGTCGACCTCGGCCAGCGTATTGTCGGCCGGATGAGCTGCGAGACCATCGTCGATCCGGTGACCAAGGAAAAACTCGTCAAGCCCGACGAAGTGATCGGCGAACACGCCGCCGCACAGGTCGTCAAGATCGGCGTCGAACAGCTCAAGATCCGTTCCGTGCTCACGTGCGAATCGAAGCGGGGCGTCTGCGCGAAGTGCTACGGGCGCAATCTCGCCACGGGCCGCGAAGTCAAGCTCGGCGAAGCGGTCGGCATCATCGCCGCCCAGTCGATCGGCGAGCCGGGCACGCAGTTGACGATGCGTACCTTCCACATCGGGGGGACCGCTTCGCAGACCTTCAAGCAGCCGGTCATCAAGGCGAAACTCGCCGGGCGTCTCCGGTTCAACGACCTGCGCGTCGTGCAGGCCCTCGACCAGAGCTGGATCGTCCTCAACAAGAACGGCTGGCTGAGCATCCACGACGACGCGGGGATGGAGATCGAACGCCACAACATCGTCATCGGCTCGGTCATCACCCCGAAGGACGGCGACCAGGTCGAACAAGGCCAGACCATCGTCCAGTGGGATCCGCACAACGTCCCGATTCTCACGGAAAAGGCCGGGAAGGTCGAATTCCGCGACATGATCGTCGGCGTCACCGTCAAGCGCGAAACCGACGAAGCGACCGGCCTGCCGGGCACCGTCGTCATGGAGCACAAGGAAGACCTTCACCCGCAGATCGTCATCATCGACGACAAGGGCGATGTCCTCGCCAGCTACTCGATTCCGTCCGGCGCTCACGTCACCGCGCAGGAAGGCAAGAAAGTACGGGCCGGGCAGCTCCTCGCCAAGACACCGCGTAAAGCCGCCAAGACCAAGGACATCACCGGGGGTCTCCCGCGTGTCGCCGAGCTTTTCGAAGCCCGCCGCCCGAAGGATTCCGCGGAAATTGCCAAGATCGACGGGATCGTCGAGATCGGCGGTTCGGTCCGCGGCAAGCGCCGCCTCATCCTCAAGGACCCGGCCACGGGGACCGAGGAAGAGCACCTCATCCCGCTCAACAAGCACATCATCGTCTTCAAGGGCGACTTTGTGAAGAAGGGGAGCCAGTTGACCGAAGGGCCGGTGGTGCCTCACGAAATCCTCGACATCTGCGGACCGCAGGAGTTGCAGGAACACCTGGTGAACGAAGTGCAGGAAGTCTACCGCCTGCAGGGGGTGGAAATCGCCGACAAACACATCGAGATCATCATCCGCCAGATGCTGCGCAAGGTGAAGATCACCGACCCGGGCGACACGCCGCTTCTCTGGGGCGACCAGATCGACAAGCTGGAGTTCGAAGCCGAAAACCGCAAGGTGATCGAAAAGGGGGGCAAGCCCGCCGAGGCGAGCCCGGTCCTTCTCGGGATCACCAAGGCGTCGCTCGAAACCGACTCGTTCATCTCCGCCGCCTCGTTCCAGGACACCACCCGTGTCCTGACCGAAGCCGCCACGCTGGGTCGCGTCGACAACCTGCGCGGGTTCAAGGAAAACGTGATCATGGGTCACCTGATCCCTGCCGGCACCGGCTTTGGCACGCACAAGAACATCCGGCTGATCACTTCGGGCGAACCGATCCCCGAGATCGAACCGGTTCCCGAAATCACCGAATCCAACATCGCCTAAAGGCGGACGGCTTTCATCCGGGCGGTTTCTTCTTAAAAAAAGAAACCGCCCGGAGAACCGGCCCTGCCAGAAGGTGAAAACCAAAAAGAAAACCCGATCAACCCAACCACCGGTAACCCACCGGGACGTGAAGGGAGCGCTTTTTTCCTCTGGGAGAAAGAGCCGATTTTAACCCTTGCGTTCAACCCAAGGGGCGACAATAATACGCGCCCTTTTTAGAGAGCAAAAATACATCTATGTCGACTGAACTCATGGCGGAACTTCTCGAAGCCGGGGTCCACTTTGGTCACCAGACCAAACGCTGGAACCCCAAGATGAAGCCTTACATCTTCGGGAAGCGCAACGCGATCTACATCATCAATCTGAGCGAAACCGTCAAGCAGCTTCAGGCGGCGACCGAGTTCCTTTCCGGCCTGGCCGAGCGCAAGGGCAAGGTCCTCTTTGTCGGATGCAAAAAGCAGGCACAGGAAGCCGTGAAGGAAGCGGCCAACGCCTGCGGTCATTTCTACGTCAACCACCGCTGGCTCGGGGGGACGCTGACCAACATGACCACCATCCGCAAGAGCATCGGGCGGCTTCGTTACATCGAAAACCTCGAAAAGCAGCCGGAATATCCCAAGATGGGCAAGCAGGAAATCGCCGCGATCCGTCGTGAAGGCGAAACCCTGCTGCGCAACCTGGAAGGGATTCGCGACATGGAAAAACTCCCCGATGCGTTGATCATCATCGACGTCCAGCGGGAAGCGATCGCCGTTGCGGAAGCCCGTCGGCTCAACATCCCGGTGGTCGCCATCGTCGACACCAACGCCGACCCGAACCTGACCGATTACCCGATCGCCGGAAATGACGACGCGATCCGCTCCATCCGCGTGTTGCTCCAGAAGCTGGTCGACGCCCTCGTCGCCGGTGGCGGACACGTGCAGGAACAGGCGGACCTGGCTGCGGTCGCCGAATAAGGCTCTTGTTTTTGTTCCCGGCAGTGGAACATTGATTTGCTGCGCAGCCGAAGGTCATCTTCGGCTGCGCTTTTTTAACTCCGAAACGACCCACATTTTTTTAAGAATTTATGAGCGAAATTACTCCACAACTTGTTAAGGCGCTGCGGGACAAGACCAACGCCGGTATGATGGACTGCAAACGGGCCCTGACCGAAGCCGGGGGCGACCTGGAAAAGGCCGAGGATGTCCTCCGCAAAAAGGGCATCGCGAGCGCCGGTAAAAAGTCGAGCCGTACGGCAAAGGAAGGGACGATTGCCTCCTACATCCATATGCAGGGGAAGGTCGGCGTCCTTCTGGAAGTCAACTGCGAGACCGACTTCGTCGCCAAGAACGAAAGCTTCCGCGAGTTCGTCAAGGACATCACCCTCCACATTGCCGCCGCTCACCCGATCTGCGTCAGCCGCGACTCGATCTGCCCGAAACTGGTGGAACGCGAACGCGAAATCGCCCGCGACCAGGTCAAGGGCAAGCCGGAAAACATCGTGGAAAAGATCGTCGAAGGAAAGCTCGACAAGTTCTACGCCTCGGTGGCGCTGATGGAACAGGCGTTCATCAAGAACCCCGACATCACCATCACCGAACTGGTAAAAAGCAAGATCGCCGAGCTGGGTGAAAACATCATCATCCGCCGCTTCACACGCTACGCCGTCGGCGAAGCCCTCGAAGGCGACGAAGCTGCCGCGACCAGCGAAGCTTAAAACCTGCTTTTACAGGTCTTTTTTAGAAAAAACCGGCTCGAGTCTCCAGTGGATCGGGCCGGTTTTTTTGTGTACTCCATGCGGTAGGCCGGTCTCCCGGTTCTCCCCTTTTTGGGCCAATGCTGTTCACTTAAAACCACCCTGGCACGGGAGCGCCTGGAGGGCGCACCTCCGCGTGTGCCGTGGAGGCAAGAGATGGCAGCAGGAACAAGGTGCTACCCAAGTCCAACGACGCGGACGACGGAGGTCGTCCAGTGCCGCCAAGTGAACAGCATTGCTTTTAGGGCGACGCCATGGGGGACTGCGGCGAAGGAGCCGGAGCCGCTTCGACAATAATCGATCCTTCCATGCCGGGGTGGAGCGTGCATTTGTAGTGGATCGTGCCGCTGCTTTCGGGCACAAACTTCCACTCTGCGTTGCGATTCAAAACTCCTGAATCAAAAGCATTGGAAGCTTTTTCCGTTGCGGTATGAGGGACAAGGTCGGAGTTTTTAAAGATGACCACATCGCCGGGATGAACCTTGAGGGTGGCAGGCGAAAACTTCATCGCCTCGATCACAATGGTATGCGTTGAAGGCTCGCCTGCCCGGGCGCTCGCCCCAAGCCCATGGAGCAAAACCACTGACAGGACAGCCCCTGCCGATAGCTTCAGGCTGAAGCGTTTCATTCTTGCGCCCCGGTCTTCTGGTAGGTGGCCTGAAGGTGTTTGGCATGTTCGAGATGCTGTACAAATGCCGGGCGCACTTTGACCAACAACGCCTTGAGTTCTTCATTCTTTGCGTTGGGGATCAAGGTTTGATCAAGCGCATCAATGACCTGTGCATGGTAGGCGACTTCGTGGTCAACATAGGCGTGATCCAGGGCTTTCCCCTTTAGCGTTTGAAGATGGGCCAAATTCTTGGCGCCCCCTTCTTCCAGAGATTTGCTGGTGGCATTGGCCTCCGGGGTTACTTTCAGTTTCGTGACCAAGTCCACGGCGCTTTGATTGACGGCGGTATGGTCGGTTACCATTTGGTCGGCAAAGGCTTTGATCGCGGCATCCGTCGACTTGGCCGCGACCAATTTGCCGGCGTCGACATCGACCTGATTGGCAGCGACGACAATGGCGGCAATCTGTGCGTCAGTCGGTTTTTCGTGGGCGTAGGCGATGTTCCAGGAGAGTAAGCTGGCGGCGAGTGCGAAATAGGTTATTTTTTTCATGTAATGGATGGTAAGGTAAAACTTACGACATATTTGTATGTCAAAAGATTCGCTCTGATCAATGGAAAATTTAACCAACCTCACTTTTTTCGGTGAACGTCAACAGGCGCTCCTGCGATTGCTCCTGGTTGAGCGCGATGGCCTGACGGTTGATGAACTCGCTGAGCGGCTTGAAATTACGCGGACCGCAGTGAACCAGCACCTTCGATCGCTGGTGCAAAGCGACTATATTGCCAAAGGGAGAGCCCGCGAATCTCGCGGGAGACCGAGTCATTCCTACCTGATCACCTCCAGGGGAATGGACCTGTTTACGAAGCAGTATGTCTGGTTTTCATCGCTTGTGCTCGAGAAGATCCGGCTGGACGGAGGAGGGGAGAAGCTGCGCCTGATCTTTCGGGAGATGGCCAAAACCGTGGCCGAATCTCACTTGGAACCACTCCAGGACAAACCGTCAGAGGAGAGGATCGAAGCGCTCGGGAAACTGATGCTCGAACTCGGCTACGAGGCCGAAGTGGTGAAAGGCGAAGGCGGGCAACTCCCGGTGATCAAGGCTCATAACTGTGTCTATCATCATCTTGCATCCGAGTATCCGGAAGTCTGCGACTTTGACTTGCAGCTCCTTGAAGATCTCTCAGGCGGGACGGTTCATCATGAAGAGTGCATGGTAAGAGGAGGCTCCTGCTGCCGGTTTCGCTTTGAAAAGAAGGAGTAGGCGGAGGAGCGGAGGGGGGTGTGATTAAAAGTGGTATCAGCAAGGGAATAGCCCGGAGGGCTTACAGCGGGGAAGCCGGGGGTCGAGTGAAGCGACACCCCCCGGGCTATTGGATTCCCTCATCATCGACCCCGAACGGGGTCGCAGAAAAAGGGACCTTACCCCAAGACGATCCGCTGCGACCCTTTCAGGGTCGATTTCTCTCCCACCGGGTTCTCCGGGGGTGGCGCGCTCTCGCGCTTACCCCCGGCTGCCCCGCTTG
>DATMFV010000044.1:0-7072 GCA_035555975.1 Chthoniobacteraceae bacterium
GGCATTGCGCCTCTTCGCAGACCGTGACAAGTTTCAGGTCGGAGATGAGCGCCTTGGTGGAGAAAAAGACCGGGTTGGAAGGAAGGCGGACCTTGATCCAGTCCGGCTTGCGCGCCTGGTGAAGCGCCGGATCTATTTTTACGCTGGCCATAAGGGGTGTTCTTTCACGGGAGAGGGTGGGGACGGGAGGGTCAGGCCCGTCACGACACGGCCACCGGCTGCACGACCAGTTCGGCGATCTGGACCGTGTTGAGCGCCGCCCCTTTCAGGAGCTGGTCGCCGACGATCCAGAGGGCGAGGCCGTTGTCGAGGGCGCAGTCGACCCGCACGCGGCCGACCTGGACGTTGTCCTTCCCGGCCACCTCCAGCGGCACCGGGTAGCTGTTGGTCGACGGTTCGTCGAGCAGTTCGACCCCTTCGGCACAGGCGAGCACCTTCCGCGCTTCCTCCACCGTAACGGGGCGTTCAAACTCAACATTGACCGCGACCGAGTGCGCCCGGTAGACGGGGACGCGCACGCAGGTCACCGACGCCTTGAGGTCGTCGTGATGCAGGATCTTGCGCGCTTCGTGCTGCATCTTCATCTCTTCACGGGTGTAGCCGTCGTCGAGAAACTGGTCGACATGCGGCAGGACGTTGAAGGCGATCTGGTACGGGTAGACCTCCTTGCGGACTTCGCGCCCGGCGGCAAGGTCTTCGACCTGGTGGCGCAGTTCCTCGATCGCCTGCGCGCCGGTCCCGGAAACGGCCTGGTAGCTCGCCGCGATGATCCGGCGGATGCCGAATGCCTTGTGAAGCGGGCTTAAAGCCATCAGCGAAACGGCGGTCGTGCAGTTCGGGTTGGCGATGATCCCCTTGTGGGTCGCGGCATCTTCCGGGTTGATTTCCGGGATCACCAGCGGCACCTCCGGGTCCATCCGGTAGGCGGAGGAGTTGTCCACCACCACCGCCCCGGCGGCCACTGCGGCGGGGGCAAAGCGCTTCGAGATCGAGCCGCCCGCACTGAAGAGCGCGATGTCGACCCCTTCGAACGAATCCTCCCGGAGTTCCTCCACCGTCAGTTCGGTTCCCTTGAACGTCAACGTTTTGCCTGCGGAACGGGCGGAAGCGAGCAGTTTAAGGGTGCCGACGGGAAATTGACGACGTTCCAGAACTTTCATCATTTCCACGCCGACTGCGCCAGTGGCGCCGACGATTGCGACGGTATAGTTTCGACTCATAAAAAAGAAAAACTCCCAAGAGGGCGGAACCCAGCATACATTAGTGCCTCTTTCATGCAATCTTTCGTGCGCAAAATTGAAGTTGACCTTGCCGCCCAGCGGCTCGACCTCCTTGAAACCGATGCTTCGGGCCGGACGAGCCGGATCGCCTCGTACCCGGTTTCCACCTCCGGCTTCGGGGTCGGCTCGGAGGAGGGGAGCCTGAAAACGCCGCTCGGGCGCTTTGAAATCGCGGAACGGATCGGCGAAGGGGCTCCGCTCGGCGCGGTCTTCAAAAGCCGGGAATGGACCGGCCAAGTCGCCCCTTTTAGCGACCGCGACAACCCGGAGGATCTCGTGCTGACCCGCATCCTCTGGCTTCACGGGCTCGACCCGGATAACGCCAACACCCGCGAACGGTACATCTACATCCACGGAACCAACCACGAGGAGACGATCGGCCAGCCGTGCAGCCACGGCTGCGTGCGGATGCGCAATGCCGACATGAGCGAACTTTTCGGGCAGGTTCCGCAGGGGACGCCGGTTTCCATCGCGTAGGATTTCGCGACCGTTGGTCCGCCGTTTACGATTCTGCAAAAACTGCCTTGGACGCCCTGCGGGCAACGTCGGGAGCCATTTCCACCACTTTCAGGAGAACGCGGGCTGCTCCGGTGGGTTGGGAGGCACCGCTTTCCCATTTGCGAAGGGTTGCCAGCGACACGCCGATCGACTCGGCAAACTGCTGCTGGGTGAGATTGATCTTATGCCGGATACGCGCGGCCTCTGTTTTGACCTCCCACGCCCTTGCCTGTTTGCGGCGAAAGACTTCAGGGGCAACCTGTTTGCGATGGACTTTCCCATCGGTCCCCCTGGTCAACTCCCAGACACGTCCCGGGGCCATCTCGCCCTGATGGATGGCCAGGCGTTCTTTTTGAAGAGCTGCGATCTCGTTCTTTTTCATTTTTCGAGTTCTTTGAGGATATTTTTTATTTCGGCTTTGGGAAGGTCTGCTTTGTCGGATTTTTCGTAAATCCGGCATAAGTCGATCCTTTCCGGTGAAACATACCAATAGTAAATCACGCGTGAACCGCCGCTTTTGCCCTTCCTCTTACTCCTGACCCGAATCTTCCGTAATCCGTTGCCTCCCGGGATCAAGGTTCCTTCATCAGGGCGTTCCATGAGGGACATTTGAAGATCAAGGTATTCCTTCTCTGAAAGGATGGAGGGCACGGCCCGGGTGAAGGCAGGAAACTCGACGAACTGCACTGCTTGAAAGTAACCTTGGCGGTTACAAAGTCAAACGAATTGAGGGCAAAGAAGCATGGCGGCAACGGCAACATGCCGGTCGCACCCATCAGGGAAACCCTTGCAAGAAGCCAGCTTTCCAGCTATTGCTTGGGCAGTTTTCCTTGAGAAGCGCAGAAATCGTGGGAACGGTGAAGAAAGCCTTTTGTTAAAGTCGTCACGAATGAAAATAAGTTTGTTTTATGGATTGGCAGCGTTTGGCCTGACGCTTTCAGTCGGTGTTGCTCAGGAAACGAACCCGAACGCCTATCGCGCCGAGATCGGCGGGGTGGTCGTGGAAGCCGCCCCTCAGCCCTCCGCCACGCCGTGGCCGGATCGCACCGTTGAACCGGTCGATTCCTATTCCACCGAGCTGCCGGGCGGGAACCCTTCCGTCGTGGCTCCCACTCTTTCGCCTTCGGTCACCGCGCCGCCGACCGTTGACGGGTTCGCCGTTCCCGTGGAAGCGCCGGTGGTCCCGGTGACGGAACTTCCCGTCGCCCGCGCCGAGCCGGTCAACACGCTCGAGATCACCGCGCGGATACAGATTTTTCTGGACCAGAAACGTTTCGGTCCCGGCAAGATCGACGGCACCCCGGGGGAATTCACCTCCAAGGCGCTTGCCCGCTACCAGGCCGCCAACGGTCTCCCGGTCACGGGCGATCTGGCCGACGCGGGGAATCTTCCGCTCGACGACATCCACCCGATCTACACCACCTACACCATCACGGCGGAAGATGTGAAACGGGTCGGCCCGATCCCCGGGAAACCGGAGGAACAGGCGAAGCTCAAGCGGATGCCGTACCCGACGCTGCTCAAGTTCGTGCAGGAGCGGTTTCATTCCGACCCCGACTTTCTCCGTTACCTCAACTCCGGGATGAATCTTGACCAGCTCACCGCCGGCGATGTCATCCGGGTGCCCAACGTCAAGCCGTTCAAGATCGAGGAGGTCAAGGAAGTCGCGAAAACGCCGGTCGACCGCGCGTTGCTTTCGCGGCGGATCGTGGTCGATACGCGGGAAAAGATCCTCGACCTTTTCGAAGGCAACACCCTGCTCGCCTCCTTCCCGATCACCCCCGGCTCCAGCAAGATTCCCGCGCCTCCCGGCAACTGGAAGGTGCTCGGGATCACCACCCTGCCGTGGTATCGTTACGATGAAGGCGTCCTGAAGCGGGGCGTGCGCACCAATACGTTCTATAACATCCCCGCCGGGCCGAGCAGCCCGGTCGGCGTGGTCTGGATGGGGATCAACCGGCCCGGGATCGGCCTGCACGGGACCAACAACCCGCAGACGATCGGCCGCGCGGCCAGCGCGGGGTGCATCCGCCTCGCCAACTGGGACGCGATCCGCCTTGCCAAAATGATCACCCCCGGCGTCTCGGTGACGATTGATGCCGACCTGATCCCTCAAAAATCGGCGGCGACCGCAAAAGTTTCGCAAACCGATTGACACTCACCCTGGAACCCGGCTAACAAGTACGCCCCGCAAATTTGTGGCCGGGAGATGCACTATGTCTACTATCGAAGTTATCCTTACTGAAAAAATTGACTCGTTGGGCGCTGAAGCCGATGTCGTGAAAGTCAAGCGTGGCTATGCCCGCAACTTTCTCGTCCCTTACGGCAAGGCCCTCGAAGTTACCCCGGCCACCTTGCGCCGTCTCAACCAGCTCAAGGCCAAGCGCGCCGAGCGCGAAGCCCGTGAACTCAACGAGGCCGAAGAACTCGCCCGCCGGATCAACAAGCTCAAGCTGACCTTCACGCTCGCCACCGGGGAAACCGGCAAGGCGTTCGGTTCGGTCACCGCCAAGGAGATCGCCGACCGGATCGCCGCCGAAACCGGCAAGGAAGTCGATCGCCACCGCATCCAGCTCGACCGCCCGCTCAAGGAAACCGGCACCCAGGAAGTCGCCGTCCGTCTCCACAGCGACGTGACCGCGAAGCTGAGCGTCACTATCGAATCGTCTTCGGAGGAAGCCCCGGAGGAAGAGGGCGACGAAGAAGGCGGTTTCAAGGCGAAGCCAAAGGCCAAACACACCAAGTAACCGATGCCGCCCGAGGCTGCTGTAACGCGCGAGGAGGCGGCGAAGTTGCCTTCTTCGGGCGGGTCACCCTCGCCGGGCGGCAACGGAGAAGCCAGGGAGCGGTCGGATTTCCGCGAAAAGGGGAAGTACGCCCCTGATCCGCACCGCCTCCTGCCGCAAAGTCAGGACGCCGAGCTTGGCGTCCTGTCATCGATCCTCCTCTCACCCCGCGAGGTAATGGGGGAGTGTATCGAAAAGAAGATCGAGCCGGAGCATTTCTACATCCCGGCTCACGCCATCATTTACCGGACGGTCCGGGAGATGTATGACAAGGCGCAGCCGATCGACGTCATTCTTTTGACCCAGCTCCTGCGCGATCGCCAGGAACTCGAAAAGGTGGGGGGTGCGGCGTTTGTCACCTCGCTCTTCACATTTATCCCGACGGCGGCCAACGCCTCGTTTTACATCGAGATCCTCAAGGAGAAGCACACGCTCCGGCAGGTGATCATCACCTGCAACGAGTTCGCGCAACGCTCCTACGAAGAGGCGGAAAACGTCGACACGTTCCTCGACCAGGTTGAGACCAAGATCTTCAAGATCGCGGAAAGCCGACTCGGCGACCGGTCGTTCCGGATCAAGGACTCCGTCATGGACGCGCTGGAGTCGATTGAAAAACTCTACGAGCGCAAGGGGGCGATCTCCGGCATCCCGACCGGGTTTACCGACTTCGACCAGATGACCGACGGGCTCCACCCCTCGGAAATGATCGTCGTCGCCGCGCGTCCCTCGATGGGAAAGACGGCCTTCGCGATGAACATCGCCGAGCATGTCGCGCTCAACGAAAAGCATGCGGTCGCCATCTACTCGCTCGAAATGAGCAGCCAGCAGTTGGTCCAGCGGCTTCTTTGTTCCCGCGCCAAGGTCAACCTGCAGAAGGTGCGCGACGGGTTTCTTGCCGACCGCGATTTTCACAACCTGACCGTTGCCGCCTCCAAGCTGGCGGAGAGCAAGATTTTTATCGACGACACGGCGGGCCTGAGCATTCTCGAGCTTCGCGCCAAGTCGCGCCGCCTCAAGGCGCAGCACGACATCCAGTTGATCGTCATCGACTACCTCCAGCTTCTCAAAAGCCCCTCCAAACGCGGGCAGGAGAACCGGCAGTTGGAAATTTCCGAAATTTCCAGCGGCGTGAAGGCGCTGGCCAAGGAACTGGAGATCCCGATCATCGTCCTTGCCCAGCTCAACCGGAACCCGGAAGGCCGGTCCGGAAACCGCCCGCGTTTGAGCGATCTTCGCGAATCGGGCTCCATTGAACAGGACGCCGACCTGGTGGGACTGCTCGTCCGCCACGAATATTACGCCGAGACGGACGAGGAGCGCGAAGAGATCAGCGGCCAGGCGGAACTGATCATCGCCAAACAGCGTAACGGCCCCGTTGGCGACGTGCCGCTGACCTTCCTCAAGGAGTTCACCCGGTTTGAAGATCGCGCCCGCGCACCGGAGGAGGCGTGATTTGCGCCAAAAAAAGAGACGTGATCCGCTGCGCAATTGAGATATAAAATGCGGAAGTTGCCCGATCCTGTGAAAAAACCGCTCCGCCTTTATGTCAAGACCTGGTGCCCGTGGTGCATCAAGGCCATCGCCATGCTTGATGGCGCCGGCTACCGGTACGAGTTGATCGATGTCGAAGCCGATCCGAACGATTACCGTGAGATGATCGACCTCTCGGGCCAGCGCCTGACGCCGACGCTGGTGGTCGGCGATGAGGTTTTGCCTGATTTCGGTCCCTCGGAATTGACCGCCTTTCTGGAACGGCTCCATCTTCAACCCGGGCAAACTTAAAAAAGAGATCATGACCACCACCGCCGTTGTTTATCATCAGCCGGGAAAACCGCTGGAAGTCCTGAAAGTGACCGGACTGGAGACCGGCGAACCGGGAGAGGGCGAGGTGCTCGTCTCGCAGATCGTCGCTCCGATCAACCCGGCCGACCTCAACGCGATCGAAGGAACCTACCCGGCCCGCCCCTCGCACTACCCCGCCGTCCCCGGGGTGGAAGGCGTCGGGATCGTGGAGCGCGTCGGGCCCGGCGTGGAGCGGTTGCAGGAAGGGATGGCGGTCGTTTTGCCGCACCACTTCGGAACGTGGCGCGAGGCCGGGGTTCTCAAGGAATCGCTCCTGACGGTGGTTCCCCAGGGGGTGCCGTTGCAGGAGGCCGCGATGTTGAAGATCAACCCGGCCACCGCCTGGCGGATGTTGCACGATTTTGTCCCGCCCCGGCCGGGCGGATGGGTCATCCAGAACGCTTCCAACTCGGCGGTGGGTCGCCACGTGATCGCGATGGCAAAGGAACTCGGGCTTAAAACGCTCAACCTGGTCCGGCGGCCGGAACTGGTGGAGGAGTTGACTTCGCTCGGAGCCGATGTGGTGTTGACCGACGACGCCGAGGTCAAGGAAAAGGTCAAAAAGGCGACCGGGGGCGAACCGGTGTTGCTCGGGCTCAACGCCGTCGGCGGGGAGAGCGGCGGTCAGGTCGCCTCGGCGCTGGCCCATGGCGGGACGATGGTCAC
>DATMFV010000045.1:0-38975 GCA_035555975.1 Chthoniobacteraceae bacterium
GTCCACCAGCACGTTGCCGCGACGAACATTCACTTCGTCGTCAATCCGACCACCGCGGTCCACCGTCACGTTACCGCGACGAACATTCACTTCGTCGTCAATCCGGCCACCGCGGTCCACGAGCACGTTGCCGCGACCGACGTTCACTTCGTCGTCAACCCGGCCGCCACGGTCCACCGTCACGTTGCCGATACCGACGTTCACTTCGTCGTCAATCCGGCCACCGCGGTCCACCGTGACATTACCCTGATTGACATTCACGTCGTCGTCGACGCGACCGCCGAAATCAATCGTCACGTTGCCCTGATTGACATTCACATCGTCGCCGACCCGGCCGCCGCGCGTGATCGATACATCGCCGAGGTCGACGATCACATCACCACGGACCCGACCGCCACGATCGACCGACACATCGCCGGTATTGACCGTCACATCTCCGCCAACCCGGCTGCCGCGCGCGATCGATACGTCGCCGAGATCCACGATGACATCGCCGCGGACCCGACCGTTACGATCAACCAGCACATCGCCGGTACCCAGATTCACATCTCCCCGGACGCGACCGCCGTCAGTAATCGACGCATCACCGAAGGTAATATTCACATCCCCGCGGACCCGACCGCCGTCGCTGATCGACGCATCGCCCACGGTAATATTCACGTCCCCACGGACCCGGCCGCCGAGCGTGACCAACGCATCACCAGCGAGGAGATTCACGTCGCCGCCGACCCGACCGCCCCGGGTGATCGTGGCATCGCCCAGGGCGACTTCCACATTGTCATCCACCGAGCCGCCGCGGTCGATCGTCACGTCGCCGAGAGCGGCGCTCACGCCACCATCGACCGAACTGCCGCGATCCACCGTCACATTGCCGGCGAAGGCCGTCACGTCACCACCGACCGAGCTGCCGCGATCAATGCTGATGGCGCCCAGGCCGGAGGATACGTCGCCGCCGATAATGCTCCCGGCATTGATCGAGACGGCGCCGGAGAGGGTGGAAACGTCGCCGTCCACCGTACTGGTATCCACCGTGATCGGGCCAAGGCCGCTTCCCGCGTCTCCGGTGATCCAGCTTCCATTGGTCACCGAAACGGAACCGATGCCAACCCAGGCGTTCCCGAGAACCGTGCCGTCATCGAGCACGATGTTCCCAACCGTGTTGATCCTGACGTTGCCATTGGCCGTGGCGCCGGTCCTGACCGTGATGGAACCAAACAGGATGCTGGTGTTGCCGTTATGCACGAAGCCAGGGCCTTCATACACGACGGTGGCAGCCATGGCCGGCCCGACCATCATGGCGGTGGCTAGCATGGCGGCTGAAAGTTGCCGCTTCAGTTGACGATTCGGGCTCGAAACGCGATCTTTTTTCGCTCGCGAACGATGCTTGGTGGCAGGGGCTGTACGTACGTGTTTTTTCATACTGGTTTTGGAGAACTGTTGATAGGCAAAGGGTCTGTTCCGAAGATGGGCGACCGGTCCGGACTTCCGGGGCGGGGCCGACATTCCCAGGTGAGACCAACACTCGACACCAGCCGGGCTGGTGACGCCGTGTCGTCTCTCCTGAAAAAAAGGTTTAAAGGGAGGTTTATCTGTCGATGGAGATTCCGTCGCCCCGGCTGTGGTGATCACGAGCGAGAGGCAGGAAAACCGCATCAAATTCCGTAGCGGCAGCCTGGAAAACCATCCATTCGGCCACCAAAAATCTGGCTATAAAAAGTTAGCTTTGCGGGTCTTCGTGGGGGGCTACAGGCCGATCGTCATCGGTCTTTCGCCTTGCCACACAAGGTCCCCATCAAGCGGTTTGAGCTGATCGGGTTCGCCGCTTGCAAATCTTCCCCGGCTTCCGGCCAGGGGAAACTTCGCCCGCGGGCTTTATCAATTCCGGTTCATTTGAGTTTCTCCGGGAGACCTCCTAGATCTCCCCCGCCAACCAGTCCTCTTTCACGGACCACGCCGCAGAGCTGGCGCGCCAGGTCGCATAGAAGAAGCAACACCTCCCGGTCGTCCGAAAAATCGAATCTCAAATGCATGAATCTCGTTTATGCGAGAAGCGATTCATTTTTGCAACGGAATAGATGCAAATATTTTTCTTTACAGGCCAATCGACCCGATTTTGCGCCTATTCCTGAGAATCCGGTTGATTTTCTTCGCGTCGCAGGGGCAATTTTGCGAAAATTGTTCTTTTTTGAGAACTTCCGGGCGACAACCGGAGCCGGGAAGTGACTTTCGGCGCTTTCCCCTGAGCGCGTGCGCGGTGCCAAAAAAAACGCCGCCGGAGTTTTCCCCCGGGCGGCGTTTTTTTTGAAGTTTTCGTTCGCTGGTCTTACTCGTCGTCTTCGTCGCTCTGGGCGAGATTGGCCAGAACGCTCAGGTCTTCGAGAGTCGTGGTGTCGCCGGTGATCGTGCCACCTGCGGCCACCTGCTTGAGGAGGCGGCGCATGATCTTGCCCGAGCGCGTCTTCGGAAGCGCTTCGGCGAAGCGGATTTCGTCCGGACGGGCGATAGCCCCGATGGAGTGCCCGACGTGCTGGCGCAGTTCCTCGCGCAGGGAGGGTTCGACCTTCACGCCGCTCTTGAGGGTGACGAAGACCACGACGCCCTGCCCCTTGAGGTCGTCGGGACGCCCGACCGCCGCTGCTTCGGCCACAGCGGGGTGGCTCACCAGCGCGCCTTCGATCTCCGCCGTACCGAGGCGGTGCCCGGCGACGTTGAGCACGTCGTCGATCCGACCGACGATCCAGAAGTAGCCGTCTTCATCGCGCCGCGCACCGTCGCCCGCGGTGTAGACGTTGGGGATCTGGCCCCAGTACGCTTCCTCGTAACGCGGCTGATCGTTGTAAATGGTTTCGAGCATGGCAGGCCACGGCTTGCGCACGATCAGCTTGCCGCTCACGTTCGCACCGACCTCTTCACCGGCGTCGTCGACGACCGCCGCGTCGATCCCGAAGAACGGCACCGTCGCGGAACCGGGCTTGGTCGGGATGGCGCCGGGGAGCGAACTGATCATGATCGCTCCGGTTTCGGTCTGCCACCAGGTGTCGACCACCGGGCAGCGGCCGCCGCCGATCACCCGCTGGTACCAGATCCATGCTTCCGGGTTGATCGGTTCGCCCACGCTTCCGAGCAGGCGCAGCGAGCAGAGGTTGTGCTTTTTGGGCCACTCTTCGCCCCACTTGATGAAGGCGCGGATCGCCGTCGGGGCGGTATAAAGGATCGTGACGGCGTATTCCTCGACGATCTTCCAGAAGCGGTCGTTTTCCGGCCAGTTCGGCGCGCCTTCGTACATGAGGGTGGTCGCCCCTTCGGCGAGCGGCCCGTAGACGACGTAGCTGTGGCCGGTGACCCAGCCGACATCCGCCGTACACCAGAAGACGTCGTCTTCCTTGTAGTCGAAAATGTAGCGGCAGGTGGAGGTCACCCCCGTCAGGAAGCCGCCCGTGCTGTGAAGGATGCCCTTCGGCTTGCCGGTCGAGCCGCTGGTGTAAAGGATGAAGAGCGGGTGGCTCGATTCCACCGGTTCCGCCGGGCAGTCGGCGTTGACATACTCCAGCTCGCGGTGCCACCAGACGTCGCGGCCTTCCTCGACGTGAATGGCGCTGTTGGTGCGCCGGTGGATGATGACGCGGCTGACGTTGTGGTTGCCCCCTTTGAGCGCTTCGTCGACGTTGCGCTTGAGCGGTACGATCGCCCCCCGGCGGTAGCCGCCGTCGGCGGTGACGATCAGCGTCGCGCCGCAGTCGGCGATCCGGTCGCGGATCGAGTCCGAGCTAAAACCGCCGAAAACGACCGAGTGGGTCGCGCCGATCCGCGCGCAGGCGAGCATGGCGATCGCCGCTTCGGGGATCATCGGCAGGTAGATCAGAATGCGGTCGCCCTTTTTCGCGCCGTTGCGCTTGAGGACGTTGGCAAAACGGCAGACTTCGCGGTGCAACTGCTGGTAGGTGAGCACCTGTTTGTCGCCCGGCTCGCCTTCAAAGACGATCGCCGCCTTGTTCTTGCGCGGCCCCTGCAAATGGCGGTCGAGGCAGTTGACCGAAGCGTTAAGCTCCCCGCCGACGAACCAGCGGGCGTTCGGGTAATCCCACTGCAACACCTTTTCCCACGGCTTGCTCCAGCTCAGTTCCGAGGCTTCCTCGCCCCAGAAAGTGTCCGGGTCTTCGACGGATTTCTTCCATTTCGCCTTGTACTCCTCAAGGCTCTTGATGCGGGAGGTTGCCGAAAACTCCGGAGACGGAGGAAAAACGCGGTTCTCGACAAGATGGGTTTCAGTGGTGTTGCTCATTGAATCGGGTGAATAGGGGAAAGCGTCGCCCCCACCGATCAGGTCACGGCGGCGTCATCCGGCGCTGCTGCGATGGTTTCGGACCAAGGGGAGACTGGGATGGATGGGGATAAAAACTTCTTTCTTCAGGGGGCGAAAAAAGGTCACCCCCCGATCTTCTCTAAATACCTCTGGTTGACGAAGTCCCAGTCAATCACGTTGGCAAACGCCTTGATGTACTCGGGACGCCGGTTCTGGTACTTTAAATAATAGGCATGTTCCCAGACATCAAGCCCTAGAAGCGAAGTTTTTCCGGTCATGATCGGGCTGTCCTGATTGGGCGTGCTCTCCACGGCGAGTTCCTTCTTTTCATCGAGGACGAGCCATGCCCACCCGCTGCCGAAGACCTTGGAGGCCGCCGTGTCAAAGGCCTTCTGGAACTCCTCGAAACTCCCGAACTTCGCGTTGATCGCGTCGGCGAGCTTGCCGGTCGGCTTGCCCCCCTCGTTTTTCTTGAGGGTCCGCCAGAAAAGGGAGTGATTCGCGTGTCCGCCCCCGTTGTTGCGGACGGCGGCCCGGATCGGGGCCGGAATGGAGGCGGTCTTGCCGAGCAGTTCCTCCAGGGTCAGCTTGCGGAGTTCCTCCGGTCCTTTTTCGAGCGCTTCGTTGAGGTTGCGCACGTAGGCCGCGTGGTGCTTGCCGTGGTGAAGTTCCATCGTCTCGGCGTCGATGTACGGTTCGAGCGCGTCAAAGGCGTATCCGAGCGGCGGCAGGACAAACGGGAAATGTTGCTTGAGGGCGGAGACTTTTCCCTTCTCCTCCTTTTCTTCCGCTGCGCGGGCCGCCCAGTTGGGAATCGCGAGGGCAGCTCCTGCCAAAAGGGTGGTTTTCAAGGCTTCACGTCGGGTCATCATGGCATTTTTCCTTTCGTTGGATCAGGTTTTAAGAGAATGAAACGTGCAAAACGGGGTCCGAACCCCGCCCGGGCAGGCGGTGGGTCCCCCGCGGGAGCATGGTGAAGATCGTCGGAAATCGCCGGGGCGGGTGTACAAGAACGGCCTGGGGAACGATCCGGGAACGGGCGACAACAGACATGCAAGCCGTGAGCATAGAACACCAAATGCCCCGGAGACAAAGAAAAACCGACCGTCGGGCACCACGTTTCAAGAGCTGACCCCAAAAGGCTCCCTCAAAACGCCGCTTTTTGGCTTGGCACTTTCCCCCCGTTCGGGTGTAGGTAGACGCCATGAGCAATCGAGTTCTGGAAGGAAAGACGGGCGTCGTATTCGGCGTCGCCAACAAACGCAGCATCGCATGGGCCATCGCCAAGGCGTGGGCCGCCGCCGGAGCCCGGCTGATCTTCAACTACCAGGGCGAACGCCTGAAGGGGAACGTCGAAGACCTCGTCGCGGAATTCGGCCCCGAAACCGCCCTCTACCCGTGCGATGTCACCAGCGACGAAGAGATCGCCGCCTTTTTCCAGAACGTCCGCAAGCATACGGACAAGCTCGACCTGATGCTTCACGCCGTCGCGTTCGCGCCGCGGGAAGCGCTGGAGGGGGCGTTCCTCGCCACCAGCCGCGAAGCGTTCCGCATCGCGCACGACATTTCCGCCTACTCGCTCCTCGGACTCGCCCGGGAAGCCGCACCGCTCATGACCGACGGCGGCTCCATCGTCGCCATGACCTACTACGGCGCGGAAAAGGTGGTGCCCCACTACAACGTCATGGGGGTCGCCAAGGCGAGCCTCGAAGCCACCACCCGCTACCTCGCTTACGACCTGGGCGAAAAGAAGATCCGCGTCAACTGCATCAGCGCCGGGCCGGTCCAGACCCTCGCCGCGCGCGGCATCTCCGGCTTTACCGGCATGCTCAAGCACTACGAAGCCAACGCGCCGCTGCGCCGGAGTTGTTCGACCGACGAACTCGGGGCGACCGGCGTTTTCCTCGCCAGCGAAGGGGCGGCGTCGATCACCGGCCAGGTCCTCTACGTCGACGGCGGTTACCAGATCATGGGGATGTGTTAAAGGGTTAAAAAAAGACACCTGGTCCGGGGGGCTGCCGCACTTCCCTGCAGGCACCCGCCCCGAACCAGGCTCTCTCTCCCCTTTTTTTCCCATCGGTAGCCTCATCTACCTATTTTAGCAATCGGCCCCTCCCCCCTTCCCGGGCGTATCACCCAACCTGGGGGGCGCGGCGCGGGGTTGACTTTGCCCCGCCTTTTCTGGCATTGCCTACCGGCGTGAATACTCCTTTGTGGATCACCAGCAGCCTCGTCCTCGACGCGCGCAAGGCCGTCTGGCTGCCCAGAGACAAGGTGGTCGCCGTCGCAGATCTCCACCTCGGTCACGCCGATCCATCCGCCTCCTCCCCCACCCCCGCTTCGCCGCCCGATGAAATCGTCGCGCGCCTGCTGGCGATCGTCGCCGATTACCAGCCCGCAACAGTGGTCCTGCTCGGAGAGACGATCCACCCTTCCGCCCAACCGGCCGCGTGGGTCGATCTCCTGCGCGCGCTGCTCAAGGCGCTCAAGGAACGTTCGCGGGTGGTCCTCGTCTCCAGCCAGCCGACTCCGCACGCGGAAGCGCTCCTGACCCAGTGTCACTGGGATGAAGGGGTCCATCCCCAATGGCCCGCCGGGAAACACCTCTTCCTCCATGGCAACGAGGCCGATCCTTCCGCCTTCCATGCCAAACCGGCTCCGGCCGACGCCCCGCCCACGGAGGAGAACGGACGCCTCCTCTTCGGGCACGAACACCCCGGCATCACGCTGGGCGACGGCGTGGCCACGCGGGTGCTCTGCCCCTGCTTTCTCCTCGCGCCCGACGCCATCGTGCTCCCCGCCTTTTCCTCCTCCACGCCGGTGCACGATCTCCGCTCCGGCGTCTGGAAAGGAGCGCTCGCCCGAAGCCGCCGGTTCAACCAGGTCGTCGCCATCACGGCGGGGCGGCTTCTGCCGGTCGCGGTGGAGGATGGTCTGGAAGAGCCTTTATCCAAGTGAGCGCCGACCGTTCCAGACTGCTCGTCGCCGCCGATTTCGGCTGCGAACCGCTCAACAGCGAAGTCGCCGCTTTTTTTGAACGGGACGATACCGACTTTTTCAACCTCGGCTACCGGCAAAAAAACGAAGCCGTCCCCTGCCTGCCGTTTGGCGAAGTCTGCCGTCGCCTCCGTTCGGGCACCTACCGGCTCGCCTTCATAGCGAACCCCGTCCGCCTCTGGAATCCACGCAAGGCGTTCCTGCGCAATACGTTGCGTCTGGCACAACTCGCCGCGCGCGGTCCCGCCCCGTTCCTTTTGCGCCCGCTTCTTCACGAACTGGAAAAGGCGGGCGTCGTCATCGGCGGGATCGACCGCTCCGACCGGCCGATCGTCGACAACGCCCGGTTCCCGATCCTCGCCGCTTCGTGCCTTTTCTTCAAACGCGAGTTGCCGCTCAACCCCGCCAACGCCTTCCTCTACACCAGCGACAAAACCGAGGATACCGGGAACATCCACCGCATCCCGTTCTTCGCGCACAATCTCCTGAAACTCCGCCCGCTCTCGCTCGGCATTGCCGACCGGCGCTTGAAGGAACTGCAACGCGACTACGGCAACGCACCCAAGGAAATCGACGTGATCTTCGCCGGAAGCACCCGCAACCGCCCTTCGCGCCAGATCGGCCTCCGCGTGCTGGAACGACTGCGCGACGAAGGGTATCAGGTCGTCGCCAGCGAGGAAAAATTCCCGCGCAAGCGCTACTACGATCTCCTCTCCCGCTCGCTCATCTGCTGGAGCCCCGAAGGGTTCGGGTTTGACTGTTACCGGACCTACGAAGCCGCCGCGCTGGGGGCCGCCCCCCTCCTCAAACACCCGCCGATTCTTCAATACCAGCCGTTCGAGGAAGGAAAAAACGGCCTCTACTACCGGCACGAAGCCGCCGATCTCTACGACCGGCTCAAAGCCGCGCTGGAAGACCGCGAACGCCTCCGCGCCATGGGCGAACGCGCCCGGGAACACGTGGAACGCCGCCTCTGCGGGTCAAGGATCAGCGACGATCTGGTGGAAACGCTGGAAACGGCGGGTTCCGGCCTTTAATCAATCCCCACCGTCTTCACATTCACAAACGCGCGGATGCCGTGCGCGCCGAGTTCGCGTCCGTAACCGGAATCCTTGATCCCGCCAAAGGGGAGCCTTGGGTCGGAGGCGACCATTCCGTTGATCACCACGGTTCCGGCGGCGAGTTCGGCAATCAGACGCTCCTGTTCCGCCGCGTCGCCGCTCCAGGCGGCGGCACCGAGGCCGAAGGTGGAGTCGTTGGCCAGCGCGATCGCTTCGTCGAGGTCGCGCACCTTGAAAAGAAGCGCCACGGGGCCGAAAACCTCCTCGTGGTAAACGCAAGCCTCCTTCGGGATCGCCGCCAGCACGGTCGGCTCGTAGAAACTCCCGGCAAGCCGCCGCCCGCCCGTCAGCAGTCTGGCCCCGGCGGCGACACTCGCTTCCACCTGTTGCTGCACCTCGTCGGCAATGGCTTCGGTCGCCAGCGGCCCGATGTCGGTGGCCGCCTCGAACGGATCGCCGACCTTCAGCGCCCGCATCCCTTCGACCATCCGGCGTTCCACCTCGTCGTAAACCGCTTCGTGGATGATGAACCGCTTGGCGGCGATGCACGACTGGCCGCTATTGATCGTCCGCGCCTTGACCGCGGTCGCCGCCGCGCGCTCAAGATCGGCGCCCGGCAGGATGAGAAAGGGATCGCTCCCGCCCAGTTCCAGCAGGCTCGGTTTGAGCGCCGCCCCGGCCTCCGCCGCCACGCGACGCCCCGCCTCGACGCTCCCCGTCAACGTCACCGCCGCGATGCGCCGGTCGTGGATCAACCCCTTCACGCGATCGGAGCCGATCAGCAGCGTCGTAAAAACCCCTTCGGGAAAACCGGCCTCCCGCAAAAGCCGTTCGATCGCCACCGCACACCCCGGCACGTTGGAGGCATGTTTGAGCACCCCGACATTGCCCGCCATCAAGGTCGGCGCGGCAAACCGGAAGACCTGCCAGAAGGGGAAATTCCACGGCATCACCGCCAGCACCACCCCGAGCGGGTCGTGGCGGATCGCGTTTCGCGCCGCCGGACCTTCCACCGTTTCCTCTGCCAGCAACGCCTCGCCATGGTCGGCGTAGTAACGGCAGACACTGGCGCATTTCTGTACTTCACTCTTCGAAGCCGCAAGCGGTTTGCCCATTTCCTGCGTCATCAGCCGTCCCAGTTCCTCCGACTGCACCTCCAGGAGCCCGGCCACGACATGCAACCGCGCGGCGCGTTCGGAAAACGGGGTCGCGCGCCACGGCGGAAACGCGGCGATGGCCCGTTCGAGGGCCGACTCAACCTGTTGCGTTGAAAAAACGGGGAGTTTTTGCGGCGTCGGGACTTCCATCATGGCAAACTTTGACCCTACATCGCAGCGCCCCTCTTGCCGAGACGGAAATCTCCCCTCCTAGAGCGCTTTTGATTTAAGTGTTTACAATGATTTGCGAGCACCGCAGTTCGATGGGAGGTTTTTTGAGCGCAGTGGCTGTATTTCCAATACTGCCCGAGCTCGAAAAGCCTCACAGCGGGCTGTGCTGCCGCAAAGCATGTAAAGAGTAAATTCAAAACCGCTCTAAAAACGGATAGCGCGACCGATGCCCCCTTTTCCCTTGGCACCGGCCGCGCTTCCCAACTCCTTTTTCTTACCGGAACGTCGGCACGCACCGCGCCGCCCGCCGGTCCGGGTGCGAGCCGTTCATCACCCTTCGGGCGATCGTCGCCTGCCGGGCGATTTCCGTCCGGACGTTGGCCGGCTCAAACCGCGGGTGCATGCTGATGCGCGAAAGCGCCAGCGGCAGGACGACCGCCTCGTCCCACCCGCCCGGCAGGGCGAGGGAGATCTGCGGATCACTCGCCACGCCGATGTCGCTCTCCGTCACCGTCGGCGGCACCAGCCGCGCCCCGATCGAAAGCAACCCCGCCCCGGTCGGTAACGGATCGAGCCGCAACCCGACCCGGAGCGCGCCGCTTTCGTAGGCCGGCTCCACGCTGCAACGCAACGGCACCCCCTCTCTTCTGGGCATCTCAAACCCGCCGCGCCCGTTCACCCGCTGGAGCCGCTTGCCGCCGCCGTTCCAGAAAACGGGATCGAGCACCCGTTTCACCCCCGGCGGCGCGGTCACGAAATCGCCGTAAACCACCGCGCTCTTTGCCGCCCCGCCCGGAGCGGTCGCCCCGAGGTAGGGAAAACGCAAGTTCCCGGCATCGACGATCTCGTTGACCTGCGCGTCACCCTCGATCCGGATCGCGCACCCATCCATCCACGCCGCATGGAGCGCAAACGCGGTCACCGTCCCGCTCCCCTCGCTCACCGTCACCCCCACCGGCAGCGGCGCGCGAACCGGCACCCCCACCTGCGTACGGCAAAGGATCGTCGGCGCTTCCTGCCAAAGCTCGGCCAGCGCGGCGTTCAGGCACGCCACACACTCCTCGACATCCCCCGGCTGCAACCCTTCGTCGGCGTTGGAGGGGTCAGCCGGGTCAAACGAACTCACCCCGATATGCTTGGCCAGCCGCAACGCAAGCTGGCGGACGCTCAAAGCCATCGCGCGTCAGCCCTCCCCGCCGGTTTGGCTACCCTTGCGCCCCCGGGCGGGCCGGACAGGGGCCTGCGGCGCGCCATCCACGAAGAGGTGCGGCTCAATCTCGCGCTCCTCCACCAGATTGCCCAATAGCGGCCACGTGTTGGCCGACTTGTGCAGGTCCACCCGCTCCGCGCGGTAGCTGGCGATGTCGCGGTACGCCCTCATGTGCGAATTGGTCGCGGCGTTATAGTGAAACGCATACTCCTTGCCGCTCCAGCCCGACTGCACCAGAAACTTGTGAAACGAGCTTTCACCCAAAATCTCAATACAAAAACAGGTCATTCTCTCCTCCTTAACATGTTTGAAAAACCTCCACTGCCGCCGCCGGACATGGCTTCCATGCCATCCGGCGGCGGCACCCTTTCCTACCCCAGGCTTCCGTGCCTTCCAAAAAAAGCCTTAGAAAAGGCTTACTTCATCGGCGCGTTGGCCACGCTCACCGCGTGTTCGATCAGGACATAGCCGCGCGGGCGGTTCGAACCGGAGATCCCGGAATCGCGCCGCACCTGCTGGCCGTAGATCGACTGATAGGCCCACCCCATCCGGTGACCGTAGTCGGAGGTGTTCTGCACCAGTTCGTGGCGGATCGACCCATAGGCGCGCAGCCCCGCCCCGGCCCCGAGGCAGAGACTGTAGCCGACCGGAACCCCGTTGGCGTTGGCCTGGAGGATCACCGACCCGGTCGGGTGCGCGTCGGTATTCTTCGCCGCATCCCACGTCACGTTGCCGAGCGTCGTCACCCGGTCGCCGGAAGCCGCCGAACCGAGGCGCTTGGCGACCGCGATCCGGTTGCCGTCGTTGTCCGAACCGGTATAGCTATAGAAGCCCCACTTGCCGCGATCAGCCCCGCTCACGTTGACTACCACGAAGTAGTAGGTCCCCGAGTCGCTGCTCGTCGAGCCGTCGCTCTCCAGGTAGCGATACGGCGCGCCGCTGAAGCACTCGAAGTACTTGTTCGCCGTGCCGGAGGAGGTCCGCCCGCCGCCGGTCACGTTGAAGACCGCCGTGCCGGGGGCCACCGGGTCGCCCAGCAGCGCCTTCGGCAGAAGCGGGCTGCCGATCGGCCCCGGCGTATCGGCGTCGACCACCTTGTGGTGGAGGATCGTGCTCCCGTTCCAGCGGGTATAGCCACCGCGGAAAAGGACGCTGCCGCTGCCGCGCACCCCGGCGTACTGCTGCGCTTCAAGCCAGCTCGAACTGTTGGCCATCGGCGCAAGGGCGTCTTCCGTGGCAAGGAAAAGCAGCTCGTAAACCTTCGAGAAGCCTTCCTGCATGATGTTGATCGGGTTCGCGCCGATGGAGGTCGCCACCGCGTTGGCCTGGACGACCAGCCCGGTCGAAAGCGTGTCGGTCACCAGCAGCGAATCGCGATCGGCCTTGTTGTTGGCGCGCAGCGTGTTCAAGCCGACGGCGGAAGTGAGGAACTTCATCAGCATGTCGCGCTGCCGCTTGCGCCCGAGCCAGCGGGCCACGAGCGGCGCGGCGGCGGCCTCGATGCTGCGCCCGGCGGAAAGGAATTCGATATCCTTCTTGGTCAGCCCGACGGCATGGCGGATGAAGTCGACCTGGCAAGGGTAGCTACCGATGGAAAGCGTCTCCTCGTTGCCTTCGAGCACTTCGTCGCCATGCACCCCGTCGCCGCCCAGCGAGGCGATCGCGTTGAAGTAAACCTTGTCCGCACCGCCTGCGGAAAGGTCGGTCTTCCTCCAGATCGGCCGGTCCGAGCCTTCGGCCCCTTCCAGAATGGAGAAAAGATCGTCCTCCTCCACCGCAAGGTCGATGTAGTTGGAGAAAAGCTGACCGACATTGCTGGCGCTCGCCGCACGGTAAGCTTCCAGGCCGGTGGCCGCGATATGATTTCTTGTTGGCATGTAGATAAAAAAGATGTCGTTGAAGATAAAAGGGCAGTCCGACGTCGACCCGTCCCCGGTTGGACGTGGTGGCAAGGGTAGACAAAGACCACTTGCGCCGACACCGGCTGGTTAAAAGGTTGCGGGTTGAAGTCCGGCGACCGGAAACCGGCAAAAAGGGGCAGGAATAAAGCCGCCTTGAGAAAAGAAGTCCCGGGTTTCCGGCTCCAGGTGGGAAAGATGAAAAAAACTATTTTTGAAGCAACGCTTCAAACGGCGTTCCCAGCTCGCGCATGAGATGGAGCATCGCATCGGGCGAGCGGGCTTCGGCCACGCGCCGTTCCACCGCCATCACCGGCACTTCCAGCGGTGCGCCGCCGGTGGGAACCGGCCGGGCGGTGCGGACCGCCGGAGCCGGGGCCGCTTCCGTGCGACGCGGGTAGCCAAGGGTGCGCGCCAGCCGCCGGGCGACCTTGTAGGCCACGCCGGGGTCGCGGCTCAACGGGTTGCCGCTCTCCTGAAGGTAGGCCAGCTCCTCGCGGCACGCTTCATAAAGCTCGGAGCCGGGCGTCAACGCTTCCGGAAACTCCGCTTCCAGAGCCGCCAGCGCGACCCGCTCCGCCTCCTGCCGGGTTGCCTGCTGCGCCGCGCGCGCCTGCTCCAGTGCGGTCTCGCGGCGGCGCTCCAGTTCCCTGAGCCCTTCGCGGGCGTCGAAGTACGCCTCCGCAGCCTGGTCGTAGAGGGCCAGATCGCCTTTCGCCTGCGTCTTCTCTTCGCGCAACGCTTCAAGCCGCGACTGCTGTTCGGCAATCTCGCGGTCCAGCTCCAGCACGGCGGGAGCTTCCACCGTGGGTGGGTGCGGGGTGCGCGCTGCTTCCGGGGCGGCCCCTTCCTCCACGCCATAGACGGCGCGGTAGGCTTCCTTCAGGCTCAACCCGCGCTTGGTCGTCAGTTCGACGACGCGGCGTTCCTCGTCGTTGAGATGATCCCACCGGCCGCGAAAATTGCGGGCGCGGCGCTCCCCGGCTTCTTCAGATGATTCTTCGGAGACCGCCTCCGGCTCCGGTTCGACCGGAGGCTCTTCGGGTGCCACCGGCGTTTCTTCCGGCTCCGGCTCGACGGTTTCCGTCTCAGCCTCGGGTTCCTGCGGCTCGGGGGTGGAGAGTTGCTGCAAGATCTGGTTCATCGTTGCAGCGCGTTCGTTATCCGCACCATCAAGGGGTGCAGCCTCTGTTGGCGGAACGGCCCTTTGGGCCTGCTCGTTTTCCATGGACGGCACGTTTGGGCCCATGCCGCCCACTTCGCAAGCCGTCACCGCGCCTGCGGCGTCAAATTTCCCCGCCGGGCTCGCTACCCAAGGCTTCAGCGACCCTGCGACACCCGCACCAGCGCGTCGACGACCTTCTGCAACTGCTCGCGCGTATGTGCTGCCGAGACCTGGAAACGAATCCGCGCCGTCCCCTCCGGCACCACCGGGTAGCCAAACCCGGTGACAAAGACCCCTTCCTTGAGCAACGCCTCGCTCAGCCGGATCGCCTCCGCAGTTTCGCCGATGATCACCGGTACGATCGCCGACTCCCCTTCCAGCGGGTTGAACCCGGCGGCGCGCAACGCACCGCGAAACCACGCCGTCTTTTCATGAAGCTGCGTGACCCACTGCGGGTTGCCCTTCAACTGGCGGAGCGCTTCGAGCGCGCTTCCGGCTACCGTCGCGGGCAGCGCGTTGCTGAAAAGCTGTGTCCTCGCCTTTTGTTCGAGATAGGAAACAAGCGAACGCCCCCCGGCCACATAACCGCCCGCAGCCCCTCCCAGAGCCTTGCCGAGCGTTCCGGTGAGGATGTCTACCCGTCCCAAAAGGTCGTAATGTTCCGCCACTCCGCGCCCGGTCTTGCCGACCACGCCGGTCCCGTGCGAGTCGTCGACCATCAGGATCGCGTCGTAGCGCTCGCAGAGGTCGACCAGTTCCGGCAGTTTCGCCAGGTCGCCTTCCATGCTGAACACCCCGTCGGTGATCACCAGTCGCCTCGTATAGCCGGTATTGGCCGCCAGCTTCGCTTCCAGATCGGCCATGTCGGCATGGGCAAAGACCATCCGCTTCGCCTTGCCCGCCAGCCGGCAGGCGTCGATGATGCAGGCATGGTTGAGCGCGTCGGAAAGGATCAGCGTCCCCTCGCCCGCGATGGTAGGGATCAACCCCTCCGTTGCCGCCCAGCAGGAGACAAACGAAAGCGCCGCCGGCGTCCCCACCCACTGCGCCACTTCATCCTCCAGTTCCTGGTGAATGTCGAATTTCCCGCAGATAAAGCGGACTGAAGCGGTCCCCGCGCCATACGCTTCCAGCGCGCGAATCCCCGCCGCCACCACTTCCGGGTGATTGGCCAGTCCAAGGTAATTGTTGGAGGAAAGGACCACCACGCCCTCGCGGCCATCCATCGTCACCTCCGGCCCCTGCGGGGAAGCGATGGAATGAAACGTCTTGAGCGTCCCGGCCTCGCGCAAGGTGTCGAGTTCGGTTTGCAGGGCTTGATCAAATGCGGCGTTCATTGGCTATCCTTTCAGGTTCGGGTTGGTTTTATCGAGGTAGATCACCACCTTGCCCGATTTCCCGGCCTTCATCAGTTCCAGCCCGGTTTCAATATCCTCAAACGGAAGGTGATGGGTAATGATCGGAGAAAGATCAAGCAGCCGGTTGCGCAGGAAGCCGGTCATCTGGAACCAGGTCTCATACATCCGGCGGCCATTGATCCCGTGGATCGTCAACCCCTTGAAAATGATGTCGCGGGCGAGATCAAGCGAAACCTCCTGCGCCGGAATCCCGAGCAGCGCCACGCTACCCCCGTTGCGCGTCAGGTCGAGCCCGAGCCCGATCGCCCCGGCATTTCCGGACATCTCCAGCAACGTGTCGACCCCTTCGCCATGGGTCAGTTCCCCGACGATCTTTTTGACATCGTGAAACTGCGGGTTGAGCGCGTGGTGCGCCCCCATCCGCCGCGCCAGGTCGAGCTTCGCCGGGTTGGGATCGACCGCGATGATCGAAAACGCCCCGATCGCCCGGCAGATCCCGACCGCCATCGCGCCGATCATCCCCGAGCCCATGATGAGCACCGATTTGCCCGAGACCGGCACGCTCATCACCGTGTGCATGGCGTTGCCGAAGGGATCGTGGATCGCCCCGAGATGGTCGGGAATATCGTCGGGCAAAGGCCAGACGTTGGATTCCGGCAAAAGAAGGTACTCGGCAAAGCAGCCGTTGACATCAATGCCGATGATGTCGACATGCTCGCAGATGTGCGAGTTGCCCGTGCGGCAGGTATAGCATCGCCCGCAGCCGATATGCCCCTCGCCCGAAACGCGGTCGCCCGGCTTGACGCCCTTGACCCCCTCGCCCAGCGCGTCGACCACCCCCATGAACTCATGGCCGATGATCGTCCCCGGCTTGACCCGGCCCGCCGCCCACTTGTCCCAGAGCCAGATGTGGAGGTCGGTGCCGCAGATCCCCATCGCCTTGACCTTGATACGGACCTGCCCCGGCCCCGGTTCGGGAATGGGACGCTCCACGAGCGTCAACCCCGGCGCTGCCTTCTCTTTGATGATCGCCTTCATTTGCGGATTGCTCATGAACGCGTAATTTAATATCTTGAACCCGCCCTGGCAAACAAAAAGTTTAATATGATGAACAAGACCGACTCCTCCGCACCGAAAGCTCCCGCGAAGACCCGGAAAAGCCGCGCCGGGACCGCCGCGCCGGTCGACCATCACGAACCGCACGCGCCGCTGGGCCAGATCATCCGCCACGAACGCTCCCGCCAGAACATGACGCTCGACGACCTCGCCCGCCTCAGCGGCGTGAGCAAGGGGATGCTTTCGCAGATCGAGCAGAACAAGACCAACCCGACCGTCACCGTCCTGCTGCGGATCGCCGCCGGGCTGCGCGTCGAGCCGACCCGCCTCCTGCCGACGACACCGCACGCCCCCCGCGTCTGGCGGACCATCCGCGCCAACGACGAAGGGTACCGCTTTCCCGCCAACGAAGGGTGCCTCATCCGCACCCTCTCTCCGCTCGACCTCGAAAAGCGGATCGAACTCTACGAACTGACCTTCCAGCCGAAAGGGAGCCTCATCTCCGAGCCGCACTACCAGGGGACGGAGGAGATCCTTACCGTGGTCAGCGGCCGGCTCACCGTCCGCTCCGGCGATCAGGAGAACGAACTCCGCAAGGGCGACTCGCAGCACTACGCGGCCGATGTCGCCCACCGGATCGTCAACACCGGCTCCGGCTCGGCCTCGTGCATCCTGCTGGTCTGGTACCGGAGTTAGGACCGCAGCAGGGGATGGGGTTCACCCGTTTGCGGGAGCCAACCCCACAATTTTTTTAACCCGACGATTTCCCATTTGCCGTAATCCGTGAGATGGTTCGGATTGTCGCGTTGTCAGCGCGCCACCACCTTTCATGAACAACCTTGTGGAACAGTTCGGGAACCGGGTCAAAACCTTGACCCCGGTCCTCACTCCTTTCGTCCACCGCCTGCACCGCAGCGGGCGCAAGCTGGCGCGTCGCCTCATGCGCAAACCGCGGACCGTCACCGAGGGGCCCAACCTCCTCCCGCTGCTCATTCAGGTGCTCGCCGCCTTCTCCAAGGTCGACGGGCAGATCCTTGAAGAGGAAATCGACTCCTCGCTCGGCTTCCTGCGGCACGACTACCCCGAAGCGGTCTACTCCGAGCTGCGCAAGCTCTTCCGCCAGGCGCTCAATGAACAGCAGGACTTGATCGGCATGGCGCAGAAGCTCTCGCACGAGCTTTCCACCGAGCGCAAGATCATGCTCGGCGTCCAGTTGTACGACCTGATCAACAAGTCGAACGCCACCGGCGGCAACCAGCTCCTTGATTTCTACTCCTTCATGTCGGAACTCGGCATGGCCGCGCAGGCGATCGACATCGTCTACCAGCTCAACGCCAGCGACAATGCCGACCCCTCCATCTACCAGAAGGGGGCCTCCCCGCTCGAAGCGCTCTGCCTCGGCTTCGGCGAAAAATGCGATGTCGCCGTCAAAAGCCTCAACCCGGACGAACGGGTCATGGCATACCGCTACCACGACCTGATCCTCTTCAAAAACCAGACCCACCGGGCCGTCTTCGTCCGGGGCCGCCCGCTCCAGCCCGGGCAGTTCTGCCGCGTCTACGAAGGGCAGCGCATCCTCGTCGGCGAACAGGTCCTCACCCACCAGGACCTCGTCTGGTACTTCAACGCCAAGAAGAACGTCGTCGTCACCCATTTTTACCTCTCCATCCGCGACGACGAGGAGGTCGACCTCGAACGAAGCCGCACGCGCGACTCGTGCCTCGAAGTCCGCTTCGGCCTGAAGGTGCAGATCAAGGTTTTGCGCAAGGTCAACGCGGCGTTGAGCGGCGTCCCCCTGCGGGTCGGCACCACCGTCGAAGGAACCCTCGACGAAACGATCACCTTCGCCAACGGCTCCGAACTGCCGCTCGCCAAGCTGCGCCGCAAGGCCCGCGCCATGGGGAGCCGCTTCCAGCTTAAAGCCCATAAGAACGTCTACCTCGTCTCCAACGACCCCGGGCTGCTCGGAGAGGACGACATCCTCCTCTCCCCCGGGAGCGGCGGCGACCTCCTGCTGCGGATCGAGTGCAACTACGAAAACCGCGTCGGCTACCTCGAAGTCCTCCAGGCCGACCGACCGATCCTGATCGGCGACACCCCCGTGCGCAACGGCGCGCCGCTCGCCGACGGCGACATCATCCGCATCGACACCGGGCAGGTGCTGCGGTGTGACTTTTCCGAGCAGATCATCGAGGAGGAACGCTACGTCATCTCGGAACTCGAAGCGCGCGACCTCACCCACCGTTTCGGCTCGGGCGCCTACGGCCTCGACGGCATCTCGTTTTCCGTCAGCCGGGGCGAGATGGTCTGCGTCATGGGGGCGAGCGGCTCGGGCAAATCGACCCTGCTGCGCGTGCTCGCGGGCCAACTCCGCCCCAACACCCAGGGGCAGGTCTTCCTCAACAACGCCTCGCTCTTCGACGACCTCGAAACCCTCAAGCACCACGTCACCTACATCCCGCAGGACGACGCCTTCGACGATCACCTCACCATCGGCGAAAACCTCAACTTCGCCGCCGCCATCCGCTCGCCGCACCTCTCCACGCGCGACCGCAAACGCCGCATCGACGCCAAACTGGCCGAACTCGGCCTCGCCGAACGGCGCGACTCCATCGTCGGCTCCCCGGTGCAGAAAACCCTCTCCGGCGGCGAACGCAAACGGCTCAACATCGGCCTCGACATGATCGGCGGCGCGGATGTCTTCCTTTTCGACGAGCCGACCAGCGGCCTCTCCTCCAAGGATGCCGAGCATGTCATCGAGATCATCCGCGCCATGGCGCAGACCAAGATCGTCATGGTGACCATCCACCAGCCGACCTCGAAGATCTTCCAGATGTTCAACAAGGCGATGCTGCTCGACAAGGGGGGCAAGCTCGTCTTTTACGGCACCCCGCGCGAAATGCTCGAATACTTCGCCGAAGCCGAGCACGAACACCACTTCGGCACGGAACTGGGCGGCTGCCCCTCGTGCGGCACCACCCGGCCCGAATTCATCTTCGACGTACTCGAAACCCCGCTGCGCGATCTTTCGGGCGACATCATCTACGAGGAAAACAACCTCGGCCAGCTCATCCCCGCCCGCCGCCACTCGCCCGAGTTCTGGCGCGACAAGTACGAAGCCTTCCGGCTGTTGCAGGATGTCCGGCAGATCGGCGTCCGCCAGCAGGCGCCGCCCACCGCCCCCTCTGAAACGGCTCCTGCCACGCCCCACCACCACCCGAGCGCCCACCTCCACCAGCCGTACGTCCCCGCGCCTGAAAAACGGGAACGCTTCCGCTGGCGCGACGAATGGACCCAGTTCCAGACCCTCCTGCGCCGCGCCTTCATCAGCAAGATGCGCAACCGGGCCAACCTGCTCACCACCATTGTCGAGGCCCCCGTGCTCGCCACGCTGATCGGGAGCGTCCTCCTCTACTCGGAAGAAGGGGCGTACGACTTCGCCAGCGCCTACCACATCCCGACCTACCTTTTCCTTTCGCTCATCGTCGCCATGTTCCTCGGCCTGACCAACTCCGCCGACGACATCATCCGCGACCGCACCGTGCTGCGCCGGGAACGCAACCTCAACGTCCGGCTCATTTACTACATCACCGCCAAGGTCGCCACGCTCGCCCTCTTCGCCGCCGTCCAGTGCGCCATGTTTACGCTGATCGGCAACGCCATCCTGGAAGTGCGCGGCATGTTCTGGATCTACTTCTTCTTCAACTTCGTCACCGCGATCACCGGGATCACGATGGGGCTCTTCATCTCCGCGCTCGTCGCCGATGGCAAAACCGCCGCCAACCTCGTGCCGCTCATCCTGATCCCGCAGATCATCCTCGGCGGGGCGCTCATCAAGTACGAGGAGATGAACCGCAACCTCGACTTCATCTACACCATCAACCGGTGGTTCAGCGTCCACCCCGAAAAAGCGAAGGACAAGAACGAGAGCGCCCTCCAGGTACCGTTCCTCTGCCAGTTCATGCCGATGCGGTGGAGCTACGAAGCGCTGGTGGTCGCCCAGAACAAGTGGAACCCGCTCACCAGCCGCCAGATCGCCCTCCAGCGCGAGATCGACGCCATCGTCCACCACCAGCGCGCTGCGGAACTGACCGAAGGCGAACGGGAACGGCTCGACGACCTGAAAGACACCCTCGCCCTCCTCTCCGGGCTGGAAGGCCAGAGCGTCAACGGCATCTTCCGCTCCCTCCACTATATCGACGCCATCATCGACGGCGCACCGCTCAACCCCGACTGGCTCAAGATCCGCAACGCCCGGTTCTCCGCCGAAAACCTCTTCACCAACCAGAAAATCAGCGATCTCGTCTCCAAGGCCGAAAGCGAGCAGCGCGACTACCGGCGCGACCGGCGGATCAACGTCTTCTTCAGTCCGGAGAAGTTCTTCCACTTCAAGCTCGGCAAGACCGAGTACGCCCTTCACACCAGCGTCATGGTCGTCAACACCCTCGTCCTCGGCCTCTTCAGTCTCGGCACGCTCGGCGGCCTCTGGTACAGTCTGCGCCGCCAGTTGCGCACCGAATAAAGCGCGTTCAACGATGGAGAAAGATGGAAAAAACCCTCTTGCCAATCCCGATTTCAAGGTATCACGCCCCGTTGGGGCGTATGGCAGACGCCAGATTACCCAGGCCGTTGGCCTGGGCTGAGGAATTTTGGGCCGTTGGCCCAAGACTTCCCTCCGAAGATCCAAGGCACCCCTCCCCCCAAAGGCCCAACGGGCCGAAATCCCTCAGCCCGGCCCATCGGGCCGGGTATCCGTCCCGCCACAAAATGCGGTCTGAAGGACCGCGATCCCCTGCGTCCGAGCGCCGGATCATCCCACAAAGTTAAAGCCAGACATGCCCGACCTCTTTGGAACACCCGACGACACCTCGCCGCAAAGCGCCAAGCCGCTCGCTCCCTCCGCCCCGCTCGCCGCCCGGATGCGACCGGAAAAGCTCGACGACATCGTCGGCCAGCAGCACCTTTTAAGCCCGGGAAAACTGCTCCGCCGCGCCATCGAGGCCGACCGGTTCGCCTCCCTGCTCATCTACGGCCCGCCCGGGATCGGCAAGACCAGCCTTGCGCAGGTCATCGCCCGCACTACCCAAAGCCGGTTTGAACGCCTCAGCGGCGTCGAAAGCACGGTCGGCGACATCCGCCGCGTCGTGGCCACCGCCGCCAACCGGCTCCAGACCTCCGGCCAGCGGACCATCCTGTTCATCGACGAGATCCACCGCTTCAACAAAGCACAGCAGGATGTCCTCCTGCCCGATGTCGAGAGCGGCACCGTCCGCCTGATCGGCGCGACCACGCACAACCCGTTCTTCTACGTCAACAGCCCGCTCGTCTCGCGCTCGCAGCTCTTCGCGCTCGAACCGATCGCCCCCGAAGACCTCGTCACCCTCCTGCGTCGCGCACTCACCGACGAGGAGCGGGGCCTGGGCAACCAGCCGGTCCGGGCCGACGACGACGCCCTGCTCCACCTCGCCACCCTGAGCGACGGCGACGCCCGCAAATGCCTCAACGCGCTCGAAATCGGCGTCCTGACCACCCCGCCCGACCCCGACGGCACGATCCACATCACCCTCCCCGTCGCCGAAGAGAGCATCCAGAGAAAAGCGGTCGTCTACGACGGCGACGGCGACCAGCATTACGACACCATCAGCGCCTTCATCAAGAGCATGCGCGGGAGCGATCCCGACGCCGCCCTCTACTGGCTGGCCAAGATGCTCCACGCGGGTGAAGACATCCGCTTCATCGCCCGGCGCATCGTCATCTGTGCGAGCGAGGATGTCGGCCTGGCCGATTCGCAGGCGCTCGTCGTCGCCATCGCCGCCCAGCAGGCCGTGGAGTTCATCGGCATGCCCGAAGCGCGCATCCCGCTGGCCCACGCCACCGTCTACGTCGCCACCGCGCCCAAGAGCAACCGCGCCTATATGGCGATCAACGCCGCGCTCAAGGATGTCAAGGATGGCGTGACCCTCCCCATCCCCAAACACCTGCGCGACACCCACTACAAGGGATCGGCCCGGCTCGGCGCAGGCGAGGGCTACCTCTACTCCCACGACTACGAAGGGGGCTACGTCCCGCAGGCGTACCTCCCCGAAGGGAAAACCTACTACGAACCGACCGAAAACGGCTCGGAACGCCGCGTCAAGGAACGCCTCGCCTACTGGCGCTCGCTTTTTGAAGCGAAGAACACCCCGGGCGGTGGAAAAGTATAAGTAAAACCACGCACCCCCCGATTCCGCCTGAATATCCCCGTATTTCGGCGGATTCCCCCCTTTCCCGTTCCTTCCTACAATGGGTGTGATTGCCTTCATCGCCGGCAATCTCTTACGCACCCATGAAAACCAGCCCGATCCGTCCAAGCCGCCCGTCCCGGAAACCGTCCGTTCCTGCCACCGCCATCGTGCCGCACACCTCTCACCGGCTTTTGCGGCTGGGCGCGACTTCCATCCTCACCACCACGCTGCTGGCCACGGCACCCCTGACCTTCGCCAATCAACTTCTGGTCGATGGAGTGACGGAGACCATTTCGACCGCCATCAGCTATGACGGGGAAGGGTATCCTGCCGACGATCCCAACGCCGGTTCCGCCCATCGCAACGCGGTTCTCATCCTGAACGACGGGGTGCTCAACCTCGAAAACGGCGCCGATCTCTCCGTTAAAAACGACGACAACAACACCGCCTTTCTCCGTGTCGGCTACGGTTCGGAGCAGTCCGGAACGCTGAATATCGGCATCGGCGCACAGCTTTCCGTGGGGCAGGAAAGCCGCTATGCCAATTTTCACGTCGCCGACGGCGCGGGAACGACAGGGGGCGTCAACCAGACCGGGGGGCAGGTCACCGTACGCGGCTCCCTGAATGTTGGCGTCGACGGCGGCAGCGGCACCTACACGATCAGCAACGGCACCCTGACGCTCGACCATGCCGACGATGCCGGCCATACGAGCCTCATCACCCTTGGGCTCAACCTCAACGCCGCAGGCGAAAACGCCGGGACTTCGACCGGCACGCTGGTCATCAACGGAGGCCGGGTGGAAGTGCTTGCACCGCATCAGGTGGGGGAGGCAACCGGCTCCACCGAATTCATTCTGGGAAACCGCGACCGGGGCGCGGAAACCTACGGCGAGGGCAACGGCATCATCGAACAGAATGCCGGAACCTTCAGCGTCGGCGCAGGGACTCACCTCTATCTCTCATCGGTCGGCAACGGGGCCTATCACCTCAACGGCGGCACGCTGGAAATCGGCGGCAACGGCCTGAGGGCCAAATACGGCAACGGCCCCGGAACCTATGAATTCAACCTTGGCGGCGGTACGGTGCAGGTGACCGGCTCCGACCTGAACACGGCCGTGGACGCCACCCTGGTCAACGGCACCACCTCCACCATCGACACCAACGGCCTTGATGCGACGTGGTCCGGGGATCTCACCGGAACCGGCGTCTTCGTCAAAAAAGGAGACGGGAAAGCCACGTTGAGCGGCGACAACGCGTTCGGGAAACTCTCCGTTGAGGAAGGTGAAGCCACCAACGGGACCGGTATCACGACCGTCGCCCTCCTTGACGTCGGCGCCGGAGGGACGACCGGTTCCTACGAAATCTCCGCGGGAACCGTCAATGTGATCAATGACACCAACAGCGCCGAACTGACGGTCGGCGGCGGAGAGGGAGGCAACGGTCGGCTCGATATCTCCGGCGGCACCTTGAATGTCGGCAGGGAAGGCAGCTTCGGACGCTTCTTCGTGGGAGCCTATGACGGGGAGGGCGAAGTCCACCAATCCGGCGGCGAAGTCAATACCAGCGGTCCGGTGAATTTCGGCAATCGCGGCGGCAAGGGAACCTACCATCTCTCCGGCGGCACGCTCAACGTCGGCCAATATCCCGCGAGCGGGGATTCCAATGCCCTGATCCTCGGTCGTTCACGGCTGGGCCAGCAGACCGGCGATTCCGAAGGCCGTATCAACGTCAGCGGCGACGGTCGGCTCGTCCTCAATACCAATACACCCCTCCTGGTCGGCGGCGACTCCGATTCGGAGGCTTCGATGAGTTCCGGGTATGTGACGCAGACCGGCGGCAGTGTCGAAGTCGATAGCTGGATCGATCTCGGCTCCAAAGGCTATGGGCAATATGATCTCAACGACGGCCAACTGGAGATCGGCGGCGCGAACGGGCTTCGGAGCAGTTCGGGAGACTATCTGTTCAATTTCGGCGGCGGCACGCTGAAGGTTCGCGGTTCCAATCTGACCACTTCGATCGATGTCACCCTGGTGGACGGCACCGCCTCCACCATCGACACCAACGGCCTCGATGCCCGCTTCGCCGGAGCACTTACCGGCGACGGCGTCTTCCACAAAACGGGCGACGGGGTGCTCACCCTCGCGGGCGGCGGCGACATCGGGACCGACACCACCGTCACGCTCATCGACGAAGGGGAAGTCGTCCTGGAAGACAACCGGCTCGACCTGCGCGGGAGGCTCGCCGTCGAAGACGGTGCCAAGCTCACGATCAACCACGAACTCCACACCTACTCCGGCACCACCGCGGTCGCCGAACCGCTCACCGGTGTTTCCATCGGCTACGGCAGCGAAGGATCGTTGGAACTCGATGGCGACCTGGTCGTCCACCTTGAAGAAAAGACAAGCCGGATCACCATCGGGCGAACCGATACGGGCGGCAATGGCGGCACCGGCAGCGTCATCATGACCGGCGGCAACCTCCGCGTCGACGAAACCGAAAAAGTCGGCAACCCCTATGTCAGCCTCGATGTCGGGCGCGGCGCAGGCTCCACCGGCACCTTTACGCAGAGCGGTGGCGCGGTCAATCTCAAGGGCGGCGCGCTTCAGATCGGCGTCGAAGGGGGCAATGGGAGTTATATCATGAGCGACACGGCCCAGCTCCAGCTTGAGACCGGCTCGACCATCTATATCGGCAACGGAACCGATGGGGAAGGGTTGGTGAGCGTGACCGGAAACGCCCAGTTCATCCAGGGCACCACCGCCGCCCTCGCCGGCCAGATCTTTCTGGGAAGCGAAAACGGCGTCGGCAAAATCGTCCAGGATGGAGCCGACACGATGGTCTCCATCGTCACCAGCAATCAGGTCCATATCGGCAAAAGCGGCGGCTCCGGCACCTATGAGCTGAAGTCCGGAACGCTGACCCTTGGCGGCAACAGCGGCACCGCCGTCGGCGAAGATGCGGGGGCCAGCGGCGAGATCGTTCAGGATGAGGGCGCACTGTACGCCGTCGGTGCGTTCACGGTCGGCAAGGGCGGCACCGGGACGTACACGATCCGAGACGGGAACGCTTTCTTTGAAGACGGCATCGTCATCGCCCAGCAGAGCGGCTCCACCGGAAATGTCGAACTCCTCGGCGGTAACATCGAAGTCGGAAGCAACGGCATCCGCAAAGGAAGCGGAACCGCCGGGCTTCTCCTCGGCGGAGCGACCATCAAGGCCCTCGCCGATCTCACCCTCGACCCGGACACCACCTTCCAGGCTTCCACCAACACCACCCTCGACACCAACGGGCATCACGCCACCCTCTCCGGCGCTCTCGCCGGAAGCGGCACCCTGACCAAGAGCGGCACCGGCACCCTCCACCTCGCCAGCGACGACAACGGGCACACCGGGGCCACGGTCGTCTCCGGGGGAACCCTCTCCGTCGACACCTCCACCGGCTCGGACACGGTCACCGTCAACGCCGGGGCGACCCTGACCGGCACCGGCGCGGTCCGGGGTTTCGCGGATGTCAGCGGCACGCTTGATGTCGGGCAGGGATTGACCTTTGAACAAGGATTGCTCCTCCAGGCAGGTTCCTCCACCCTCCTCGACATCGGCGGCGCGGGAGCGGGAGATTACTCCATCCTGAACCTTGAAGGAGGCGCGTTCACGCTCGGCGGCACGCTCACCCTTAACTTCACCTCCTTTCTCGGTGGGTCGACTCTTCTCAATCTCTACGACCTGAGCGAAAGCACGGTCCTCTCGGGCAATTTTGCCTCCGTTTCGATCACCGGCGTCTACGGCACGGGTCTCTTCACCTTCGCCGACGACCTCTGGAGTCTGGAACGGGAGAGCGGAAGCGTTTTCACCTTCGACCATACCACCGGCGCCCTCGCCGTCCCCGAACCGGGCACCTACATCTTCGTCCTCGGTTCCGCTGCCGCGGCCTGGCTGCTGCGCCGCCGCAACCGGTTGAAAACCGCCGCGTAATCCCGCAAAGACCGCAGTTCTCAACCTTTCCCCTCACCTGATCATCGTCGGGTGAGGGGTTTTTCTGCCGAGTTCAGCAACGAAGATTAGCGCCGCCCGCCGCCGCGCCGTTCGCCACCGCCGCCGCGCTGGAAGCGTTCACCCCCGCCGCTGCCGCGACGTTCGAAGGAACGCTGTTCGCGGTCGATGCCGGAACGGCGGTTGGAAGCGTCGCGGTTGAGCTGGCGCGAAAGATCCTGCGAAAGCTGGCGGCCGCTTCCCCCTTCGCGAGAGGAAGGGCGCTGCCGTTCGCCGCCCTGCCGCGCCGGTCGTTCCCCGGCGTTTTCCGAGGTGCGCCGCTGCGGCTGGGTGGTCGCGTCGCGACGGCTGCCGTCCGCCCCCTGGCGCGCCGTGTTCCGGTCAGCGGCATTTTCCCGCTGCGATCCCCCGGGAGCCGTTTCCTCCCCTGCGGTGCGACGCTGCTGCGCCGCCCCCTCCTGCGAAGCGGGGGTTTCTCCGCGCCGGGAACGGTCGCCCTCCGGCTGCTGCGCCCCGTTCTGCGTCTGCGAACGCGCCTGTTCCTGCCCGGCGCGCCCCTCCCCTTCGCCCCGCGTGCGGTCGCCCGCCTCGTTCGCGGAGCTTTGAAGGTTGTTCGAATTCGCATTTTCGCCGCGCTGGGGCCCGTCGACCGACTCCCAATTCCCATCGTCGTACTTCGACCAATCCCCGTTATCGTCGCGCTTGTAGACGTTGCCGTCGTGTCCGGCGTAAAAATCGCCGTCGTGGTACGCCATTCCGCCGGAATGGTCGTCGGTCTTCCAGGCATGGCCGCCCCCTTCGGAGCCGCGCCAGGCCACCGCGCCGCCGTTGTCGTTGACCACGTGCCCGGTCCGCAGCCAGTCGTCGCCGCGCGAAACCGCACTGCTGCCCCATTGGGAGTAGCCGTTGTAATTCTGGTTGGTTGACCACGCGGTATCCGTACGCGGGTTGTAACCGGCGGCCCAGGTGCTCGAACCGTACGGCGTCGTCACCCGCGCCGCGCGACCGTAGTTGCCGGTCGCCGGGTTGTACCATGCCGCCTGCCCCGCACTCCCGTACGGCCCATAGTATCGCCCGCCGACCGCATACCCGCCGGTCCACGAGTTGTAAACCGCCGCCGTCCCGTAAGTGGCGGGCCATGGGTAGTAGACCGGCACCGCGCCGCCCCACGCCACATACGGCGGGTAGTAGTACCCCGTCCCCCAAACGAGCACCGCCCCGGTCGCCACCCCGGCCACATACGCCCCTTCATACCCGGCGGTGTAACTGCAAACGACCACATCCGCGCTCGCCCCCGGCTCCATCTTCACGTAAACGACCCGGTGGACCGGGCACGAAACCGGGATCGTGTAAATCACCGTCGGCACCTGCACGCAGATCGTCCACGGCCCGGCGGGCGCGGGAGCCATAAACCAGACGCCGTCCTGGCAGAGGTAATACCGCCCTTCCACGCGGATGACATCCGAACCGGTGTTGGTGGCATACGCCATCGTCGTCCCTTCGATCGGCTCAAAGGCAGGTTCCCCGGTGTAGGCCACCCTGGCCTTGGCTTGCGCCTCCTTCACCTTCACCACCGCTTCGCGCGGGATCGAGGCGAGCAGGATCGCATCGGAAGCTTCCGGCGTGCCCGGCACCGAGGCGAGCACTTCGGCGCACGGGCTGTCGTGCGGAATCCGGCCAAACGCGTTGGGCAGGTCGTTGCCCGCATAGCTCCACGGCCCGCTCAAGTCCGGAGCGCGAAACCACCGCCCGCTGGTCAGAAAATAGACTTCCTTGCCGAGCCGGAAGACCCACCGCTGCGTGTTGCGCGCCCAGAGAAGTTCCGTCCCCTTCACCTCTTCCCAGACCGGCGCACCGTCAAAGACGATCAACTCCGCAGGCTGGTCGGAAAAAACCACTCTGGCGACCTCCTGCCCGCGCTCCACCTTGGGCGGGATCGACTTTTTCACGTGATCCCACTGGTCCCCCTCCGGCAGCGAGGAAAGGAACTCCGGGACGCCCGAAGCAAGGCTCCACTCCCCGTCGAGCGTCTTCGAGGAGTACCACGTCTTCCCGCCCAGCAGGTAGTAGGTGCCCGCATCCAGGAAAAGATCCCAGTTCGCGTTCACCACAAACTCCCCCTTGCCCGCCGGGGCGAGGACCGGCTTCCCCTCCACCAGCAGCAACAGCGCGGGCCCTTCGCTGGTGACGATTCTTGGAGGGTCCATTTTAAGCGTCAACGGCTTGGCATGGTGTTCGAGCCCGGCGATCAGCCGATCAAGCGAGACGGTCATCGAATGGCTCGGGAAAGCCTTGCGGAATGCGGCTTCCGTCGGCGGCACCTCGGCTTCCGGCAGGGAGGGAAAACGGAGCGCCGTCAGCTTCAGGTCGGCGATGAAGACGGTGCGGGTTTCGAGGTTGGTCGTTGTTTTCCCGACCAGTTCCATGATGCCGACGACCGGCTTGCCCTTGCCCGGCGTCATCACAAACGCGGCGCGCGCCTTGAGCCGCCGCGAATCCTCCCAGGCATCGACCTGCGGCTGGTAAACCGTGAGATGCACTCCCTGCAAGGTCGCCTCCCGGGGCCAGCCGAGATGCGCCGGAGCGCCCTGTCCGGTCTGAGCCGCAGGAGCGGTCCCGCCGGGAGCCGCAGTCAACACCGTAGAAAAAGAGCCGGTCAGCACCAGGCTCGACGTCACGATCACCAAGGGGAGCTTCATGGCGATAGCAAAACGCGGTTGCCACCCGATGACGAGCGCAAAAAGAGAGGTTCTTTGAGCATCCGCAGGTTTCAAAATAGCTTTGACATTGTTTTCAAAAATTAGCAACGTTGCGAAACGTGAGACCATCCAACCCCAAACGTCCCATTACCCTCAAAAATGTCGCCGAAGCTGCGGGCGTTTCCCTTTCCGCTGCGTCCGCCGCCTTGAACAACGGAGATGAGAGGTACAGCCGCAAGACGATGGACCGGGTCCGCGCCATCGCCCGGCAACTCGGCTATCATCCCAACCGCGCGGCACAGTTGATCCGGCGTGGCAGGAGCAACCTGATCGGCGTCATCTATTTTGGGTCGGCTTACGAGGTGACCCGGCAAAATGCCAGACTGATCCCCGCCGCCATTCAGGCCCAAGGCTACGATATGCTGGTCATTGACCTGAGTTGGCAGGGAAGCAACTACCAACGGGCCATCGAGCAATTGATCGAAGCCCAGGTTGAAGGGGTCATCATCGCCCAGGCCACCGTGCCGTTTACCAGCCTGGAGATCGGGCTGCTTGAACGGGCCGGAATCCCCGCCGTATCCATCGGCGGAAAGGATGAGTGGGGAATCCCGATCATCTACTCCGATATTGAACAGGGATTGCGTGACATGACGCTGCACCTCACCGGTCTCGGTCATCAAAGCCTGCTTCTGCTCGCCACCACCTATGATGACCGGTCAACCCACTCGCGGGTCAATGGCTTTACCAGGGGAATCCACGAAGCGGGCGGCACCATCGACCAGAGCGAAAACCGTCGGGACTGGTTCGAGTCCCTCCCCACCGGCAGCGCTCCCACAGGCCGGATCGAGAGAATCGAGGATCACCCCGGCGAACCGGTCTACTACTTTACACGCGCGCTCCTGAACGAACCGGCCCTGCCCGACGCCATTGTCTGTTCCAACGACCATTGGGCCCGGCAGGTCTTCTCCGCGCTGCTGGAGGCGGGCCTTTCCGTCCCGCGCGACGTCGCGGTGACCGGCATCGATCACGAAGTCTTCGGGGCTTACCCTCCCTATTACCTGACCACGCTGGCTCAACCCCGTGCCGCCCAATGCGAAAAAGCGGTCGAGATCCTGGTGGCAATGATCGACAAACACCCCGTTGCGCAGCAATCCCATGGTTTTCCGTGCGAACTCATCATCCGCAGTTCCTGCGGAGCCAGCGAGCCTCCCGCCCCCGTCCGGCCGGCGGCATCGAGCCGCCGGACACGCCTCTCGCGCAAGGAACGTTCCGGCTTTACGCTGGCCGAACTCCTCGTCGCCCTCCTGATCATCGGCATCCTCTCGGTCCTCCTGTTTTCCGGACTGGCTTCCTACCGGGAGAAGGGCAATGACGTCGGCTGCATCAACAAACTCCGCGTCATCGGCGCCGCCATTCATTCCTTCTCCAGCGAGAACAACGGCCTGCTTCCCACCGCCAAGCAAAACCCCCGCATCAGCCTCCCGGCGGGCAATTACAGGACATGGGCCGTAGCCATCCTTCCTCATCTCGGCCCGATCACGCTCTCCGACAACTCGAGACACCGGGAGGAAAACGCCCGCATCCTCAAGGAGAACTCCCATTTCTTTCGTTGCCCTGCGGACAAGGCATTCATCGCCGACCAGGATCACGCCTGGTCTTATGGCTGGAACCAGGCTTGCGGCAACAGTCCCGCCGGAACGCCGGGCACGACCGACTACCCCCGGATGAAAATGTCGGCGTTTTCCTCCCCCTCCCGGGTCTTCGTCGTCGCGGATGCCTACCACGATCCCAATGGATATAACTTCGGAAACGCGAATACGGATACCAGCGCCAACGCCCCCGCCTCCGACGCTCCCGGCACTCATTTCCGCCACCCCCAGCCCGGAAAAAGACTGACCCACCAGGAAATCCTGAACAGCCCTCCACGCCGCAATCTTCTTTACCTCGACGGGCACGTTGCCAAAGCCCACATCACCAACAACGACGTCTGGCAACCGCAACTTCGCGAACAAGGCTTTTTAAATTGAGACCCTCCCCACGATTCATGGCGTTGGCGGCAGCCCTCCTGCTCCCGGCTTGCCTCCTGGCAGATTCCACCGAACAGGCGATTGACGATTGCCTGCATATCACCCGCACCGGCACGGCCACCCGGGCTGAAAAGGTGCAACTCCTGGCGCACCTCGACTCCCCCAGCCGCAAACTCCGTTCGGCAGCCGTCGTCGCCTGGGGAACGATCAGGACCGACGACCCTGTCATCCTGAAAAAACTGGAAGCCATGCTCGACGACCCGGCTCGCCCGGTTCGCGCCTGTGCGGCCTCCGCCCTTCTCAAGCTAACGCCCGAGGGTCCGGCGATTTTTCGGCGTCGCCTTGCCGATACCACTCTTTCCACCCGCTCCAGAATGGAAGCCGTCATGGCCTTGCGCTCCAGTCTTGAAGGATTGCGCGATCCCGTTCTGCGCCGCGAAGCGGACGCCCTGCTCAAAGACTCTGATGCCCTTCGCAACCCTCCCGTCCTCGCTTTGCCTGACTCCCCCCTTCAAAACGGACTCTTTGATGAGAGCGACCCCTCCGTGGACTGGACCTTCGAAAAAGCCGACGGAGCCGTGGGCCGGATCACCTTTGATCCCTCACAGGGACGAACCGCACCCGGCAGCCTCAAAATCGAAAAGAGCAACGCCACCGGCGAACTCCGCCTTTGGTCAAAACGTCGCCTCAAGGTGGCGTCTTCCTCCCAGCCGACGCTTCGCTTCTATTACCGCAGTGATGACGCCCCCGCCACCTCCGCGCTCCAGCTTTACCTGGTCAACGAAAACGGCGAACGCTTCATCGCGGACCACTCCGTCGTCTCCATCACGGCCGAAAGCCAGACCATGGTGCGCAATGCCCCTCCGGGCCAATGGAACAAACGTGTCACCATCGCTCCACGCAGTTCACAACCAGGCAGCTACCGGCTCCTGGTCACCCTGAAAGGCAGCCCCTGTACCGTCTGGATCGACGACCTTGCCGCTCCGGCCGCTCCCTATGCCTATACCTGGCCGGAAGGCACCGAGTCGATGCCGGAACCGACGCCGGAGCAGGACAAGTCTCCAGCCGGGGACCGCGACAAACCCGTTTCAGCCTCCGCCCGCCTCGTACAGCAGAACGGCCGCTCGCGGCTCACCATCAATGGAAAAGCCGTCCCGCCGGTCCTCTACTTCACCCACCGCGGCAATCTCGGTGACTATGCGGGAATGGAGAAAATCGGCGGCGTCCGCCTCATGGTCTCCACGGTCAATCTCAGCGACACTTTCGACCAACGCTTTCAACCCACTCCGGCCGGTTGGAAGCACGGCCTGGAGTTTGACTTCTCCACGTCGCTTCAATGGCTTGACCATGCCGCACGCAATGCCCCGGAGAGCCTGCTCATCATCAACCTCAAGGTCAGTTGGCCCGCCGACTGGGTCGACCGCCACCCCGAAGAAGCCTGGATGAACGCCATCGGTCAACGCGGCCATGGCAATGCCTTGAGATTCGGCGGCTTTGACCCGGAACTTCCCAACACTCCCAATGCACGCTGGTGGCCTTCCCCTTCCAGCCTCAAGGCACGTGAAGAGGCGGGTGTCGGCATCCGCCAACTGGCGGAGTTGCTGAAGAAAAAGCCTTACTACCACCGCATCGCCGGTTGCTTTGTTTCCGGCGGGCACGACGGCCAGTTCTTCACCGCGATGTGGCCTGACTACAGCGTTCCGGCCACGACCGCCTTCAGGGAATGGCTCCGGGAACGCTATTCCAGTGACGAAGCCCTTCAGGATGCGTGGGACCGGTCGCGCGTCACCCTCGACACCGCCGATGTGCCCGACTACCGGCAGTTGCTCCAGCGCAGAAGGGAGACCGGCATGTACTTCCTCGACCCCTCGCACGACCGCGCTTTTGTCGATCATCAGGAGTTTCAGGCAGAGCAGGGGTTTCGCATTCGTGAGTCCCTCGCCCATACCTTCAAGGAAGCCCTCGGGCGCGACACCGTCGGCATGACTTGGCAACTCGGCGGCGGCCTCGGCCAGGGGGCTGAACGTCTCTTCCTGCGCGGCAATGATGTGGACATGATGGTCACTCAACCGACCTACTCCCTGCGGCAACCGGGCAACGCCGGCGGACTGCGCGCCGTTCTCGGCTCCCTCTCCCTCCACCGCAAGCTTTCCATCAAGGAACTCGACCTTCGGACCTGGCTCCGCACCGGGGGAGATGAAATCCAGGCCATGCGGCTGGGCGCCGCCATGACCCCCGGGGAATTCCGGACGACCTTCCGCAAGGAAGTGGCCGAGATGATCGCCTCCGGCCACGGCTACTGGCTCTTTGACATTGTACCGGTCCATTTTCGCGATCCTGCCATCATGGAAACCGTTGCCGAATCGATCAAAGCCTATCAGGAGCTTGAACTAAACAACCCCACCCCGTTCCGCCCCGATGTCGCCCTGGTTCGCAAGGATGACAATGCCTATTGGCTGGCGGATACGATGAACGCCGTTCCCGCCACCGAACGGCTTGAGTTCTATACCCCCGCCATCCTGAAACAGTCCGGCGTCCCGTATGACACGCTCTTCCTCTCCGACCTCCTCGCCACCCAGGCCGAGCGCCGCTACAAAGTCGTCATTCTCTTCGATGCCTACCGCTTGACAGCCCGGGAACGGGAGGCGATTGAAAAAACACTGAAAAAAGATCAGACCACCGTGGTCTGGAACTATGCTCCCGGCTATTTGAGCGATGCAGGCCTTTCCGTCGACGCCTTAAGTTCGCTGACGGGCATGACGATCGCGGAAGAAACCACGACCGCCTTTGAACCCGTTCGCTACCTCTCCGCGCACGGCGACCCGCTCGTCAAAAACCTTCACGGTCTCCCCGGCATGGGGGAAACGGCGATGACCATTCACTCGGAACGGGTCCGATCGTGGGAATTCGACCGGCAGCTTCCGCGCTTCCATGTCACCGACCCGGCAGCCACACCGCTGGCCGCCTACCGCGACGGGAAAACCGCCATTGCCATCAAGCGCTTTCCTCAATGGACCAGCATCTACCTTGGCATGGCCGGCGCGCTCGGGCCCGATCTCCTCAACCGGATTGCGACCGAGGCAAAAGCCGCCGTCCTGACATCGCCCGACACGGTCCTGGATTTCAACGGCCGGTTTCTCTCCCTGCACGGCCTCCGAAACGGTCCCGTCACGGTTCATCTTCCCCACCGCTCCAAAGTATTCGACTTTGATACCGGCAAACTCTCCGGCGAAGGCAAAAACGTCACCCTCAACGTCGAAGCCGGAGAAACCCGCTGGTTCAAAGTCGAACCCGCCACGAAACCGGCTTCCGATAACCTCACCCCTCGTTTCATGCCCCACATCCCATGAGCTTTTCATCCTCCATCCCTCGCGCATCTGCCGCCGCCCTGCTTTGCTGCGTCGCCACCCTTCAGGCACAGACATCCGATTACGTCTGGAAAAGCAATCGTTCAGGCAGCTTTTCAACCGCCGCCAACTGGACGCCTGACAACACTCCTTTTGACGCCTGGGGCAATTACATCTTCCAGGCTCCAGGCGGCGTCGCAGATCCTGCCATCATTGTCTATACCGACGGCACTTCCAACCTCTACGGCCTCCAGTTCCTCTCTCCCCACCAGTCCGTTCACTTCAGCCCCCATGCCGATGGCTCCTTCAGCGTAGGGGAAGGGGGAACCCTGCTCTTCAAGGACGGAGGGATCACGGTGGGCGCATCCACCCATGCTGTCGTCAGCAAAATCGTCGGCGTCCACGGCACCCATGCCAGCGCCCTCCGGTTTTCAGTGGGTGCCAATGGCAGCCTGACCACCGAAAACTGGGTCAGCCCTGCCGGAAAGGCCCTTATCAAAACAGGGGAAGGCACGCTTTTTCTCAATGCGAGCACCGGTTCGGTTGCCAACGGTGCATCCTTCAACTTTCAGGAGGGAATCACCGAACTGGCCGAGGGTGCCACCATTCAGTACCATTCGGTCAACCCGACGCCCAATCCTCTCTCCGTTTTCATCGGTTCCGCCACCACCAGCGCCACGCTGCGGGGCGGAGGGACGATCGTCGGCCAGGTTTCCACGTTTGGCGTCACCCACTCCGCCGTCGATTTGACCAGGGGAAGCCTGAACCTCAGCGATCTCGACGCCACGCTCGGCAGCACCTTCCGTTTTGATCTTGATGATCCCCATACCCTCTCGGGCACCGGCTCGCTGACTCTCGGCGACGCCGTCTTCGAGTTCAGCGGAGGGGTGAGCGATCAGATATACACTCTTTTCGTCTATGGCGATCTTGACCTGGATACAACCCGGTTCACCATCCACACATCCCAACAGCTCGACCCGAGCTTCGGCGACCATGGCTGGCTGGTGGATGAGGGCGCCTTGCAGGTACGCTTCGCCGCCATTCCGGAGCCATCCCTGTTCGCCCTCGGCATGGCAGGGTTGGCCATCCCTCTCGCCTTATATCGCCGCAGGCGGAGGCTCTCCTGACGCCGGCAGAAATCGACGCAATACCTCACTCCCCGCCCGTTGCCGCACTTCCCTCCAGAAGGAACCGGAAATCATCCGCCGTCAGCATCGCTCCGCCGCCCGTGCCGCCCGCCGCCGCGTGTCCCTGTTCGACCACCTCCTCAAAGAGCGCCGCCTTGCGCGCCTTGAGCACCATCATCTTCTCCTCAACGGTATGCCGCATCAAAAGCCGCTGGACGTAGACCCCTTTGGTCTGCCCCATCCGGTGCGCCCGTGCGGTTGCCTGCGCTTCGACCGCCGGGTTCCACCACGGGTCGAGATGATAGACATAGTTGGCGCGCGGCAGGTTCAACCCCGCGCCGCCCGCCTTCAGGCTGATCAGGAAAATCCCCGGCGATGCTCCCGACGCGAACGCCTCCACCAGCTCCTTGCGTTTGCCGACCGGGGTCGACCCGTCGAGCCGCAGGTAGTCGAGCCCCTCCTCCTCCAGCGCCCGCCCGACGAGGTCGAGCGCCTTCACAAACTGCGAAAAGACCAGCGCCGCGTTCCCCTCCTGCGTGACCGCTGCGAGCGCTTCGAGCAGGTACTCCAGCTTCGGAGCCCGCGCCTCCAGTTCCCCCGCCAGCATCGCCGGGGCGATGCAGACCTGCCGCAGCCGCGTCAACGCCGCCAGCGCCATCATCCCCGCCTGCTGTGCCGGGCGATCGCCATACGCCGCCAGCACCTCCTTGCGCACCGCCCCGACCGTCCGCGTATAACATTCCCGCTGCGCATGGCTTAAAGGGAGGTAAAGGTCGGCCTCCTCCTTGGGCGGCAGTTCGGCGAGGATCTTCTCCCGCGTCCGGCGGAGCAGGAAAGGCCGCGCCCGTTCCACCACCGGCTCCCCGGCTTCGTACGCTTCGAGAAATTTCCGGTGCGTCCCGAACAACCCGGGTACGGCCGCCTCCATCAGGCTGTAAAATTCGCTGATCCGGTTCTCCAGCGGCGTCCCCGTCAGGCAAAGCCGGAACCGGGCCGAGAGCCGCGCCAGCGCCTTCGTCCGCGCCGCCCCGATATTCTTGATCGCCTGCGCCTCGTCGAGCACCATCACGTCAAACGCCTGTTTCTCAAGCACCTGCGCATCGCGCCGGACCAGTTCATAGGTCGTCAGCACCAGGTCGGCTCCCGTAAAATCGCTGGAGCGCCCCTGCCCTGCGTACTCGCAAACGCGCAACCCCGGCGCAAACCGCGCGATTTCATTCTGCCAGTTGAAAAGGAGCGTCGGCGGCACCACCACCAGGTGCGGCAACGCCCGGCCCGCCTCGTCGCGCGCGCCTTCCGCGATCCCCTCCGCCACCGCCTGCAACAACGCGAGCGCCTGCACCGTCTTGCCCAGCCCCATGTCGTCCGCCAGGCACGCCCCGAAGCGGTGCCGATAAAGAAAAAGAAGCCACTCGTAGCCGCGCCGCTGGTAATCGCGCATCGCCCGGCACAACCCGGCCGGGACCGGTGCTTGCGGGATCGCCGTCAACTGCCAGAGCGACTCGAGCACCTCCCGTTCGCCCGGCGGCAATTCGCACGCCACCCCCTGCTCGCGCATCGCCAGCCATTCAAAGAGCGCAAGCCGTTCCACCCGGCTCCCCTCCGACAAAAGCCGTTCCATCCCGCGCAACCGCTCCAGTTCCCCGCCCGGGATGAGCAGCCACTCCCCGCCCGGCCCTTCGAAGCGCCCGGTTTCCAGAAGCGCCGCCCATGCCTCGCGCGGGATCGCCAGTTCCCCCGCCTTGGCCTCGGGGTGGAGTTCGAACCAGTCGAGATCGCCCCCTTGGGTCACCTGGAGTGAAAGCGCCAGCTTCACCGTGCGCGCCTCCCGCCCATCGATCTCCAGCCGCATCCCTTCGGCCTCGCAGCGCGCCAGCCATTGCGCCAGCGCCGCCTCCGCCTCGCGGGTCTCCACCACCGCGCAAAATGGTTCGCCGCCCGTTGCGGCCAGCGGGTCCGCCCCCGGCAGCATCGCCCACTTCGTCACCCACCGGCCCCAGCCGCCCACCACCTGCCATTGCCCGCCGGCCACGGTCAGAAACGGTGCATCCCACTGCCCGCAAAGCGCCACGATCCGCCGCAGGCACCGCTCCGCCTCCTCCCCGTACATCGCGCGGCTGGTAAACGCCGGGTCGTCCCCCGCCGCCTGCAACCCGCGCTCCCGCTCCTCCCCGGCGAGCGCCGCCAGCCGTCCCCACCACTCCAGCACCTTCCCACGCCGCGCCCGGCTGCGCAACAGGAGCGCCCACGACGGCTCCGCCGCCACCTGCGCCCATTCCCGGCCAAACCGTTCCGGAACCGCCACCGCCGCCCCGCCGGGCAGGCGCATCTGCGGCCGGAACCGCGTCCTTCCCCCTTCGCCAGCTTCCACCTGCACCACCGCTTCACCTTCCACCGCCTCCGGCTCCACCGCCCGACCCTCCCGGTCGTACAACACCACGCCCGAAAGCGGCCACCCCGGCGCAAACCGGGCCCACGCTTCCCACGACGCTTCCGAGCCGCCGATCGTGCGGATCAACTCCCTGCCCGCCAGCCACCCTTCCGCGTCGCGCAGCCCGGCCATCTCGTTGCGCCCCGGCAGCAGGATCATCCCGTAGCCGAGGTCGACCACCTCCCCGCCTGCCGCCACCGCCTCGGCCCCGTCGTAAAAATTCCACTCAAGCGCCACCCCCCTTTCGTTCAGGCGCAGCGCCGTTGCCGCGCGCAGCCAGCGCCAGCCGACGCCGCTGCCTGTCCACGCCCCCTCTTCGCGCTCCACCACCAGTTCCATTCCGGTGCCCGCCGTCGCCAGCCACTCCCCGAACCGCGCCGCCACCTCCCCGGGCCGGTGCTTCTGCCAGAGCAGCCACTCCATCCCCTCCGGCGGCCCTTCGGAGATCCATGAAGCCCCGCGCCCGCCGTGGTCAAAATCGAGTTCCCGCCGCCCTTCACGTTCCAGGGAAAAAACCACCCTCGGCCGGGACGCCTGCGCCGGTCGCACCTTCAGCGAAGCCGTCAGGACCTTCAGGCGCTCGGGCGTCAGGTCCTCGCCGTGAAACCGGGTCCCGTGCAGCACCCGCATGACCGTCATCCACACCACCAGGCCGTGCCGACACAGCCCCGGCTCCCGGCATTGCTCGCAGACGGCTTCCACCTTTCCGCCGCTGTACGACAAGCGGGTCACTTTGCCTCCCGTAAAACAAGCCT
>DATMFV010000046.1:0-5213 GCA_035555975.1 Chthoniobacteraceae bacterium
GGCTGGCCATCAGCTTTTTGCGTTCCGCAAAGGGAAGCGAGTACCAGTTCTGACCGACGGCGCGACGCTTGGACATCGGGTAAAAGCACACAATCGGCCAATCAGGCAGGTTCGGGTAGAGCTTGTCCCGGTTGTACTTCGCCATGCGTGCGCCGTACTGCTCGACGGCGGTCGCGATCTCGGGCGAATCGACCGGCAATCCCTTTTCCTCGGCGAGCGCCTTGGCGTATTCCTCGTTGCTGGAGGTGTATTCGCTGAGTTCCGTCAGCGAAAAAAAGCTGAAGACCGGCGTGAGCACATCGGGCCCGAGCGCCTGGGTGAGCCGCTTTTCAAACGCGTTGGCGGCGTGGAGGTCGGGGGTCAGCAACATCAGGCCGATATCGGCCTTGGGCGAAACGACGGAAAAAGTGAGCAACTGGGTCTCCTCCGCCGCGCGGATTTCCTGCACCAGCGCGGAAAACTCCGTCTTGGCCCGCAGTTTTTCATCCGCACCAAAGAGGCTCCACTGTCCATACTCGATTTTGTAATAGAGGTGGAGGACATGCCACCCCTCGCGGGGCACCAACGCCGAAGACGGTTCGCTCATAGGCTCGTCATCCAAGCCCATCGGGTCGGGTCGAGTCAAACCAAACGTTCCGCGCCCGCCGCTTCGTGGCGCGGGAGCGCCCCGGAGGGCGTCCCTCCGGCACGCAAGCGCCAGCCCTTCCTAGGAGACCAGTTCCTTCTCTGCGCTCGCCCGATCGGGGAAGATGCGGAAGACGAGGTCAAGCCGGGCGATCTCAAAGATGTTCTGCACGTTTTCGTGAATGCCGAAAAGGGCGAGTTGCCCCTCGTGCGTGCGGAGCCGCTGCATCGCCTCAATCAAACACGCCAGCCCGGAACTGTCGATGTAGGTCACCCCGGTCATATCGATAAAGATCGCCTTGGGCCGCGATTCCAGGATCGCGCCAAATGCCTGCCGGAGAGCGGCGGACTGGCTGAGGTCGATTTCCCCTTCCAGGACGAGGAAATCCGGTTCCGGGTTTGAAATGGTCGCCATAGGTGCTTTGGAAAGTGGGCAAAAAGTCAATCAGAAGCCGAAAACGGGCTCCAGGGCGGTTTACAGCTTGTCCGATACGAAAAAAAGAAGATTATGACGGCTTTCGCCCCCTGGCGGAAAGGATTTAATTTTTTGTTTTTTGCGCTTCCCGCTCCCGGTGCAAAAACCTAAAGTGCGCCGCGATGCGCGCAATTCTAGCACTCGAAGATGGTCGCCTATTTGAAGGGGATTCCTTTGGAGCCAAAGGAACCTCGGTAGGCGAAATCGTGTTTAACACCGCAATGTCAGGCTATCAGGAGGCGATTACCGATCCCGGCTCCCGAGGGCTGATCATCGCAATGACGGCCACCGCCATCGGCAATACCGGGATCAATTCACTCGACAACGAAAGTTCCCAGGCGCACCCGCGTGGGCTGGTCGTTGAAGAGATCAACCTGATCCCGAGCAACTGGCGTTCCGAAATGAGCCTGAACGACTTCCTCACCCGTTCGAAGATTCCCGGCATCTCCGGGATCGACACCCGGGCGTTGACCGTTCACATCCGGACGCACGGTACGATGAAGGCCTGTCTGAGCACCGATCCCGCGATGACACCCGAAAAGGCAGTCGAACTGGCCGCCTCGGGCGTCGGGTTTGACGGCGTTGACTTCGTTCAGGAAGTCACCACGCCGGAGACCTACGAATGGGACCCGGATGATCAGCTTTCACGCCGTTGGAACATCGCCGTCGGAGCGGGGGAAGTCTTCGAACCCCTCCCGCCGGTCCGTTTCAAGGCCGTCGTGATCGATCTCGGCGTCAAGTTTGAGATCCTGCGGAAACTCCGTCAGAACGGATTCAAGGTCACGGTGGTTCCGGCGACGACTCCCGCAGGGGAGATCCTCGCCCTGGAACCGGACGCGATCGTCCTCTCCAACGGGCCGGGCGATCCCGACCTGCTGGAGCCGATCCATGCCACGGTCCGTGAACTCCTCGGAAAGAAGCCGATCTTCGGCATTGCCCTCGGTCACCTCGTCCTGGCTCGCGCGCTCGGAGCCAAACTCCTCAAGCTCAGGGCGGGGCATCATGGCGGCAATGTTCCGGTCAAGGATCTGGCCACCGGCAAGGTTCTGATCACCGCCCAGGGCCACGGCGCGGCGGTTGATCCCGCGAGCCTGCCCGAGGGGGTGGAAGTCACCCACGTCAACCTCAACGACGAGTCGGTCGAAGGGATTCGCCACGCCGGACATTCCGCCGTGGGCATTCAGTTCCATCCGGAAGCTTCCGGGGGACCGCACGAGAATGCGTTTCTTTTCGCCGACTTCGCCAAACTGGTTGAAAAAAACAAGGGGGCGTGATAGGAAACGGGCATGCCCCAGCTTGTCATTTCCCTTCCGGACGCCGGTGAAGTCATTCATGAACTGACCCAAGAGCGGATCACCGTCGGTCGCAGTGACGACAACACGATCCCGCTCGACGACGCCAGCGTTTCCAGCCACCACGCGGAACTGACACGCAAAAACGGCGGCTACTTCCTGAAGGATCTCGGTTCCACCAACGGGACGCGGCTCAACCGCACCCCGGTGAGCGCCGAGCAACCCCTCAAGGAAGGAGACCGCCTCCGCTTCGGCAAGGTCGAAGCGATCTACGAATCCAACCACAAGCAGCAGCCGCTTCCCCCTCCCAAGGAGGAAGCGGCTTCGGCGACCCCTGCCACCGACAGCCGCCCTCCTGCGGACTTTGGCAACGCATCGCCCTTCCATCGCAAGAACGTGAAGAAAGATCCCCTCAACCTGATCGCCATCGTCGTCGCCGTGATCGGCCTGCTCGCCGCAGCCGCCGTGGCCATGACGATCTCGCAGGTGACGCCGCCCGCGCTGTAAACCAGCACCACTCCCCGGAGGGCCTCCAGCGAATGGCGTAAACCGCCGTAAACCGCAGCAGCGTCGAGACGACCTGCTCCACGAATTTGCAGGAAATTTTACCGGACCAGCGTACTCACAACGGGGAAGATTCGCTTCCCGTGCTGGAGTGCCGCCTGGCTCCTTTTGAACCGGGCCGCCCGCTGACTGCGGAGTCTGCCCCATCGCCGGTCTGGGCCTCCCTGCCGTCGCATCCGCTGGCGGAAAACCGGCCTGCCGGAATCACAACCGAAGCTCCCGACCGCCCCGGCGCATCGTTCAAGGCCGCGCTGGAAGCCGCTTGCGACGGGTTGCGCCTGCGCGTTCTCTTTTTTCTTCCGCCCGCGGCGAACCCCTCCTCCTTCATCGTCGGCGTCCTGCTCGACCCCTTTGGCGATCTCGCTTCGTACCTCGAAATCACGCATTCGGGCACGGGCGAGACCGGCGGGAGCATCGGGCGCGTCCTGCGCAATGTTCTCCGCCGCGACCCGCGCTGGCGGTGCGAATCGCTCGAAAGCGCCCTCCGCCCCGGAGCCTGCGGGGAAACCACGGTGGAACTGGCGATTCCGTTTTCCTCCCTCGGCCCCGTGGCGGCGCATCCCGGCTGGCGCGCCAATTTCTACCTTCGTCCCGCGCCCGATGCCCCCGAGCGGCTCTGGTCGCCGACCGGCCACCGGCGGATCGACTTTCCCGAACGTTTCGGGCATCTCCGGATGGAAACGGGGAAAAAAATTTAACAAACGACGCATTTGGACGATTGACATCCCGGCCGTTTTATGGTTCGTTGGGTCGATAGCTCGCGTCTTTCCCTTTGTCCAACGCTTGGACGGGCTCCTCAAACGCCATCAGCTCCCTCTCTCTTTTGCTTTAAGCTTCTGCCTTCAGGCATGGGTGGTAACGGATTGGCAACTTTCGAGATCGACGCGCTTTTCAGTGATTCGACGTTTATTTTATCCATTCGGAACACCCTCATGACGGGTCATAGCAAGTGGTTTGATGTTCACGCACTTTCGACGCTTTTTGCCGAAGCGGCGGGAACGGTTTTTGCATTCCTTACGGCTTCCGGGAAGGCGGACGCCCCGTGGAGCGCAGCCGTCGGCGGCGGCCGATCCGATACGATCAACAGGGGCTTGCGCCTGACGCCGCTCAACGCCTGCCTCTCCCTGCCCGAACCCTCCGGCGCTCATTAAAGAAGAAGGCCGCCGCAAAGAGGTGGCCACCCTGCCAGGAAGAACCTTTTTAGCCGATCGAAGCCTTTAACGACGACTCCAACCAGCGCTTTTCCCCCGCAAGGCTCGGTCTCTAATTTTTCCCTCCATTACCCCGGGCGGGATGCCCGGAAGCAGGTTTTTAGAATTTTCCATTTTGATGTTCGATGCCGACACCCCGGTCGGCGGATGACGGTGCAGCCAACCGCCGTCACCCCGGATTTTCCATTTTTTGTTTTTCACCTTTTCCCATCTGCCCATTGCCCGATATGACACCCTCGCCGATTGAAAACCTTTCGCTTTTCGCGGAAGACGAAATACCCAAAAAAGTCACCCGTCGCAAAACGGCCTCCGCAGCCTCTGCTGATGCAGCCGCCGTAAAGCCGGCAGCCAAGACCACCCGCGCCCGGCGTACCAAGGCCGCCCCGGCAGAAGAGTCGGGGGGCGGGGAGCTTCTCGAAGTCAAGGCCGCACCCAAAAAGACGGCCAAGGCAGCCGCCACCGCAAAAACCGAGGCCAAGACGGAAGCCAAGGCAGCCACAAAGACAAAACGCACCACGCGGGCCGCCAAGGCCGAAGTCGCCCCCGCGCCGGAAGAGGAAGCTCCCGCCAAGCCGGTCCGCCGCCGCGCCGCCACGACGAAGGCCGCGCGGACCAGTACCGCTTCCAAAACCGAAACGAGCGTTGAACCCTCGGGCGAAAGCGCTTCCGAACCGGCCCCTTCCCCGTCCGCGAAGCCCGCCGCGAAAGCACCCGCCAAAGCTCCCGTGAAAACGACGCGCACCCGCAAGCCAAAGGCCGAAGCTCCCGCCGAAGCAGTTGAAGCCGCTGAAACCGCCCCGGCAGAGCCAACGCCCGCGCCACGACCGGCCCGGCGCACCGCCGCACGGCGCGCCCCGGCTCCGGAACCGACCCCTGCCGCCGCAGGGGAGGAATGGCGTCCCGGCTCAGGCAAGGAAACCCGGGCGGCCTCCGCAATCCCGGCAGTTGAAACCGCTCCCGCTCCGGCTCCTGAAGCCGCTGCGCCCGCTGCAACACCGTCACCCGCTACTGAACGCTCCGCGCGCCAGGGAGGCGGTCGCCACGACC
>DATMFV010000047.1:0-25133 GCA_035555975.1 Chthoniobacteraceae bacterium
CTCCCGAGCGCTCCCGCAGCCGCGATCGTTCCAAGCACCGCCCGCGCGTTGTCATCCCCGTAGTAGACCTCCCACCCATCGGTATAGATGCCGTAGGCGGCGCGGTCATGCCAGCCGAGCAGGCCGTAACACGGGCTGGAAGGGAGCGCCCGCTCGCCCTGCGAGAGGATGGACCCGGAATAAAGCCAGTCGCCGAGCCGGGAGGCGGTCTCTTTCCACCGCCCGTCGCCCCGGGCCAGACCGGCCAGCGCCATTGCGCCGGAAACCTCGCCGGTGCAGTCGGCACGCCGCCACCAGCGGACACCCTGTTTTCCGCGGTGATCGATCGCCGAAGTCAACCCTTCCAGCACGCCGTGGCTGCCGTTGCCCTCGGGCCAGTGCGCCATCAACGGGCGCGAATCCCCCCTGGCGGCGCGATAGGCCGCTTCTTTACCCGGAGGCAGGAACAGCCGGGCGCGGTAGAACCACGACGCCGCACGGGAAAGAGCTTCCTCCCCCGCCTCCGAGGGTAGCGTTTCCTCCCTGCCGAAAGCCGGCGCGGCGCGGGGCTGCCACTCCAGTTGGATCTGCCGGCGGCCCCTGGTCAGCCAATGCACCAGGTTTGAAAAAATCGCCTGCCACGCTGCGGCCGGGGCAAACCGTCCCCGGAGAAAGTGACTCAAACCGATGGTAGCTACCATGGTTTCGGATTCCGGCAGGGTAAAGAGAAGCGGTCGCGTTTCGGCTCCGGCCAGTTCAAAGCTGATCCGTGAAAACCCCGCCACCACCCCGAGCACCAGCCACGGGTCCGAAGCCATCGCTTCAATCGGGTGCGCACCGGGCACGGTCACGATCGTCCCGGCAGGAAAGGGGGGCCCGAAGCGGTCGCAGGAAATCACGCCCCGTTCGAGACGGCCCGCCTTTCTTGCCGATGTCGATGGCACGCCCGGCAGGGAGGCCGGAAACTCCAGGTATAGCCTAAGCTGTTTCGTTTTGGCCAGTTCCAGCCATCGTTCCCGGATCTCCAGCGGCTGTTCGGGATAATCGTCGGCCAGCAACAGGAGAGCGCCGCGCGGCGGTGCCGTGGCAAAAGCCTCTTCAGGCTCCTGAAGCCGTCGGCACGGTACGCCGTTGGCCTTCAGTGTTTGGTAGAGATCGTTCTCCTCCCGGCAAACCAGAAGGAGATCGTCAGCAGTGGGTTGAAATGGTATCATGAATTTCACGGCTCGTCGGCCTTCGAGGAAAGGGTCTCCAGCAAACGGGCAGGGTAGGTTTCGCCCGTCGCCGTGCCCGCTCCCTTCATCCCGGTTCCAAAGGTAATGCTGTCACCGAAACAGACCACGACGGCCCCCGGCGCAAGTTGCAGACGCCGGACCTCGGGCGCAATCGCGTCCGCCATCTTCCGATAACCGGTCGCGGTCGGGTGAACTCCGTCTGCACTTCTGCTGTTGCGTGGGTTGCGAATCCACGAACCGGCAAGTTCGCCCACGCTTCCGGCCTTTTGGAAGAGGGCATGGAGATCAACGACCGGCACGCCCGCTTCGCGGCCAAAGGCGACGACGGCATCGCGATAGAGTTTCACCCTCTCTGAAGGCGGGACCTCGCCAAAGAAGGAAGCCGGGTGCCGTTGCAGGACGTACGGGTCGTGGCACGGCGGTGGCGTCAGCAAAAGCACTTCGGCTCCCGCCGCCCGGATTGCCCCGGTCAGCCGGGCAAGATGAGCCTTGAAAGCAGGCAGCGGCACGCTTTTTCTGGAATTGATCGCATCGTTGGTTCCGACGCCGATGATCACCAGCGCAGGCTTGTGGCTTAGAACATCGGCCTCCAGTCGCTTCAGGAGATCGGAACTGTTGTTCCCGCCGATCCCGGCGTTGACCACGCGGCAGCCTTCACCGGAAAAGGCGAGCATGGGAAAGAGCAAAAGAAAGCTACCCACAAGAAGGCCGAATGTTACCCATCGCTGTTTCATGATCATTTGGGGCGGACGACTTCTGGTGAAAAATAGCGCGAGGTGCGTTCGATACGATAGAGCGCCTCCTTGAGAAGATCGACCGGCTCCCCGGTACGCCAGCCATCGGCCACGAAAGGTTTCAGGTTGGCGGCGCGCTCGAGATCCGCCGCGCGAACCTGCGCCGCGATCAGGCGAACCGGGGAGCCCGAAGGTGCGTCGCCACGGTCCAGCCGCAGGATCACGTAACCGGCTGAAGGCACCTCCACCCCGATTCCCTCCTTCAACTGCTCCGCGCTCCAGCGCAGCGGGGTTGAACATTTCGCGTTTTCCTCGAGGGCATAGATCGCGCCGCCCAGATGATCCGAGATGGTCCATCCCTCCTCCGGAACCGCTACCCCCTTTCCGGGACGCACCAGCCATCGCTTGGTCTGCCATGGGTCCCAGTTGAAGAGGGAAACCAGCATTTCGTCGCCCAGCCGGTGCACACGGAACTGAACCTTCCCCCCGAAACGATCATAGTATTTTTTCCACGGGCCTCCGGCGACGATGGAGCGGTCCTCCAGCCATGGCGACGGCTTCTCCGTCAAATCAACGATCTCCACCGCTTGGTCGTGACGTTTCCCGTCGAGGTAGAAGCGTTCCACTTTCGAGAGATCGGCGGCGGCCTCCGCGGTCGTGACCGCGACCTGGGCGTCGGTCGGCTCCTGATAAAGCAGGATCGGCACCCGGATGCCGACGGCTCCGCTCGCCGCCGAACTCAACATCCCGAGGCGCTGGAGATCCCCCCGGCGGTCGTACCCGAGCGGCAGACCTTCCAGGTCGGCCCTCATCCTGCGGCCTGCGATATAGTTATGATTATAGGCAACACTGTAGGAACAACCGGCGGTGCCGATCAACGGCTTCTTCGTTCCCCGCCGCACGGCATCGAGAAATACAGGGTCGGCGGCACTCCCGGTCAGCGTATCGATGGTGTGGAAATCGACCTCGTCATCGAGCAGGCGCGGGTCTTCCGCAAAAGTACAGATGCCCCGGCCGATGTCGCCAAAGTCCTGATCGACCGCGACGAGAAGACTGTTCGCGCTGATCCGGGCGTTGGGGTAGCGTTCCCGGACCGCCTTCCGCAGATTGCGGTAAAACTTCGCGCTCTGTCCGCTTCGGAACCGATACCACTTTTCAGGGTGGGTCGCGATCAGGTCAATCGGCCTCAGCGGCATCACCTCCTCTTCCGCAAGCCGGAACTGCGAGGCAAACGCCTTCCGACAATCGTCGCAGAAACATTGTGTCCAGGTCTGGGGCTCGAGATCCCAGTCGATCACCTCCGCCCCTTCGGAAGCCGCCTTCAGGGCCTTCTCCTTCATGATCTCGAAACCGGTCCGCCCCGGCGTGTTCAATGAAAGCGGGCAATAGAGGCGCATGTGATACTTTTCGGCGGGATACCCCCTGGCGCGCTTCCCATCCAGCCCGACGAGGTAGTCGCGTTCCCCGGGTAGCGAATCGCGCTCCTCAGGATGGCGCGGCGTCGGCTCATAGAGCAGCGCGGTCAACCTGAACCCCTCCCGCGTCCAGACATCGGGGAGGTCGCGTTCCAGCAGCTTGCTCCGGTTGACGGATGGGACATAGCTGATACCGGTCGCCTTGAGCATCCGCGCGGTGCTTTCGATTTCTTCCAGATCGCTCCATGGCGGGAAAACCTGCGCGGCCATCCCCAGCAGGAAAAGGCGCTTCGGTTTGGGGAGGTCTTCGGGAAGGCTCCAGAGCCGGACGCGGAAGGAACCTTCCGCCCGGGCCGGGTCCCCGGTGATCTTCCAGTAGGCGGTGAAGGTTTGCGGGGGAGCCCCCTCCGGCTCCAGAAAAAGCCTGCATTGGTGGTTGCTCCGGCCGCCGTAACCCGCACCGGTCACCGGTTCCGCCCCGGCCAGGCCGGGGTTGCGGGGAAGCGGGATGAAGTAGCGGAGATAACTCATCCCGTCGCGCGTCACCTTCTCCTTGCGAAACTCGTGATGCTTCCCGCCGAAGACGCCCCAACCGGCCGTCACCGCCGCGCTCCTCAAACGGTAGCTTTCGGGGAGATCAAGCGTGAAGGTGGACCCTTTCAGGTCGCGAATCGGCGTTTCGCCGCCGTCATAGAAAAGAAAGTCGACCCTCGAGATGCGGTCGGCGAAGAGATGACAGATGCCACTGTCGGGGATCATGGCCGGGTTCACATAAACCACCAGTTTTGGCTGTTTTTCGGCGCTTTCCCCCTGCCCGGTCGATGCCAGAAGAGTGAAAAGGGTAGAGAGCAGGAGGTTTCTCCCAAGACGGAAAGCGGCTTTGATCATGATGACAGAAATCCGGCCAACGGTTTCCCGAGCATAATTTACCGGGCGACCCCGTCGGGCCACCAGAGGTCGGGGTCCTGAGTGGAGGTCGGGAGCGGTCCTTCCATCCAGGCGACATGGCCGTCGCAAAAGGCGACATTGGCCCCGCCCCGGTGGCGATAGACGGCCTTCGGGACGGCTTTGCTCTTGACCTGAAGATAGTATTCGCTGGCATCGCACGCCAGCAGGAGTTTGGAAGGCTGGTTGATCTGGCTGGAGCGGGTCCGGATATATTTGCCGCTGGTATAGCCGTTGCTTCCGCCGGAACCGACGGCGATGTTGAAGCCGTAGGAGAGGACGCGGACGCCGCCGAACGCCGTGCTCATGCCGTTTTGATCCTCGGGGCAAAGGTAGAACGGCACCTTCCCCTTCCAGACATTGCTCACGGGGATCTGCATCAGGGAAAGCAGTTCCGTGTTGTAATACCAGTGTTGGCCGACGCCCCCGGCGCTGTACCGGGCGACGTGGGGGTAGTAACCGTCGTGATCGCTGGCGTAGACATTGAAATAGAGGGCCAACTGCTTCAGGTGATTAACGCAGGTCGCCGCGTTCGACCTGCCGCGAAGCCCGGCGCTCAAGCCCAGGAGCGCCACCGCCAGTACCGCGATCAACCCGATGGCGACGAGCAGTTCGGTCACGGTAAAGCCGTGCAGCTCCCGAAAACGGATGGGGAGACGGGATGAACGTGGATGGATCGTGGACTTCATCAGGCAATCAGCGTTCGCTTAAAACGGGCCATTGGATCTCCACCCCCTGCCGGACCAGCAACTGCTGGAAATCGCGAAGCGTGGAGCGGTTGCCCCGGACATCGCGCGGAAGCAGGCCGCGCCCGATGCAGAAGGCGGCCAGCGCTCCGGCGGCTTCCCCGATGTTCCACTCCACCGGGTGGAGGCGGTAGCAACCGTTGGAAATGTGAGTGGTGCCGATATTTTTGGCGGCGGCGATCAGGTTGTCGCAGGCGCGGGGAATCAAGGCTCCCAGCGGGATCTGGAAAGGGTAGGAACTGATGTCGATATAGTTTCGCCCATTGGCGCTGGGGTGGAGATCGATGCGATAGCTTCCCACGCCGACCGAATCGTCAAACGGATCAGGCCAGCGGTTCTCCCGAGCCTCGACGCCGATATGGTTTTCGGTCACCGTGGTCAGGGCGCGAATGCGCCGCGACTCCCGGATGTAGGGCGCTTTGGCCAGTCCGTCCGGCGTGCCGCTCAGGTCGGGCCGGAGGTGGAAACCGGGATAGCCGCAGCCGCCGTCGGGTCGCGGGATTTCGTTCTGCAACCAGTGCGCGAGGCTTAAAGAGAGCTGGCGGGCGCTTTCCAGCAGTTCCCTGCGGCGCGCCGGTTCGCAGTCGATCAGGTTTCCCTCGAGAAAATCGTTCTGCGGCCAGTTCACCAGCGTCACTTCGCTCCAGGCGTCCGCATCGGCAAAGACGTCGCGGCTTAAGATCCGCCGGTAGTACCAGAAATTCCACTCCGCCGGGGTCCGGGTAGGGAAGAGCGGGCGCTCGAGCGGTTCACACGTCTGCGGCTTGGAATAGCAGAGGCTGAAAAGCTTCCCGCTCCAGCGCGGCGTCAGCTCCGGGACATAGTCGCGCCAATAGGCATAGCTGGGCGGCGGTTCGATCCGGTCATCCTCGCGAAGCTCGCGGCGCGAAGGATCGTAAGCCAGCGGAAAACACCAGGTCAACGCCTGGACATTGTCGGGTTGCGCCGGTCCGGCGACGGCGTGCGGCTCGCCGGTCTCGCTCTGCGACTCGGCTCCGGAAACATAGTCGATGCCCGCCAGCGGCAGGAGATCCCCCAGTTCCGTCGCATCAAGCACATAGGCGGCTGAAATTTCGAACTCCCTTCCCGAGTCAAGATGCAGAAAGCGGACGGCGCGGAGACGGCCCTCCGTGGCATCCACAGCGATCGGGACGGCATGGCGCACGATCTCCAGGCGACCGGAAAGAAGGGCCGGAGCCAGCATCTCCTCCATGACGGAGGCGGAGACGTGCGGCAAGTGGCACATTCCCGAGACCGTTCCGCCGCCCGGGTTCAGGAAGGGAGCGCTCATTGCCTGCGGCGAAAGCCGGAAGTTCCTCCGGTAATAGGCGCGAATCCTTTCCCTAAGCTCCGCATAGCGCCGGGTCCGCCCGAAGCGCTCAATCCACGGGTGTTCGTCCGGCGGCACCGCCTGCGAGGTCATCTGCCCGCCCAGCCAGTCGGTTTCTTCCGTCAAGACCACGCGGCAACCGGCGTCGGTCGCCGCCAGGGCAGCGGCTACCCCTCCCAGGCCGCCGCCGACGATCAGAATCCCGGCCCGGGTGTTCGACGGAACCGTGGAGGGAAGGGTCAGCGTTCGGGGTAGAGACATGGCTGGTACCTTGTAATAGGGAAAATTGCGGATGGAGCGCAGGAATTTTGGTTCAGGGCAAGACGGAAGCCCAAACTGCTATCCGAAGAGAACAGTTTCGGGCTGACAACGCAGCCCTGGGCCAAAAGGACAAGCTCGATACGAAATTTCACGTGGTACATGACACTAGTGTTTGAAGCGGCGAAGCATCCCGAGCGACAGGACCACGGCCCCGGAGATTACGAACGCGACGGAGGCAGGCTCGGGGATCACATCGACGGCACGGTACGATTCAATCTGGCTGGCGCTCAGGACCCCCGAGGCGTCGGTCTTTGAGCCGAAGATGCGGATGTTGTCGAGCGCGCCGCCAAAAGGCCGGTCGTTGCCGACGCGGTTGCCGAGCGTCAACGCGCGGTCGGTCGTGCCGACGGTTCCCTTGTCCAGAGAGCGGAGCAGGGGTGTTGAGAGCGATTCTTCCGCCGTGGTGCCGACATAGAAGCTCACATTGTTCGAGGCAAGCGTGCCGTCATAGGTCACCGCAAAGAACTGCCAGCTATCGGTCGCCGAGTACATGGCGCCGGTCGAGGTGACGTAGGAGCCGCCGATGGTCAGGGTGAGATTGCCGCTCCCGTCCGCCCAGAGCGAAACGCCTCCCGTGGCATTGTCAAAGGAGATCAGCCGCGCTCCGCTCGGGATCATGCTTGCGGTCCCGGTATGGAACCATCCCGTCAGGGTGAACGAGGTCAACTGGTTAATGGAGGCCACCGTCGAGGCCGACCGGGCGGCCCCGCCGGTGACGGGGCCTTCCGTCCGGATATTCTGGAAGGCGCGGTCGCCCGCCGCTCCCGAAACACCGGAACCGGGGCCGCCGTGCAGGTCTTCGAGGGTCGATGTATTCTTGTAAAGGCCGAGCCCGGTGGTGTCGGTGCCGGTGCTGGCCGCCGTGGTTCCGGTTTCGTTGAAGCGATATTCGAGGATCAGCGTCTGCGCCATCGCGCCGGCGCTCAACAGAGGAATGAGCACGGCGGTTTGAAGCAAGCACCTGAAAAGAGCCGGGGAGGTTGGTTTCATAGGGGAGGGTCCGGGGTGGGCGGTTCGGGTTGAGCGGTCACGGTTGCGGAAGGGGACCGACGGTCCCGCGATCCACCAACCGGCATGGAATCAGTTTCTGGGCGCAGTGAAAGGGGTTCCGGATCGTCTCGTGGATCTCCTGGAGCAGGAGCCGCCCGCGCTCCTTGTGCGGCATGATGAAGCCGGTGACATCCGCCTCCTTTTCGCCATGGAAGCCGGAACAGATCAGGGAAAGATCCTTCGGAGCCCGCAGGCCCCGCCGATCGGCTACCCTCTGGACATGGGTCAGGATCTGCGGCAGCCAGCAGAAGAGGGCGGTCGGCGGTTCCGGCAGGTCGAGAAGGGCTTCGGCGGCGGCTTCCGCTTCGTGGAACGGCTCGCGGTGGCCCTCCTTGCGGGGAACAAACCGCCAGTAATCGTGGATGCTGTCGTAGACGCCCGCTTCTTCGAGGGCTTCGATGAAGTCGAGCTTGAGCCGTTCATAGTAGCCCGGCACCGGGGTCTGCGCGCAGATGACGCCGATCTTCCGGTGGCCGAGTCCGGTGAGTTGCCGGACCACCTCGCGCACTTCGCCCCGGGCGTCGTAATCGACAAAGTTGAGCGGGGTGGAGCCGACCGGTTTGTTGGCCAGAATGACCGGAAAACCGGCCTGGCGCAGGTTCAGCGCCTCCTGAAGGCTTTCGCTGCCCCAGACAAAAAAGATGACCCCCTGCACGCCGAGCGACTCGCAGTAGCTCCGGTTGAGCTGGTCGGTCTTGAGGCTCCCCGGGAGAAGAAGCACGGGGCAATTCGAACCGCTGGCGGCTTCGAAAATCCCGCCGATATTGAGCAGGCCGAAGAGATCCTCGTTGGTCATCCGCTCCAGTGTCTCTTCACAGGAGAAATAGCTCCGGCGCACGCCGACCATCGGGTGGAAAACCGCCTCGCCGGACTGGCCCGCCGCATCGGCCACAAAGACCCCTTTGCTGGAGACAATCCGCACCATTCCCTTCTTTTGCAGTTGGCGGATGGCGATGGAGACCGTCGTCGGGGAGACGCCGTACTCCTCGGAAAGGCGGCTGCGCGAAGGGAGCGCCTGCTCGCTATCCCATTCGCGGGCCTTGATCCGCTCCCCCAGGCTCTTGATGACCCGGTCAATCTTCCCCATCGAACCGGGGGCGACCTCGGGCGCTTCCAGAAGCTGCTCTGAATTCATGGAAAGGATGATTGACGGATTTTCTTGGATAATGCAACAGTTTTTTCCGGACTTTATCCGGACAAAGCTCAAACACCATTCGCTCTACCATCTTCTTAAAAACCTCCTTCCGCCATGTCACCCAACCTCTCCCTTGACCTTGAAAAACTGCGCACGGTCTACCGCGACGGCCTGCTGGAAGATACCGTGCCGTTCTGGCTTCCCCGCTCCGTCGACGACGAGTTTGGCGGGTATTTCACCTGTCTCGATCAGGACGGAAGCGTGTTGCAGACCGACAAGGCGATCTGGTTCCAGGGGCGCATGGCATGGATGTTTGCCACCCTTTTCCTGACCGTGGAAAAGCGCCCGGAATGGCTGGAGGCGGCGCGCAGCGGCATCACTTTCCTGACGCGCCACGGGTTTGATACCGACGGGCGGATGTTTTTCTCCGTCACCCGCGAAGGGCGTCCCCTGCGAAAGCGGCGCTATCTCTTTTCAGAATGTTTCGCGGTCATCGCGCTGGCGGCGTATGGGGAGGCGAGCGGCGAAACGGAATGGATCAGACAGGCGGAAGCGCTTTTTGCCCAGGTCCTGCACTACCACCGGACGCCCGGCCTCCTCCCGGCCAAGACCGACCCGGCGACGCGACCGACCAAGGGGCTCGCAATGCCGATGATCCTGCTCGCCACCGCGCAGGAACTCCGCAAACGGAGCGACGCCCCCCTCTGCCGCGAGGTGATCGACGAAAGCATCGCGGAGATCCGCCGCGATTTTCTGAAGCCGGAGTTTCGCGCGCTTCTGGAGACCGTCAGGCCGACAGGCGAATGGATCGACAACTTTGAAGGGCGGTGCATCAATCCCGGCCACTCGCTGGAAGCGGGGTGGTTCATCCTCGAAGAGGCGCGCCTGCGCGGCAACGCGCCTGACCTGCTTGCACTCGGGACGACGATCATCGACTGGTCGCTGGAACTCGGGTGGGACGAGCAGCACGGCGGGCTTTTCTATTTCCGCGACGCGCGCGGCCTCCCGTGTACCGAGTATTGGCACGACATGAAGTTCTGGTGGCCGCACAACGAGGGGATCATCGCCACGCTCCTCGCCTTTCAGCTCACCGGCGAGCCCCGTTACGCCGACTGGCACCGGAAGATCCACGACTGGAGCCACCGCCATTTCCCCGACCGGGAGAAAGGCGAGTGGTTCGGCTACCTCCACCGCGACGGTTCCCTCTCCACCCGGGTCAAGGGAACCATGTTCAAAGGTTTCTTTCACCTGCCAAGGATGCAGTGGTACTGCTGGCAGCGGCTCGAAGAGATGATCGCCGCACGGTAGCGGCAGGCGACAGGAGAAAACAGGTCAACGGCGCAAAAGAACAACCGCCCCCTCGGAGATCGCGAAAGATTCCGTATTGACATCTTCGCGCCATGGTGTAAATATCATGTTTACACAGAAGAAACGAATCTCCCTCCTGGTTGAATCATCCAAAAAAAACGTTGTGCTGACCCAAAAAGATATTGCGCGGGCGCTTGGCCTTTCCGCTGCCACGGTGACCAACATCCTCAGCGGAAAGCCCGGTTTGCGTTACAGCGAAGCGACGCGACAGCGGGTGCTGCAAACTGCGGCGGAACTCGGCTACCAACCCAACCGGTCGTGGCAGACCGTCCGGCGCGGCAGGAGCAACCTGATCGGGATCATCACGGTCGGCGTTCACCAGGAAATCACCCGAAAGGCGGCTTCCCGGCTGCCGCTTGAGATCAACGCCTCCGGCTATGACTATATGGTCGTCGATTTACACTGGCATGGAGGCAGCATTGAGCGGGTCCTCGACGAGTTGATCAAATCGCGGGTGGAAGGGGTCGTCATCTCCTTCATGATGGAGACTTTTGGCAAGCCTTACATCGAACGGCTTCGCCGTGCGGGCATCCCCGTGGTCGCCGTCGACGGGGACGAACGCCTCGGCCTCCCGGTCGTCTGGAATGACATTCAGGCCGCCTTCCTTACCCTGACGCAACACCTGCTGGAGATCGGACACCGTCGTCTGGTGATGGTCGCGGGGACTTCCTGCGAAGCGCGACCGGTTCGCGACCGCGTGAAGGGATTCCAGTCGGCCCTCGCCGGGAGCGGTTCGTGCCTGACGGTGACGGATAGCGAGTTTGCCTCCCACTGGGAGCGCCTTTCCCGCACTCCGGCCAGCGAACCGTCGGGGCTGGTCGTCCATCTCGACTATGCACGTCATGGGCACGATCCGACGAAGGCGCTCTATGCCTTCTCCAGAAAACTTTTTGCCGGAACCGATCTTCCCGACGCCCTCTTGTGCAGCAACGACGCTGCGGCCTTCGGTGTTTTTGGGGCCGCTCTGGAGATGGGAATCCGCATTCCGGGCGACATGGCGCTGACCGGTGCCGACAACGACGCCTACGGAGCGATGCCAGCCTTCGGTTTGACGACCGTGAACCTCGATATCGAGGCAGCATGCCGTGAAGCCGTCGCCTTGCTGGTCAACGGCATCCGCTCCGGCCAATACGACCACCCGGGAAAAGTGCTGGCCACCGAACCGGTCTTTCGCACTTCCTGCGGCCGCTCGCCGCTCCCCCGCCCCGCCTTACCCTCGGCGGCCTCCTGCAAACCGGCGTAGTTTTCCCCGCCCTTCACTCCCCTCCCCTCGTGATTTCCATGCCCTCCCGTCCCGCTGCCATGCTCGCCCTCGGGGCGATCGCCACCACCCTGATTTCCACGCCGGTGCTCGGCCTTGACCTGGTAAAAAATGGAGAAGCCCGCGCAGCGCTCATCATCCCCGACCAGGCACCGCCCCATGTGCGGCAGGCCGTGGATGACTTTGCCGCCGTCATCAAGGCCTCCACGATGGTGACGATCCCGATCCATACCGAATCCGACGCACCCGCCAGTGATGCCGTACACAAACTCTATATCGGCGACACCCGTCACGCAGAAAAGCAGCACCTCCGTTCGCGGAACCTGAAGGAGGAAGCCTACCACCTCCGGATCGGTGAGACCGAAGGGGTGATCGTCGCCCACGACATCATCCGCTCCCGGAATCCCGACCGGTTTGAGGCCAACTCCCTTGCTACGAAATGGGCCCTCAACGCTTTGCTGGAGAAAGAGGTCGGTGTCCGCTGGCTCTGGCCGGGAACGCTCGGCACCTACATCCCCAGGCATGCCACGGTGACACTTTCCCCGGTGGAAAAAACGGCGCGGCCCCGCTTCATTCAACGCAGGCAGCGCATTCCAAAAATGATCGACGGGCCGGGCTTCAAAATAGCGCCGCTGCAAAACCGGAAGCAACGGACGAAGGTCGTCCGCGAAGCGATCGACTGGCTGGAAAACCACCAGGGCGGCTATCGGGGCAAGCTTCTGGTCAAAGGGCACCCCTTTGGCAAGTGGTGGGAAAAGTATTCCAAAGATCACCCCGACTATTTTGCCGAACTGCCGCCGCCCCTGACGCAGCCCTACCAGGGCTCCCCAGGCAAGGTAAAGCTCCGCCTCGCCAACCCGGCGGTCATCGAACAGATCGCCAGGGAATACATCGCCGCAGGAGCGCCGGACGTCTGGAAACTCAGTCCGAATGATGCCGGGGGTTTTGATACCAGCGAAGAAACCCGCGCATGGGACATTCCCAGGGATCAGCCGGTTGAAGCCATCGTTTATAGCGAAGCGAACCTGACCGCACGCTATATCATGTTCTGGAACCTCGTCTATGAACGGCTCTCGCGCATCAACCCGGAGGTGACCCTCAACTCCCTCGCCTACGCCTCCTATCGTTACGCTCCCCCGAAGGAGCGCCCGCTCAAGGCAAGGATGATCCTGAGCATGGTCCCTTCCTATTCTGAGTATGATCTCTGGAAAGCATGGGCTGACACCGGCTCGCAACTCATCCTGCGTCCCAACTGGTGGTGTGGCGGCGGCGGCGCACCGTCGATTCCCTTCGGAGCCATCGCCGATTACTTCAGATTCTGCGCCAGGAACCGGCTCGTCGGCTTCGATTTCGATTCCATCATGGGGTATTGGTCCACTCAGGGCTTCAGCTATTACCTGATCGCCCGGCTCGGCACTGATCCGGACCGAACCACGGAAGAGATCGTCCGCGAGTATGCTTCAGCCTTCGGGGCCGCATCCCCGAAGATCATTGAATACCTCAACTACTGGGAAGCGTTCTCCAACCGCGCCGGTTACCCCGTCTATGTCAGCAGCGGCGGCGGGCCAACCGAGGGCGGGCTTTTTCAGAAGATCGTTCAGGAAAAGGCGATCTCCGACAATGCGTGGGTAGGCAGCCTTCAGGTCATGCCCTACCTGTATACCGATGAAGTCATTGCCAAAGGCGAAGCGATCCTGAACGAAGGCGAAGCCCTGCTGCCCGCCCGGGGAGCGGAAGAGGCCCGCGCCCGGATCGCGTTTCTCAAAAGCGGCCTCACGCACCTGAAGCTCCTTCGCGACACGATGGAGGCGGGGCTCGCCATCAATGCCGCCGAAACGCCCGATGACGGCTTGAAAGCCGAGTTTGAGAAGCGCTCCAACGAACTTTACCGCTGGCGCAAGGCGATGGGAGGCAATCATGCCGTCTGGGTCGAATGGGCCTATCTTTTTGAGCGGAGCGCCCGGCAGCCGACCCTCACTGAAAATCTCAAACAGGAAACGCCGGACTGGCGGGGACAATAGATGGAGACTCCTGCCCCATACAGGCCAACGGAAAGCCGCGGCGTGACGGCGCTGGAGGCGCTGATCGTCCTCGCGATCCTCGGGATTGTGATCGCGCTTCTGACGCCCTCGCTTCAGCAGGCGATGAAGCCTGCCGCCCAGGTCCGTTGCGTTTCCAATCTTAGACAGATCGGCGTGGCCACGCTGCTCTATGCCGCCGACCATGGCGGAAGGCTCCCGCTGCCTTACAGCGGCAATTACCCCAATGCAGGCAATCCCAACGGGCTTGGCGGAAATCCTGCCATGCAGGGCTTCGTCGGCCTGTTTCCCTACCTCGCCCCCGAAGGGGGGCGGCAGGCGGTCATTCAGACCTTTCATTGCCCCGGAAGCCCTGTTTCGCTCGCCGACCGGCGCGTTTCGTGGGCCAACCTCGCCGTCATTTCAGCTTCCTATATCCAATACTGCGGCTGGGGACCCGACGGCGGGAACTCCGGCTTCTTTCTGAACTCCCGCGACTTTCTTGGTCAACACCAGAAATCACGCCTGCTCTATCTCGACGTGACCACGCGCGATTCCCAGCTCTCAAGCAATCACCGGACGCCCGGCGGGGCGGCACTCGGGGCCAACGCGCTCGATGTCAGCGGCTCGGTCTCATGGATTCCCGCCAGCGAGCTGACCCTGGCCGTCCGCCGGTTTGAAACCACCTATCTCTTCCCTGATCCCGCAAAAACCCAACCCTGACCTCTGATACCGTTATGACTACCACCTCCCTGAGATGTTTCTCCCTGTTCGCCTTCCTTTGCTGCGGATGGGCTGGCGCGCCTCTCTCCGCCAAGGCCGCGATCGTCATCCATGCCGCAGAGACCGACCTCTCGGCGGTCGCAGACCCCAAGGGAATCGCGGGGGACGGGGCTTATGAAACCACCACACCAGCCTGGCAGATCAACCCCAATGACCAGTCGGTGCAGGTGGCGGTCGACAGCGCCAATGAAAGCGATCCCCAGTTCCGGGCGCGCGGCGTGGTTCAATTCGGGTTACCGGCCCTGGCCGACGGAGAGTATCATCTTTCGATGTTCGTCAAAACGGTCAACATCGCCAGAAGCAACACCGATACGGCGCGGGATCAAAGCTTCGCCGTACGCCTGGTCGCGCTCGGCGACGCGCAGTTCAATGGCGTCGCCGGCGGGAGTTCCGGCTGGATCGTCGTAAAACCACTCTATAATGATACGACCAAAGGAGGTGCCGCTCCTCCCTTTCATGATCTTCACCTGGCCGGTGATGAAGGCGAAAACAGCTCCTGGTTTGAGATCTCGGGAGCCTGGGATACCACCGCCTCCTTTACCCTGCAAGGTGCGGATGGAGTCAACGGTTCCTTTCGCATCGAAGTCCTCGACGGCACGGGCGTCAACTATGGCAGCCTGTTTGTCGACAACTTTACGTTCGTGGCGATCCCTGAACCGCAGGCTCCCCTCGCCTTTCTGGCGGGCGGCCTGGGCCTGGTGCTGCTGGTCCGCCATCAAAAGAGCCGGAGAAAAGCCGCCTGATGTCTACCCACCGGCTTCATCAAAACGTTCCACCCGGGCCGGTGCCCGAAATCGCCCTCCGCCCGGTCCGCTTTGGCGTCATCGGGGCGGAGGGACGGGGTGTCGTGGCGACCGCGGCGCATGCCCCGGAGAAGGGACGATGGCTCACGGCTGCCTGCACGCTGCATCCGGAGCGGATCGCCGGGGAACTGAAGGCGCGGTGCGGCCCCGACTTTCTGTTGACGCGGGACCCGTATGAACTCCTTGCGCGAAGGGATCTTGACGCTGTCTTTATCTGTACACCCGATTTTCTTCACGAGGAGCACACCCTGGCAGCCATCGACGCCGGAAAATCGGTCTATCTCGAAAAGCCGATGGCCATCACCATCGAGGGGTGCGACAGGATCATGGCACAGGCGGAGAAAAAGGGGGTGAAGGTCTACGTCGGTCATAACATGCGCTTTTTCGCCGCCATGCTCAAAATGAAGGAACTGGTGGATGCGGGCAGGATCGGCAGGCTGCAAGCCATCTGGTGCCGGCACTTTGTGGCGATCGGCGGCGACGCCTATTTTAAGGACTGGCACTCCGAACGAAGGCATACCCACGGCCTGCTCCTCCAGAAAGGGGCTCATGATCTTGATGTCATCCATTGGCTCGCCCGGGCCTATACCTCCCGCGTGGTCGGCATGGGGAAACTGAGTGTCTATAACCAACTGCCAAGGCGGGAAGCGGGAGCACCGGCACCGGTGGTCAAAATCGACCGGCGCAACTGGCCGCCGACGCGGATGACCGGGTTCAGCCCGGAAATCGACGTGGAGGATCACAACATGCTGCTCCTGCAACTAGCCAATGGCGTTCAGGCCAGCTATACCCAGTGCCATTACACGCCGGACAACCATCGCAACTATACCCTGATCGGCACCGAAGGCCGGATTGAGAACCACGGCTGCGTCTCCACGCCCGATCACTGGGCATCGGTCCATCTCTGGAACCGGAGAACCGGTTACAGCGAAGTCGGCCACGAGGTGTTCCGCATCCCTCATGCCGAGGGCGGCCACGGGGGATCGGACCCGCTGGTGTTTGACGATTTCTTTAGCTACCTTCAGGGCGACCGGGCCGCAGGGGCCTCTCTGCTGGATGCCAGAATGGCGGTCGCCGCGGCCTACCTCGGCACCCAATCCCTGAGAACGGGAAGCCTCCCTTTTGATGTCTGCCAACCATGACAACGCCCGACCTGCACCGACCGTTCTACTATCGCCCCGCCTCCCCTGCGACGCCGCCGGGCGAATGGGTGGGCGATCTCTGCATCCATGGCGGCACTTCCGGCGGGGTGATCGCCGCAGTTCAGGCACGGCGACTCGGCCATAGCGTGGTACTGCTGGTGTTTGGCGATCACGTGGGAGGAATGACCTCCAGCGGCCTGGGCACCACGGATGCAGGCAACACGGAAGCGTTCGGAGGGCTGGCCCGGGAGTTTTATCAGGAGGTGGGAGACCACTACGGCACCGCGATCGCCTGGCGCTTTGAACCGGGAGTCGCCGGGAGCGTCTTTGCCCGGCTTCTTGAGCGGCACGGGGTCGAGGTCCGCTGCCGGCAACATCTGGCCAGCGTTTCCATGGACGGGGAAGCGCTCGCTTCCATCACCATGGACGATGGAAACGTCTACCGGGCCAAAGTTTTTATCGATGCCAGCTATGAAGGCGACCTGATGGCCAGGGCCGGGGTCTCTCATACGACCGGACGGGAAGCCAACCCGGTTTACAACGAAATCTTCAACGGGATTCACATCGGCCATCCGAGCCACAATTTCGAGCGGTTTGTCGATCCCTACCTCATCGCCGGAGATCCCTCCAGCGGCCTGTTGCCCGGCATCTCCAGCGAACCCCCCGGGGTCAATGGCGAGGGGGATCGCCGAATCCAGGCCTACAACTTCCGGCTCTGCCTGACCCAACGGGACGATCGCCTTCCTTTTCCCGAGCCCCGCTCCTACGACCCGGAACGCTACACCCTGCTGGCGCGCCATCTGGCGACCGGAGCGACGGAAGTCGTGCCGCTGGTGGCGCGGATGCCCAATGGCAAGACGGATACCAACAATAGCGGGGCGTTTTCAACCGACTACATCGGGGGCAACCAGGAATGGCCCCAAGCCGATTTCGCCACCCGCGAAGAAATCTATCAGGATCACGTCAATTACATACAGGGGCTGCTCTGGTTCCTGACCAGCGACCGGCGCGTCCCGGGCGCTCTTCAGGAGAAAGTATCGACCTGGGGGCTCGCCGGTGACGAATTCACGCAGACCGGCGGCTGGCCTCCCGAGCTTTACATCCGTGAAGCCCGCCGGATGGTCTCAGATTACGTGATGACGGAGCATGACTGCGTGGGAAGAGTGCAGGCGGACGACCCGATCGGCCTCGCTGCCTATACGATGGACTCGCACCACTGCCGACGCCTCGTCCTGGGCGGGCGCGTGGTCAATGAAGGCAATGTGGAGATCGGCGGCTTTTCCCCGTATCCGATTTCCTATCGCTCGATCGTGCCGCGCCAAGGCGAATGCTCCAACCTGCTGGTCCCCTTCGCTCTTTCCGCATCCCATATCGCCTTTGGTTCCATCCGGATGGAGCCTGTCTTCATGGCTTTGAGCCAGTCCGCCGCCACCGCTGCCCACCTCGCCATCCGGGAGGCCGCACCGGTCCAGCGCATCGGCTATGCCTCCCTTCGCGCCGCGCTCCTGAAGGATGGGCAGATCCTCGAATGGCCCCGATAAAGATTGTTGCCCGCCGGGAAAACTCCTACGCTCCCGACGATTGCCACCGCAGACCATGACTTCCACCTTTTCCATCGACCGGAGCAGCGCCGGAGCCTTGAGCGCTGCTCTTGAAGAACTTGCCGCAGGGCTCCCCCACCGCTTTGTTTCCGGACCGGGCGACCACGTGATCGCGCTCCACCCCGCGCCCGGCCTGAACGGGTTTCGGCTGGAGGCGGCATCAGGGACGGCGATCGCCCTGCATTACGACCGGCCGTGCGACGCATTCCGGGCCCTCGGCGTTTTGCTGGGCGGCGCGTGGACTCCCGCGCAGGGGCCAAGGGAGGAACGCTCCACCTTTTCCTCGCTCGGCGTCATGCTTGATCTCTCGCGCAACGCGGTCCTGCGTGTCGATGCCGTGGAAGCGCTCTTTCGGCGCTTTGCCCTGATGGGGATCAACTCCGTGCAGCTTTACATGGAGGATGTCTACCGGATCGACGGAGAGCCGTTCTTCGGCTACGCCCGGGGGGCCTACTCGGCGGAGGAACTGACCCGCATCGACGCCTATGGGGCGATGTTTGGCATCGAAGTGATCCCGTGCATTCAGGCGCTCGGCCATCTGGAACAGATGCTTCAATGGCCCGCCTACCGCGATCTGATCGACGTTCCCGGCGTCCTGCTGGTCGGCGAAGAAAAAACCTATGCCTTGATCGCAAGGATGCTCGATACCGTGAGCGCCTGCTTTCGCACCCGGCGGATTCACATCGGCATGGACGAAGCCCACGGCGTCGGGCAGGGCAACTACCGCAAGCGGCACGGCGAGCGGCGTCCGTTTGACATCCTCAACGAACACCTCGAGCAGGTCACCACCCTTTGCACGGAACGCGGGTTGCGCCCGATGATCTGGAGCGACATGTATTTCCGCATCGGTTCAAGCCGCAACGACTATTACGATACCGAGTCGAAAATCCCGCCCGATGTGGCGGCGCAGATTCCGGGAGGGGTCGAACTGGTCTACTGGGATTACTACCATACCGACCCGGGCTTCTACCGGGAATGGATCGACCGGCACCGCACGCTCGGCAAGGAACCGGTCTTTGCAGCGGGAGCATGGACCTGGGGCCGCCTCTGGACCCATCTCCCCCATGCCATGGCGACCATTTCCGCCGGCATGGAGGCGGCCCGCGAGAAAAAGCTGGCCGAAGCGTTCGTGACCATCTGGGGCGACGACGGGGCCGAGTGCGACCCGTTCTCCATACTGCCCGCCGTCCAGTTCTTCGCCGAGAGCGGCTACGTCGACGGGGAGGTCTCCACCGAACACCTCCAGCAGCGGTTTGCCGGATCGTGCGAAGGAGACTTTCGCCGCCACCTGTTGGCCAGTCAGGTCGACTACGCTCCCGCGGTCGATCCCGAGGCAAAAGGAATGGCGAATTTTGGAAAGTGGCTTCTCTGGCACGACCCGGTCTTAAACTTCCTGGAGAAAGATATTCCGGCCGCCCTCGCCGCACATTATCACCGGCTGGCGCGGGAACTGGAGACCGACCGGCCATCGGGACCCGGGGCGGTTCACGACGAAATGGTCGCACGGCTGGCGCAGGCGCTTTCGGAAAAGGTGAAGCTGCATCTCGAAGTCAAAAGCGCCTGTCGCGAAGGAAACGTGGCGCAACTGCAAGCGCTCTCCACGCAGACGCTGCCCGCCGCCATCGGTGCAACCCGGGAACTGTGGCGGCTCCACCGCAAGATCTGGCACGACTGGTTCAAGCCGTTCGGCTGGGAGGTGATCGAACGACGCTACGCAACCGTCGTGGCGCGGCTGGAGACGCTCGGCACGCTTCTGGAGGCGTTCATCGAAGATCCCAAAAGCCACCGGGAGATTCTGACGTTCGAGACCGAGCCGGTCCATCCCAAAGGGGAAGAAGCCGATTCCTACTTCACCTACGATCGGGTCAGCACCAGCAGCGTCTGGAAATAGCCCTCACCAACTGTAGCGAACCGTGTAGGTGATGCTCTTTTCCTCCCCTGCCTTGAGCGGGACGCGGAATTCCATCACCTGCGCCGCTTTTTTCTCAAACGGCAGGGAGTGTTCGGTAATCTCCCACGTGTACCAGCGGTAGAGATGTTCGACCACACGGATTTCGACCGGCTCCTCCTTGCGGTTGCGGAGTTTGATCTCGACCGACTCGTCGATCGTTCTCCTCGAAGTGTCGAGCTTGAAATCGGTGCGAATCCGTTCGCCGACGAGATCAAACGCGTTGCCGGTATAGATCCGCAGCGTTTCGTCCTTCGGGGTATGGTCGATCACATTCTCGCCGGTAAACTCGAGGCGGCCATCGTCGTCCTGCCGGTAAAAACGGACGACCCCCTTGGGCAACGGCAGGCCGAGGTGGTTCTCTTTTGAATTCCTGAACTCCCGCATGACGGCGACCTTGCTGTTGCTTTCGGTGCCGAGGTTCTGGTTGTTGCGGAGGTTTTCCATCGACTGCCGGGCCCACGGCTGCGCGTCGAGTTGCAGGCCGTCGTAGACATAAACCGTGGCCGCCTTCACCTTCGCGGCGCGAACGAACTCGACCTGTTTGGTCTCCTTGTCGTGCAACGTGGTCGGGTGCGCCAGCGTGTAGAGGTGAAACTCGTCGAACGCTTTTTCGGTAACGGCAGCCTCATCCGACGCCATCGCCAGACGTGCAACGCCCGCCCTCAAGCGCATTCCTTCCTGTTCGGGCTGAAGCTTGCTGACATCGCCCGCCATCAGCTTGATGTTGGCGTCCTCAAAGGTCGTGCCGCTCTCGTTTTTCATGGTGATCCAGCCGACCATGTCGATCTCGTCCCCCTTCTCCGGGGCGACGACGTTGTAGGCGGCTTCCCAACTCATCCCGCCGGTGATGTAGGCGATCTCGGCGTCGAGCGTGGCGCTCTCACCGGCGTTGATCTTCCAGTCGAGCGTCGGCTTGAGGATCGTCTGGTCCTTGAGCGCGGGGAAAATCGGCTTGCCGGGGAGACCGAACTGGAGCTTTCCGCCGACTTCGATGATCGGCTGGACGACCATCGCCCCGATGTGACGCCCGTACCCGTCCTGAAAGGGTGGAGCCGTCATGTTATAACCGCTCCGGATGATTTTTCCCTCGAACCGGGTCACCTCCTCTTTGCGGACGGTCTCGAACTCGATCGTCTGCCCCTCGTAGAGGGAGAGGAGCAACCCTTCGGAAACGGGATCGTTGCGGTAGTTCTGCTCCAGGATCTGGAGGGCAACTTTTCCGGCGGGATCGCGGAGGATGACCGAACTGGGCTCCACCTTTGCGGTCGTTCCGGCATACTGCACGTTGTTGACCCCCGCCTTGAGATCGAGCGGCAGGGTGTCGCGGACAACGGCAAAATCCTGATTGTAAAGGGTGATGGCGGGAGCCGCAAAAGCGGAGGCGGCGGGGAGAAGGACGGCGAGGATCAACGGGAGTTTTTTCATCGTGGGGAGGTTCAGTATCAAAGGTAGACGTGCAAAGGGTGCTTTTTATTTCAGGGCTTGCGCTACTTTCCGGAACGAAGCGGCGTCGGAAACCAGAAGCGGATGGGCGAGGCACCAGACCTTTTCGCACCGGGCATGGGGCACGACGGAGTTGGTGGCGGGGAGGATCACCAGATCCAAGGGACTCCAGATGCTGGTGAAACCGACCTCGCGCAAGGTCTCCGCGTCGCGGTCAAGGTCGCGCAAAAACGGGCTGGAGGGGCGCATCTGGAGGCACCCCGGGCGGTTGGTGAGATACGCCAGCCACGTCCCGCCATGAGGTGTCGCGAGCGTGATAAACCGGCGGGTTCGTTTCAGGCCGCCGAGCCGCTGGAGGTAATAACGGCTCACCAGCCCGCCCATGCTGAAGGCGACGAGATCGACCTGCCGCGCGGCGGGTTGACCGGCGAGCACCTCCTTTTCAATATAGGCCGCGAGTTGTTCCGCCAGCCGTTCGAGACCGACTTCGCCCCGGTTGGGCAGAAGGTCGCAACAATGGGTCGCCCGCCCCAGCCCCTCCAGGTAAGCCGCGAGCCGGCGCATCTTCCGGCCGTCGTCCTTGATCCCGTGGACCAGGACGACCGGGATGGAAAGTTCCTGCCCTGAAGGTTCCTGCTGAGGCGCTGCCACCGGGTCATCAAAGCACCATCCTTGAAAAAAAGCGAGCCGATGCGTCCGGCAGCCGCTTTTTTACCTGCTTTGGCCCGGGGAAACTGTTGACATCCACCACCGAGCCGTTAGAGTTTCGCCTCTTTTCCCATAGCAACAGGAGTTTATGAAACGCACTTATCAACCTTCGAAGCGGACGCGCAAGCGGCAGTTCGGTTTCCGCGTACGTATGAAAACCAAAAATGGCCGCGCCATTTTGTCCCGCCGCCGCCAGCGCGGACGCAAGCGGCTCGTCCCCAAGGGGGTGGAGCTGCACTACGCCCGCCACACCCAGACGTGATCGGCGCGGACGCCAGGTAATCGCCGCGAAGCCGGAGGCACCCCTCCGGTTTCCCGCGTTGTCTAAAAAAAAGAAGGCCGTCTTTGCCGCTGACCTTTCCCAAAGCGCTCCGACTGACGCGCAGCAGCGAGTTCCTTCGCATCAAAAACGAAGGACGCTCGTACCCCGGGCGTTATATGGTCGTGGGCGTCCTCAGGGATGAACGGACCGCCGCCTGCGGCAACAAGGTGGGGGTGATCACCTCCCGGCGCGTCGGTGGTGCCGTGGTCCGCAACCGGGTACGGCGACGCTTCCGGGAGTTGCTCCGGCTTTCGCAGCCGACCTGGCAGCCGGGCGTCTGGGCGGTGCTGATCGCCCGCCATACCGCACCGGGGGCGACCTACGAAGAACTCCACCGCGAATGGACCCGACTCGGGCAGCGCTCCGGCTTCCTCCGGCGCGAATTCTGAAGGTTCATGGGCCAATGGATCGTCATCGCTCTGGTTCGCCTCTACCAGTGGATTATTTCGCCGCTTCTTTCAGCGTTGGCCGGCCCGGGAGGGGGGTGCCGTTTTGAGCCGACCTGTTCGCAATATTTTATCGAAGCCGTCTCGCGGTTTGGCGTCTGGCGTGGCGGTTGGCTGGGAACCAAACGACTTTGTCGTTGCCATCCGTGGGGTGGTAAAGGGTACGATCCCGTGCCGGATTGCCCCGGTCATCCCAAGCCTTCGCCCGCTTCCCCGACGCCGGAAAATCCCGGGGACCGATCACCATAGGGAACGCTTCCCGGCAAGTTTGTAGCTACGCCTTAATTTTTTCATATGGATCGCAAAGGTATCATCGCCATCGTTCTTTCGCTGGCCGTTCTGGTCTGGTGGCAGCTTAAAAGCCAGAGGGAATTCCGGGACTGGCAGAGCCAGAACCGGCAGACGGCGCAGCAGCAGGCCGCCGACGGCACGCCGACCCCCGGGGGCGTCGCCACTCCGTCGCCCGGGCAGGGGACGAACGCCGGGTCTCCAGCCGCTTCCTCATCGCCCGCCGCAGCCGAACCCGAAGCGGCTCCGGATCTCCCGGAGGAGAAACTGGTCGTCGCCACCCCGTGGGTGGAGTACACCTTCACCAACCACGGCGGGGGGATCGCCTCGGTCAAGCTGCTCAGGCACGAAGGGACCAACGCCAGCGAACGGATGGTGCTCAACCCGTTTGACCGCCACCCGATCGGCGCGATCTTTGACAACCCGAACGCAACCGCCCGGAGCGGCGTCTATACGCTTTCGCGCCGGAGCGCCAATGTCGTCGTGGCCGAACAAACCACGCCCGCGGGGGTTACGATCACCAAGACCTACACGCTGCCCGACGGCGAGGAAACCAAGGGCGCCAAGGAATATGCGGTCGCGCTGGAAGTCACCTACTCCAACCCGACCGGCGCGCCGTTTGAAAAGGCGGACCATTACCTCTACGCCGGGGCGATCGGCCCGATTCGCGAAAAGGAACTCCCGTACTACACCGGCCTGACCTGGCAGCATGATCACGATGTCAAAAGCGCTGATGTAAACTGGTTCAACGCCAGCCGCATCCCGCTGGTCGGCATTGAGCGTTCGCCCGCCAAGAGCGAATACCTCGAGGCGCCCGGCAAGGTCGAGTGGCTGGGCATTCGCAACCAATACTTCACCACCGTCGTCTCGGGCGTCGACTTTCAGGCGCGGGGCGTCTGGGGTCGCCGCTTTCCCGTCAAGATCGGTGAAACCGAACTGCATGGGATCGAAGCCGCGCTGGCGCTTCCGTCGCTGCGGGTCGCTGCCGGGGAGTCGCTGACCCAGCACTACGTTGTCTACGCCGGGCCTAAGGAGTACCGGCGGCTCAAGCAGCTCGGCAACGGCGAGGAAGCGATGATGAACTTCGGGGTCTTCAAGCTCATCTCGATCTTCCTGCTCGGGGCGATGAACTGGCTCCAGGGCTATCTTCACAGCTACGCGCTTTCGATCATCGTTCTGACCTTCATCGTGCGCGGGGTGCTCTGGCCGATCCAGGGCAAGGCGAACACCTCGATGAAGCGGATGCAGCTCCTCCAGCCCAAGGCGGCCGAACTGCGCGAGAAGCTTAAAGATGACCCGACCCGGATGAACCAGGAGGTGATGAAGCTCTACAAGGAGTACAGCATCAACCCGTTCGCCGGGTGCCTGCCGATGCTGATCCAGATCCCGATCTTCTTCGGCTTCTACTCGATGCTCGGTACGGCGGTGGAACTGCGTAACAGCCAGTTCCTCTGGGTCTCCGACCTTTCCCAGCCCGATACCGTGGCGCACTTCCTCGGTTTCCCGATCAACGTCCTGCCGCTCCTGATGGCGGCGACGATGGTCCTCCAGATGAAGCTGACGCCGAAGTCGGGCGACCCGATGCAGCAGCGTATCTTCATGTTCATGCCGCTGATCTTCGTGGTCTTCACGTACAACTTCGCTTCGGCCCTCGCGCTCTACTACGCGATGCAGAACGTCCTCTCGATCATCCAGCTTTACGTCACCCGCAACGAGCCGATGCCTGCGCTGGTCAAGAAGGAAGCCCCGAAGAAGCCGTCGAAGGGCGGGGCCAAGAAACGGAAGACCTTTTAAGAAAGTGCAAACACCGGTCGAGATTCTCTCCACCCTGCTGGAAATGCTCGGTTTCGAGTTTGAGATCGAGCCGATGCGGACCATCAGCGGCGATGTGCTGCAAATCCGCACGCCGGACCGGGAGCTTCTGATCGGCTACGAAGGGGAGACCCTCGATGACCTGCAATTTCTCCTGAACCGGCTGCTCCAGGCGCAGGACCCGACCTCGCCCAAGGCGCACCTCGATGTCGAGTTTTACCGCGAAGAACGCAACGCCGCCCTGCTCCGCCAGCTCAAGGAATACGCCGATCTCGTCCGCACCACCGGCAAGCCGTT
>DATMFV010000048.1:0-41439 GCA_035555975.1 Chthoniobacteraceae bacterium
GGCCGGAGATGCAAGGCGGGCGCAGGTTGAAAAGTCTGAGTGCATGTGTACATGCTCGATGGCTTTTCAAACAAGCCCAACGCCGCAGATTCGGTCTTTGGGGCCATCGCAGTAGAGCGCTCATGAATAAAGCAGGCTAGGAAGCACTCTCCCCGTCCCCGCCGATTCTCTGCGACTCCTGTTTCCCTCTCCCTCCGCACCTTCAGCACCTTACCCCCTCTTTTCGCACCATGATCCCGCGCTTTTTTTCCCTCCTCTTATGCTGCGGCCTCGCCCTCGCCGTTCCGGATGCCTTTGCCGAAAAGGAGGAGGCGGAGAACCAATACAACCTGAAGGTGGGCCCGATGGTGGGCGATCTCGGGATGGCGCAATTGCAGGTCCCCGAAGGTTACATTTTCGCCGCGGGCAGCGATACCCGGCGGATCATGGAAGCGATGGGCAACCCGCCGACCGATCTGGAGTGCGGCTTTTTCGCGCCGGAAGATATGGCGTGGTTTGTCGTCTACGAGTTTTACGACACCGGCTATATCAAGGATGCGGAGAAGGAGGAACTCGACGCCGACGCCCTCCTCGCGTCCATCCGTGAAGGAACCGAAGCGGGCAACGAAGAGCGCACCAGACGGGGCTGGCATCCGCTGGAGATCGTCGGCTGGGAGAAGACGCCCTTTTACAATCCCACGACCCAGAATCTCGAATGGGCCACGCGCACCCGCGACAAGGTCAACGGTGAGGTCGGGATCAACTACAACGTCCGCGTGCTCGGTCGCCGGGGGACGATGGCCGTCACCCTGGTGGTCGATCCCGAGCACCTCGCAGGCGCTCTCCCGACGTTCCAGAAATCGCTCGCCGGCTACGAGTTCAAGAGCGGCCACCGCTACGCCGAATGGCGGCAGGGGGATAAAATCGCGCAGTACGGCCTGACGGGGCTCATCCTCGGTGGCGGGGCCGCCATGGCCTCCAAGTTCGGCCTGCTTCAGAAGCTCTGGAAGATCATTCTGATCCCGGTGTTCGCGGTGTTCGGGTATCTTTCCAAGCTCTTCAAAAAGAAGGAAGAATAGCGCTCCGCCGTCCCGAGGTTGACCCCGCAGCATGTCCGACGAACTGCTCCTTTACCTGCTCATCGTCGGGATCTATCTGGCGGAGACGATCGTCTGGCTTCCGGCGGGAACGCTCCTGATCCGTCCGCAGGCAGGCAAAGGGTGGCTCTTTTCCGGCGACGCCCCGGGCAATCTCAAAGGCGGCCTCGGCTGGATGCACCCCTTCCCGTGGCGGCAGACGGGGGCGCTGCTCCATGGCCTGCCGGTCGCCATTTCGCCCCGGGGCATGGTCAACCGCCCGGTGGAAAACGGCGATCGCCTTCCTCCTGCCATGGAGGTTTTGCAGGAAGTCACCTGGGCTTCGCACCCTTCCGTCCGCCTCCGCGAAGGAACGGTTCTCGTGGTGGATGGGGAAGCGTTCTGCCGCTGCCATACCGTCGCCCAGGCCGATGCGCTCGCCCGGCTGCTGGAGTCCCTTGCCGACCCGAAGCGCGACCAGGCGGAGCGGGAGCGTTGCCTCGACCGTTTCATGGAGCGCCGGTTTGCCCGGGCGGCCGTCGCGAAAACCCGGAAACGCCTCCTGCTGGCCACCCGCTTTCTGCGCGGCTGGAACAGCGCGGCCCTCTTCCTGGTGGCCGGGCTCTTTCCGGCGATCTACCTCCGCTGGCCGTATGGGATCACCCTGTTCGCCGCGCTGCTGGCGGCCCTCGGCATGGGCATGGTGAGCGCCTGGAGCGCGTTTGCGCTCCACCGCCGCCTTTACCCGGAGGAAAAAAACGCCCGGCTGAAGAACCTGCTCAAACATCTTTTCTGTTTCCCGACGGCGTTTGCCGCCCAGGGCGACTTCTTCCTGAGAGCCCACCCGTTGCATGAACCGCTGGTCGTGGCTCGCGAGATGCTCCCCAAAACCGCCTGGCAAAAGCTCGCCGCCCGGGTCTGGCTCGATCTCGCCCATCCCCTGCACCGCAGCGAGCCGGAAAGCCCGCTCCTCCCCCCGGCCCGGCAGCGCCAGCGCCGCGAAATCCGGCAACTGCTGGCCCGCGACCGGATCGACCCCGCCGCCCTTGATCACCCGGTGCCGCCCGCCCTCGAAGGGATCGACTGCTACTGCCCCCGTTGCGGCACCGGCTACCTCCGCCAGCAGGAGAGCTGCCCGGAATGCCCCGGGGTGGCGATGCTCCCGGCGGCGGGCGCTTCGCCGCCCCTCCCCGTTTCCTGAAAAATCGCCGTCGGGAATGTCAACGGCGCGCCGCCCGGTCCGCCGTCGCCCCGACCACCTTCGCCGGGTTCCCGGCCGCGATCGCTCCGGCGGGGATATCTTTCGTCACCACCGCCCCCGCGCCGATGATCGCCCGGTCGCCGATCGTCACCCCCTTGAGCACGATGGCGCGCGCCCCGATGAAGACTCCCCGGCCGATCGTCACCGCGCGGGCGCTGGTCACCTCGTCGCTCGCCCAGCCCCATTCCCCCTCCGGTTCATGGAAGTCGTTGTCGACGATGAGCGCTCCCGAACCGATGATCGTCCCCTCACCGATCGTCACCTCCTTTGCGGCGCAGATGACCGTCGCGCTGATGCCGACCCCCTCCCCGAGTTCCAGCCTCGCTTCCGGCGAGAGCGTCGAGAGGAGCGAAGGGGCGGGGCAGCTCAACGGATTGGACCGCAGCGCGCTCCGGATCGCCACCCCCTTCCCGAGAATCAGCCGCGAGCCTTCCGCCCGCCGCAGGATCGGGCGGCCGATGAACCGGACCGTCGGGTCGCACGCCACCCCCAGGAAACGGGCCTCCCAGAGCCAGAGCCGGCCCGACCGCTCACCAAGCGCCCGGAAACAACCTTTCAACGCGCGCAGGGAGGAACGGATCATCGGCATCATGGCGGGAAAAAAGAACCTTTGTTTTACCACGGCGAACCCGAAGAAGGCGAGCTTCCGTTTCTTGGGCGATCAGTCGGGCCTTGACCGCAGGGAAGGTCGGCTTCACGTTGAAGCGCCCCGCCCCATCTGCCATGAGAGTCGCCATTCTTGCCAACTTTCCGCTTCACGTTCTGCCTGCGGAGGAGGGCTTTCCCTTTCCCTCCGGGCATTATGCGACCTGGCTGCCGCAACTCGCCGAAGCGTTTTCAAAATGGCCCCGCTTTGAACTCCATTGGGTGACCCTGACCGGCCACGTCTCCCGGCCGACCGTGAAATCATGGAAGGGACAAACCTTCCACCTCCTCCCGACCCGCGAACGCGGCCGCGCCCTGACCTTCTACGCCCGCGACCGTGAACAGATCCGGCAATGCCTGGAGGGCATCCGGCCGCAACTGGTGCACGGCTGGGGCACCGAAGATATTTACGCCTTCGGGGCGGTCGCCTCCGGTTACCCGCACATCGTCTCCATGCAGGGGATCATCAGCCATTACGCGCTGAAAAACCGGATGAGCCCGCGGAATTATTTCCAGGCGCTGCTGGAGCTTTACATCCTCCGCAAGGCGCAGTGCGTCACCGTTGAAAGCCAATGGGGAGCCGAAGTGCTCCGCCGCCGCAACCCCCGCCTCCGGCCCGAGCGGATCGAGTACGGGGTCAACCACGAGTTTCTCGACGTGGCGTGGAAGCCCGACCCGGCGAAACCGGCGGCCCTCTTTGTCGGCTCGGTCGCCCCGCGCAAGGGGATTCACGATGCCGTCGCGGCCTTTGCGGACCCGGCGCTCGCCGGGATGGAACTCTGGATCGCCGGAGGGATCGATTCCCCCTGGAGCCGAGAATTGCGGGAGCGCGCCACGCCCAATGTCCGCTGGCTCGGTCGGGTGCCGACGGCGGAGATTGCCTCGCTCATGAGCCGCGCCTGGTGCCTGGTCCTGCCGACCCGGGCCGACACCAGCCCGAACGTCGTCAAGGAAGCGCGGGTCATCGGCCTGCCGGTGGTCACCTCGCCCGAAGGGGGGCAGAGCACCTATATTCAAGAGGGCGGAGCCGGTTCGCTCGTGGTTCCCGGCGATATCGACCGGTTGATCCGGGCATTGCGCGGCATTCTTGGAGACTACGGAAAATGCCGGGCGATGGGGGCCTGCCAATGGGAGGAACACCGCCACCTGCTCCACCCGGACCGGACCGCCGAAGCCTTCGCGCAGCTCTACGAACGCCGGATCGCGCAAGCCCCTGCTTCGTTGTAACCCCCGGGGGCGAATCTATTTCGGCAGCCGCTCGTTCTCCCCGGGCAGGGTCGAGGCTCCCACGGCAAACCCGACCGGCAGGTAACGCCCGGGCACCGGCTTGCCCCCGGCGTCGAGACTGGCCAGCATCCGTTCCAGAATCGCCTCCGCCAGGGCCGGGTAGGGCTGCTCCACGACGGTGAGCAGACCGCGGCTCTCGCTCAGGCCGGTGCCCCCCACCACCCCGACCTCTTCGGGCACCTTCAACCCATGCCGGAGCAGGGCCTCACGGGCGCCGACGGCGAGGTAATCGCCAAAGGTGTACACCAGATCGGGGCAATAACCGCTTTCCAGCAGCATCTCCATCGCCTCAAAGCCATCCTCGGCATGGATCTCCGACACCTTCTGGAGACGCATCTCCGCCTCTCCTTCGAACAGGGCGAGCGCGGTCTGGAGCCCCGAAATCTGCTGCTGGACGGAAGCGGAGGCGAGGTCGCCCACCGGGCCGAGGTAAAGAAACCGGCGGCGTCCCGCAGCCAGGGACGCCCGGGCCAGCGCCAGACAGGCGTGGTAATAGTCCGGCGAGACGAAATTTTCCGTGGAGACCAGCGAAGGGGCGTTGACATGGATCACCGGCTTGCCGACGGCGTCGTACGCCTCCAGAACCCGCGCCCGTCCCACGGGGTCGAGAGGGGGAAGCAGCACCACGCCGTCGACCCGGTCGATCTCCTCCAAAAGCCGCTCCACCGTCGTCCCCCCATCCGGGGAACCGCCGGTGACGGGAATCAGCGCGATCCGTCGCCCGGCCCGACCCGCCGCCGCCAGCAGTTCGGAGAGGATGGCGTTGGACCAACCCGAGTCTGAGGGCAACTTCAGCGCGCAGGAGAGCGCCAGCGAGATCGGTTTCCCCGCCTCCTCTGCGCCGGGCGCATCGTCGCGGGTCAGAAACGTTCCCCGGCCCACGGTGGCAACCACCTTCCCCTCCTCCCGCAGCCGCCGGTAGACGGCATGGACCGCCGCCGGGCTCACCTTCAGCGCGCGCGACAACGCCCGCACCGTCGGCAACCGCGTGCCCCCGGAGAGCTTCCCGGAAAGGAACTCCCTTTTCAGATAAGCCGACACCTGATGCACCGCAGCATCGTAGCCGATCGGTTCTTCGAGAGGCGAAATCGTGGACATAAGAGAAAACAGAGAAACAGTTTTGTTTTTACAATCATAACCTCATGGCTGTTTGTTTTCCAAATAAAATTTCCAACTCACCTCTTTTCGTTTGTAATAAATACGAAAATCTCATAAAAACAATACAACCCAGCCAGCAGTATTGTTTTCACAATCCCTCAGCGACCTTCACCGCCCAAGCCGGTGCCGCATTGCCCTTTCTCTTCCATGAGCCAAACCCTCCAAATTTCCGTCTTCGAAGCCGATGTCACCCCGCCCCTCGGGCATCCGTTGTGCGCAGGGTGGTATCCCCCCGCCATCGGCGTGACCGATCCCCTCAAGGCGCTCGGGATCATCCTCCTGCCGCCGGATGCGTTGCCGATCGTCATCTGCGCGGTCGACTGGAGCGAGATCAGCAACCGGAGCCACGTGGCGTGGCGTCAGGCGTTGGCGCAGGCCGCCGGGACGCTGCCCGAACGGGTCGCCGTCCATTGCACCCATGCGCACAACACCCCGTGGCCGGACGAAGTTGCCAACGAACTGATGGAAAAAGCGGGCGGCCCGCCGATCATGGATGCCCGCTGGTGCAGCGCGGCCCTTACCCGGGTCGCGGAAGCCGCCCGGGCCAGCCTGCCCCATGCCAGGGCGGTCTCCCGCGTCGGCGTCGGGGAGGCCGTGGTCCGGGGAATTGCTTCCAACCGGCGCATTCCGGGCCCCGGCGGCGAGGTACGGGCGGTACGCTGGACCGTGACCCGCGATCCCGAAGTCCGCGCCGAGCCCGAGGGGGTGATCGACCCGCTCCTGCGCACCATCCGTTTCGATTCCCCGACCGGACCGATCGCGGTGCTTCATTTTTACACCACCCACCCGACCAGTTTTGATGGAGACGGCCTCGTCACCAACGAGTTCTGCGGGCTGGCGCGGGAACGCCGCCGCGAGCAGCAGCCGGGCGTCATGCACCTCTACCTCACCGGCTGTGCGGGCAACATCACCGCCGGCAAGTACAACGAAGGGAACAGCGCTTCACGGGTTCACTTTACCGAAGTGCTCGAAGCCGCGATGGCCGAGGCGGAAAACTCATCGCGGGAGGTCGATTTTTCCACGCTGGCCTGGAGCCACCTCCCCGTCGTCCTCCCTCCCCGGCCCGACGACCGCGAGGAAGCGCCGTGGGCCGCGCTCGAAGATCGTGCCCTGCGGTTCAAACGGCGCAGCCAGGCCGCGCTCCGGCTCGCCTACCTGCAACGGCTCGACGAACCGATCCAGTTCGGCTGCCTGCGGGTCGGCGACGAAGCGATGCTCCTCTTCCTCCCCGGCGAAGCCTTTGTGGAATACCAGCTTTTCGCCCAACAGTTGAAACCCGGGGCGTGGATGGCCGTGGCCGCCTACGGCGATTGCGGGCCGGGCTACATTCCGCTGGCCCGTTCCTTTTATGAAGGCGGCTACGAACCGACCGACGCGTTTGTCAGCCCCGAGGCGGAACCCGTCATGCGCCGCGCCATTGAGACGCTGGTGAACGCTCCGGTCACGCCCTGAACGCGGCCTCCAGCCTTGCGGATTCCTCCGCCGTCGTACTGCTCCCGGTACGAATCCCGACGGGAAGAATCTTTGCGGGGCAGGTCAGGCGCTTTTCGTCGATCATCTCCAGAAGCATCCGCACCAGTTCGCACCCCATCTCCCGAAGCGGCTGGGCCAGGGCGGTCAGATCATTTTCAGCCACTCCGCGCTCAAACCCCGCCCCCGCGATCACGGCAACTTCCCCGGGAATCGAAAGGCCCCGTTCGTTCAACGCACGGAAAGCGCCGAGCGCGATCGGGTCGCCCGCTGCCAGCACGGCGTCGGGCACGAAACCGTCCCTCTCCAGAAGTTCGGCCATGGCTGTGTAGCCGTGGTTTTCCGAATAGCCGCCGCACGAAACGATCCGCAGGTCGAGCGAGCGCCCGAGTTCCAGCCCGATCCCGTTGATGATCCCTGAAAGCCGCTGCCGGACCGTCACCGAATGCTCCAGTTCAGGATAGATCATCGCCGCAAACCGCTTCCGCCCGCTTTCGCGAAGCGTTCGCGTGATCCGGTAAAACGCCGTGAACGTTTCCACCGAAACGAAGTTGGAGACCGCGTCGTCCCCCGGCGGGTTGAGGTGGACATACGGGATGCCCCTTCGGCGGCACGTCTCAACGATGGATCGGGTGTGAGGGTCGCTCTGGTAGATGATCATCCCATCCATTTCGCGGCAGCGGGCGACCACTTCCTCATCGGAAAGCGCATCGATCTCCTCGGTCGAAGAGTAAAGCGACATGAACGACCCTCTGGGCCCCAGTTCCAGCACCGCTTCGAGCGCGTGGGCGTGGATCATATTCCCCCACCCTTCGCTGGTGCGCCGCTCGTTGCGCACGTTGGCCCCGATCCTCAGCAAGCCGGAGGGGCTGCCGGTCTGCCGGGCGATGAAAATGCCGCTCCCCTTGCGTGAACGGAGCCGCCCCTCCTGCAACCATTTACGGACCACCCCGCGCACGGTGCTTTCGCTGACCCCCAGTTCCGCCGCGATCTGGCGCGGGCTCGGCAAGCGGTCTCCCGGCAGGTGAGGGTGCCTGGAAAGATAATCGTTGAGAAACTGCTCGGTCCGCTCCGACGGGCGGCGGCTTTGGGTGTAAACTTGCATGAGACGCCCCCGAACGTATCGCTCATCAATGAGGTTGACAAGGTTTTTTAACCAACCTTTTAACAAGGTTTCCTCTTTCCGGTTGCTTTCCCTTACGTTTCAACACTCTTTTTCACCAGGATCAAAGAGAAGTTTCCTTCAGAAATCTCCGGAAAAACGAAAACTCCTTCGAGCAAAAAGCAAGAACTCATCAAAAACTAGTTGAAAGGTAGTTGACAATAGATCACTTATCCCTAACATACCTCTCACCGTTCGCAGCCGCCTCTTCCCCTGATGAAGCCGATCCCCTCCCTCCTCGCCGCCCTTCTTTTCGCCACGTTGCCCTCGTTTCCCTCGAGGGGGGACGAGATCGTCTGGCAGGAGAGTTTTGAGACCACCCCGGGCAAGCCGTACCGTGGAGAAGAGGCGCTCGAAGTACTCGACGACGCAGGCACGCCCTTCCTGCGCGTCACCCTCCCCGGCACGCAGCCGCTTGAGGGGGTGCGCTTCCCGATACCACCGCTGGAAGGCCATCGCCTGCTGGTGGTCTCCGCCAAGGTGCGCGGCTCGGGCACGCTCGGGCCGATGATTCAGGCGGGCAACACCTGGACCCGCCTCCCTCCGGTGACTTTGAGCGACCAGTGGCAGGCGATCGAAATCCCCCGGACCCTCGGCGCGGGGGAACAGCGGCCCACCCTCTATTTCGTTTCCCTGCCGATGGATGTCGTTCCGGACGGGATGGTCTTCGAACTTTCCGATCTGGAAGCCCGGCTCGCCCCGCCCCTGGCCCTTCCGCAGAGCAAAGTCCCTCCCCGGCGTTTCCCGATGGCGGGCCACTCTCCGGAACGCGCCGTGCAGGAAATCGACGGAAAGAGCGTCGTCTCCATCCGCTCCTCCTATGCCAGCGAGGAGTTGCCGTTTCCCCAGACGCGCGAACCGATCCAGCTTTACCTTCGCTACCATGCCGCCTCGACGGAAGACCGCGTGGCGCTCTGCACCAGAAGAGGGGGCGCGAAACAGGGGTTGCGCGAGCTGCGGCCCGAACGCGAAGGGTGGCAATGGCTGACCTTTGCCAACCTGAGCGCCGAGGAAGCCGGAGAAGCGATCACCGTGGAAGTCTGGCCCTCCCGGGAAGCCTCTCAAACGGCGCTGCTCGACGCCGCGATCCTCACCAGCGAAGTCATCCCCGACGAAACCACCCTCGACACCGTCCCATGAACCGCCGCCTTCTCTTCTCCAGCCTCGCCGCCGCCCTGCTGGCCCCCTTTCTCCCGGTGGCGACCGCCTCCGCTGCCCCGCTGGTCCGGGTCGGGAAAACTTCCAGCGCCCCCGCCCTTTCCGGCAGGGGCGACGATCCCGCGTGGAAGCGGAGCATCGCGATCTCCGACTTTGTGATTCCCGATTCAGGCCGCCCGCTGGCGGAACGGACCGAAGTCCGCCTCCTCTGGGACGATGGGCACCTTTACGTGCAGGCCCGGCTCGAAGAATCGACCCTCCTGACCGCCAGCCAGCAACAGAGCGAGATCAAGGCCAATGCCACCGAACGCGACGGCAAGGTGATCAGCGACGACTCCTTCCTGCTGATCCTCCGCCCCGAAGGGGGAAAAACCGCGTTGGAATGGACCGTCAACACCCGCGGCGTTTTCAGCGATGCCAAGGCCGATGCCGCCGATCTCTGGACCTCGCGCGACCTGGCATGGAACGCCGGGGCGGGCATCGCCACTTCCATCGGCGACGGTTTCTGGATCGTTGAAATGGCGATCCCGTGGAGCGAACTCGGGCAGAAGGGTCCGCCCTCCCCGGACAAACCATGGCAGGCCGTTTTCGGACGCCATGCCGCCACGCGGGGAGAGAGCGGTTCCTGGAGCCGGAGCAACCGCGGCATCCATTCGCCGCAGGAGTGGGGGCAGCTTGTTTTCGGCGAAGCGGTCCCCGGCGTTGCCGCGCAGCTCCCCGATACGTTCGAACCGGGAGCCAACCGGATGAACCTCGAGCTTCAACCCGGCGACGGCTCCGTCATGCTCACCACCAGGGTGGAAACCGGAAAGGCCCGTCCGCTCCGTACGCGCCAGAACCTTTCGCCCAAGGAATCCTCTCCCGTCGCCCACTCCTTCGAACTCCAGGAAGGGAGCGGGGCGGCACAGTTCTCCTGGGCGTTGATCGACGCCGCCAACCTGCAACCGCTCTACCAGTCGCCGCAGATCAGCGTGGAAGTCCTCGCCTCGAGCGTCCAGCTCCGCCTCTCCACGACGGACGCGTGGCGGCTGCTGCTCAACGACGCCGCGGTCGCTTCCGGCACCGGGGCCGATCGGGAAACCGTCACGCTGCGCCTCCGCACGGGCAGCAACGTGATCGCGCTGGAAACGCAGTCCGGCACGGCGCGCCTCGAACTTCTCTCGCCCGACCTCGGCGATGCGCCGCTGCGCTGGAAAATGAACGCCGCCACCGCCCCGGGGGCTCTGAAGGCCGCCACCGACGATGGCGAATGGGAAACCGCGCCGGTCGCCGAAGATGGTGCCGTGGGTCGCTCGGGAAGCCCGCTCGTCCTGCGCCATACCCTCCTCCTCCAGCAGACCCGCATCTTCCCCGCGCCGCTTCCCGCCCTTTACATCGCGGGCAACATGGTGCAGCAGGTCAGCTTCACGGCCTTCGGCCTCCCCGGTCGCCGCCTGCACGACTGGAAAACCTGGTTTGAACTTCCCGAAGAGGTCGAAGCGATCGGCGCAACCGGCTACTACGGCAGCCGCGAAGGGAAACCGCGCTTCACGCTGCGCAAGGAAGGCGGGACGCTCCTGGTCGAAGCGAGCGCCCCGATCACCGCGCGCCCCTCCGGCGTTTCCCCGATCCTCAACCTCTTTGAAGTCGCCTTCCGGCACCGGGCGGACGACCTCCGCCGGGGCGAACGCGCCCTTTCCCCGATGCGGCACTACAGCCGCGCCAACGACGCCACCGTCTCCGAACTTGTCCAGCAGACGCCGGTTGTCCTCCTCCCGCCCATCAACGGCAAGGCTCCCGAAAAGCTGACCTGGCAGATCTGGACCAGCTATTTCGCCGCCATGGACAACGCGGAGATCCGCGCCGCCGCGACGGAGAGCGCCCGCGCCGCCGGGTTTAACGACCTCGTGGGAGCGCGCCGCGCCGACCTCGCATCGACCCCCGGCCTCCACAGCACGATGCTGGTCAACTTCAAGAGCCATTCGCTCAACCTCGGCCCGTGGCTTGCGGAACACCCCGAAGCCCGCCTCATCCGCGCCGACGGCCAGCCCGACCCGGGCCTGATGTGCGCCACCCTCCTTCTCGGCGACCACTGGAAGGAAGTGGTCGACCCGTTGTTCCAGGCATGGTGGGCCGACCGCAAGGTCCACACCGTCAACTACGACTTTGAAGCGCCGCCGATGCGCGGTCCGCACTCGTGCTTCTGCGAACGTTGCCTCAAAGCGTTCCGCGCCGCCGCGAAACTGCCGGAATCGACTCCGCTGGATGGCGGGATCATCCAGCGGGAACACCTCGCGGCCTGGACCGACTTCATGGCGCGGCGGGTGGCGCAAGTTTTCCGGCTTCTCAAGGAGAGCACCCACGCGCTGCCCGGCAAGGTCACCTTTGAAGGTTACAGCGGCTACCAGACGCCCGACAATGCGGCCCGCTACGGCGTCGACTGGCGTTACGTCGGCGAGTTCAAGGCCGCCGACCGGATCGGCGTCGGCTACGGGCGCGATGTGACCGCGATCAACGACACGATCCGCGCCGCAGACGGCATTCCGGTCATCCTGGGCGAACTCGTCACACCGTACATGAAGGAGACCCTCGACTTTTCGCGCCCGACACGCCAGTTGACCAAGGCCAACCTCCTGCGCCGTTCCATCGACTCGACCGGCGGCATCCTCGCCTACCATACGCAGAACATGGACGGGCGCTCGTGGCGGGCGGCGGGCGAGGTCTCGCGGCTGGTCGCCGCCTATGAACCGCTTTTTGGAACCCTTCGCGCCGGGACGCTCCCCGGGCAGTCGCCGGATGAAGTCGCCCTCCTGCGCGGAGCGGAGCAGGCGCTCCTCTGCGTCATGAACACCGGCCCGAAGGAAAAAACCTATCGGCTGACGCTACCCAAAGAACTGGGCCCGGCCACGGAGTTCTACTCCGGCAAGGTGTTGAAGCCGGGCGAAACGCTTGAAATCACCCTGCCGCCCGGCGAAGCCGCCGTCTACGCCACCCCTTAACCAGAAAGAAACGCCATCATGAAAACCGTGCTTAAAGGAATCGGACTGGGATTACTGGTCGCCGCCGCCCTGCAAATCAACGCCGCCGATGCGAGCGCCGCCGTCTTCACCAGTTTTGAAACAACGGAAGGGTTCACCCCCGGAGGCCGGTCGAATACAGCCGGCTGGAGCACCAGTAACAGCACCCGCGTCCGTGTTTCCAACGGGACCGGCGAACCGGCCCTTGACGGCAGCTACTCCATGCGGCTGGAAGCTCCATCCACCGGAACCGCAACGGTCGTAGCCTACAACTGGGAATGGGCCGATGCCGCAGAGCGGCTCGATACCTATTCCTTTTCCTTCACCAACCCCGATGCCACGTATCTCAAACTGGGGAATGTCGCCTGGGTCTATATCCGACTCGCTGATGAAACCAGCGTCCGGAATTTGCAGTTCTATGTCAGGTACGGCAATGAGTCCACAGACCCCCACCGCATCGCCTACAAGGTTGCCAACGGCTCCGACAGTCTTACCGATGGCTTCAAGAATATAGAGCAAAGCAGCATGAACTTTGCGGATTGGAACACCCTCACCGTAACGTTTGACTTTGAAGCCAAGACCTACAGCCTGACGCTCCAGGGCACCTCCGCCACGCCGATCGCCGTCGCCAGCAACATTGCGCTGCCCTCCTCATGGAACGTCACCGGCATCATCGGCACCCAACTGGTCTCTCCCGGCACCGGTACGGTCTATTATGATTCCCTGAATGCGTATCGGGCGATTCCCGAGCCGTCCACCCTCGGCATGTTCGGGCTGGGCGTGCTTCTCTTCGTCGGCTGGAACGCGCGCCGTCTGGTCTTGCCTCCGCTGGTCTGATACGTTCCCCTGCGCCACCCTCCCACCGATGAACCGCCCAAAACAGAAAGGCTTCACCCTCACGGAGATGCTGATCGTCGTCGGCGTGCTGCTGGTCCTCGGGCTGCTCGGGTTTCCCGTCATCGTCGCCCAGGCGGAGAAGGGGCGTACGGCGGCGTGCGTCGTCAAGCTGCGCAACCTCGCCGTCATCATGACGCAGTTTCGCACCGAACGCAGCCAGCGGATGTGGAATCTGAAGGCGGTGGCCGACGGCGGCGAAGGCGGCGCTCCGCCGGTCGTCACCTTTTACCGGTATGGGTTGATCCGCTCCGCCAGCGCAATGTGCTGCCCCTCTGCGGTCGACCCCTCGGCCGCCAACCCCGAAAGAAAGGCGTGGATCACCGGCGGCACCGGTTCGCCGGACTTTGTCCGCAATATCGCGAGCGAACCGCTCTCCTACGCCGTCAACGGCCAGGCTTTCTACCAATACAGCGCCTACCGCAACTCCTCCGTCACGGTGGCCAGCTTTCACTACTACAACGGCCACGAAGGCAAACTCCCCCTCTTCATGGATGGCAAGGTGTTCCAGCTCAACCAGACTTCCTGGCAGCCCCCGATGCGTTTTACCCGGCTCGCCCTGCGGCATCAGGACCGCTGCAACGTCCTCTTCATGGACGGTCATGTCGAATCGCTCGATCGCCGCGGCGCGGAACGGCTCGACCCCCATGGCGGCACGAGCCCCGCCTGGCTCAAGGATTACGGCGTGGCGGATTGACGCCCCGGGCGGTTTCGGTTTCACTGACGGCTCCCATGGCCAGCAAAAGCCTGACCCAGTTCCGCGCCCGCGTCCTCCCGGATTCTTCCGTACTGCTCTGCGCCTACCTCGGCGCGGAGGCGTTCAAAAACCGGGAGAGCGCCCCGCCGCCGGTCTTCCGGCTCTACCGCAGGCACGAGCCCGATTTCCTTTTCAACCGCGACTACGCCGACTTCTTCGACGGCCTTTCGTGGACCGGGGCCGACCTCCTTTTTGAAGGAGAGGCCGCCCTGCTCAACGAACGAAAGTGGGAATACCGCGATACCACGGCGCAGATCGGGCAGACCTACGCCTACTGGGCCACACTCAAGGGAAGCGAAACGCCTCCCGCCGGACCGTGCGCCGTCAAGGTGCGCCACCCCGAGGTCTGGTGGCCGTACGCCAAACTGGAGGAACGCCTCAACCGCCTCGCGCAACGTCATCCCGACGCCGTGACCCTCACCTCCCACGGCTCCTCCACCCGGCAGCGCCCCATCCCCGGGATCACGATCGGTCGCCAGCCGCCGGAGATCGCGCTCGTCGGTGCCGTTCACCCCGGCGAATCGGGGCCGGAACTGATCGTCCCCGTGCTGGAGCAGCTTCTGGAACACGAGCGCCCGCTTCTGGAAAAAGTCGGCCTTGCCGCGCTCCCCTCGGTCAGTCTCGACGAACGCGAACGCCAGGTGGAGGGTTGCCCGCACTACCTGCGGACCAACGCCAACGGGGTCGATCTCAACCGTAATTTTCCGGCGGAGTGGGAGACGATTGAGTATGGCTACGGCCTCATCTCCTCCGACCGCGACGCCGTCACCTACCGCGGCCCGTTCGCCGCCTCGGAAAACGAAACGCGCACGGTCATGGCGTTCATGGAAACGCACCGCCCGAAAGCCGTCTTCTCCTTTCACTGCCTTGCCGGGATCTGCTCCCCGGTCTTTCTGACCACCCGCAGCGGCGCGGACCACCCCGTCTTTCAGGAAGCGTGCGAAGCGTGGACCCGCCCGTATGCCGAGGGCTACTACGGGCAAATGCGTGAACCGGCGGTCAAATATGCCTGTAGCGCGGGCAGCCTGCCGCACTGGCTTTATCTTCAAAGCGGCGTGCCATGTTTTGACCTCGAATGGGACGGCGACGCGGCCACGAAAGGATGCATCAACGACCTCACCACGCCGGAGATGATCGACGACTGCGCCCGCCGCCACTTTGAAGGCATCCGCGCCGTGCTTCAAAGCCGCCTCAGGTAGCCAAAAGCCGCTGTTGGGAAAGGTGTTCGAGCAGAAGGTGAAAATAGATCAACCCCGCGTAAGGGCGGCGCGGCTCCAGCAACCGGCGGGCGGCGGCGTCATCCGGCGTGGTTTCCAGGCCGAGCCACTTTTTGAGCCCGTTGAGCGCACCGGCATCGCCTGTCGGAAAAAGATGAACCCGGCCCAGCCCCCGCAGCAGGACGTACTCCGCCGTCCACGGCCCGACCCCCCGGAGGGTGCGGAGGCGCTCGATTGCCGCTTCGTCGGAAAGCGGCTCCACGGCTTCCAGCGTCAATCCGTGCTCCTGCCCGGCAAACGCCCGGGCCAGTTCCACCAGCGCCCTCCCTTTCTGATGCGAAAACCCGAGACCGCGCAACGCCTCCGGCGAACTGCCCGCCAGTGCCTCCGGCAGGGGAAAACCGTGGGCTTTTCCCTCCGGCCCGGGCAGCGCCGGGCCGTAGCTCGCCGTCAAACGGTTCAGCAGCAACACCCCGACGGTCAACGAAACCTGCTGGCTGCAAATGCCGACGACGATGCTCTCGAACAACGTCGCAAAACGGGGCGGCTTCATGCCGCGAAACCGTGCGGCCAGCCGGTGAAGCGGTTCGTCCTCCCGGGCCAACCGGTAAAAGGGAGCGAGGTCGATCTTCAACCCGAGCAGCCGCTCCAGCATGGCGCTCACCACGCTGCGGCCCTCCGCCTCCAGCGCCGCCCCCTCCACTGCCACCCGGAGCCGGGGCGCTTCGGGAGGCCCGGTCTGCGTCACCGCCACTTCCACCCATTGCCCGGCCACCGGGAGCACCCGGCGGTAAGTCGTCCCGTCCCACCGGTCAAGCGCGTTGGTGGCATGACGGCGCAACGTCCAGACCGCCAGTTCCAGTCGGAACGGCGGGACGGGGTCGAGGAAAAAAACCGGCCGCATGATCGCTACCCTTCCACCGGCGTCTCCGGCGTCGGGAGGATCAACTGATAAAACGCCAGGTCGAGCCAGCGGCCAAACTTGAACCCGGCGTGCCGGATCGTCCCGGCATGGCTGAAGCCGAGCCGCTCGTGAAGCGCGACGCTGGCGCGGTTGCTTTCGTCGATCCCGCCGATCATGACATGGTATTGCCGCTCCTGCGCCGTGGCGATGAGTTGCTGCATCAATGCCAGTCCAAGCCCCTTGCCGCGATGCTCCTTGTGAACGTAGACCGAATGTTCCACCGAATACTTGTAGGCGGGCCAGGCGCGGAACGTGCCGTAGCTGGCAAAGCCGAGAAGCCCGCCCGAAGGCGAGACCGCGCCGATGACGGGATAACCGCCCGCTTCCTTCGCCCGGAACCAGCCCGCCATGCTTTCAAGGGTGCGCGGCTGGTAATCGTAGAGCGCGGTGGAGTGGAGGATCGCCTCGTTGAGGATCGCAAGAATGGCTTCGGCGTGAGGTTCGTAAGTGCAGGCAATGAACTTCATGGCATCGAAACCTTTCACATGGGTGCTAGCAATGAATCTCCGACAATGCCACGGGCCGCCCCTCGCGTTTCGACTTCACGGCGGCGAGGCACATCCGGACCGCGCGCACGGCGTCCTGCACCGGGCTCACCGGCTCGCGTTCCCCGCGGATTTCGCGGACAAATTCCCGGAGCATCCGCGCGTGGCCCTTGTCCGGCTCGGCGGTGAATTGCTTCATCATGTCGCCGCCGGCAGAGGCTTCGCTACAGGCGGCTTCCTTCTTCTTGAGCCAGCCGTGCAGCCCCCCTTCGGTGCCGACCGCGGGGTGCCGGTCGCGCAACATCGGGTAGGTGGTGATCAGCGGTGCGCCTTCGATCCCTGCCGTGCGGACTTCCACCATGTGGTCGACCGCCACCACCCCGCCGCGACCGATCGCTTCGTAAAGCTCCTTGGGATAGCCGAAGGAACCATTGGCGGAAGAGAGGATCGAGGCGATATGCCCCCCTTCAAACTTCACCGAAATCTGGTGAACCAGGATGCCGCTGAAGGTCGTCATCACCTCCACCGGTTCCGCCTGCATGAACCAGGCGGCGATGTCCATGAAGTGGGTATCCTCGGAAAGCATCAGGCCGATCTCCGCATTCTGGCCCTGAAGGTGGACGTTCTTCCAGCTCCACCAGTCGTCGTTGATGCGGATCGACATTGCCGCGATCCCATCCTCATGGTCGAGCTTCGCGCGCCCGGCCCCTTCGCGGTTGTAGCGCCAGCCGCACGCGCCCGGGGCTTTCATATGCGCGGCAAAGATCCGCTGCGCATCGACCATCGCCGGGGAACAGCGCCGGTTGTGCCCGACGCAGAACGGGATGCCGGAAGCCTCCACCAGCCGCTCGATCTCCAGCGCCTCCTCGAGGTTTTTGGCCAGCGGCTTTTCGCAGTAGACCGGCTTGCCCGCCTTGGCGGCCTCTTCGATGATCGGCACCCGGAACTTCTCCGTCGTCGCCACGATCAGCGCCTCGACCTCCGGGTCGTGGATCACCGCGCGGTAGTCGGTCGAAAGCTTCACGTCGGGAGCGATCGCGCGGCATTCCTGCAACGCCTTTTCATCAAGGTCGCAGCAGGTGTGCAACGTCGTCACGTCGGTCTGCAGGAGGTTGGGAAGGTGCAGGGAACGGGCGAGCATGCCCGCCCCGATCACCGCGAAAGAGATCGTGTCTTGAGCCATTGAGGTGTGGTTTCTTGTCGGAAAATTCGAACGACGATGGAAGCCGGGAACAATCAGTTCCCGCCTTTTTGCGCGGCCACGTGCTTGAGCACCGCCTCGTGCATCTTCTGGATGGCTTCCTTGCTGTTGTGGTGGCCGGAGGTGATGTCGTTGAAAATCTCCTTTTCGGAAGCGAGGTGGTTGTAAGCCGCGTAAACCGTCGTCGGCGGGCAGGTGGTGTCGATGAAACCGACGGTGAAAAAGCCGGGCGCCTTGGCGCGGGAGGCAAAGTTCACCGCATCGTAGTACCGGGCCGCTTCGAGGATGGTCGGGTCAGGCTTTCCCTTGACGACCGGGACGATCTTGGGCCATCCCGCGATCCGCTCGGCCACGGCGCCGCTCACGTCGCACAACGCCGGAACGCCGGCGACGAAAAAGGTGACCCTCGGGTCGAGCCCCGCCGCCGCGATCGCCTGCGCCCCGCCCTGGCTGGTGCCGGAGACGATGACGGTCTTGCCGTCCCACTCGGGTTGCGTCGTCAGAAAATCGATCGCCCGCACGAGCCGCAGGAACATTCCCTGAAAATAGATCGTATCGCGCGATTCACGGCCCGAAAGCCGGTAATCCTTCAGTTCCCCCTTTTCCTTCTCCCGGTAAAATGCCTTTGACTCCCCGTTGGGCAACCCGTGGGCGTTGATGTCGAGCGCGATCAACCCCTGCTTTGCCCACGCGACCGGTCCCCCAAGCCCCGCCGAGCGCACCCCTGCGCCGTGGGTCGTCAGGATCGCCGGAAGGGTGCCGGGCTGCGCCCCTTTGGGCCTGGCGTAATACCCTGAAACCGGCGCGCCGACGGAATCAGCCTGGAGGTCGAAGGTCTCCACGCCCGCTTCGGGCGATTTGACCTCCGTCAGCCGGGCATTGACCGGCACGGCGGCGAGTTCCTCCTTTTTGGCGTTCCAGAAGGTGTCAAAATCTTCCGGCGTCGGCAGGCTCGGGTAGATTTCCGAAGGATCGACCGCCACGCCGCTCAACGCCGTGATCTTCTTGCCCCCTTCGGGCTGGAACGTCGCCATGCATTGGAGAAACCCGGCTTCGTTCAGGTGCGCTTTGACGGCCGCCTCGCCGTTCGCAAGCTCGGCGCTTCCCTTCTGGAACGGGCCGACGCCATCCTTGGAAACCCTCCACTCCACGGTGACGCCGTTGACCGGTTCCCCTCCGTGGGTCAGACGGAGGGTGTAGGTCACTTCCTCCCCCTTTTTGTAAAAGGCGTCGGCATGGTCAGCCGAAATCACCAGCGCATACTCCGGCGCGGCAGGGGTGGCTTCCGGGGTCGCTGTCGGCTCCTGAGCCACCGCGCCCGGCAAAACAACTCCCAACCAGAACAGGACTGCAAGAGCCCTCCATGAACAAAAGCGAAAAGAGAGACTGGCCATAGTATCTGGAGAGCGATTTTTACTGTTGCCTCTCCCGGTCGTCGAGCAAATTGCAAAACATTCGGGGTCAACTCTTGAAATTCGACGTCGGGTTTCAAGAGTTGCCCCCTGCGCACTTTCTCACACCGGCAGCGACAACCCCTTCCCGGCGATCAACGTCCGCCAGTCGATCAGTTCGCCGAGCATCTCGCCCGCGATCTCGCGGGTGAGGCGGAGCGTCTCCTCCCAGTCGGCCTCTTCGCAGGCGTCGAGTTCGCTCTTTTTCGCCTCAAAAAACTGCACCATCATGACGGAACGCGAACTCAAGCGCAGAAACTCGCCATGGGTGCGGACGGCGGCCACCGCCGCGCCGAGGGTCGGGAAAAAGATGGTGAGCACCTTGATCCAGTAGGAGAGCCGCCCCTGCCAGAACGGCGAGTCGATCGCCGCGTTTCTGGCGTATTGCGGGTAAAGATGGTAGACGGCGGCGCGCGCGACGACCCCGGCGAGGCCGAGCAGGAAAAAGAGCATCGCAACGTTGAAAAGCCGGTCGGCCACCTGCGCCTGCCAGCGGGCCGTCGTCCGGTGGTAGGCCGCCTGCGCCTCGATCTGCACCTCGCAGAAAAACTTCCGGTGAGCCTTGAGGTAGGCGGGATTGATCGCCGCCGAAACCAGCCCCGCTTCGCGCGCCATGCCGCGAAGGAGTTGCTCGATCCACGGCGGCGGCGCACGCAGCCCGCCGTCAAAGCGCGACAGCCGCTCCACCCCCCACCCGAGCGGAAAGATGAAATGAAGCGCGCGGAGCTGTTCGGCCAGCAGCCGGTACTCCAGCGCACGCAGGTGCCACTGCTTCTTTTTCTCCACGCTCACCAGCACGATCAGGCAGACCACCGACAGAATCTGAAGCGCGAACCCCTGCCACGCCAGCGCCGAAAACGAGCCGATCACCGCGCAGGTCATCGCGACCACCCCGAACAGATAGCGAAACAGGTAGGCGCACCGGAACGCCCCCATGTAATAGAGCGCGAGGTGATCCGCCCAGGCGTAGTGCGGGAGCAGCGTCTCGTGCAGCCGTGCGCCGACCGCTTCGGGCAGTTCCGAGTGTTCCCGCCACGTCTTCGCCGCTTCGGCCCGGCCGGTCTCCAGATACGGCGGGAGCCGCAGCGGGATGCCCCACGGCTTGCGCAGGCAGACGACGTTGCGGAACCACGTAAACACCGCGCCGTAGTTGGTCCGCCGCTCGGTTTCACGGAAATAACGCGCCCGGCGGCCGATGCTCTCCGCGTCGCCGACGAGCCCCCGGTGCAGCCGCTCCCGCAATGCTGCGGGCCACGGACGCCCCCGGTGAGCCCCCAGCATCTCCACCCGTACGCACGGTTCAAGGTCCGGGTCCGCCGGTTGATGGGGGCGGATGCGGATGACCGGGATTCCCTTTGCCAAGGCATCGGAGACGATGTGCGCCGTGCCGCCGCGCTTGCGGGTGCGGTCGTCATCCATCACCGCGAGCAAAAGATCGCTCTGTTCGAGCATGACCCGCCCCGCGTGGAGGTAGGCGGTTGCCTCGTCGTCGCGCCGGCCGTCGAGTTCCAGCACCGCCGTCGCCGCTGCGAGCAGTTCGCGGTACTCCGCGCGCGACTCCGGCGTCTCAAAATCGCGCTCATACTCTCCCCGGGAAAATGGCAGGGGAGCCTGGATCTCCACCCCCAGTTCCAGCGCGACATGGGCGGCGATCCGGTCGGCCCCTTCGGCGAGGGAGGTCACCAGCCGCAGCGCCCCGGCCCCCTCCACCCGCTCCAGCCCGGCGTCGATCGCCAGTTCCGGTGCCAACCCCGCCACCGCCGTCACGATCTCCCGGATCGCCCGCGCGATCTCCGGCGTCTGCTCCACGGGCAGCCGGGGATGGCGGTGCCCGGTGATGCCGATGTTGAGCACAAACCGGGGCTTGGGAGGGCGAAGCGACGCCGCAGGACCGCGACGCATGGTCGGCTCGCTTGAGAAAGGCGCTTCTTGCGGGGAAACAGGGGTGGACATCACGTTCCGACCTTCCATAAGCCGATTTCATGCCCGGAGTCAATCCGGTGGCGCGAAACTGGCTGCGAGATCGGACTATCCAACCCCGGGAGGCGTGGGATAGAGTCCTCCCCGTTCCGACCATGCCGCACGAAGTCTTTCTTTCCTACTCCACCAAGGATGCCGCCGCCACGGAGGCGGTCTGCCGGTTCCTGGAGGAAAAAGGGGTGCGCTGCTGGATGGCCCCGCGCGACATCCCCGTCGGGCACGACTGGGCGGAGGCGATCATCGGCGCGCTCAACCGCTGCCCGGTGATGGTCCTCATCTACTCCTCCAACGCGAATGCGTCGATGCAGGTGACGCGCGAAGTCCAGCGGGCGTTTGAAAAGGGGCTGGCGGTCTTCCCGTTCCGGATCGAAGCGGTCGAGCCGAACCCGGGGCTGGAGTATTACCTCGGCTCGGTCCATTGGCTCGACGCGCTCACCCCGCCGCTGGAAGCCCACATGGGAAAACTCTCCGCCGAGGTCGGGAAAGCGCTCCGGCGGCATGCGGAAGGGGGGTCCGCCATGACCCCGGCCCCCGTCAGCGGCGCTCCACGACGGCAACCGGCCGCGCCCCCCCGCGCTTCGCGATCCGGAAAAAAGGTCGCTGCCGCGCTCGCCGCCTTTCTCGTGGCCGGGGGAGTTGCGTGGTGGATCGCCTCCGGCGACGAAGATGCTTCCCAATGGAATATCACGATCAGTTCCACCCCTCCTGCGAAGGAAACGCCCGCCCCTTCTCCCGCCGCCGACGAACCCCCGGCCACCGTCGCCGTCGTGGAAGCGACCCCGGTTCCGGAGCCTTCCCCCCAACCGACCCCGCCGCCTCCTCCCGCCGCCGCGACTCCCGCCGAGGCAAGCCGGGAACTGCCGTGGCGCGACAGCCTCGGCCGGGCGTACCTCCCCGTTTCCGGGACGGAAGTCCTCTTCGCGCTCTGGCCGACCCGGGTTGACGATTACGAGCTTTTCGCCCGCGCGACCGGCACCGAATGGCCGCAGGCCGGGTTCGACCAGGGGCCGGACCACCCCGCCGTCAACGTCACCTGGAACGACGCCCAGGCGTTCTGCGAATGGTTCACGGAACAGGAACAGGAGGCCGGGCGTCTCCCCGAAGGGTACCGCTACCGCCTGCCGACCGAAGCCGAGTGGGACCGCGCCGTTGGGCTCGACCCCTCCCAAAAAACCGGTGAAAGCGAAATGTCGTACCCGTGGGGGAACCAGTGGCCCCCGCCGCCGGACGCGGGCAACTACGCCGCTTCGCTGGAGAGCGACCCTTTTGCACATACCTCGCCCGTCGCCAGCTTCGCGCCGAACCGGTTCGGGCTCTTTGACATGGGCGGCAACGTCTGGCAATGGTGTGCCGAAGAGCCGGGACCCGAATACCGTACCGCCCGGGGCGGCTCGTGGAAAAGCGGCACCCCCCGGGAACTCGCGCTGAAGGAAGCCCGCCTGCAGGTCGCCGCGGTCTACCGCAACCCCGGTTTCGGCTTCCGGTGCGTGCTCGCCCCGGCACCGTAAAACCTTTACCCTTCGCTCCATCATGAAACCCGTGCGACCTTTTTTCCTCGGCATCGCCTTCTCGCTCGGCACGCTTGCGCCCGCCCCGGCGGATGCCCCGCAGCCAACCCCTCCCCGGCACCTTCACCGCACCACCGTCGGCGAGTTGCACGAAGCGACCGTCTCCTCCGTCTATCTGGAACGGGTTGGCAAGGAGATGCGCGGCGGCACGGCGCAGGTGATCGTCAGCATTTCCCAAAACCCGTTCGGCGCGCCCGCCGTCGGCGTGCTGGAGGAGTATTTTGACGGGATCGGGAGCCAGTATCGTTCCTCGGTCTGGATCGCCGCGATGGCCGCCTCGCAGGCTTCGAGCGGGATGATCAACGACCGCCGCTTCACCGTGCAGGTCGGCAGCCGCGCCGACGGCCCTTCCATGGGGTTGCTCGTCACCGGGACGATGCTCGCCCTGCTCCAGGGTGCGGAACTGCTGCCGGATGTCACGCTCACCGGCGCGGTCAACCCCGACGGCACCGCCGGGCCGGTCGGCGGGCTGGTGCTCAAGCTCGAAGCGGTCAGGGAGGCCGGGTTCAAGACCTTCGGCTACCCGGTCGGCTGCCGGATGGAGACCGACCCCCGCACGGGCAAGCTGATCGACCTGGAAGCGCGCGGGCGCGAACTCGGGCTCAAGGTCGTCGAAGTGCGCAACCTCTACGACGCCTACGAACTGCTCACCGGCAGGGAATGGCCGCGCGTCACCCCGCTGGCGGAAAGCCGCCTCGCCCTTTCCGGGCCGCTCGCCACCCGCATCGCCGAAGCGTGCACCGGGCTCGGGGACGACCTCGAACGCCGGGCCGCCGCGCTGGGTGACAAGGCGCAGGCGGTCGCGGCAGCGGGCAAGACGCTTCCCGTCAACGGCAAGGCGCTCCCGGAGGTCGATCGGATGCTCCACGATTTCTCGCGCGACCACGAGGCCGCCAACCTTTTCCGGCAACGCGCCAAGGAAGCGACCGCCGGCGGGGCGATCGCGCAGGCGTACCTGAACCTCCGCGTGGCCGACCAGCTTTTCGGCATTGCGGAGGTGGAGGAAGCGCTTCTCCGCCCGTTGCTTCAGAAAAAAAGCCGGGAAAATGCGGTCGCCGCCTGGAAAACGATCCACCGCGACGCGCAGCAGGAGGCCGGGAAACATCTCCTCGCGCTCAAGGAACTGCTCCGCTCGCGCACCGGCGACGAAACGCTCGGCGAGCGGGTCGATGTTCTCCACAGCTACCTGCAATATGGCGAAGCGCTGGTCGATTACCTCTTCGCCCGGCAGCAGGAGGCCGAAATCACCCGTCTTTTCGCCCGGGCCGAAGGGGAAGACTTCCCCCGCCTGCTCGAAGCGCTCAAAGCCACCACCATCAGCTACACCCGCGCCGCACGCCGCGCGGAGACGACGCTTGAGTGGTCGAAATTCACCGCGCAGCCGGGCCCGCCCGTGGTGGTCAGGCCCGAGCTGTACGAGAAGCTCGGCAAAGCGTACGCCTCCGCCTCCGCCGCTGCGATCGGCTACCTCGACGCGCTCATCATCCAGCGCGACGCCCGCAACCGGGGGATGACCCGCGAACAAGCCTCCGCCGCCTTTGAAAGGGAGGAGCGCGACTACGGCTTCATCAAGGCTGCCACCCGTTTTGCGGAGCGGGAGTTGCAACCCGGGGCAACGGGCGACCTCTCCGTCCCGACCGAACCGCTGGAGCGTTTCACCACCGCGCTCTACGCCTACACCGGCGCGTCGTCGCTTTTGATGAAGCATTACTCCTTCCACGCGGAACTGCCGACCGATGGCGGGACCGCCCCGGGCTCCTCCGCGTTCATCCGGCGAAAGGCGCTCTCCGCCACGCTGGATGGCGCACGGGAACGGGTGCTCGAAGAATCGGCCAAGCTCGAGATGGAAGCCGGAATCGTTCCCGACTCGATCAAGCTCAACTTCGACCTCGCCACCACCCTGCGCGACGGCAACAGCGACGCGGAACGGCTCCTCGCCCTGCGCGCCTACTGGCGCTGCAACCTCCTCTGCTACCTGACCCGGCTCCTGGCCCGGCAGGAGTGATGTTTTTGCGGGTCAAAAGAGATCGCATTTTCTCCGCGGCGGCCCATAGTCTGCTCCCCAATCCTCTCAATCATGAACTTCCAGCTCACTCCTCTCCTCTTCAAAGGGATGGCGGCCCTGGCGCTCACCTCCCTTCTGACCTCGTGCAACGACCCCGCCGCCACCGGCCTTGCGGGCAGCGTGATGCAGACCGTCGGCAGTTCGGTCGGCTACCATGGCGGCGGTCGCGACGCGGCGCACGCCCTCCATGCGGCGGGGCAGATCGTCGTCGCCTATTCGATCTACCAGTCGTACCGGATCACCCGGGAACAGGAGGAGATCGCCCGGGCGCGCGCGGCGCAGGCGGTCCGCTCCCCGGAGGTCAAACGCTCCAAGGCCAAGTACGTCGCCGTCCCCGTCCCGAAAAAGAAGCCGACCCGCAAGGGACCGAAGGAAGACCTCGTCGTCGTCGACAAGGAGACCGGCGAACCGGTCGACCAGAAGGTCTACGAAACGACCAGCACCTCGCAACTCAGCAGCGGCAGCGTCGGCAACCTCGGCGGCCACGAAGCGGTCGTTTACAGCGGGATGCAGGGGGTCTGATGCCGTGAAAACGCCCATCCCCCCGGAGCGCAAGCGGCTGTTCACCATTGGAACGGCGCTCCTGATTTTCGGCGCGCTGCTCTTCGGCTCGACGTTTGTCTCCTTCTTTCTGCATTTCGGGGAGTTCGATCCCGGGCCTTCCTTCGGCAAGTCGATCGGGCTCCGCGCGTTTTCGGGGATCATCCTCATCGGCGTCGGCAACCTGCTCCGCACGGTGGCCGCGCGTGGCCTGGCCGGGAGCGGCGTGGTCCTCGATCCCCAACAGGCCCGCCGGGATCTGGAACCGTGGTCGCGCATGGGCGGCGGCATGGTCAAGGACGCGCTTGAAGAAGTGCAGACCTCCATCCCGGAGACTACCGCCCCCCTTTCACTCGAAGAACGGCTCCGACGCCTGCGGGACCTTCAGGAAAAGGGGTTGATCTCCGAGGCCGAATACGCCGCCCAGCGCCAGCGGATTCTGGAAAGCGCGTAAGGTTTCCCTCACGCCCGGGGGACCGCCCCCGAAGAGAACGCCCACCTTCAGACTAGGAAAACCTTTCCAAACCTGCTTGGATACGCCCCTACCTATGACTCGCATCGCGGTTCTCTCCGACACCCACAACCGTCTCCCGGAACATCTCCCGCCCCTGCTAAAAGCGGCGGATGAAATCTGGCACCTCGGCGACGTGAGCCTGGAACGGACCCTGCTGCCGCTTTACGAACTGCGCAAGCCGCTCCACATCGTCCGCGGCAACTGCGACGATCACCTCAACTGGCCGTGGGTGCTTGATCTCGAACGCGAAGGGTTCTTCATCCGGCTCATCCACATCCCCCCGGCGGAAGCCCCCCCGGCGATCGACCTCGTTCTCCACGGCCACACCCACGTGCCGCGCAACGAACGGGTCGGCACGGCACGCTTTTTCAACCCCGGTTCCGTCGGCAAGCCGAACAAGGGAGCGCCCGCTTCGTTTGCGTGGCTGACGCTGGAACGCGGGCAGCCGCCGCTCTGGGAGATCGAATTACTCTAGAGGCCCCTGACGCGCAGCGATGAAGCGGTTTTTCAAGATCCTCCGCAGCCTGTTCCTTCTGGCGGCGATCGGCGCGGCCGCCTGGTTCCTTTCCCTGGGGAAACCGGCGGAGGAGACGCCCCTTTCCGGCACCGTGGAGGTCGACCAGATCCGGATCGCCTCGCGCTACGGCGGGCGGATCACCCGGCTCCCGTTCCGCGAGGGGGACCTTCTTAAAAAAGGCGACCTGATCGCCGAACTCGAAGCGCCCGAACTCCACGCCCGGCGCGATCTCGCGGAGGCCGATCTCGAAGAACTCCGGCGCGGCCCCCGCCCGGCGGAGATCGCCGCCGCGGAGAGCGACTGGCGCGCGCTCGAAGCCCAGGCCGGTTTCGCTGAAGCCGACGCGCAGCGGGCGCTCGACCTCGTTAAGAAAAACGCCATGGCGAGTTCCGACGCCGAACGGGCCACCAGCCACGCCGCCGCCCTGAAAGCGAGCGCCGAGGCCGCCCGCCACCGGTACGAACTCCTCAAGGAAGGGACGCGGCCCGAAAAAATCGCCCAGGCGGAGGCGCGGCTGCGGGAGATCGACGCGCAGCTCCGCGAACTCCGGATCACCGCCCCGGCTCCCACCGTGCTGGAGCTTTTGAGCGTCAAACCGGGCGATGTCGTCCCGCCCAACCGCGAACTTGCCACCCTGCTCCTCCCCGACTCGCTCTGGATGCGCGTCTACGTCCCCGCCACGTGGCTGCCCCGGCTCGCGCTTGGGGGAGGCGCCACCCTCCGGGTCGATGGCGACGACGGCCCGCCCTTTGAGGGGAAGATCGAGCAGATCAGCCGCGTCGCGGAGTTTACCCCGCGCAACGTCCAGACGGCGGAGGAACGCATTCAACAGGTCTACGCGGTCAAGATCGCCTTTGAAAACCGCTCGGGCCGCCTCCGGGCGGGGATGTCGGGCGAAGTCGCCTTCCCCGGCATGGGCAACCAGGCCGACGACGCTCCCAAACCGTAATGCCGCCGCAGACACCCCCGATCATCGAATGCATCAACCTGACCCGGAAGTTTGGCGACTTCACGGCGGTGGACGATGTCAGCTTTGAAGTCGCCCCGGGGTCGATCTTCGGCTTTCTCGGACCCAACGGCTCGGGAAAATCGACCGTCATCCGGATGCTGTGCGGGATTCTGCCGCCGACTTCCGGCATGGCGCGGATCGACGGACGCGACACGGCCTCGGGCGGGCTCGCGCTCAAGGAATCGATCGGCTACATGTCGCAGCAGTTCTCGCTTTATAACGAGATGACCGTCGATGAAAACCTCCAGTTCTACGGCAGGCTCTACGGGTTGCGCCGCGACGCGCTGCGCCGTCGGCACCGGGAGATGGTCGAGCTGACCCGGCTCGGCCCCTACCTCCACCGGCGGGCGGCGCTCCTCTCGGGCGGCTGGCGGCAGCGGCTGGCGATGGCGTGCGCCCTGCTGCATGAACCGCGCGTCCTTTTCCTCGACGAACCGACCGCCGGAATCGACCCGGTGGCCCGGCGCGAACTCTGGGATCTCCTCTTCGAGTTCGCGAGCCAGGGGATGACCCTCTTTGTCACCACCCACTACATGGACGAAGCGGAACGGTGTTCGCACGTCGGCTACATCTACCTCTCGCGCCTGATTGTCTGCGGCGTCCCCGACCGGCTCAAGGCGCTCCCCTCGGTCACCCCGCCGGGCACCCGGCGGCTCGATGTCACCTGCGAAAAGGTCACCACCGGCCTCCAGACCCTCCGTCACCACCCCGGCGTCCGGAGCGCCACCATCTTCGGCCAGTCGATGCACCTCCAGGTCGACGATTCCGTGAGCGACGAACACCTCCGCGCCGCGCTCGCCCGCGCCGGGATCGCCAGCGCCGAAATCCGCACCATCTCCCCTTCGCTCGAAGATGTCTTCGTCACGCTGACCGAAGCGGAAGCCAAGGGGTGATCACCCCGCCCTGCGACGCTCCATCTTCAAGCGCACCTCCCTCGCCTGCGCCCTTCTCCGGGCCTTCAGCGCCCCCGCCTCCCACTCCAGTTCCCGGCGGGCCGGGGAACCGGGCGCCATCTGCCGCCGGTAAAGATGCCACAGATAGCGCCATGCGGGCAGAAAGCCGGGGTGCAACCGCCGCGCCGTTTCAAACGAAGCGATCGCGGCCGCCGGGCGCTCCAGATGCGCCTGCGCGACCCCGAGGCAGAAGTGACCGTAAAAATTGGAATAAGTAAGCGCCACGCTCCGCCGCGCCAGCGCCTCCGCCTCCGTGTAGTTGCGCTCCCGGCTGCGGCAGTAGGAGAGGCCCGCCAGCGCCGTCGGCTCCTCCGGGCAAAGCGCGAGGCATTTCCCGTAAAACCGCACGGCGCGCGGCGTGTCGCGAAGGCCGAGGGAAACCAGCCCCGCCCAGCCGAGCAGCACCGGGCGCTCCCCCGCGCAGGCGTCGAGCCGATCAAGGGCGGCGGCGCACGCCGTTTTTCGCTGTTTTTTCAGCTCCAGGTGAGCGCGAAGCAGGATCGCCACCGGCTGGCCGGAACAGGTCTCCAGCAACGCCACCACCTCCTCCGCCTCGGCAAACAGCTCCAGCTCGATCAACCCCCGGGCGAGAGCGCAGGCGTACGCATCGCACTCCGGCTCCCTCTCGTGCAGTTCGTCGAGGATCGGCACCGCCTCCGCCAGGTCGTGTTCCTCAAGCAGCGCCTGCGCCTGAAGCCAGAGTTCCCGGGAGCGGAACCGTTCGCGGATCGCTTCGGGCGTGCCGCGCGGCAGGGCGATTGCCCCGGTTTCGCCGCGCCGCCCGAAATCGCCCGCCTCGTTTTCCCACGACGGCAGCCACACCGGTTCCGGGCGCTCGCAAAACGCCTCCTCCAGCACCCGGCCCTCCAGATCCCTGCCCACGGGCAACCCGAGCAGCGCCAACACTGTCGGCGCGAAATCCTCCAGCCGCGCTCCGTGAAGGAGGGCATCCCCCCGCAACCGCGGCCCTTTCATCACGACGATCCCGTGCCGCTGGTTCCAGGCTCCGGCGGCCTCCTCTCCCCGCCCCCGGAATGCAGGCCGGCACCCTTCCAGGGGCGGAAGACCGCGCGGCGTCACCAGCAGCACGGTTGCCTCCTCCCCGGCGAGTTCCATCAATCGGGCCAGCAGGAGATCGCAGGTACGCCAGAGCGCTTCCCACACCCCGCCGTAGAGTTGCCGGTCCCCCTCCAGGGCCGGTCCCCGAAAGCCGGGGCTGTAACGCGCGAACTCCGCAAAGGCGTCGATGCCATGATAACCGACCGCCGCGAAATCCCAGCCGACCTGTTCCATCCCGTAGGTGATCGCGAGGTGTTCATTGTAAAGCCGCGCGAGATGCCCGGCCAGAACAGCGAGGCGCGGGTCGTGATCCTGATCGACTTCGGCCAGCCGGGGGACCAACTCCGCTAGAAGCGGCGCGGTAAGATCGTTCATGCCGACGCGCAGTTCCCGCAGCGCCGCCTCGTGCTGCGGCGGATGAATCACCCCCGGCGGGAGCGTCGGCAACCGGGCGTAAAGCTCGCTCACCGCCAGCCCCGCGACCGGCTCCGCAGGGTGCGTGGAAGGCCAGTTGCAGACGAGGCTGCGCCCCCCGGCCCGGTGGACGATGTTCCAGAGGGCGTGGCAGGTGCGCGTGGCGCTCCCGGTCCGGCGGGTGAGCGCGTCCGAAGAAGTGACCGTCGGGGCGAAATGCCCGTGCCCGCGGGGCCGCCGCCCGGTCGCCAGCGTGGTCCAGTTCGCGGTATCGTCGTCGAGCGGCGCTCCGGTGCAGACGCCGCTGACGCCGGACTCAACCAACCGCGAAAGCGTCGGCAGCCGCCCCGCCTCCATCAGGGGATGCAGAAATTCCCACGTCGCCGCACTCCACCCGATCAGCAACACTTTTCCTTTCATACAAGCGACCACTTGAGATCCCACCAGGTATCGACCTGCCTGCCGCCGTAGGTCTCAGCCTGGATGCGGATATGGGGATTGCTCTCCCGATGTACCGCATAGGTCAACGTCTGCGGCGGGCAGGGGCGCACCGCGCGGATGCTTTCGCGGGTCACCAGCAGGTACGCGAGCGGGAACCCGGTGCGAAACGCTTCGGAGACGATCTGGTAGGCGATGAACGAATCGCCGCCCTGCGTTTCGCTGAAAAGCGCCGCCTGCACCTCGCCGTCAACCAGCAACAGAAAGGCGTGCCTCGACTGGTAGCCGTACTCACGGTCGAGCTTCGGGAGCAGGAAGGGGGCCTCCCGTTGCAACCAGGCGACCAGCTTCGCCCGCCACCCGCCGATGCCGCAGACCACCTCCAGCTTTCCGGGAAGGGAGTGGCGGCGAAAGGTCCGCTCGAAGATCCGCTCAAAACGTCCGGCAAACGCGGCGAAATCGAGCCGGTAAAGATCGTGGCGACCGGTCGCTTCGAACCCGAGCCCCCGCAGTTGCGCAAAGAGCGGCGTTTTTTCCGACCATGTTCCCTGCGTTTTCAGATAAGGCGCGCCGCGTTCCCGCGCCCGGTCGGCCAGCCGCGTCACCATTTCCGCAGCCTGCACCGGAAAACGCGCCGGAGCGCCCCCGAGTTCAAGCAGCGCCGGAGCGCCTTCCAAGGAAGGGAGCAGCGCCGCCGCCCCGCAGATACGCCCGACCCGCCCGGCAACCATCACCTCCACCTCCGGCTCCACCGCCGCAGCGGCATACGGCAGAAACGGGCTCCACCGCCGCCTCTCCCCGGGGCGCGCGGGGCGGGCGGTAACGCTGACAGGGAGAAGGTATTCGCCGGTTTTCAAGGTTTTCATTCTCCATTGCCAACCTTCAGATGAAAGTATAAATCCATGAAGAATGCCACTGGCCATCCAAGTCGATCGGTTCCGGCGCTTTCGCCGGCAACCTTTCGCACTTTTTCGCGAACTGGCCGCGACTTCGCCGGGAGGCTTTGCAGAAATCGAAGGGGCCCGGCAACCGCTTTACCTGGTGACCCGGCCGGAAAACGTCCACCAGATCCTGGTCGCCCCGACCTCGCGGATGCGCCGCTGGTCCGGCTCCCCTGAACTCCGGGAATTTCTCGGGGAAAGCATCATCAACGCCGGGGAGACCACGCTGCGGCAGAAGACGCTCCCGGCCTTCCATCGCCACCACCTGGCGGCGTGGCAGGCGCAGATCGAAGCGATGGCCCCCGCGCGGCTTGCACCCTGGCTCGGCAGCGGTCCCCTCAACCTGAAACACCGTTTCGAACCGTTTACCATGGAGGTGATCGGCCGCCTCCTTTTCCATGCCGATTTACGGGAAGCCGCCCCGGTCGTCCTGACCCATCTGCAACGCCTCGTCATCCCGACCTACTGGCGGACCGATTTCGATGCACCGCTCACGCCCGGTTTCAAGGCGACCTGCGACGCCGTGCGCGAGCCGCTGCGCCTCGTCTTCGCTCAACAACGCGAAGCGCTGGAAACCAGCCCGATCTTCCGGCTGCTGCGCGCTGAACCCGCCGCGAGCGAGGCGCAGGTTTTCGAGGAATTCTGCGGCTTCATCCTCTCGGCCATCATGACGACGGGGCACACCCTTTCCGCGATCTGCTGGCATCTCGCCCGGCATCCGCAGCTCCAGCAGGAGCTTCGGGAAACCACCCGGGAGGAACCGTTCGAACGGGTCATTCAGGAGGGCCTGCGCCTCTGCCCGCCGGTCTGGCTCATCGGCCGCGAGGCGGTGAGCGACGTCACCCTCTGCGGCGCACCGTTTCCCGCCGGGGCGCTCTTTTTGATCTGCCCCTGGCTGATGCACCGCATCGGGTTCGAAGAGGGAGAGAAATTTTTACCGGAACGCTGGAAAACGAACCCGGAACCGCCGCGCGGCGCGTTTCTGCCGTTTTCCCTCGGGGTGCGCCGTTGCATGGGGCAGTCGATGGCGATGCTGCTGTTGCGGGTCGCGCTCCGTTTCATCCTTTCCCGCTTCACGCTGCACCCCGACGAGCGCTCTCCGGAGTTCCTTCTCCGGCCCGGGGTGCTGCTGACGATGACGGGCGACACCTGGATCACCCTCCAAACTTCATGACTACCGACCTCAGCGACGACTATCTTTTCTCCGGCTACGACGAACCGACCCGGCTCGCGATCTCCTCCTTTCACGTTACCCCGCAACCGGGGCTGATCGTCCCGATTTTAAGCGGCATCTGCTTCTATTTTTTACCCAAGGAGAAACGGGACCTCCCGAGGGATTCCCCGCTGGAGGTCCTGCTGGGAGCCGTGACCGAATGCGGCTCGCTCACGCTGGTGGAATTCCTGCTCGCCGTGGAGGAAGCCTTGAAGATCGAATTCAACAACGCGGAGATGCGCGAAATCAAGGGCCCCGCCGAGTTCCTTGCCCTGGTTAAAAGCAAAATCGCCGCTCCCCCGGCCACCCTCGACGGATGAACGCCCGCCGTGTCGCCATCACCGGGCTGGGGCTCGTCACGAGCATCGGCAACCACCGGCACGAAGTCCTCGCCAGCCTGCGGGCGGGCCGTTCCGGCATCGGCATCCATCCGCAACTGGAGAGCGACCTCTCCCCCGTGCGTCTGGCAGGGATGGTCAAAGGGTTCGAGTTCCCGAGCATCCACCCCCAGAGCTGGACGTGGCCCGAGGGAACGGTGATCCCGCGCGAAGAACTCACCCTGCTCTGCCCCCATGGCGTCTACGCGCGGGTCGCCCTAGAGGAAGCGATCGCGCATGCGGGGTGGAGCGAGGCGATCCTTCGCGACGAGGAGACCGGCCTTTTGACGGCCACCGGCGGCTCGCAATTCGTCAACGTCCTTTCCACGCAAAAGGTGATCCGCTCCGGCCCGTTGCGCATCAACCCCGCCACCGTCGCCGGAGCCCTTCCCGGCGGCATCACCTACGCCCTCAATGCCGCCTACGGCATGCGCGGGGCCTCGGGCGGGATCGTCAGCGCCTGTGCGTCATCCTCCCAGGCGATCGGGCTCGCCTTCGACCAGATCCGCGCCGGACGCCAGAAGCGGATGGTCGTCGTCGGAGCGGAGGAGTGCGACCTCTACTCCATCTTCCCCTTCGCCTCACTGCGGGCGCTCACCCTCTCCCGCGACCCGACCGCCAGCCCGTGCGCCTTTGACGTGGCCCGCGACGGCTTTGCCCTGACCGGAGGCGCCGCCGTCCTCCTTCTGGAAGAAGCCGGGCTGGTCCGCGAGCGGGGCGGCCGGGCGCTCGCCGAAATCGCGGGCTGGGGATGGACTTCCGACGGTTTCAGCGCCACCGCGCCGGAACCCGGGGGGCGCGGCATCGAACGCGCCATGCGCCAGGCGCTCGCGCAGGCAGGGCTTTCCCCGGGAGAGATCGACTACGTCAATGCCCACGCCACCTCCACCGTCGCCGGGGATCGCTCCGAAGCGCTCGCCCTCTCCCGCCTCTTTGCCGGTTGCAGCCCGTGGATCAGCAGCACCAAAAGCCAGACGGGCCACGCCTTGTCGATGGCCGGTTCGCTGGAGGCGGCCCTTTGCGTGCTGGCGATGGAAAACGATCTGGTACCCCAGAACCAGAACCTGCGCCGCCCCGACCCGGTGACCGACGGGCTGCGGCTCGCCCTGCGGCCCGAACGTGCCACGCTGCGATGCGCCCTCTCCAACTCCAGCGGCTTCGGCGGCGTCAATGTCTCCCTGCTCCTGCGCCGCCCCGACCGATAAAAAAAACTGTTCACGATTCCAACAAAAACCTATTTTTTGCCATGAGCTTACCTCGCCCGGGTTCTTCGTCTTCGGTTCGTTCCACCACCGCCACCCTCGCGGCCACCGCCCTGGGAGCCTTCAGCGCGCATGGAGCGGTCATCTATTACGATGGAGCGGCAGGCTCCATTGAAATCGCCAACGGTGCCTATCCCACGCAAACCGGCCCCTCGACCGCGAGTATCGACGCGGAAGGTTACAGCGGCTTCCAAGGAGGCTTTTCCACGGACAAAACCTTCGATATGAAAAACGTGGCGATCACTCAGAACACAGCCAACGGCATGCCCAATATGATTTTTTATGCCCATGCCAACCAGGGCCTGCCGCTCATTCCCGAAGGCACCTTGCTCGACGACTCTTTTTTTGAAGCCCATCAACTCGCCCTCGATAACCGGCTCTTTCTCTTTTTTTATCAGTCCCAAGGCGATGTCCTCGGAGAGTGGAGAGACGGCTCCGACGGATACCTGGCCCTGCGGTTTCAGAAAGACAAGACCAGTTCGGATTATTACTACGGATGGGCACACTTCACCTACGAATTGGAGGAAGATGGCAAGAACGGTAAAATTTCCTTCCTCGGCGGGGCCTACGAGTCGCAACCCAATACCTTCATCACCACCCCCGGCGTCGCCCCCACTCCGGAACCGACGCCGGAGCCGACACCCTTTCCAACCCCGACCCCGCCCCCCATTCCGGAGCCGGGCGTCGGCGCGCTCGCGCTGATGGCGCTGGGAGCCGGGGCCCTGATGGCGCGTCGCCGGCTTAGAGCGCTTAAAGAGAGCGCGTAAACGCCGGTCATCCGGAAACGGCGGCTACTGCTGCGGCTGGTTCGGGATCGCCTCGCGGCGACGCCGCCATTGCCGACGCCGTTCCTCCCGGTCCTGCTGGTTCTGCGACCACTGGAAGGCCCGGCCATTCTGCTGGCCCGGCATCACCATCCGCCGGTTGCCCGGGCCGCGCCATCCGTGCGAGGCGTTTTCCGGGGTCGGGCTCGGGGTGGGAACCGCCGCCACCTTCATGGCCGCTTCGTCGAACGAAACGACGCCCAGTTCCCCCCCTTTTTTGAGCGTCACCCGGCTTTTGCCGATCTCGGGAGCCCATTCCACCCCCTCCAGCGTGATCCCCTCGGCGGAAGTCTCCCCCACCGAAAGCGAAAACCGCTTCTGGCGGTCGCGCGTCGAGATCGTCACAAAGGGCGTCTCCCCGAGCTGCGCCATGCCGACCACGTAATAGCCCCGCGCGAACGAGGCGGTTTCGGTCGCCGCCGGGGCCGGGGGCGGCGCGGCGCTCGCCACTGCAAAGGGCGACTGTTGCAGGAGCGCCTCGTAATGCTCGAGCGGCTTCGCCTCCGGCTCGGCGGCCAGAGGATGAAGCGCAAGACACAACAACGGCAGCGAGAGGCGCGGGCTCATCGCGGCTCGAAGGGATCGAAAAAAAGGTCGGACCATGGGGGCAAAAACGAAGAGCCACGACGCGGCTTTGGCCAGAGCATACCCTCAATCGGCCCGTTTCGCCAAGAACGGTTCGCAGTTTTTCCTCCTGAAACACATTTTTTCCTTGGTTCCCGCCCCGCTTTAAGCGATCCCCTTGGGTTATGATGCGAAAAACAGGCTTGGTGGTCATCGTCGTGGCCGTGGTGGCAGCAATCGTGGCCAGCTTCGTCCTGCGGCAGGGCGGCGCTCTCTCCGAGACGCTTCCCGCAGCGCAGTTCCTCCCCGGCGATACCCTGGTCTTCGTGGAGGTCCCCGACCTCCCGCGCACCCGCGAGCGGTGGCACGAGACCGCGCTGGCCACCATCGCCCGCGAACCGGAGGTGGCCGCCTTCCTCGAACGCCCCCTCTCCCGGCTTCCCCGGCATGACCTCTGGGAAAAGATCAAGACCCACTCCCGCGCCGTCCGGCCCCGGCAGCTTTTCGCCGCGCTGACCGCACTCGAAGGGCAGATGCCCCGGATGGCCGCCGGTTTTTCCTATGACGGGCCGAAGGAAGCGCTCGAAGCGGTCTTTGCCGACCTGCGCCACGCCGCCGCCGAAGCCTCCCCCGCCGGGAAATCGGAACTGATCCGCCATGGCGATGACGAGATCGAAAGCTTCAGCGACCGCGATGTCACCGTCGCCTGGGTTCTCGCCGGGAACTGGTGTTTTTGCGCCAACGACCTCGACCTGCTTAAAGCCACCCTCGACCGCTACCGGAACGGGAAAACCGAAGGCACCCTCGCGGGCGACCCGCACTACCGGAAAAGCACCGGGGCCGTCGCCGAAGATCCCGAGCTGCGCCTTTTCATCCAGCCCGCCCCGCTCGTGGAACGGCTCGCCGGGTTGAGCGCCGCCAGCGGCCAGCCAATGAAGCCGCAGCAGATCAAGGACCTCAAAAAAATCGAGGGGATCGCCTTCACCTCGCGCTTTTACGGCCCGCAACTCCACGACTCGCTCTTTCTCCTCTCCTCCGACCCGACGGAAGTCCCCCGGTTGACCGGCAGCACCCTCGCGCTCGCCGGGGCGGATACCCTCCTTTACTACGCCACCGCCTTCAACCTTCCCAGGGAAGTCGAAATCCCCGAAGCCCCGGCCGATCTCCCCGACACGAGCGGCGTGCTCGCCGCGTTGAGCGAACTCCGCTCCCGGCTCAAGGCGGGCGGGTGGGATGATGCCGACTTCGCCGTCGCCTTCGGGCATGAACTCGGCGGCCAGTTCATCTGGCCCAAGCAGGCGCCCTACCCCCTCCCGCTGCTGACGCTGGAAACCGGCGACCACGCCAAGGCCCGCAAACTGGCGGAAATCTACTGCGCCGGGTGGTCGTTTTCGGAGAGAAACGGCCTCCCCTACTGGCAGGGTCCCGAACTGGCGCTCCCCGGTTTCGCCCCGGTACTGACCCTGACCGACAAGCACCTCATCCTCGGCCTCGACACCGCCAGCGTGGAGACCGCAGCCACCGCCCCGGCGTCGATCCGACAGCCGCTCGGCGAGATGCCCGCCTTCAAGAAGGCGTTTGAAGCGCTCCCCAAACCGACCAGCAGCCTCGCCTACCTCGACACCCGGGAAGTCTTTGAACGGATCTACGGGGCGGTGCGGCCGATGGCGATGATCTGGGTCAACTTCATCCCGGGAGCCGCCGAGTATGTCGATATTTCGAAACTGCCCGAAACCGAAACGATCGCCCAACACCTCACGGCGGGAGCCTTCTCCGTTTCCCAGAACGCGGGCGGTTTCCTGATGGAGAGCACCGGCACGCTGACGATGTTTCAACAGGGCCTCCTGATCGGAGGGGTGGCCGGAGCCGCCGCCGTCCCGCTGATTCAGGGCAAAGTCGCCCTCCCAGGCCTCGGGAACCCGTTGAAACAGAGCCCTGCCAGCAGTCCGGCAACCCCGCCATGGATGCCGCCGCCCGCCCCCGCCGGGGCTTCGCCCAAACCGGCACCGAGCGCCACCCCATCCCCCTCACCGGGGAACCGCTGAAAGGTGAAACTTTTCGTTGAATGAAATTTCCATTCGTGCTTTAGGAAATACCTGCTAGACTACTGGTCTATGCCTATCCAGAAGAAAACAGCGTTTTCTCGCCGTCTGCCGGATCTTGTCACGGAAGAACTCGTCAGCGTATTGACGCGCAAGAGCTCTTTTGAATTCAAACAACTCTTTGATATTGTTCACGAGAACCTCCGCGCACGCAACGCAGCGAGCGGAGGGGAGGAAATGCTCCGCCTACGGTCCTACGAAAAACTTCAGAACCTTGTCGCCCGCGGGATGGTCAAGAAGACCGGCAAAAAATACCGCGGCCTGGCTGCTCTCGCCTCGGTACAGACCGGCGTCCCGCCCGTACCGAAAGCTCCGGCCGTCGTGGCTGAAGCTCCCGCAGCCGTAGCCTGAATCCCCAAGTAACCAAGAACGGGCATCCGAAAACGGCCCGTTTTCCTCGACTCCCGGCCTTTCCTGCTCAAAAAGAAGGCGTTTCGCCCCGGCCCTCCCGGCCACTCCCGCGATTTCGCCTCTTTTTCGGCAGGATTGCCGGGATACTTTTTGCCCCGGTGTCGGAGACCACGGAGGTGAGCCGAGAGCAAGGTTTTCTGGGGAAAAAGGAAACATGGTCGGTGAAAGAGCTTCCGTCCCCTATCCTACGGCTCCCGCAGGGCTGGCGCGTGCCCCTTCTTTGCCCTTTTTGCCGCCGGGATACTTCGGCCCGGGGTCGCGACGCTTTTTTCCTTGGGTTCGGGGCCAAACCCCGTTAACTTCGCGGCTTCACGTTCATGATCAAAGATTACCTGCCCGTCCTGCTCCAGATCGTCGTCGCCGTCGGCTTTGCCGGTTCGGCCCTTCTTTTCAGCGTGATCCTCGGCCGGTCGGCCCGGCGCAACCCGACCAAGGACAGCCCGTACGAGTGCGGGATGTTGCCTGAGGAGGGGAGTTCCCCCCGTTTCGCGATCAAGTTTTACCTGATCGCCATGCTCTTCATCCTTTTCGACCTCGAAGTCGTCTTCATGTACCCGTGGGCGGTGATCTTCCGCGATCAACTGGCCAGCCACGGGACCACGATCCTCTGGAGCATGCTCAGTTTCGTCTCGATCCTGACCGTCGGCTACGTCTACGCGCTCAAGAAGGACGTGCTCAACTGGAAGAACTGATCTTGCAGACCAAAGGGAGGCGAATCAAAATCGCGACCCACAACGTCTACTGGTTTCAGGGACATCCCTTTTCCAGGGATCAGCCGGGAGAGGAAAACCGGGTCGTTTTCGCGCGGCTTTGCGCGCTTTACGCTCAAAAGGAGTTCGACCTCCTCTGTCTTCAGGAAATCCAAAGCCGGGAGGTTGCCGACCGCTTCCTCCAGGCCATGGGGATGCGCGGCCTTTACGCTCCCGGAAATCTTTACCCCCATTACGGCTCGCTGATCGCCGTCCGCCCGGGGTTCACCCTTGAAGACCGGACGATCGAAGCCCCTTCCCTACGCGAACGTTCGCGAATGGTCGCCACGGTTTCCGGCCCGGGAATCACCCTCCGGATCGCCAATCTTCACCTCACCTCCGGCAGGCAATCCGGTCCGGCCCAGGCCGGTACGGCCCGCGCCCGGGAATTGGAAGAGTTTCTTTCCCTTCATGGAGAGACAACCGACCTCCTCGTCGGCGACCTGAACGAAGACCGCGGCCGGGGCAACGTGTCGCCTCTTCTTGAAGCCGAAGGTCTGGTCGATGCCGCCGTGGCAACGGGAAACGACGGCATTTCCGCCTCGGTCAAATCCGCTTCCCGAACCGACATGATCTGGCTGCGCCAACGCTGGCAGAAGCACCTTACCGGCTATGGTGTCATTCAGGAAGAAGTCGCCGTGGACGACCTCCCCGGCAAAACCTTCCTGAGCGACCATCGGCCCGTCTGGGTGACGCTTGAGCTTTGATACAGATCCTTCACTACAATATCTTCAACGGTTTTGGCGGAGAAGAGGACCGGATCGCCGCGTTCGTCGACTACCTTGCCGACCATTCCTACGACCTGCTGGCGCTCAACGAATACCGCATTGAAGACCACCGCATGCGCCAGCGGCTCGAAAAAATCGGTTACTCTCACGGGATCGTCAACACCACGGCCCGCGCCGCAAACCGGAGCGCCTTTTTCTCCCGCCGTCCCTTCAAACCGATCTTTGCCGACGCCGATTTCCGGCTGGTGCAGATTGAAATCGACGGGCTGGAACTGGTCAACTACCACGCCTCGCCCCATGGGGTGGAGGCGGTCTTGCAGGAGGCCGACCGGTGGCTTTCCACGCTGAAAGAGAGTCGCAACCTCGCGGTGATGGGGGATTTTAATTCCCTCTCGTGGCGCGACGAGGCGAAGTTTCGCTACGACCACCCGGCCCAGGCGATTGCGGCCCGCTACCTTCGAGGGGGGAAGGTCTCGTATGATTTCATCCGGCGTCTGGAAGCGAACGGTCTGGCGGATCTCGACGATGGCCATTCTCCGGACAACTGGAGCATCCCGACGGCGATTGCCCGTCCGGGCGAAGTCGACTGGCGCGCACGGATCGACTACGCTTTCGCGCGTCTGGACGAACACCATACCGGTTCGAGCCGGGTGCTCAAAGAACCGTTCTTCGACCTTCTCTCCGACCATTACCCCGTGGCCGTTTCGATCAACCGGAGTGTTCACGTCTGAACCGCCCACCCGATTTCATCCCTTCGTCTGATGGAAAACCCGAAAAGTGCCGGGCAAAATGCGGTCTTTTCTTTCCACATGACGACCCAGCCCACCGCCGCCCGCTCGCTTGCCGACCTTCGCCACGTCGCCCTTGATCTCGATGGCACCCTCTACAACGGAAGCGAAGTCTTTCCCGAAACCGTGCCCTTTCTGGCCCTGCTCCGGCAGCTTGGCATCGGCTACACCTTCCTGACCAACAACGCTTCCAAAAGCCGCTGCGATTACCTCGCCCATCTGGAGCGGTTCGGCATCCGGTGCGAGGAGGCGCAGATCGAGACGAGCGGGCATGCGACCCAGCGCTACCTTCACGAACACGGTTTTTCGGGCAGACCCCTTTTCTTCGTCGGGTCGCCGAACCTGATGGCGGAGTTTGCCAAAGCCGGGTTTCCCGCCACCGACGGCGAAGAAGCCTCCCCGGAACCCGCAGCGATCGTCGTCGCCGCAGACCCGACGCTGACTTACCCGAAACTTTGTCGCGCCGCCTGGTGGATCACCCGGGGCAAACCCTTCATCGCCACCAACCCCGATCGCTTCACCCCGACCAACCGGCCGACGGTCCTGCCCGGTTGCGCCGCCACCTGCGCCTTTCTCGAAGTCGCCACGGGACGACGCCCCGACATCGTTCTCGGCAAGCCGCACCCTTCCATGCTGACGCCGATCCTCGAACGGCACGGGCTGGAGCCGTCGCAGGTTGCCATGGTCGGCGACCGCCTCTATACCGACATCGCCCTCGCCCATCGCACCGGAGCGCTCGGCGTGCTGGTCCTGACCGGCGAAGCAACGGCGGCGGACGCGGAAAGCGCGCCGGAACCGCCCGATCTCGTCGTCGCCCATCTCGGGGAACTGGGGCGACACCTCGCCGACGCCCTCTGAAACCCGGCGGATTTCATACCTTCGTCTGATGGAAGCCCGTCCCACCTCGCCGTAAGGTGGGCGGACTGTTTTTTCCATCCCGATGCTTGCTCCTGCCGCCACCGCCCTCTCCAAAATCCGCCACGTCTTTCTCGACATGGACGGCACCCTCTACAAGGGAAACCACGTTTTCCCGCAAACCGTGCCGTTCCTCACCGGCCTGCAGCGGCTGGGGATCGGCTACACCTTTCTGACCAACAACCCTTCGCGGAGCCGGGCGGCCTACCTTGCCCACCTCGCGGAACTCGGCATCCCGTGCGATGGGGAGCAGCTTTTTACCAGCGCGCATGCGACGGTGCGCCATCTCCGCGCCTGCCTCCCCTCCGCAAAACGTCTCTTCTTTCTCGGAACGCCGGACATGGTGG
>DATMFV010000049.1:0-3995 GCA_035555975.1 Chthoniobacteraceae bacterium
AATAAAAGATCGATTTTTGAGGCCAAAACGGGGCTTTCGAAGAAGGCCGAATCGAGATTCGGACGCCTGAGGAAACCCGTTTTGGACCAAAAAGCGGCTTTTAGTCGCCTTTCACTTAAATTCGTAGACACGCCCTAAAGCGGGTTGATTTCCCGGCGGCTTTCGTGGTCGGGGTCGAGCCGGTCGGTCGAGGCGGAAAGCCAGTCGGTCTGGCGTTCGAGGAGCCGTTCGACCCTTGGCTTGCCGCTCCCCTGGTGGAGCTGGAGGATGCGTTCGCTGACCTCGGCGTCGGCCATGGTGGTCCGCTGGTGGTGGCGCAGGTACTCGACCCAGGTGGCGAGCCGGTAGGTCATCATCCAGCGTTGCGGGTTCTGCATGTCGCGCGTCAGGGTCCAGTCGTGCGCCCCGTCGCGCAGGCGGATGCGGCGGCGTTCGTCCATGGCGGCGAGGAATTGCGGCACATCTTCGGTGCGGATGAAGTATTCGACCTGGATGACGACCGGGCCGCTGGAGGGTTTGACGTCGAGTTCCACCTCCGGGGCGACCCACTGGTCGTGGAGCGGGTCGAGGTTGAGCGAGGAACGCCCGGGAATGCGGTACTTCAGCCCGATCGCCGCGCCGAGGAGGAGACAGACGGCCGAGGCGAGCAGGGCGGTGCGGGTGTCGTACCGGTCGGCGACGCTCCCCCAGAGCCAGCTTCCTGAGGCCATCCCGGCATAAAAGGCGGTCAGGTAGATCGCCAGCGCCCGGGCCAGCACCCAGCGGGGGGCCGAAAGCTGGACGGTGACGTTAAAGAGCGAGAGGGTGCCGACCCAGCACGCCCCGCCGAGCAGAATGCCCAGGCACGAAAGCAGCAGGTGCTGGCTCAGTGCGAGCACTGCGGCGCAGAGGGCAAAGATGGTAAACGCCCCGCGCGTGATCGTCTCGCTCGAAAACGCCGCGCGCAGCCGCCCGCTCATGAACGCCCCGACCACGCCGCCGATCCCGAAGGAGCCGAGCAGGAAGCCGTACGCCATCGGGCCGCCCTTGAGGAGGTCGCGCGCGATCAGCGGCAGCAGCGCGAGGCACGCAATGGCCGAAAAGCCGAAGACAAACCCCCGCGTCAGGATCTTGACCAGATTGGGCGACATCGTGACGTAGCGGATGCCCGCCCACATGGCGGTGGCGATCTGCTCCCTCGGGAGGTCGCGGCGGCGCTCCTTCGGTTTCCATCGCCAGAGGACGTGGATCATCCCGAGGTAGCTGAAGGCGTTGATGACAAAGGCGGCGATCGCCCCGGCGGCCGCGACGATCATCCCGCCGAGCGCCGGGGCGACGCTGCGCGACAGGTTGAACCCGACGCTGTTGAGGAGGATCGCCGAGGAGAGATCGTGGCGCGGGACCATTTCATTGACCGACGCCTGCCACGCCGGTGTCTTGAGCGAGGTGCCGCAGCCGATCAGGAAGGTGAAGGTCAGAAGCTGCCACGGGGTGAGCAGGCCGAACCACGTGGAGAGGCTCAGGAGGATCGAGACCGCCAACATGAAAAGGTTGGCGTAGAGCATGACGATCCGGTTGTTATAATTGTCGCAGAGCGCCCCGGCGAGCAGGGCGAAGAGCATGATCGGGAGCGTGGTCGAAGCCTGGACGAGCGCCACCATCTGGCTGGAGTCCGAAAGGGTTGTCATCATCCACGACGCGCCGGTCATCTGGATAAGCGCGCCGAACCCGGAGACCATGTTGGCTCCCCAGATCTTTCGGTAGAGATCGTGCTGGAAGGGGGCGAAGAGCGAAGGGCGCGGTCGGGGTTCGCTCATGGAATCATAGCGGCGACGCGGCCCGGCAAAACTGGCAAATCCCTCATGCCGCACGACGCTATCGCAGACCGGGGGAGCAGGGCGAGCGAAAGCGTAAGAAAAAGCGGGCTTTTTAGAGGTCAGCGATCTCCCGGGAAACGCTTGCCGACCCCGCAAAGCCGGGCTGTGCGCACCGCCGCCGCTTCCAGCAGCCGTTCGGCATGGGCGAGTGCGTCGGGGAGCGACATCGGGCCGTGGGCGAGGGGGACGACGGCGTCGAAACGCTCCAGCAGGCGCGGCTCGTCGTGGGCGACCCGTCCGCCAAAGGCGATCACCGGTTTGCCGTGGCGGCGCGCGAGATCGGCCACGCCGACGGGGCCCTTGCCTTCCAGGGTCTGCGTGTCGAGGCTCCCTTCGCCTGTAATGACGAGATCGGCCCCGGCGATCGCCGCTTCCAGGCCGATGATTGAGGCGACCAGTTCAAACCCCGGTTCCACCACGGCGTTGCAGAACGCCATCAGCCCGAAGCCGAGCCCTCCTGCTGCTCCCGCGCCGGGGCATTCCCGCGCTTTGGGGAGACCGGCCCGGGCCGCGAGATCGGCGAGATGGGTCAGCGCGGCTTCGAGTTGCTCGACTTCCGCCGGGGTCGCCCCTTTTTGCGGACTGAACAGCCGGGCTGCGCCGCGCGGGCCGAGCAGCGGGTTGAGAACATCGCACGCAGCGATCACTTCCGGCAGGGCGGGGACGTTTTCGCGGTCGATCCGCACCGCTTCGGGGAGCCGGGCGGGGGTGGGCGGATCGATCGCGGAGCCTTCTTCGGTGAAAAACCGGTAGCCGAGCGCCGCCGCCATTCCCGCGCCGCCGTCGCTCGTCGCGCTTCCGCCGAGGCCGAGCACCAGGCGACGCGCGCCCCGTTCCATGGCGTCGTGCATCAGTTCGCCGGTGCCAAAGGTGGAGGCATGGAGCGGGGCGCGCTCCCCCTCCGGCACCAGCGCGAGACCCGAGGCTTCGCTCATCTCAATGACCGCGAGGCGTTGCTCCGCCATCCAGGCGTACCCGGCTTCGACCGGTTTTCCCATCGGGCCGCGAACGGTGCGTGTCACCCATTCGCCCCGCAGCGCGTCGCAGAGCGTCCGGGCGGTCCCTTCGCCGCCGTCGGCGATCGGGCAGGTGCGGAAGGAGGCGTCCGGCCATTGGCTGCGGAACCCGCGTTCCAGCGCCGCCGCGGCCTGCGTCGCCGTCAGCGAACCTTTCATTTTGTCGGGTGCGAGTACGATTTTCATGGGAGATGGCCCGCCACCGTAGCAGAGAATCCCTCTGTTACCTTGCGTTTTCTGCGTCCGTTGCCCATACTTAACCCGTTATTAGCGGGATGCTCCCCGGATTTTCGCCGGACCATCCCCGAACTGAACTCTACTTTAAAGAAAACAAACCTATGGCTTTTGAATTACCCGCACTTCCGTTTCCTGCTGACGCCCTTGAACCTTACATCGACGCGCGGACCAACGAAATCCACCACGACAAGCACCACGCTGCCTATGTCACCAATCTGAACAACGCGCTCAAGGATCACGCCGACCTCGCCTCCAAGAGCCTCGAAGCGATCATCGGCGACCTCTCCGCGGTGCCGGAATCGATCCGCACGGCGGTCCGCAACAACGGCGGCGGCGCGTGGAACCACGACTTTTTCTGGAACATCCTCAAGAAGAACGACGGCGCGAAGCCGACCGGCGCACTCGCCGCGGCGATCGACAAGGCGTTCGGCAGCTTTGAAGCGTTCCAGGAAAAATTCCAGACCGCCGGGGCGACCCGTTTCGGCAGCGGCTGGGCCTGGCTCGTGGTCGGTGAAGACGGCAACCTCGCCGTCGGCTCGACGCCCAACCAGGACAACCCGCTCATGAAGGGGGTCTCCTCGTTCCTCGGCAAGCCGCTTCTCGGGGTGGACGTCTGGGAACACGCTTATTACCTCCACTACCAGAACCGCCGTCCGGATTACCTGAAGGCTTTCTGGAACGTGGTCAACTGGGACGCCGTAGCCAAGCACTACGAAGCGGCGACCAAGTAAGTCGGCCCGCCCGAATCCTTAGAGGCTGTGAAAAAAGCCCTTCAACGGCCATGGAGCACCTCTTTTTGCCTCTAACTGCATTCCTCCTTCCTTCTGTATTCCTTGAATACAGGCGGTCGTCAGAATTTCGTTATAGGCTAAAAATAGGGGCTCCG
>DATMFV010000050.1:0-43634 GCA_035555975.1 Chthoniobacteraceae bacterium
GTGGAGCGCCAGATCATGCAGCTTGAGATGGAACGCCAGGCGCTCAACAAGGAAAAAGACGCCGCCAGCAAGGAGCGCCTCGGGAAGATCGAGCGCGAGCTCGCCAATCTGAAGGAGCAGAGCTCGCAGATGAAGGCGCAATGGCAGAACGAGAAGAGCGAGCTTGATGAAACCCGCAAGCTTCAGGAAGAGCTGGAGCAGCTCCGCAACGAGCTCGAAGTGGCCCAGCGCCGGGGAGACCTGAGCAAGGCGAGCGAGATCCAGTATGGGCGCATTCCCGATGTGACCGCCCGCATCGAGGCGCACAACGCGAAGTTGCGCGAGATGCAGACTTCCGGCCACACCATGCTCAAAGAGGAGGTGACGGAAGAGGATATCGCGCAGGTCGTCGCCACCTGGACCGGCATCCCCGTCTCCCGCCTCCAGGAAGGGGAGAAGGAGAAGCTCGTCCATATGGAGGAACGGCTCGGGCAGCGCGTGATCGGCCAGAGAAAGGCGATTGAGGCGATTGCCAATGCCGTCCGCCGCTCCCGCTCCGGGCTTGCCGACCCGAACCGCCCGATCGGTTCGTTCATCTTCCTTGGGCCGACCGGCGTCGGGAAAACCGAGCTGGCGCGGGCGTTGGCCGAGTTCCTCTTCGACGACGAGGACAACCTCATCCGCATCGATATGAGCGAGTACATGGAGAAACATACCGTGGCGCGGCTCATCGGTGCGCCTCCCGGGTATGTCGGGTACGAGGAAGGGGGGCAGCTCTCCGAAGCGGTGCGGCGCAAGCCGTACTCGGTGGTTCTCTTCGATGAGATCGAAAAGGCGCACCATGACGTTTTCAACGTATTGCTTCAGGTGCTCGACGACGGGCGGATCACCGACGGGCAGGGGCGCACGGTCGATTTCAAGAACACCGTCATCATCATGACCTCCAACATCGGCAGCCAGTTCCTGCTGGCCGACGGCAACTACGAACAGCGCGAGGCGAGTGTCATGGACGCCCTGCGCAACCATTTCCGGCCGGAATTCCTGAACCGGGTCGACGAAATCATCCTCTTCGAGCGCCTCAGCGACGAACAGTTGCGGAGCATTGTGGCGATCCAGCTCCAGCGGGTCGCCCGGCGGCTGGAGGAACGCGGCTTCCACCTCGAAGTCACTCCGGAGGCGGAAAGCTTTCTCTCGCACGAGGGGTACGACCCCGTCTACGGCGCGCGCCCGCTCAAAAGGGCGATCCAGCGCTCCCTGCTCGACCCGTTGAGCCTGGAGCTTCTCGACGGGAAGATCCACGACGGCGATACGATCAAGGTCGAAGTCGCCGACGACGGGCTACGGTTCGAAACCGTCCCGCGCAAGGCGTAAAAAGAGGTCGGGACAGGAGGCGAAGGCAGGTGACCCGAAGGGCTTTTTCTTCGGCAGGCCCTCCCTTGCGTTTTGGTCATTTCGGGTCGATCTTGAAAGGTGCCGAAATGACTCTTTTTGAGCGGAGATCAGGAGGGGGCGACGTATCAGTTAGGAATGGTCGGCGGTTTTTGCCCCTCCCGGCACCACGCCGACACGAGCATCCCCGAACACCAACGAAAGAGGAAACCAATGAAACTGGAAGAATTGATCACCGTCGCCACCTTCAACGAATGGGACAAGGCGGACGCTCTGCGGCTCCGTCTTGACGAGGCGGGGGTTCCTGCGCAGCTTTTCGACGAAGGGTTCACCCAGCGGCTCTGGTGGTTTGTCCCGGAACCTAAGGCGCAGATGCGGGTGCGCGTGGAAAAGGAACGTTCCGAGGAAGCCCTGGCGCTGATTGCCAGGTGGGACGAAGAGGAAGGCATCCTTTCCGATGCCGTCCGCTGCCCGGAATGTGGATCATCGCGGATCGAATACCCGCAGTTCTCGCGCCGGACGGCGATGACCGTCTTTTTCGGCATCTTGGCGCTCTTCCATCTGCTTCCCCGCCAGTTCTACTGCCGCAACTGTCATTTCACCTGGCGGGCCGAACCGCCCAAGCCGGAGCCGGAGCGGTCGGTCCTCAACTGGACGATCCGCAAACCGGCGGTGGAAGTCCACCGGCGGCGCGAGCATCATCATTGACCAAGGTAGGTGATGGGACGGCCTCCGCGCCGTCCGCAGCGTTGGACTGGTCGCCAGCCTTTACCCGAAGATCGGCTTGATGTGCCGCTCCAGCAGGTTTTCGGTGACGTTGCGGCCGACGATTTCGGCGTTCTTCTTGAGCGCGTCGGTGTAGCGCTGACCGAGTTCCGCCGCCACCTTGAAGGCGACGTGGAGCAACTGGCGAAAATGGAGGTTGTAGGCCGGGTTGCTCTGGACGTGGCGCAGGGCGTTGGCAAAATCGGCGCAACTCCACCCGTTGACCTCTTCAGGCGTCGGGAGTTTGGAAGCGTCGATGTCGATCACCGTCGCATACGGCGCGGCGAGTTCATCGTACCGGGCATGCGCGCGGGCGTAGATCGTCTTGACCAGTTCGCCCTCTCCGGCTTCGGCGAGGCCGATCAACTCTTCGAGCCAGGTCGTCCCGGCGGTTTTGACGTGGAGACCGGCCTGGTGCTTCTTGATGAGCCGGTTGATGATAGGGTAGATCGAAAATTTGTCGCTCCCCGAGTGGACGGAGAGTTTCAGCGAAGCCGGCAGGCCGAATTCGCGGACGGCGAACCTGAGCACCGCGAGGTCTTCGTCAAACTCCTTCTCGAACTGTGCGAGGTCGCCGACGTAATCGACCCCCTTGTTGAACCGGCCGGTGAACTTTGGCGCGATCGTCTGCACCGGCACTTTTTCCTGCGCCAGCATGGCGAGGATCAGGAAAAGCTCCACCGGCGTCTGCGGCGTGTCGGTCTCATCAACGGAAACTTCGGTGATGAAGTCGCTCTTGCGTTCCGCGATATGGCGGTAGATGCGCCCGGCTTCCTGCATTGCCAGGAGGAATTTGGTGGCTGAGGCCCGCAGGAGTTCTTCGGTCACCTCAAGGGGAGTGGCGATCCCTTCGATCGCCAGCTTGCCGATGTAACGGCGGTTGGCTTCCACAAAGGCTTCGATCGCTTCGGGAGCGGCCGGTTTGGCGACGAAATCGGCCACGTCGAGCGTGAAAAAGTCGCTCGCGTCAAGGAAACGGTCCACGGTGCCCAGGCCGATATGGTCGGCATCGACATGGTACGGGGCATCCCACCCGAGCGCCTTGACGGCGGCGTCGGCTTCTTCACGGACACTCTGCGGCTCGGAGCCGACGATGTTGTGCTCGCGGTTGGACTTGTTCCAGACGGGCACCAGCTCGAGTCCGAGTTTGCGCCCTTCGACGACAGCCTTGAGCTGCGCCTGGCCCTGATGGGCGAAGCGGTCGCCCATGCCGATGGAGTAGGTTTCGATGATCATAGGAATGCCTGACTACAACCACAGCTATCACGCGATAAATCAAGTAGAAACTCGTTCGGTTCCCTTTTTGACAAGCGGGCCCCTTCCGTGTGAACTGGAGGGCCGATGTGGCTGCTGCGCGTTTTCTGGCTTTCCCTGGTATTGGTGCTTCCCGCGCTGGCGGCGGAGCCGATCACGGTCGTTTCGTGGAATCTCGAATGGTTCCCCGGCGGCTTTCCTGACGCACCGGCCGCGGCGCAGCGTCGGCAGATGGAGCGCGCGAAGAACGCGCTGGCGGCGCTCCAGCCCGATATCCTCTGTCTTCAGGAGGTGCGCGACTGGCGTTCGGCGGCGGAACTCGTCTCGGTCGTTCCCGGGATGAAGGTACAGGTCATCTCCAACTTCGACGGGGCGCAGCAACAGGTCATCGCGAGCCGGTTCCCGATCGACTCCGGCTGGTCGCAACGCTGGAAATGGAAGGGGAAACGTTCCGACCACCCGCCGCGCGGCTACACCTTTGCGGCGCTCAAGCTCCCCGGCGACCGCTTTCTGCTGACGTATTCGCTCCATTTGAAAGCCAACGGGCGCAACACCTTGCGCACCGACATCCGCAAGCGCGAGGAGGCGACGCGTCAACTGGCGCTTCACGTGAGCGGGATGGAGCGGCTTTTCGGCAGGCGGGGCCAAAGCGCCGTACTGGTGGCGGGCGACTTCAACACCACGCCGGACGACGACGAACCCCGCTTCCTGCATGAAAAGACCCTCCGCTCGCTCTTCGATTCCGGCTACCGGTGGACTTTCTCCGGCGTCCCGCCCCGCGAGCGGGAGACCGTCCGGGCCACCCGTCGCTACCCGGCGATCACCTTTGACCACGTTCTGACCAGGCGGCTCGGCCAGCCGAAGGCCCGGGTGGAGAGAATCAACGGAGTGAGCGATCACTTCCCGGTGGTGCTGGAGATCCGGTAGTCCCGCAGGTACGTTTGACTTGATGCACCAGGAGCCTTTGAGCCGGATTTTTTTTCTTTAAAGTTGACAGTCTTTATATAAAAATGCTTAGGTCTTAATATGACTTTGAGAAAAGCGGCGGCTTCCACAAAACCGGGCTTCAAAATGGAGCGGGTGGCGTTGTACCAGCAGGTTTCCCGGCATCTGGAACAACAGATCGCCGCGATGAACCCGGGGGAGAAGCTTCCGTCCGAGGTGGAACTGGCCCGCCAGTTCGGCGTCTCGACGATCACGGTGCGGCACGCGCTCGGCGGGTTGTTGCAAAAAGGTCTGGTGGAACGTCGGCAGGGGAGTGGTACCTACGTTTCCGGCGAGCGGCTCCGTACCCGGCATGTGGCCGTCTTGCTTGATCTGGATGTCTCCATCAAGGGGCTTTCCCGTTTCTATCTCAAATTTCTTCAGGATGCCCGGCGCAGCCTTTCCTTGCTCGGCGTCGAAAACAGGGCTTATCTCGGCCATCGGCAGATCGGGTTCGAGCCGGTCGGGATCACGTGTGAGGAGTTGATGAAGGATGTCCGGCTGGGCCGGGTCGACGGGGTGATCGCGATCGCCGTCGGCGGCGACGACTCATGGAAAGCGGTGCTGGAGAAGCAGAAGATTCCCTTTCTTGAAACCTTTTTCGACGAAGCCCACAACCTGCGCCTCAAAAGTCACTTCATCACCACGGCGTTTGACTACCTGACGAGCCGGGGAAGAAAGCAGGTGGCGATCATCGGTTCGGAAAACCCGATCGACCAGAAGCGACCGCTCACGTTGCTGGCCGAAAAGTACGCGCCACAGTATGGGCTCAAGGCCAACCCGCGGTTCATCGACATGGGTGCCCACCCGTGGCACCAGGGGATGGGGTGGGAACGTTTCCGCGACATCTGGATTGCCCAGCCGACCAAGCCGGACGCCTTGATCATTGCCGATCACCACCTTTTCGACGACTGCCAGAAGGCGATCGAGGAATTCGGGATCAAGGTGCCCGACGAACTCGACATCGTCGTTTCCTCCAGCGACGCCATTGATCTCCATCCCCGGCTGCCGGTCCTGGTCTGGAAGCTGAAAGTGGCGGAGCTGGGGCTCCTCTGTGCCCGACGCATGAAGGAACTGCTGGAAGGCTCGCCCCTCTCCGGAATGACGGAACTTCCGGTGGAGGTTCAGATCGAAGGCCCCGGCTACACGATGGAGCTGCCGCTGGAGAACGCGACGGAGCCGGTCTTTTCCAGTCCCGGAACCCCGGGCTGAGCGGCATGGCTGCCGCCCACTCACCATGACGATCTGTTAACCCCCAAAAAACCCTCATGACTCTCATGAAAACCCCTCTGCGAATCCTTCTTGCCTTTTCGACACTGGTCCCCCTTCTTTCCGCCTCTTCCCAGGCTGCCGCCACGTGGGGCAGCGCATCGGCTGCCGACCTGAACTGGTCCACGCCGGGCAACTGGAGCGGCGAACTGCCCGAGGGTAGCGATGTTATCTTTGGAAACAACCGGAAAACGGATCAGGGCGTCGCCAGCAATGTGGTCGACCAGTCATTTGGGGTCCGTTCGCTGACTTACAATCTCACCGGCCTTGCAGCGGAAGCCAACTGGCACGTGACCGAAATCTCCGAAAATGTCACGCTGACGGTTTCGGGCCTGACCGGCGGCGATATTCTGGATGTCGGGACGACCTCATCAGGCTCTTCTTCGCCGACGTTTGCCGCCGTGCAGGGCGACGGACGGCTGCGAATCAACCAGGCCGATGCGAACATCCGCATCGGAAGCCGTCTCGCGGCAGGTGCGACGCTCGACCTTTCCGGGCTTGCGGAGTTTGAGGCGAGCGTTGCTGAAATCAGCATCGGATTCGCCCGAAACAGTTCCGCTTCGACCTATGTCGGCGCTCTTTGGCTGGCGGATGTGAATCATCTGAAAGCGGATCGTCTCTATATCGGGCAGACCGCCAATGGCAGCACGCAGGTGATCAACGGCACGCTTTATCTGGGCAGGGAAAACCGGTTTGACATCGACCATCTTTATCTGGGGAACACGGAGAAAAGCTCCGGCACGCTTCGTTTCGCCGCAGGGCTGGAGAATGCGGAGCTTTCCATTCAGGGAAAGGGGAGCGACGAAGTCACCCGGACCCGAGCCAACCTGACTGTCGGGCCGACGGCGGCGACCAGCACGGTATCGACAGAAAGTGTCGCTGATCTTACCGGCGGCAGGGTCGATGCCTACCTCGACCGGCTCAACATCGCCGTCGGCGGCCAGGGGGGGAGCAGCGGGCTCAAGAAAGGGGTGCTGAAGATGGACGAGGGGGTGATCGATGCGCTCACGGTCACCGTCGGCAACAGGGAATCGGGAGCCACGCAGCCATCCGTCGAGGCCCGGCTGGAGATGGCCGGAGGCGAGCTTCTGGCGCAGACGCTGGTCCTGGGGGAGAAGAAGATCAACGGCGTTCTTTCCGCTTCCATGGAACTGACCGGCGGGAGCCGGGTTGAAATCGGCAGCGGGGGGCTTTTTCTCGGCAAGGCGAGCGGCACGGAATCGGCCCGCGCCAACATTACCGCGACGCTTTCGATCGGTGTTGGAGCCGGGCTTTCGGTCGAAGCCGACATTGCCAGCGACGGCACGCGGGGCACCTCTGCATCGACCTTGACGCTGGAGGGAGGGGTGCTTGACCTTAATGGCCACGCCATCGTCGCGCTCGACGATGCCAACCCGATCACCTTCAACGCGCGAAGCGGTACGCTCAGGAACCTGGGGGAACTCAATAGTGGCGAGGATCTCCACAAAACCACGGCGGGCGTGTTGGTCCTGGAAGGGGAGCATCGCTATACCGGTGCGACCCGTGTTGATGAGGGGACCCTTCGCCTTAGCGGCAGCCTGACCCAAGCCAACATCACCGTCGCCGGCGGGGCGGCCTTCGAACTGGCGTCGGACGGAACCCTACAGTTTAACATCACGGAGACCTCGGGCGATCTCCTGACGCTGGAAGCCGGAGCCGGTGCGGTCTTTGAAGGGAACTTCCGGTTTAACCTTGCCGAAGGCGTCGGGGAAGGGGAGTGGACGCTTCTTTCCGGAACGGCCACGGTTGACCTTTCCAACCTGGAGAGCGTGGCGGTCTCCGGCGCGTTGAGCGGTACGCTGGCCCACCTTGGCGGGGAGCAATGGCGCGGCGTCCTCGGCGGAAACGTCGTGGAGTTCGATGGCCTGACGGGCCGGTTCGTAGTGGCCTCCATTCCCGAGCCTTCCACATGGCTTCTGCTCGGGTTGGGAGCGGGCCTGCTTTTTGTTCGCCAGCGGGGGAGGAGCGTTCAGGGGTGAAGTCTCAACGTGACATGCTTTTTCTTATGCATCGACACTTTCCTGCGAGGGGTAGCCAATGCGCCCGGATCTGGTTTCTTCACCGCTGCCTGTTACTGCTGTTGCCCATGACAGTTTTGGCTGCCGCAGTTGAAAAGTTGCCGGTGGATGAGGATGCGCTGGTCGATGAAGCGTTCTCCTTCAGTCCTCCGGAGGAGCGCCCTCTCGATGAGCGCTGGATCACCCCGCCCCGGAAGCCGTTTCCTTTTCCCGAGGCGAAGATCGAGAAGCGCAACGGGGTGCCGACGTTTGTCATCGACGGCGAGGCGATGCCGGGCTGGAGCCGTACGGCCGGGGCATCGATGTATCAGGGGGCGCCGGTGGAACGGCAGTTGCGGGAAGAGGGGATGCGGCTCTTCATGATCGATGTCCGCCTCACGGCCTCGAAGGACCGCGACCTGACGCTGGAAACAGCGCCTGAAGCGGCATTTGCCGAGTTTCAGGAGCGGGCCGACCAGATTCTCGCCGCCGTTCCCGATGCCTGCCTGATGATCCGCTTCTGGATGATGAATGTCGCCACTGATTTTGCCTCCAGCCATCCCGACGAACTGCTGGCGGGGGAGGATGGGCGTACTGACTGGGGCCGCAGCTACCATTCGCAGCATACGGTCCGCCCCAATATGCTCAATGCGTGGCGACGCTATTGCGCCGAGCACCTTTATCGTTTCATCCATCGGCTGGGAGCGTCGGAGTACGCGCCGCGCGTCGGCGGTTTCTATATCGGCGCGATGAATACCGGTGAGTGGTGGTTCTACAAGGGAAAGGGGGACCCCGGCTGGGACTACAGCCCGAGCCGGAAGGCGGCTTTCCAGCGGTGGGTGCGGCATAAGTACGGCGAAGCGCCGGGGGCGATCGCAGCGGCATGGGGTGTCCCTCCCGGGCCGGGCCTTCTGGAACTCCCCGGACTCAAGGAACGGCGGGCAACCCCGGTGCGGCCCGCAAGCCGACACGCCGACTACCTTCAGTCACTAAACCTGCCGGTAACCGGAGCGGCCCTCTATTTTGCCCGCGTCATCAAGGCGGCCACGGGCGGGCGTTCCCTGGCCGGGATGGAGATTCATCAGGGTTTCATGACCTTTCGAAACAACGGCACGGTCTATACGAGAGCGCTCCTGAAGAGCCCGGACATTGATTTCTTCGGCGGCCCCGCAGGCTATTCCCGAAGACGCCCCGGCAGTTCCCCTCTCTACCGTGCGGCGCTCAAAAGCCTCGAGCGCCATGGCAAGCTTTGGTGGAACGAAGGTGACCTGCGTACCCCGATGGCCCATGGAACGAGGAGTGGCGCGGCAGGGGAGCCTCCCGAAACCGTGGCGGAAATGCGGCAGGTGCTGCACCGTGAGTTTGCGCGGGGGGCGGTGCTTGGCTACCCGACTTACCTGATGGATTTCGGTTCAAGCTGGTTCTACGAACCGGCATTCATGGAAAGCATCGGCGAACTGCTGGAGGTCGACCGCTTTGTCCGCTCGCGCGGGGTGAAGCGAAAGGCGCAGGTCGCTCTGGTAACCGATCAGGAAAGCCAGCTTTATTCCAACTATTATGCCAACCCGACGCGACTGATGCTCAACCGGATGGACCAACTCGGCACGGCATGGGATTTTTTCGAGTTGAGCGACTTTCTGGAAGAGGGAGCCGCCGATCCGTACCGGCTGGTCGTCTTTCTGAACATCCAGGCGCTTTCGGATCGGGAGCGCGCGGCGATCGAACGGCTCAAGGCGGGCGGGCGGGTCGTGGTCTGGATGCACGACCCGGGCGTGGTCGATCTCTCGGCGCGGGGACGTGACCCCGGCGAACGGCTCGCTTCGCTGACCGGGCTCAAACTCCGTCTCGGGAGCGCTCCCGGGCCGGTCCGCCTGTTGCCGCAGGCGGTTGAGGAACTCGGGGTGAATGGCGATCCGGGGTCGCTGCTGGGAGAGCCGGGGCCGCTGGTCACAACGGAGCTTTACCGCCAGGTGTCGCTCTCCGATGTTGCCGAGGGGCTTCCGATCGGGAACGCGCCGTCGCGGATTGATTGTATTGATCCCGACGCGATCCCGCTCGGGGCCGAGGAGGGCACGGGGCGGATCTTTTTCGCGATGCGCCGGTTTCCGGAGTGGACTTCTGTCTATACGGCCTTCTGCGATATGAACCCGGTCATCCTTCGAGCTTTGGCCCGGGCGGCGGGTTGTCATCTCTATCTGGAGAGCGGCGATCCCTTCTTTGCTTCGGAGAACTTCGTGGCGATCCATGCCTCGACCGACGGAGTGAAGCGACTGACCCTGCCGGTGGCCTCGGGGGTTAGCGATGTTTTTTCCCGGTCCATGGTAGCAAAAAAGGCGCGGGAGCTTTCCCTCACGATGAAAAGAGGCGAGACGCGGATGCTCTATCTTGGAGAGGTGGAGGAAGCCCTGGGCGAACTGGACGCGATCCATCATCAACAACAGGCGGAGCGGACCGCCTTCAGGAAAGCACATCCCGCGCCGCCGATGCCAGCCGCCTACCGGCGGTACTTTCCGTCTTCTCCGGAAAAGGCGGGATGGTTGAGCGTCGAGAGTTTTTCCCCTCCCGCGCTGATGGTGGCGGGTCCCTTCGGGAGCGATGAAGAGACCGTCGGGAAACTCGACGCCGCCGCGCAGGGGCTCTGGGAAGTCCCGCACTGGTCGCCGCTGCCGGTGAAGGAAGACCGCCCCGCGTTTGGCCTGACTGCCGACCGGTTCCTTCAGGTGGTGCGGCCTCTAAAGGAGCGCTCCGCTGACGGCGGACCGGGAGCCTGGTATGCCGTCAAGCCCTCTGCGCCGTGGATGAATGACTACCGGCTCGGGATGGCGACGGGACAGAGCTACCTGGTGGCGTTCCATCTGGAGGCAAAGGAGGATACGCCGGTCCGGCTCTTCTTCGCGGCGGATGGAGAGGCCCGCCTCTGGATCGACGGGATACAAGTGGGACGCGATTCCGATGGGGCTTGCGAGCCGCTGGTGACGCTTTCCGGGAAACGGCGCCTGGTGGTTTTCCGCCTGCGCGGAAGGGAAAAGCCGACCGGCTTTACCGTCAAGATCGCCGCACCCGATCGCGGACGCCCCGGCGACGGCAAGGCATCTGCCGGAGATGGCCCCGGAGCGTTGAGCCTTCCCACGACAACGCTTTTCTCATGGCTGCCGCCCCGTTTGCTGGCGACGGACGACCATGCAAAAGATGAACAAGCTACCAAAAAATGAAGTGCTCTGATCCGAGGCCGCCCGGCACCTTTCCCTATCCCTTCGCGAGGCGACCGGCGCGGAAGGGAGAAGGATTCGGTATGGTACAGCTTCTGGCGGCGATGGCGATCGCCGTGGTCCTCGCTGCCCTGCTCTATCCCGCCCTGCGCCGTTCGTCAGAGAACGCCGCGACGGGAAAGTGCGCCGGTAATCTGCGGTCGATCTCGGTGGCTCTGGCGGCGCATGCGGCGGATCACGACGGGTACCTGCCGAAACTGGCAAATACCCCCGGACACAACTCGGGCTGGGCGCTGCAACTCGCCCCCTACCTCGGGATCGACCTCCGTGTGCGCAACCAGAAAACGGTCTTTTTCTGTCCGGCAGACAAGATCTTCATCCGGCTTCCCGCCCAGTTGCAGACCGCCTTGAAAAACAGCAACGGGGGCAGAAGTTCGTACAAGCCAAACATCCATCTCATCGATCTCCCTGCGGGGGAGCGAAGCGCCCTTGGCGGCATCTCCAGGGGAAGCGCACGGCTTTCACAGATCAGTGAGCCCGCCGCCACCCTGCTCGTCGCGGAAACCTGCCGGTATTCGAACTGGCTGGTTTCCCCGTCCGGCGTCACCTACAAGACGGGGTTGACCTTTTCCTATATCCGCCCGCCGGGAGAAGACGATGGCGGCAACCCGACCCGGGACGGTGGCTACCACCCGGGAGGAGCCAAGGGGGTCAGCAACTGGTTGTTTGCCGACGGCCACATCGAACGCCTGACATTTGAGCAGACCGTTCCCCCCGGAGCGCCGCTGAACCTCTGGGAACGGGAGAAACGATAGAAGGATGGATCACTCCGCAGACCGATGAAAACTGCTGCAATGTTGTCGCCCCTACCGTACCGGGAGGAAGGGAACGGGAGGGAGGTTTTGTCATGGCTGGCGGGCGAACGGCTTTCGGCCTTGCCGTTTTCGGTGTCGGGCGATGGGCGGCTCTCGGTCGCCTGTCAACTTGCGCCCGGGTTTTACCAGTTCTCCGTCATTGCCGACGGTCGCGCCTTCAACTGGAGCGAGCTTTATTTCAACCTTTATCGTTACGGCAATCAGGGCCAGCAGACCGGTCCCTGGGACTTCAACCTGCTCGACGCCAACAAGCCGCTGGTTCCCAGCTACTGGGTTTTCCTCAATGGCGAACGGCTCGGGCTCTGGAACTTTCAGCGGATCAGTCTGGAAGACCTGGAGGCGAAACGGTTTCGCGGGCGGATGGCCTTTCAGGTGCGCGACGGGGGACAGCAGCAACTGGAGTTGCTTCCCTACCGTTCATTTGAAGTAAAGTGGATGTCGGCCCGCCTGGAGAGCGATCCGGAGGCGGGGCTGCCGCCGGAGCTGGGTGAAGGAGCGGTCGCCTTTCCTGACTGGGAAAAACTGCGTCGAGACCTCAAAACAACGCACGCCGCCTATATCGGGCCGCTGGAGCGTGCCTTCGCGTGGGCCTGCGGCAGGGCGGAGCACGGGGTGGAGGATCTCGTCCTCCTGGCGGCGGCGTGGCATCTGGACCGGCGGCCACGAGCCCGCGAGGCGGCGTTGGCTGTCATGGAGCGGTTGGTCGCCGCCCCGCATTGGGGAAACCCGAGGGAGGATGGCTACGGGCATAATGGCGACCTTGGCGCGTCGCTGGCCTTTTTTTCGCTAGCCTGGGCGTTTCGCGTTCTGGAAGCGTGCCTGCCCGGGGAGAGTCGGCAGGCGTTTCTCGACAAGTTGCGCCTGCAGGGAGACCGGTTTGTCACCCAGGCGTTGTTAAGTCGCGACTACTGGGGCGGTTCGCTATTGCAGGACCATGGCTGGCGCTCCATGTTCCGGTTTGGGGCCGCCACCCTCTATCTGCGCGACCGGCTGCCGGAAGCGCGACAGTGGGAGATCCATATCCTCCCACGCATTTTTCGGGCGCTGGAGGCGATGCCGCGCGACGGAGCGATCCCGCCCAGCTCCTACGGCGCACTGAATTCCTATTTGCACGACTTTGTCTCCTTCAGGGATGCGCTCGTGGCCGTCGGAGGCGAAGACTGCCTGAAACGGCTTCCGTTCCGTCCGGTCCTTGACTATATCATGGTGATGGCGGAGGGCGGACAGGGCGTTTTCGTTGACGGAGGCATCCAGGAAGCTCATCTCGTCGGCGGGGTGGCATTTGTCAATCACATCGCCTCGGTCTTCAGGGACGGGCGTGCCGCCGCGTTGAGCCGGAGACTTCTTGAACAGAAACCGCCGGAGTTTGTGCTCTCCTCCATGGAAGCCATCTATCATACCGGGAGTCTGCTGGGCTTCCTTTCCTTTGATCCCTCGGTTCTCCCGGTGGAGGAGCGCGTTGATCGGCCGCCTCTCACCTTTTTTGAGGACAGCGGACTGGTGCATTACCGCGACGATGCGCTTGGCTGGGCGTTTGCGGTCCGTTGTGGCCCCTCGTGTGGCTACCATGCCTACCGACGGGCGCGCGGTCCATGTGACCGGATCGACGGCGTTCCGGGAGCGGGGCATTTTACGATTCACGTGGCAACACAGCAACGTCTGGTAACGCCCGAGTTTGGCTACCGCATGCGTTCGCTGCAACGTTCCTGCCTTTTGATCGACGGGCGGGGCCAGTATGGCGATATTGGCTATCCGATGTCGATCCCTTCCCGCCTGCACCGGGGCGAGGAGATCGAGAGCGTTCGCTGGAAGGAACAGGACGGCACCGGGCGGGCTTGCCTGCAACTCGGCCCGGCTTATCCTGCCGAAGCCGGGGTCATCAGCTATACCCGGGAGTTCCATTTCCGGCAGGGTAGGGAGATCGTCTGCCGCGATCAACTCCTGCTGGAGCGTCCCCGCCGTCTTTCATGGCTGTTTCAGGGAGGGCCGCTTCCCGAGGTAAGGCTCCACGGGTTGCAGGGCCGCTTCGGAGAGAACCCGGTCCTGCGCGTCGATCCCAACCCGGTTGGGTTCGGGTTGGAGGCTTCGATCCATGACACCGAAGTGGTGTGGACCTATTCGAGTGCCGCAGATGGCGTGGCGACGCAGCATATTCGTTATGATGCCGTCGGATCGCTCCACATCGCGGCGATTGACTTCGTCATCACGCTCGGAGACTAACTGAACAGGAACGGAACCTTGCCGACCGACGCTTTGAAATAGGTCGCGAGCCCGATGACATCCGCGCCGGTGTTGAAGATGGAATACCCTTCGGCGCGGAGAGATTCCAGCGAAGCGGGGATACCCGCAAGCATCGCAAACTTGCCATGTTGCCGTGCAGCAGCGCCGATGCGCTGGCGGGCTGCGATCACCTCCGGGTGTTCCTGCTCGCCCGGGTGGCCGATCAGGTGGGCAAAGTCGCCCGCGCCGAAGAGAAGGATGTCAAACCCGGGGACCGCGGCAATCGCCTCGACATGGGCCACCGCCTCGGGCGATTCAATCTGGAAGATCACAAATTGTTCCTGGTTGGCGTGACGCAGGTAGTCATGGAGCGGCAACTGGCAGAAAGCCCCGTCGATGCCGCCGCCGTCCAGCGGCCTTGAGCCAAGCGGCTGAAAGCGGAGCCGCGAGACGAGTTTCCGCGCTTCCCCGGCATGGGTGACGTGGGGAACCATGATGCCGCTCGCGCCGGCTTCAAACGGTTTGATGAGATCGCTATACGACCCCTTTTCCACGCGCACAATGGTGTCGATGCCGTAAATCCTTGCCGCGCGGATCTGGTTTTCGAGGTTCAGCCAGTCGTTGGGAACGTGTTCATTGCAGAGCCAGATGGCATCGGGCCGGGCCAGCGCGGCAATTTCCACCACACGGGGGTCGGCAAAGTTGAGCTTGAGCGTGGCGGCGGGCCTTCCCGAGCGCGCGGCAGCCAGAAGGCGGCTTTTGCGCAGGGGGAGGTCGTTGTCCGGCAACGCAACCGTGGGGTCATAGATCGGAGTGGCAGTCGTGGTCATGAAACTTTCTTTAACCTCAGCGGCCAGGCGAGGAGCCCGAGGGCGGGCAGGAGCAGCCATGCGGCGCCCGGCTCCGGAATGGTTTGGGTGAGTGTAAAGGAGGTAAAGACCATCGACGTGGCGACGGTGGCATCCGCCCGGTCGGTCCGGAAGGCAACCGTGTCGAATGCAGTCAGCATCGACGCGCCCGTGTCGGTATAAATCTGAATGTCATTGCCGAACTGGTGGGTAAAGGTGATCTCGGAGACTCCGGTCCTTTCAAGGGTGAGGGAGCCTTGGTAGGTTTGCCCGTTGACTGCATTGAGCCCGCCTGTCGGGTTGCCGAGGATGGGGGCTCCCGTGAGATCCATCAAGGCCCCGCGGGTCGGATCGCGCCGGGCAAACTCGCTGCTGTTGGCGTTGGTCGAGGTGACGCGCCGGGTTTCGACGTAACCTTGGTAACCGGTAAAGCCGCTGCTGACGCCGGTAATGTCGGCGGAAAGGAGCGAGCCGGTGTCATGATGGAAGAGACCGAGACGCAGCCCGCGCGAACCGTTATCGAAGTTGGAAAGCGTCACTGTGTAGGTCAGCGTGATCGACTGGCCGACATTGGCCAACGAAACGTTGGCAAACTGGACCACCAGAATGCCCGCCTTGGAAACAAAGGTAAGGGAACCGGGATCGCTGGTCAGCGTGGCGGTTGTCGCCGGGGTGTTGTCCGTGCCGACGAGGAAGGTGTTGGCGTCGCCGCTTCCACCGGGGCGGACGAGGTCATCAAGCGTCAGGATCGTGGCTCCGCCAGCCTGCTCCGGTCGCAGGGCGCCGAGCAGGAAGGGGAGCAGGCAGGCGATTAATCTGATCAACGGCCATGGAGGGAGAAGGGTCGGTTTCATAAGGCAACAGACAAGAAAGGGCGGGCTTTCCATCCATTGGAACACCGCGTCCCCTTTTCAGGCAATGTTCTTAGCCTTGTCTGTTGACCGGACAGGATGCCTGGCTGCGAAGGCTTTCGCCGCGGACCACTTTTGGCATGATCCACGAATACTCCGGCGGCTGCGAAAACCCCTCCAGCCGTCGTTCGCTGAGGCGGAGCAGTTTACGGGCAAAAAGCCGGGGACTGCTGTGGTAATGCGTCAATGGCGGAAAGATGTACGGCAGCGAGGTGTCGCTTTGCAGCGAGATCACCCCAAGATCGTCAGGCACTTTTCTCTTCCAGCGATTAAGGACGCTGAAGACGGCTGGGATCACATAGGCCTGACAGATCATCACGCCGATGGGGCGGGTCTGCGTCTTGAGCAGCGCACCCAGCCGGGCTCCGAGCGTATCGCCGTCGCTGGAGTACTCAATGGTGTGAACGGCGACACGGCGCTGCCGATGGGCCACGGCTTCGTGCACCCCCTGAATCGCCGCATAGTCCCCCGCGAAATGGGCATTGGAGGCGACGATGGCGAGGACTTCGTAACCAGCCGCCAGAAAGAGGCCCGCTGCATGTCGCGCCGCCGCCCGGCTGTGAACATCAACAAAGGGGAGATAGATCCCCGGGTGGGGAGTGCCAGCCAGAACGGCGGGGGTTTGCGAGGCGGCGAACCATTTCTGCATCGCTGCGGAGGCGACCTGCAATACCCAGAGATCGGCCGGGCGGTCTTCGACATAGTGTTGCAAAAGCTTCGGGGAGTTGCGAACCTGCACCGAAGAGAGGTGTTCGATGACCAGGGGAAACCCCCTTAGAAGAAGGCCGTTGCGATACTCGTTGATCCACTGCGACATGAAGAAGCCGAAATCGCCGACGCCCATTGGTGTCAGGATGCGGATCGCCCCCTTGGTCTTCGGCTTTCTTGGAGGGGCGGCTCCGGTGATTTCCGTACGAAACCCTTTGCGAATCCGGATCAGGTTTTCCGCCTGGAGGATGCTCAAGGCATTGCGAACGGTGTAACGGCTAATCTGAAACTGGCGGGCAAGGTCGTTTTCCCCGGGGAGGTAACGGACCCACGTGCCTGCAACGATCTTTTCGCGCAGGTGGGTGGCAGCGAGGTGGCCAAGCCGCTCGCGGGTAATGCTTCGGTCGGGTGGGGTTGATGAAGGGAAGGGGGAGGCTTTCATGTCATCAAAGGAGGGCATTCCTGTTTGACGAACGGACAGGACAAATCACCTTTCTTTGGGCGGTGAGGATGGGGTAATCTTCTGCCGATTGCAACCAAAACAGCGTTCGTTCGCAACGGCGGACGAGCCGTTCCATCAACGCTCAAAGGCTCCCCACCCTCCATGTCTTATCAGGTTCACCGCTCCCTTCTTTGTTGTCTGTTTGGCTTCCTTCTTGCCTGCGGCGTAGCCCGGGGCGAAGCCAAAACCCGAAAGCCGCTAGTCTTTGAAGAGGGAGACTCGAAAGTGGTGATCGACGGGGGCGGTTCGGGTCAGATGCTTTTCTGGAAGGTTGACGGCAAGGTTCTCGTCGATGGCCCGCCGCGCCCGGCCATCGTCCTCGAAACCGGGGAAGGAGGCCGCCAGGCGGTCCTTGCCGTTTCCGAGGCGGCGCTTCATCGCGAGGTTGATGCCGCCGAAGCAAAGGAAGGATTCCCCACACAGGCGACGCTCCGCGGCCGGCTTGAGGAAGAGGGGCGTTCCATGGGAGAGGTGGAGCTGGTCTATCGCCTTTCGGCGGATCTCCGCCGGGTGGAACTTGCGATCCGGTTTGTTGATCTTTCGGCCCGGTCTGGCGCGATCAAGCGCCTCGCCTGGCAGCAGCCGCTGGCGCTTTCCCCGAGAAAGAAGACCTTCTTTCAGGGCGACCGGGGGCTGGAATGGGAGAGCCGCTACTTCTATCAGTTCCATCTCAATACCGGCGGCAAGCTCCTGAAACATCCCGACCGGAATGAATGGCGTTACTTTGCCCTCGATCAGCTAAGTCCCGGTGCCTTTCGTCTCTGGAAGGCGGAGAGCGGGCAGACTTCCCCGTTGATCATGCAGGAAGGGAGAACTGCCGCCCCTTTTGTCCAGGTCTTTGACCAGACCGGCGGGGTGACGCTCGACTACCGTCAACTCCGCGAACTGGCTCCAAAAAGCCTCCGGGTGGATGCCGACGGCGCAGGCTCGCTGATCGTGGAATTCTGGCCGGGGCACGGTCCCGCGCTCGATCCCCGCTCCCCTGAGGCCCGGTCAAAGATCAGCGGCGTGACCCATACGCTCCAACTCACCGCGTTTACCAGCGACAAAGCGCGGCTTGAAGCCCGGAAAGAGCGCGCCCTCCCGGCCAGCGCACGTGCCAAGCCCGACCCCGAAGAGGTGATGAAGGAAGCGCCCTGGATCAGGGAAACGCCGTTGGGAAGCCGGGAGCCGCTCTATGCCACCGGTGGCTATCCTTTTGGCAGGGGGGAGCTTCCCGCCGGACAGGAGGTGGGCGTCCGTCTCGCCGGTGAACCGGTGCCCGCCCAGACCCGGCCCCTCGCCTACTGGCCGGATGGTAGCATCAAATGGCTCCAGATGACTTTCCCGTACGACCCCGCACTCGCAAAGGCTGACATCAAGCCGCCCTATCTCAGCCTGCGGGATGGCAGGTTCATCCCGATGGAGGTCGCGGTGGGGACAGGCAATGCCTCCCTTCCCAAACGGAAGATTGAAGTCAGTCAACAGGATGATACGTGGCAGATCGGGACCGGTCGGCTCACGGTGACGCTCGGAACCGGTGAACAATGGTTGCGCAGCCTCATCGTCGACGGCGAGGAACAGCTCGACACCGGAAGCCGGGCACACCTTGCCTATGCGAAATATGCCGTCGGGTTTTCGGAGGCGCTCCCGTTTGAATCGCCCAAAGGCGGGACGGATGACCTCGCCGGTTTGAAGGTCGAAGAAGTCACCGTGCTGGAGGAAGGCCCGTTGCGCGCCGTGGTCAGGCTTTCAGGGAAGATCTCCAACCGCGAGGAGACCGACGTCACGCTCTGGCTGGAGCTTCTGGCGGGAAGAGGGGACCTCCGGATCACGCAGGCGACGGAGTTTCACTTTACCGATCCGCGCCGGACGATGTTGACAGGGCTGGGCTTTGAGATTCCGCTCAAGCTGAAGCCGGAGGCATTCCGCGTGGGCGGGTTTGAACCGGCGGCGGAGAGTGACCGTAACGCCACGATCGGGCTTCTGGCGCTTACCCCGGGTCTGGTCCGGGCCGATGCCGCCGCGCCCGATTCCAGGAACGGCGAAGGCTGGCTGGCGGTGCAGGGAAACAAGCTGCAAGCCTTTGGCGTGATGCGCGATTTCCGCCAGATGGCTCCTTCCGGACTGGCCTTCTCGCAAGCTTCCGGAACCTTGAAGTTTGAGCTTTGGCCGCAGAAGGCTTCGCCGATGGATGTCCGCCGTTACTCAGACCACCCGCACGGCGGCCAGGGGGAAGCGGTCGGCCTGGACCCAACGCCGGATTATGCCAACGACCGCTACTATCCTCTGGCGCCCTTTGACGGCATCTCCCGGACGCGCGAAGTTCTCCTGAGTTTTCAACCCATGGAGAACGGGGAGGCCCCGGCCACCCTTGCCGCAGATTTCCAGAGCCCCCCGCTTCTTTACGCGGGAAACGATCGCTATACTTCCACCGAAGTGGCGTTGCCGGGTCTGGACGCTGAACGCCAGCCCCGTGCCGCCGCAGCCCTGAAGCGGTACGCGCAGTTCTGGCTCTACCACCGCGAGCTGTATCAATGGTACGGGTTTTGGACGTATGGCGATTTCCGGCATTTTTTTGGCGGCGGCTATGGCTGGGTTCTCCCGCCTGAATTACTTAAAGAACAGCTCGCCCTCGGGGGAGAGCCCGCAGCCATCCCGCCTTCCAGGCGTGTTCCGGACTACGTTCCCGGCAACGACTGGGCCTTTGACAATGGCCGCTGGGGGTGGTCCAACACCGAAGGGCTGCCGGGAACCTATTTTCAGAACGAATACCTGCGGCGCGGCAACCGGGTGGTCTTCTTTATGGCGGAGGCGCTGGCGAGGATGGCGCGCGATGTCGTCACACGGCAGTCGGGCCGGTGGCTCGGTCTCGGCACCCGGCACGGGGTCCAGCACTGGAGCGACGGCAACCACGAAGAGCGGCAGACCGTTGTTTTGGAATATCGTCTCCATTACTTCCTGACAGGGGAGCCGAGATCGCTCGATGTTCTCAACAAGCTGTACGACCATCGCTACAGCAGGACGAGGGTACGGTACGACGCCGCCCATAGCGGAAGACTGCCCGGTCTTCTCTTCCACTGGGAGGTGACCAACTCGCCACAGGAAGCGGAGCAGCTTGCAAGCTATATCGGAGTTCTCGCCAGCCCGCAGGAGGGGATCTACGAAGAGCCCGCCGTCTCCTTCCCCGGCGGGAAGCTGTCCGGTGAACGCAGCTCGCTCAACAAAGGCTCGATGTTTTTTAACTCGTTTGGTGCGATGCACGCTCTTCTGGAGTACGAAAGGATCACCCGCGACCCGCAGTTGGCCGCCGCGCTGATCTCCAGCGCCAAAGCCTATGTCGCCGACGGACGCTATACCGGCCGGAAGTTCCCGCTGGTGCTCGGGGGCGTGCTCGGTTACGCCGCCCGGTATGCTCCCGACAAGGCGCTCTACCAGAACTTTCTTCGGGATGCTGTTCTGGAACGTCGCGGCTGGCAGTACATCTATCAACCGGTGACGCAGAACGTGGCGCACTGGAGCGGGCCGACGGCTCATCTCGTATCATCCATCGCGGGCAGTTGGTTCTGGATGAACATGAGCGCCTACCTGGTGGGAGGCTTTGAAGGCACGGAATGGTGGACGCCCGAAGTCGAATCCGCATGGAACGAGCTGGAAACCAACGGCGCGGAACCCTCCAGTGTCAAGGCAAGCTGGCAAGGCGAATACGACGGCGACCCTGCGCTGGAAGCCTACCTTGCCCCCGGCCAACCGTGGCGAAAGAAACATCCGAGGAAATGATGCACTCTACACCCGATCCGTCACCAAAGCCTGAAGTCAGCATCACCCGCAAGCCGGTGTCGATCCCCGGAGCGGAGGCGGTCGGCCCGGGCCGATGCGCCGCATTTCAGGCCCAGACCAGCTATACTTCGTTGCAGGGCAACGGGTTGATTCAGGATTACAACCAATGGATCGGAAGCGATGTCGCCGGGGCTCACTTTATGCGCACCAGCGGGGACAATGGTCGTTCCTGGTCAATACCGACCAAGGAGTTTGACCCGCAACCCGACGAGCGGGGTGGATTTCAACGCAGGGGAGAGAGCACATTCTTCCTTAGTCTCAAGACGGGTCTCCTCTACCGGTTCTTTAATCTTCACTATTACGCCAGGGCTCACTTCACCAGCGACATCTGGTGGAACAACCGGATCATGATGCAGTGTTCGCGCGATGCAGGAAAGAACTTCGGGAGGGCGGAAGCATTGACGACCTGCGACGCCGGTCCGGGTGAATGGGCGCGGGGCATCGCCATTGGAAAAAGTGCGCTCGCCATTTCGTTTTCCCGGCCATTCTCCCGTTCCGACGGTGCGATCATCGTGCCTGTCCAACAGGTTCCGCCATTAAGAAGCGAGCAGGACCCTGTCCTCCGCTGGCGCGCCGCCTGCCTGGTCGGCATCGAACAGGAGGGAGGGATCGAATGGCGGCTTTCGCAGGCGGTCGCGCTGGAGCCGGAGAAGAGTGTGCGGGGGATTTTCGAACCGGCGATCGTCGAGTTAAAGGGAGGCAGGCTGCTGATGGTTGCCCGCGGCAGCAACACCAGAGCGCCGGAGATGAAAGGGTACAAATGGAGAAGCCATAGCGACGATGGAGGCTTCCACTGGTCCCCGGCTGTTCCGTTGGCACTTTCCGACGGCACGCCGCTTTATTCTCCTTCCTCGGGTTCGGCGTTGTTGCGCCAGTCCGGAGGGAAGGTGTACTGGGTGGGGAATCTGTGCGATGAAAACCCGGATGGCAACCGCCCCCGCTTTCCGCTGTGGATCGCGGAACTCGATGAAGTGACTTTGACCTTGAGGAAGGAATCGCTAATGATGATCGATCACCGCACCATGTCGGACTCCCCCTGGCTCCAGCTATCCAACTTCAGAGTCTATGAAGACCGCGAAACGGCGGAGATCGTTGTTCATCTCGCCCGCGTCGAAGAGCAGGCCAAAGGGGACTTTTCCGTCCCGCTGACGGAATATCGCATCGCCCTTTGCTCGCCATGAACACGCATCGGTTTTCCCGTTTCAACCGGCCCGGCTTTTCGCTGGTGGAACTCCTGTTGGTGATGGTCGGGGTCGCGGTCCTGCTCTTTCTCGCGGTGGCGGTCCTTGGCAGGATGCGGACCGCAGGCAATGACGCCAGGTGTCTGCACAACCTTCGCCAGATCGGGGTGGCCACTGCGGGCTATTTTTCCGATCATAACGGCGGTTTGCCCATTGCCATTGAGAAAGGCCCGAAAGGGTCTGCCTGGGACGGGCCGGGCTTCGGCGCATGGTACTGGAATCTCGCACCCTACTTGGGCGTCCCGCGGTGGACGACGGTGACGAAGTACCTGGGCGAGCAGGGAAAGCACATCTGGGAGCCGATTGTTTTCACCTGTCCCAGCCATGGAAAGGATGAACCGGGCCCGATTACCTACCCTTCGGTGCGCCCGGTCAGTTACGCCCCCTCCACGCGCAAGGCTCCGCCGGAGTCGGAAGGCCGCCCATGGGGCGACGTTCTGCTTCAGCGTTACAATATCAGGGATGTCGTCCACCCGGGCCGGACCATCTGGATCTCCGACTCGACGCACCCGGCGGTCCTCAATATCTCGGGTGCCCGGTGGGCGCGGGATGCCGATGAGTCGACCGCCTGGCCGAGGATTTCCTTTAACCGGCACCACGGGGCGGGGAACGCGCTTTTCTTTGACGGGCACGTCGAGAGCGTCCGCTACGAGTCGATCATCTCGGGCGACCTCGGTAAAAACCTGGCCCGCCTGTTCGATCCCGTCGAGCCGTAATCCATCACGGCATTTCTAGGCTTGGAAAAGTTTGGAAAGCATCTTTTCTTAAAGGAAAAGCATGACTATCTCTCCACACTCAAAAGCGGCGGACGGAACAGGGCACGACAGCGGGCGGGAAGGCGTCGGAATCTTCGGCCTCGGCATCATCGGGACCGAGGTGGCGCGGCATCTCCGCGAAGCGGGCTGGCGGGTCAGCGTCTGGAATCGCACCCCGAAACCGGAGGAAGCAGGCTGGAAAGCGACCCCCGCCGAAGTCGCCCGGGAGGCGCGCATCCTCCAGTTGTTCGTGGCCGATCCGCAGGCGGTGGACGATGTGCTTGACGCCATCGGCGACGCGCTGACCCCCGAACACCTGGTCATTTGCAGCGCCACGATCGGCCACGAAGCGACGTTGCGCGTGGCGCAGCGGGTCGCGGACGCCGGTGCGCGTTTCCTCGACGCACCGTTTACCGGCAGCAAGGAGGCTTCCGCTGCCGCCAAGCTGCTCTACTACCTCGGCGGCGAACCAGCGGTGATCGAAGAGGCGATGCCGGTCCTGCGGGTCAGCGGCGGCAAGGGGATCGTCCCGATCGGCGACATCGGGCAGGCGGCGATCGTCAAGGTAGCGACCAACGTGATCTCCGCCGTGACCGTGGAAGTCCTCGCGGAGATGTTTGCCCTTGCGGAAACCGCCGGTGTCTCGCCGGAGCAGTTGGTCAAGGCGATCGAACCGCACGGCATCCGCTCCGGGTTGATCGACATGAAGCTGCCGAAGATGCTCGCGCACGATTACGAAACGCACTTCGCGCTCAAACACATGCTCAAGGATGTTCGCTTCGGCACCGATCTCGCCGCAAAACATGAACTGGAACTCCCCGCCACCGAAGCCGCCGTCCGCGCGATGGAGGAGGGGGTCGAAAAGGGGTGGGCCGATGCGGACTTCGCCATCGTGAGGGATCTTTACCGATGAATACGCCCGAACTGAGAAAACGGCTGGAGGAAGGGGGCGCGGCGCTTTTTGACCTCGGCAACCGCCTGAAGTTTCGCCTGACCGGGAGCGACCGGGTCCGTTACCTCAACGGGCAGGTGAGCCAGAACGTCCAGCGGATCGCCTCATCGCGGGACGGGGCGGCCCATCCCGGGTGTGTCATGAACGCCAAGGGAAAGATGAACGCGCTGGTTTGGATCAGCGCCGATGCCGATGCGCTTTATCTTGATGCCGAAGCATCCACGGAGGAGTACCACGAAGAACTGGCGATGCGCCTGGAGCGTTACATCATCTCCGACGACGCGGAACTGACCGACTGCACCGGCGAACTCGGCCTCTGGCATCTGTTTTGGGGTCAAACGGGACGGCCGGAGTGGCTGGCGGCATGGCTGGAGACCCTCCCGCCGGAAATCCGCCTCCTGAAGGCAACCCGCTATGGGCGCGAAGGGCTCGACCTTTGCGGACCCCGCGCGCTGGTCGAGGGATTGAACCCGGCTCCGGAAATGGTCCGCGTCAGCGAAGCGACAGAGGAGGTTTTCCGGATCGAACAGGGGGTGCCGCGCTGGGGTGCGGAACTGACCGAAGCGACCCTGCCCGACGAAGCGGGGCTCGCCGAGAGCGCGATCGACTACCACAAGGGGTGTTACATCGGGCAGGAGGTGATCTCGCGGATCAAGAGCGTCGGACGGGTCAACCGGCACCTCGTCGGGTTTGTTTCCGACCGGCAACTGGAGCCCGGGGCGAAGCTCCACCTTTCGCCGGAGAGCGTCGCCGCAGGGGAGCGCGAGGTGGCGACGATCACCAGCAGCGCGTGGAGTTTTACCTTGGACAAGGGGGTGGCGCTCGGTTATTTGAGGAGGGGAACGGAGCGTTCGCATCTTTTTCATGGACCGGAGAGGGTGGAGGTCCGTACGCTCCCGTTCGTCTGACTTTTTTGAACCGACCGCTTTCGTTTTTTTGAAACTTTTTCCCATGATGAAGCTCCCATTTTTCGTTTTGCTCGCGAGTCTGCTTGCCGTCGCCGGTGCGTGGGCGGACGAAGTCGCCGTGCTCGACCTCCGCGTCGGCAAGGAGAAGGCTTACGAGCGGGTGGTGATCGAGTTTTACGAACAGGCCGCCCCCCGCACGGTGGCCAACTTCAAGGAACTGGTCCGCTCCCGTTTCTATAACGGGACCGCGTTTCACCGCGCCTTCCCCGGGACGATGCTCCAGGGGGGCGACCCGTTGAGCCGCAAGAAGGACCGTACCGACGTCGGCACGGGCGGTCCCGGCTATACGCTTCCGCTGGAGGTCAGCCGTTACAAGCACGTTCCCGGGGCGGTCGCCATGGCGCGCCTTCCGGACAAGGTCAACCCGGCCCGCGTCTCCAACGGCAGCCAGTTTTACTTTGTCCTCGCGCCGATGCCGAACCTCGACGGGCAGTACACCGTTTTCGGCAATGTGATCGCCGGGCGTGAAGCGCTCGAGGCGATCAGCCGCAAGGCGACCGACACGAACGACTACCCGGTCGACCGGGTGGAGATCGTCAAGGCCCACATCGTCCCGCGCGGGGCGGAAAACAGCGTCAGGCCGCCGCGCCGGGGGCTCTTCGGCTGGTTCAAATAAGGCCGGAAAGCCGACTCATCCCGCCGGGGTGTCGATTAATTCCGGCACGAACAGGTGTTGCTTCGGCTTGAGCGCTTCCCCGTTGAGGGCGGCGGCAATCAGTTCGGAGACTTTTTCGTAAAGCCCCGTTTTTGAGTAGCGGGGCACCTTTTCCGGCAGAAGCTGGAAGATCGGGTCGTCATAGAGCGAGGTGATGAGGACCTCCCGCTGGAGCGCAAGCCTGCGACCCAGGGCGCTGCACACCAGCGAAACGGCAATGTGCGGGCTCACCGCAATGAACCCCGCCGGGCGGTTGGCGGCCATACGGAGCGGTTCCAGCAGCCGGTCGATCTCCTCCGCCTTCCGGATGACATGCGTCTGCGTGGAGACGCCCGCAACCCCTTTGAGCGCACGGTCGAGCCCCTCCTGCGCCGCGAGATCGCCCGCCCGCCGCCGGTCGACCAGCAGAAGATGAAGCTGGCGACACCCGGCGCGTACCATCCGGGTCGCCGCATGCCAGCAGACGGCGTTGAGATCAATATCGGCGGCGCAGATTTTCACCCCCGGAAAGCGATGCCCGAGGATGATCGCCGGAACCTTTCGCTGTTCGAAAAAGCGCTGGATCTCGGGGGAAGTCCCGAGCAGCACCCAGACGCCGTTCGGGTTCTCCTCCAGCGCTTTTTCGAGCAGGCCGACCGTCAGCGCCGGATTGCGGAGGCGGCGGTCGTGGATCTCCACCAGCCGGAAACGCGGTTCCGGGGAGGTATGGAGGATCGTCCGGAAAAGCTGGAGCGGCCCCGACATGGCGGCGACCCGGTGCGACGGCAGCGAACCGGGCGAGAGCAGCACCAGCATCCGCGACGAGGCGTCCGGCAGCGTCCGCTTCCGGGGGACGATGAGCGTCTGCGAACGGGCCTGGCGCACGATCCACCCGGTCTGTTCCAGCCGTGCCAGCGCCGTCCTCAACGTGGCCCGGCCGATCCGCAGCTCCGCCGCCAACTGCCGTTCGGAAGGGAGGTGTCCGCTCCAGCGCTGTTTCACGATCGCTTCCTTCAGCCATTCCTCGGTCAATGCCGGAAGGGTGCGTCGTTTTGGGGTGGGTGAAATCTCCATCTGGTTGAGAATAGAACCAGATCGCAGCCCCTCCGGCAAGCTTGTTTGCGGGGAGGGAAGCCTTAGTTTGATGAGTTCATGACACCCGCCTCGCTCCTCTGGTCCGCCACGCCGACACCGTTGACGGAAGATTTCCGGCTCGATCTTCCTTCCGTCGCCCGGATGGTCGAGTGGCATGTCGACCTCGGGGTGGACGGGGTGATGATCCTCGGCACCTGCGGGGAAGGGCCATGGATGCCCGATGCCCAGCGCGAGGCCTTGATCCGCGAAACCGTCGATCGCGCCGCCGGGCGTCTCGGCGTCGCGGTTCAGACCACTGACAACTCGCCCGCCCGCATCCTGGAGCAGATCGAGACGGCTGCCCGGCACGGGGCGACGCTGGCGACGGTCGCCCAGCCGTGGTTCCTGCTTTGCGCCACCCCCGCACGGCTGGAGGCGTTTTACCTTGAGATCTTTGATCGCAGCCCGTTGCCGATCGCCTTTTACGACCGGGGCCGTCACGCTTCGATCGCCGTACCGGAAGAGCTTCTTCCCACGCTCTATGCCCACCCCCGGGTTGTCATGGCAAAGGATAGTTCCTCGGACCCGGGCCGCCGCCAGGCCGCACTCGACGCCCGGGCCGCGCGGCGGAAAACGGGGCAGCCGCTTGCCCTGCTCAACGGTGACGAGTTCGCGTGCGTCGATTATTTCCGGGCCGGTTACGACGGGATGATGCTCGGCGGCGCGATCGTCAACGCCCGGTATGTCCGGGCCATGGCGGCCGCTCTCCGCGACGGAAGGGAAGAGGAGGCGCGCGCGATCGAAAGCGCGATGAGCGAACTGCTTTACACGGTCTACGGCGGCAGGGAGATCCGTTGCTGGCTTGCCGGGCTCAAGGAGACCCTGGTGCGGCTCGGCATCTTTACGACCCATCAGAACTACCTCGGCTACGCGCTCGACGAACCGTGCCGCGCCGCGCTCGACCAGTTGTTCGAAATCGGCAGGGAATGGCTCACGCCCGCCCCTGCGACCGCCCTCTCATGAACGACCCCGGCTCTCCCCTTCCTTATCGCGATACCAAGCCGCACGGAGCGGCTGATTTTTATTTCGCGATCAACGCCACCTTCCGCTTTATCGAGGGGAAGTTCGGCAGGGAGAGATGGATCGCTTACCTGCGGGACCTGGGGCGGCGTTATTTCGAGCCGGTCAACGCCCGATGGCGCGCAGGCGGGCTCGCGGAGGTGGCCGCTTACTGGCGGGCGTTTTTCGCGGCGGAACCGGGCGGCGAGGTCGAAGTGCGCGAGGAGGCGGGAGGGGTGAGAATCGACGTGCGGCGCTGCCCGGCCATCGCCCACCTGCGCCAGGCCGGGCGCGACATCGTCCCGTTTTTCTGCGAGCATTGCCACCATCTCGGCGTCGCCCGGGCTGCCGCGAGCGGCTTCGTCTTCCGGCTCGAAGGGGGCAACGGAAGTTGCGTTCACCGCTACGAACCGGCTGGAGCCGACCTGCCGCCGAGCGTGATCAGGGAGGTGCGCTGATGCTCGGTTGCTACGATTTTTGCGCTCATTACGAATGGACCTTCCAATGGTTGCACGAACAGGGAGGCCCCGCCCTGGTGCGGCAGTATTGGGCGGAGGCGATCTCCCGGGAAAGCCAGTTCCACGCCCGGGAATTGATCCGGGCCGACGGTTTTGAAGGGATGTCGAAGTATTGGGGGGCGACCCTGCTCGAAGAGTCGCCCGATGCCGGTTACCACATTACCTCCACGCCCCGTCTGTTCCGGATCGACATGCTCGATTGCCCCTCCAAAGGCTTCCTGATTCGCAACGGGCTGGAGCAGTACGGCGACTACTGCGACCATTGCATCGGCTGGATCGGCCCGATGATGAAGGAGGCCGGGTTCGTCATCGACCATGAACACAACCATGGCGGCCAATGCTGGTGGGAAATGCGCCGCAGCGACGACGCGACCCCCCCTTCGTCGCCCGGCGGGTTGAGCGCCCACGACGTCCGCAACCTCCCCGGCTGGCTGCCGGAAAACGGCAAGCTTGACCGCTACCGGCGCGCGGTCGACCCGGACGACAAGGCGGAGGAAGGCTGACGGCTTACCCCGCCGTATCTCCGGCTTTTTTACCGGAAACGGCCCAGAGATGGCGCTCAAACGCCTTGAGCGTTTCCGGGCTGACGTGGTGTTCGATTCCCTCGGCATCGACCTGCGCGACCGAAGCGGGCACGCCGAGCGCTTCCAGAAAGGCGAGCACGGTTTCGTGCCGCTGCCGCGACTCGGTCGCCAGTTTTTCCCCTTCGGCCGTCAGGAAAATGGAGCGGTACGGCTGCGTGGTGACCAGGCCATCGCGCTGAAGCCGCTGGATGGTGCGGATCACGGTAACATGCGTGACCCCCAGCGCCCGTGCGATGTCGGTCGCGCGCGCTTCGCCGGTTTTGGCGATCAGTTCTGCAATGACTTCGACGTAATCCTCGGCGCGCTCCCGTGAATGCGCCTTGCGGGTCAGGCGTTGGATCGTCGGGCCGTCCGCCGCCGCCGGTGTTTTTGGCTTCGGTCGAAAGGCAGGTTGGCGCGTGGAGGGCATGTACGGTTTCTGCCATAAAGAAAGGCGATTGACAAACTTCGGCTTTAAAATGTACCCATGGCTTTAAGAAGTAGCTTTGGCTACAAAACGACTCCGGCATCAACTCCAAATGAAGATCAGCAACCTTTCCAAAAACCTCCAACCAAGGAAATGCCTTCCGGCTTTCATGACGACCGCGCTTGCCGTGGCGCTATTCTCCTGCGCGCTTCGCGCCGCCGACCCGACCGTACAACCGGGCGACCCACCGTCCGGACCGGGCGGGTGGCGCGACTGGCGTTCCGGCCTGGAGCAGCGCGGCGTCCGGTTTTCGCTACAATCCATTTCCGAAGGATGGGCCAACCTCCGCGGAGGGGAGCGGCGCGGCGGCGCTTACACCGGACTGGCGGAGGGCGAACTGGAGCTGGATCTCGAAAAACTGACCGGCTGGAAGGGGGCGACCCTTCAGACCCGCTGGTTCGCTCCCTATGGCCGCGATCTCTCCGCCCGGCGCATCGGCAATCATTTTACCGTAAGCCACGCAGCGGCCCGCCCTTCGCTCTACCTGTACGAACTTTGGCTGGAGCAGAGATGGCTGGAGGGGGCGCTCTCCGTCCGGGCCGGCCAGTTGGCGGCGGATGAAGCCTTCGCCGTCAGCGAATACGGTTCGCTCTTCCTGAATGCCGCCTTTGGCTGGCCCCCCTTTCTTTCGGAGAACCTTCCCGGCGGCGGCCCCGCCTTCCCGCGCGGAACCCTCGGCGTCCGGATCGCGGTTCAACCCGGCGAGCGGGTGAGACTCCTCTCGGCGCTCTATCAGGGCGATCCGTTCGACGAAGAGATCAACCGGCACGGACTGCGCTGGAGACCGGGAGGCAGCACCGGCTATCTCTGGATGAACGAGGCACAGTTCCGGTGGAATTATGGGGAGAAAAGCGGGGGATTGCCCGGCGAGGCAAAGGGCGGGTTCTGGTATCACACCCCGGACGGGGAGAACGCCGGTTTCGCCCCGACCAGACGCCGCAAGGGAAACGCCGGGCTTTACGGGGTGGTCGATCAGATGCTCCTGCGCCTGGCGGATTCCCCGGAATCGTCGCCGCGCGGCGTGGCGTGGTTTGGGCGCTTCGGCATCCAGCCGCAGGAGCGCAACACGCTCGGTCTTTACTTTGACACCGGCCTGACCTTCCACGGCCTTTTCGCCGCCCGGGGAGAGGATGCCCTCGGGATCGGCTTTGCCTGCGGAAGGTGGACCCGCGGAGCGCGGCGGACGCTCGAAGCGGAAAGTGGGCACAACGCGGCGCGGGAGATGCTGGTGGAACTAACCTACCATTGCCAACTGACACCCCGGCTGGCGCTTCAGCCTGATGTGCAGTGGATCATCCACCCCGGGGCCACCCGGGAGTTTGGCAACGCGCTGGCCGTCGGCCTCCGTTCCACCTGGACCTTCTGAAGCGGCAAAAGAAGAACTTTTTCTGGCATGCAAAAGAGAAACATGCCAGATTGTTTTGTCGTTAAAGAATGCTATGTCACTTCCTGAAAATGAACCGACTCCCGCCACACCCCGGAAGACCGGGCGGGGGAGCGACTGGAACCCTCAGAACCGGTTTGCGAAGCTCCATTACGCCCCCGACCCCGGGGAGCCGCAGGGAGCGTTGCGGACGCAGTTTTTTGAAGACGATACCCGTTCGATCCTCTCCCGCAACCAGTCGCCCGATGTCGGCTTCGACGTGAGCCTCAACCCGTACCGGGGGTGTGAACATGGCTGTTCCTACTGTTTCGCGCGGCCGACGCACGAATACCTCGGCTGGTCGGCGGGGCTCGACTTCGAGTCGCGCATCATGGTCAAGAGCAAGGCCCCGGAGCTGTTGCGGGAGGCGCTTGCTTCCGAAAAATGGAAACCGCAGACGTTGACGATGAGCGGCGTGACCGATTGCTACCAGCCGGTCGAGCGGCGGCTGGAGATCACGCGCGCCTGCCTGGCGGTGCTGGCAGAGTTTCGCAACCCCGTGGCGATCATTACCAAAAACCACCTGGTCACCCGCGATATCGACCATCTTTCCGCCCTTGCCGCGCACGGTGCGGCGATGGTGAACGTCTCGGTGACGACGCTCGACCCCGCGCTGGCCAAGGTGCTCGAACCGCGCGCCTCACCTCCTTCGCGGCGGCTGGCGGCGATCCGCGAACTGACGGAGGCGGGGATTCCGGTACGGGCAATGGTTTCGCCGATGATCCCGGGGCTCAACGATCATGAACTCTCGGCGATCGTCGCCGCAGCAGCGGAGGCCGGAGCGGTGACGGCGCACTTCATGCCGGTACGCCTGCCGGGGGCTGTGGCACCGGTGTTCGACGCGTGGCTGGAGGAGCATTTCCCCGGCAAAAAGGGGATGATCCTCGATCGCATCCGCTCGCTCCGGGGCGGAAAGCTCAACGACCCGAACTTCGGCTCCCGGATGCGCGGCACCGGAGCTTATGCCGACACGCTCCGCTCCATGTTTTACGCCGCCCTGCGCAAACACCGGCTCGACGGACCGGTGCCCCCGCTTTCGAGCGCGGCATTTTCAGTGCCCGGCGGGCAGATGACGCTATTTTAGGGCCGATGCGGAGTGGACTTTTACACCACGCCTTGTTCCCGCCCGGGCAACGAACCCCGCGGCGGACGGAGGTCCGCCAGTGCGCGCCCGCACCCAAAATTGGAGGGTCGGCCTCAGCGCCGACCGTGGCATTGGACTCCGAACCGGATTGCCATCCCCCCCGGCGGAACGTACAAAGGAGAGAAGAACCCATGATGTTCAAAGATGCCATGCACGAGGAGTTCGGGGCCTTCCCACTGGCGTATATCTCCGCCGGCGGGCCTGAACTGGGCGAGATCCGCGCCGTCGCCACCGCTGTCGGCGACGGGGACGACACCGCTTTTTACGAGGCATGGGTGGCTGCCGGAAATCGGCTGCGGCAACAGGCCGAAGAAGCGGAACGCCGCCACCGGATCGCCAGCGCGCGCGAGCTTTTTCTACGCGCCAGCGGTTGTTACGGGGCCTCCTACCACCCGCTTTACGGCTTTCCGGTCGATCCCCGCCTGCGCGAAGCGTTCCGGCTTCAGATGGCGGCTTTTGACGCGGCGCTCAACCTTTTCGACCCTCCCGTCCGCCCGCTTCGCATTCCGTTCGGCCCGACGACGCTTCCCGCCTACTGGATTCCCGCCGCCGGTCATGAAATGGCGAAACGACCGCTTCTGATCCTGACCAACGGCTATGACGCCACGGTCACCGACCTTTACTTCGGCTCCTCCGTGGCAGCCAACCGTCGCGGCTACCATACCCTCCTTTTTGACGGACCGGGACAGGGGGAACTGCTCATCGAACAGGGAATTCCCCTTCGTCCTGATTGGGAGAGCGTCGTCCGCGCCGTGGTCAACTTCGCCCTCGATCTCCCCGGGGTGGATGGAGAACGGCTCGCCTTGAGCGGCTGGAGCCTGGGCGGTTATCTCGCCCTTCGGGCCGCTTCCGGCGAACCGCGCATCAAAGCCTGCATTGCCGACCCCGGCCTCGGGAGCATCGCGGACGGTTTGCGCGGTTTTCTTGCGAAGTTTGGCGTGCCGGAAGAGGAACTGGCCGATTTTTCAAGGATCGATGATGCCCTCCTTGATCAGGTGTCGGCTTTTATCGACTCCAGCCGTCAGCTTCGCTGGAAGATCGTCCAGCGCGGTTTCTGGGCCAATGGAGCCACCGATTTGCGCGACTACCTGCGTCTCATCCAGGACTTCACCCTGGAAGGTCGCGAGCACCTGCTGCAATGCCCCACGCTCCTGACGTATGCGGAGGACGACCCGCTCGCCGCCCGCGCCCCCGCGTTTTTCGAAACGCTCGAGTGCCCGAAAACCCTCCTCACCTTCCGGACCGGGGAAGGGGCGGGAGGCCACTGCGAAATGACCAACCGCACCCTGCTCAACCAGCGCGTCCTCGACTGGCTTGATGACCTCTGGCCCTGACCCTGCAGGGGAGCCGCACGGCATTGACTTCCGGCTGCCAATCCGTTATCCGAAACACGGATGGCCGCCTACCTACACGAACGGCTCACGCGTACGCTGCTCGAAGAGATGGCGAGCGGGATGTATTGCAACGGGCAGCATTTCCTTTCGATGCGGACGATCGGGCGTCTCTGGAAGGTCTCGGAACCGACGGTAACGGCCAGCCTGCGCTCGCTGGTTGGGAAGGGGTTGTTGCGGGCCGCTCCACGCCGGGGTTTCTTTTTGCGGGCCGGGTTTCAGCAGAAGGCGCAGATGTTGTTGCGCCGAAACCGGATCGCGCCGCTTGAGCCGCCGATCACCCTTCAGCAAAAGGTCCGGTTGCTCCAGAACATCAAGGGCGGGAAGGTGGCCGTGTTGCTGGAGACCGCCCAAGAACCGTCGTTGGAAGAACATCGGGAGATCCCCTCCCGGGTGACGCCCTCCGTGCGCCGGTGCGCCAACGCCTTTGAGGAAGAGAGCCGCAAGTACGGATTTGAAAGCCGCTGGTTTCTTTACGATGGCAGCGCGGCCACCCTGCAATGGATGCGTGAGCGCCTGGAAGCGGGCGGCTTTCAGGGGGCGGCGGTTTTCTGCCGTTCCAGCCACGAAATCGTCCGGCCGATGCTGGAGCCATTGATCAGCCAGCACCTGCCCGTGGTCATCATGTATGACGATTGTCGGGGGCTGCCGGTCAACTCGATCAACCTCAACAATGTCGGCATCGGCTACGATGCCATTCGCCATCTCTACAAGCTGGGACACCGCAAGATCACGGTGCTCTCAGAGTCGGTTCAGGGCAAGGTCTCCACCGCGCGTCTCAAGGGGTGTTTGCTGGCGCAGTCGGAAGGGGGCTGCCGCGATGCGAAGCTCGCCTTCTTCAAATGTTCGGAGAACCCGACCTCCGGCAAGCTTGTGCGGCACTTTGCCAATCCCGCGACGCGCCCGACCGCTGTTTTTACCTGCGAATCCCGTTCGCTTCGCAGGGTGTTCGGGCTGTGGCGTCGCCTCGGCCTTTCGGTTCCGGACGATCTTTCGGTGATCATGTGCAGCAGCCGGGCAACCCACCGCGAAGTGGAGATTCCCATCGACTCGATGAACCTGAAAGTCGGCCGCAAGGTCGGTCGGCTCGCCGCGCAGCACCTGCATAAAATCCAGGCCGGGGAGCCGTTGGAGAAAAGTGTGCTCATTGATATCGCCTACGTCAAACGGGGTTCGGTCCGGGCACTGGAGCGTGGGAAATAAGGTCGGTCCGGAGCACGGTTTTGCTGGTGACTGCCTATGGGCAGATCGTTTATTTTAAGTTGTAAATCGCTGATGATCAGCGGCTTCTGATTTTTGATGGGAAAGTGACTCTTCTATAAGGAAGGTTGTGCTTTTCGGGAATCGGGCTACAACGATTTCTGTTCGCAAAAGTGCAGAACCCCCGTTCATGACTGCCCCGATTTCTCCCCATCCCAGACGTACCGGCGGTTTCTCCCTGCCGGAAACGCTGGTGGTGTTCGCGGTGCTGGCGTTTCTGGCGGCGGTGAGCTTCGCCGTTTTTGGAAAGGCGCGGGTACAGTCGCGCGATGCGGTCTGCCTCACCCGTCTCAAAAGCCTCGTGATGGCGGGGATTCAGTATACCCAGGACCACAACGGAACCTTTCCCAACGTTAATTTTTTCAATGGCACCCAGGATGTGGACGACGACGGCAAACCGGTCAAGGGTATCCGCGACTATCTCGGGTACACGGGCCGCAACCCGGGGGTTGATACCGAGTTTACCTGTCCCACGCTCCAGGTAACGCACCGCACCTGGGGGTTTGCGATGAACCACAACTACGCGATCAATCGCTACCTTGCGGTGCCGACCTCCGCGTCGCAGTACACGCGGTATGCGGAAGTCCCCCGGCCTGTCTCTGCCGCTTGGTTCATGGAAAGTTTCTCCAGCAGCGAGACACCCGGCAAGGGGCACTACTTTGCCACGACGGTGAAGGTCGAGCACCGGCCCAGCCTGCACTATCCGCACGACGGGGCGCAGCAGGTCGGCTACCTCGACGGTCACGTGCAACGGGTTTCACGCGGAGAAATGGAAAGATATGACGCCAACAGCCCCTTCTGGGCGCGCAAGGTCAAATAAAGCTTATGAGTCGGAAAAAGAAAATCGTTGGGTGGTCCATGATGGTCTGGATGCTGTTGGGGGTGATGCTCTGTGGAGCGCAACCGCCTGCCCCGGCCTGGGAATGGAAGGCCGCCGACGCTTCCGACCAGCGGTTTGACGGCAAACGCTCACTGGAACTGCCCGAACTGGCCGGAGTTTATGACCCAGGCGACGGGTTCACCGTGGAAATCCGCTGCAAACCGGCAAAGACGGGCCGTCTGGAGGGGCTGGTGAGCGACTATGCCGGTTCCAGGGAAGGGGGATGGTATCTCTCCACCGGCGAACAGCCGCCGCACACCCGGCCGAGGGTCGTTCTGGTGGGAGACCAGCCGGAAAGCTACCGCGGCTTCAATGGTTCCGCGCCGCTCAAGCCGGGCGAGTGGCAGACGCTTACGCTGGTTTACAGCGGAACCCGTTGTGCGCTTTATCTGGACGGGAAGAAAATCGGCGAACAGGTCGGCGAACATCCGCCGCTGGCTCACGCCGCCGGGCAATTTGCCGTGGGGCGGCGGGCGCAGAGTTTTTTCCATGGAGAGATCGCGTCGGTGCGTCTCTGGGCCGAAGCGTTGCCCATGCCCGAAGAGGAGGAGACGGCAGCCACCGGTGCAGTGGCAAACTATCTCGCCAACAGCAGTTTTGAGACCGGGCAAGACGTGGAGGATCTTCTGCTCTGGCACCGGATGAGCGAAACCGACGCGGGCGCGTATGAAGTCAAGGGATGGGAGATCGACTCAGGCACCGCTTTTCACGGCAAGCGTTCTCTGAAAGGGGTGGATGCTTCGCCCCTGATCTTGATGGAAGAGGTCTGGGAAAAGATGTCGCGGTCCAAACCGTGGATCTTTTCCGTCTATCTGAAAGCGGACCGCGAAGGAGTGGCGTGCGAGTTGGGTGCGGGCATGTTCTGGCGGCTGGATGAAAAGTCCGTTTCCAAAACGGTACGGTTGACCACGGAATGGAAGCGGTACGAACTGGTGGCGGACCACCCGAAGCTTTACCGGCGCGGGACCACCATCCAGGGTCCGGTCGCCCTTCGGGTGACGCCGGAGCATGGGGCGACTGTCTGGGTCGATGCCGCACAGTGGTCGCCGCAGGCCGGGGAATATGTCGACCATCGACCCGGGGGGGCGACCGGAGAAGCGCCCCCGGTTCACTACCCGGCCACTGCCTCCATCAGCCGACCCGCCGGGAAGGGAAGCTGGAGCGGCTCCGTGCCGTTGCGGGTTCACCGTGCCGGTTCCGGCGGGGAGCGGCTGCGCCTGCCAGTGACGCTCGGCGTTCCTTTCAACCGGGGAAGCTGGGACGGAAAAGGAACGCTCAAGCTGGTCAATCCCGAAGGAAAGGCCATCGAGGTGCAGAGCGAAGTGCTGACCGAGTGGAAAGGCGACCGGGGCGTGCAGGTGCTCGGGCTTTTCTTTACCGATGAACTGGCACCGGGATGGCATGACTATACGCTCGAAGTCACCCCTGAGGCGGAAACGCCGGCGGAGGGAAGCAACGGGAAATGGAGGTTGGTTCAGCCGACCTCGCCGGGAGAACTCTGGAGCGCGATCACCGGTCCCGAAGGGCAACCTCTTTTCAAATCCGGTTCCCTGCGCGGGATCGGGGTCGACGGGACGGTCTACGATTCGCGGCTTGATCGCGAGGCGCAGTGGAAGCCGGAGCGCACCGGAGCGCTCTACCAGGTCTACCGGAGCAGCGGACGGCTGATGGACGAAAAGGGGCATGCGCTGCTGGCGTACGTGGCGCGGGTTCATTGTTGGCGGGATCTGCCGGGCGTCAAGCTGGAGGTGTCGCTGGTCAATACACGGGAGAGCGGCTCGGTCCCTCTTCGTACGCTTTACTGGCAGACGCACGCGGCCGATGGCAGCGCGGCGACAACGCTGCTGGCCGGTGAACAGGAAGCCCCGGCTAACGGGAAATGGGTGCGTTCGCTCTTCTATCAACCTTCGGGCAGGAAGTTTCTGACGCGGCAGAACACCCCCTCCGGAGAAACGGAAACGCCGGGCCGGGAGCCGCTTTTTCTCAAAGCCAAAACCGGGGAACGCACCGTGGTGTTGCAAGCGCCTGAGGCTTGGCAGCGGCACCCGTCCGAAGTGGCGTGGGAGGAAGGCGAATGGCGGGGCTATCTCTGGCCGGACGAGGGCGCGCGCGGCCTGCTCTTCCCGAGGGGGCTGGCGTTGAACCGCGAGTTCTGGCTTCGGGAATCGACATCGGGGGACGAGGCCGCGTGGGAAAGCGAGCCGGTTGCCATGGCCGCGCCCTCGTGGTGGGCGACGACCGATGTGCTGATCTCCTTTTTTGCCGGCGACCGCGAACGCTTTCCCCTGGCGGAGAAAATGCTCGATACCCACGATCTCCTCCGGTCGATGAGCGACGCTGCGGTCGAGGCCAGCCGCGCCTACGGTGTCTTTGACTTCGGCGATACCCACGGCGATGGCGGGTGGGGGAATCTGGAATCATTCAGGGACTGGGCGGCGATGCTCGGCGGCCTGCGTGTCGGGGACGAGGCATCGCTGGCAACCGGTCTGCATGCCGCGCGGCATTATCGCGACATCGACATCAACCAGGCGACCGGGGCGTGCTACGTCCACAACCTTAATCACGTGACCGGGAGCATCGACATGAGCCACGCCTGGCCGGGCGGCGTGCTCGCACACTATCTTTTGACCGGCTCCAAGCGGAGCGAAGAGGTGGTCTTGCTGCATGGCGAATACCTGCTCGGGCTCAAGGAAGAGGAACTGGCCAAAGGGTTGCGATCGCTCGGTCGCTACCTCACCAATCTGGCCGATCTCTACCAGTTGACCGGCGATGACCGCTTCCGCGACCGTTTCTTTGAACAGGTGCGGGCGAGCCGCAAGCTGCTGGCCGAAGACAAAAATAACCCGGATCGTTCGATCTTCAGCTATCTGGGGCACTCGGAGCAACGCCGCCTGGTTCCTTTTCACGCCTGGTACGGCATTTCGGCGCTCCAGAAGATGGAAAGCCTGACGGGAGACCCCGAACTTTCCGCCTTCATTGCGGAAGAGATCGCGGCCACGCTCAATCCCGAGCTTTACGCTCTCGATCTCAAGGAACTCTGGCCGGGAATCGCGGAGGAGAAGGGTGCGCCGTTGATGCTTTCGACCTATGCGCAACACCGTGGCAGTTTCTTTTATCCGGTCCTGATCGCACAGGCTCTGCGGCATGCCCGGCCTGCCGATGCGCGGCTGGCGCTGGAGAGTTTTTATGTCGGCGCGGTGGAGGGACGCGGCGGCGGACGGGTCGAGACGATCCTCTCTTCCGCCGCTCTCAAAGGCACGCGCGCAGATGAAAAAGAAAACGACCTGATCGCTTCCGCTCAGGCGCTGCTCTGGAAGGCGGCGGCGGACAACATCCTCAATGGGGATTTCAGCCTTTCGCGCGATGCCTGGCCCCATTGGCGGCCTTATCCGGGCAAATCGCTCTCCTACCACACCAACTGGCAGGAACGTCGGAAGAAATTTGTCACGCTGGATGAAGCGTTTCACAAGACAGGGGAGCGCTCCCTGCGGTTCAATCTGGCGCCGGTAGCCTTTCAGGATGTCATGAAGGTCGATACTAATCGTTTCCGGATTCCCGCCGGGAAGCATTGCCTCAAAGGATGGGTGCGCTGGGACGACGGGGCGCTTGCGCCGGTGATCGCGCTGGAGGCTAGTGATCTGAACGGAAACTTTGCCATCCTCAAGGCAGCCTGCGATACCCGCCAGTTCTCCACCGGACGCCTCAATACCGAACAGAAAATCATGAAAGGAGACGCCATCACGCTCGACCCGCCCGACGAACAGGGGTGGCGCCGTGTGGAGATCACCTTCACGACCCCCCGCCGCGCGGTTGGCAACCTGCTGGTCTCCACCGGCCTTAAAGAACACGCCCAGACCGGCCATCTCTGGATCGACGGGTTCATCGTCGAGCCGGTCGGCCAGCCCTAGGAATTCACAATGCTGCCTATGGGCAGATTGATTAAAAAATATTGTAAGTAACTGATCATCAAGAAGTTGTGGATTTTGATCGAATGACACGGCTTCGCGAAGAACCATTGCCGCAGGATGTCTCCTCTTTCAGAATCAGCACACACCTCAGATCATCATGAAAACAGCCATCACTTTACCTTCATTCAAAGCCGTGGCCACGGGAGCAGCCTCTCTTTTCGCTATTGCCTCCTTTGCGACGGGACAGACCGTGACGGTTCCGACACCGTTGCTCTTCTGGGACTTCAACTCGTCCACGGGAAACACGGTGGCAAGCACCGGCTCGGAGACCATGGACCTGACGATGTATCGGCCGGACCCGGACGTTCCGTCCACACGCCAGGAAGCCAACATGCTCGGCGGGGCGGGGTCCGGAGTTTCCGGGGCGGCGGGGGACAGGGCGCTCGATTTTTCAGGCGCGACCGGGATGGGAAAGGACAACGGTTACGGCGGGGCGGCCGTTGGCGGCTATCTGGCGGATGTCCCCGGTTTTGATGGAGCGATCTCGATGACGATTGCCGGATGGTACTACACTACCAAGATACAGATCGGCGGCGATGCCCAGATCATCAACATGTCCGACGCTCAGAAAGGGGGCTTCCGTCTGGTTGGGCAGTCGGGGGGCGGGCGTTTGGGCGTCTACAACTTTGTGGGCAGTCCTCCTGAGGGCGGTGGTACGAATCGCTATGTTGCGTCCTTTTTTTCTTCGAGTTCCCCCCGGAACTACTCGGCGGTGGGCGAGTGGGTCTTCTTCGCCTTCACCATCGACAGCAGCGGAACCGATACCGTGATGTCGTACTATTACGGTTCAGCGGACGGCGAGGTGAAACTTGATTCCACCACTTCGGTGGCCAACATCGGAGGGCACACGGCTTCCTTTACGAAAGACCTGACCCTCGGCAACTATAGCGGCAACGGCACCACCTATCCCTTCCAGGGATTGATGGACAACATCGGCCTCTGGGCCTCGACGACCAACGGCTCCGGCGCGTTGACGCTCCAGCAGCTCGAAGCGTTGCGGGTGAGCCAGATTCCCGAACCCGGCGCGGGCGCATTGATCGGCGCAGCCGGTCTGCTTCTCCTGGGTCGGGCCCTGGCATCGAGGAGAAAGCCGGGAGCGCGTCCGGCTGTTTGACGCCGGGTAGGGGAGGGTCGGCCTCCGCGCCGACCGCCGCGTTGGAGGTCGCTTCCCACCCCCGGCACCGCCCCACCGGCGCATTGAGCTTGCCATCGGGCGCTTGAAATCCTACCCATGGTCGCGGGCAATGGCCCGGCTCCCCCCTCCATGAAAGCGACGCTTCAGCACCTTCTTTCCCTTTTGGCGGTGTTGTTTTCGGCATTTTCTCTCCCGGCCGGAACGGTTTTAAGCGGGATCAACACCGAGCCGGGGAGCGGCGTTGAAGTCGAGGTTTCGACCGTTTTCGATTCTGCCCCGCAGCAGGGGAGCGTGCCGATGCGGGTCCGGATCGTCAACGCCACCGGTTCGGACGGGGTCTGGCGATTCCATTTTTCCGGTCGACTGGGGCCGGGTCTTGTGAACAGCGCTGTTTTCCGCGTGAAAGCCGGGGAAACACGCGTTTTTCCCGTCGCACCCATCATGGAAGAGCGCTCTCCCATTCCTCCCGTGGTGCGGATCTCCGGTCCGCAGGTGATCGGCGGGCAGGCGACGCTCCCGGATCTTCAGGAGGGTCGTCCCTTCGTGGCGTTGAGCCGTACGCTCGGCGGCTCTTCGGTGGAACGGTTTAAGACCGGGGGGAAACCCCGGACCACAAGCCGCAGTTTCGGCGTGGCCGGGTTTGAGCCTGCTGAACTGCCCGAAGACTGGCGCGGCCTCGCCGGCGTGGAATGGCTTTTGATGACGGAAGCGGAATGGGCCGCGCTGAATCCCGAAGTCCGCACCGCCCTGCGCCGCTGGGTCGCCTTCGGCGGGGAACTCGTACTCGCCAGTCCCGATCCCGCCACGTGCCAATGGAGCCCGACATTTCCGCCGCCCGGCCCGCAGCTTTCAGGCAAGGGGCCAAACCCGTACGGTTCAGGGCGGTTTCGCGCGGTGCCATGGAATGGCTCGGAAGTGAGCATCGAAGCGCTCAAAACACTGGTGGCATCGCGGCAATGGGCTTCTCCGGAGCCCGACGTTTCGGAATGGCCTCTCTTCACGCGCCTGGATACCCTGAAGTCCCACAACCTCTTCGTTGCGCTTTTCGTCGTGGTCTTTGCCACCCTCGTCGGTCCGGTCAACCTCTTCTGGCTTGCCCCGGCGGGCCGACGTCATCGCCTTTTTGTCACCACGCCGCTTCTTTCCCTTGGGGGGACGTTCATCCTCCTGCTGGCGATGTATGTGACCGACGGCACCGGAGGCACCGGGGGCCGTTTTACCGCCATCGAACTCCTTCCCGGCGGGCACGAGGCGCTGGTGACGCAGGATCAGGTCGCCCGGACCGGCCTGCTCCTCTCCAGCCGGTTTACCTTGAAGGAAGAAGCCCTTCTGCTGCCGTTCAAGATTCCCGACGCACCGCCTTTGGAGAAGCAGGTCGCCGGGGGTACCTACTCCGGCGGGTGGTTTCTGAGCCGAAGCCTTCAGGCCCAGCAGCTTGCCGCCATCCGCCCGGGCCGTAGGGTCGTGACGCAGACCGGGGCATCGCCCTCCGGAGCGCCGGTCATCGTTTCCGATCTCGGCAACGCGATCGAAACGCTCCTGTTTCGCGACGCGGGCGGCTCTCTCTGGAAAGGGTCTGCGATCCGGAGGGGAGAACCGGTCGCGCTTGAACCGGTCCCGGAGAACCAGAACCGGGAGTCGGCGCAATGGTGGAAGGCGGCGATCGCCGACGCCTTCCCGGGCCGTCGCCTGTCGCGCTTCAAGACAAAGCCGCTCCCCGATCCCGGGCAGTTTTATGCGACGTTGGTCACCGCCGCCGGGCTGCCGGTGGAGACCCTCGACTCGATCGACTGGGAGGACCGGGCGGTGGCTTTCGGACCGGTGGAAGGCATCCTTTCGGCTCCCTTAAACGAAGGAGGTGCGCCATGAGCCAGCCCCTCGTGGAAGTCCGCAACCTTCGACGCTCCTTTGGAGCCATCGAAGCGGTGCGCGGGCTTGATTTCGACATCGAACCGGGCCAGACCGTCGGCTTCATCGGGGCCAACGGCGCAGGAAAAACGACCGCCATGCGGATCATGGCCACGCTGGATGCACCCGATTCCGGCTCGGTCCGGATCGGCGGTTACGACACCCTGAACCATCCCCGCGAGGTGCGCCAGTTGATCGGCTGGATGCCGGACGCCTACGGCACCTACAGCGACACCACCGTGTTGGAGTATCTCGATTTCTACGCGCGCGCCTACGGCTTCGGCGCGGCGCAGAGGCGGCAGCGCGTGGACGCGGTCATGGAGTTCGCCAACCTCGGCCCGCTGGCGGACCGGGCCATGAACCAGCTTTCCAAGGGAATGGCGCAACGGCTCTGCCTGGGCCGCACCTTGTTGCACGATCCCCGGCTCCTGATCCTCGACGAACCGGCCGCCGGGCTCGACCCGAAGGCGCGCATTGAGTTCAAGCAGCTCGTCCGTCGCCTGGCGGGCGAGGGGAAGACCTTTTTCATCTCCTCGCATATCCTTTCCGAACTGGGCGAAATCTGCGACTCGCTCCTTTTCATCGATCAGGGGCGCATCGTTCACCACGGTTCGGCGGACCACCTGCTCAACCCGGCTTCCCGGGAGGCGGTGGTCGAGGTCCGCCTGCTTGAAGCCCCCGGGGCGCTGATCCAATGGATCGCCGCCCGCCCGGGCGTTACCCTGGTTGAAACCATCCCGTGCGGCGCGCGCCTGCGGCTGGAGGCGGGCGGCCCGGAAGCGTTGTCCGCCCTTTTGCGGGCGTTGATCCGCGACGGCTTCGGCGTTTGCGAGTTCCGCCGCGAAGGCCGCAAACTGGAGGATGCCTTCGTGGAGATGCTCGCCGGAGGGTCTTCTTCAACCGAACCGCCGGCTCCCCCTGTTTTATGAACGATTTTGCAGACCGGCTCAGTCCGATGGTGGTCAAGGAACTCCGGCAGGGGATGCGGTCGCGCAGTTTTCTGGCTCCGTTCCTGATCGTCCAGTTGATGATGATTGTCTGCGTGCTGATCTCGCTCGACGCGGAGGCGCGCAAAGCGGTCACGACCTTTTTCTGGTTCTTTACCGGGGTGATGTTGCTCGTGGCGCTGCCGTTTCGCGGCATCGGTTCGGTGCGCGGCGAGATGAGGGAAAAGACGCTCGAGTTGCTGTTGCTCACCCGGCTTTCCGCCTGGCGGGTGGTCGCGGGAAAGTGGGCGGCCCTGTTTCTTCAGACCCTCCTTCTCGCCTCGGCGTTGCTTCCGTATGTGGTCCTCCGCTATTTTCTCGGCGGCGTCGACCTCGCGGGCGAATTGGTGACCCTTTTCTGGTTTCTGGTGGCCAACGCAATCCTGACGGCGGTCTGTGTCGGCCTTTCGCCGTTCATGTACGGCTTTCGCGGGATCATCGCCGCGTTCATGGCCCCGGGGCTGGTGCCGGTGGTCGTGGTGAGCATGATGGACATCTCGAGAGTCTCGGCCGTGGTTCCGGGCAGCCTCCGGCTTAT
>DATMFV010000051.1:0-174496 GCA_035555975.1 Chthoniobacteraceae bacterium
GACGGTGGACCGCGGTGGTCGGATTGACGACGAAGTGAATGTTCGTCGCGGCAACGTGACGGTGGACCGCGGCGGCCGGATTGACGACGAAGTGAATGTTCGTCGCGGCAACGTGACGGTTGACCGCGGCGGCCGGATTGACGACGAAGTGAATGTCGGTCGCGGTAACGTGACGGTTGACCGCGGCGGCCGGATCGACGACGAAGTGAACGTCGATCGCGGCGACGTGCTCGTTGACCGCGGTGGCCGGATTGATGACGAAGTGAGGGTCGATCGCGGTAACGTGACGGTGGATCGCGGCGGCCGGATCGCTGACGAAGTGAGGGTCGATCGCGGCAACGTGCTCGTTGACCGCGGTGGCCGGATTGACGACGAAGTGAGGGTTGATCGCGGTAACGTGACGGTGGATCGCGGCGGCCGGATTGATGACGAAGTGAGGGTCGATCGCGGCGACGTGACGGTGGACCGCGGTGGCCGGATTGATGACGAAGTGAGGGTCGATCGCGGCAACGTGCTCGTTGACCGCGGCGGCCGGATTGACGACGAAGTGAACGTCGATCGCGGTAACGTGACGGTGGATCGCGGCGGTCGGATCGACGATGAAGTGAATGTCGATCGCGGTAACGTGACGGTGGATCGCGGCGGTCGGATCGACGATGAAGTGAGAGTCGATCGCGGCAACGTGCTCGTGGACCGCGGCGGCCGGATCGCTGACGAAGTGAGGGTCGATCGCGGCGACGTGACGGTGGACCGCAATGGCCGGATTGATGACGAAGTGAGGGTCGATCGCGGCAACGTGACGGTCGATCGCGGCGGCCGGGTTGACGACGAAGTGAACGTCCGTCGCGGCAACGTGACGGTGGATCGCGGCGGCCGGGTGAATGACGATGTGACGGTCGGTCGCGGTAACGTGCTCGTTGATCGCGGCGGCCGGGTTGATGACGAAGTGAATGTCGGTCGCGGCGACGTGACGGTGGATCGTGGTGGCCGGATCAATGACGATGTGACGGTTACCACCGGCAATGTCTCACTCAATCGTCGCGGCTTGATCACTGGCGATGTCGACGTGGTCACCGGTGATGTTTCGCTTGACCAGCAAAGCTCGATCCGCGGCCATGTGACCATTACCGACGGCGATGTTGTGGTCAATGACAACAGCAGCATCCTCAATGGCGTGATGATCTCCAACCTGGGTGACCTGACGCTCGACAACACCTCCCTGATCCAGGGCAATGTCTACCTTCAGGAAGGTGCGGTTTCGCTCGATCACGCCAGCACCATTGAACGCCTCGACCTGAACGACACCGTTTTCGTCGCCCTTGGGCATGTCACGGCCAACAACGGCTCGCTGATTGATTCCAACGTGACCGTGATCACCACGGATAACCTGAACGGGGTCGCCGTCAAGCTCGATCAGGCTTCTGCGATCCACGGCAATGTCTATGCAGGCACGGGCGATGTCGTCCTCGACAACCAGAGCAGCATTGAAGGCAATGTGTTGGCAGTCTCCGGAAATATTGACGTCCTCTACGGCAGTCACATCACGGGAGAGTCGGTGGAATCCGGCCAAGGTAACATCAACCTTCTCGACAGCGTGATCTCCGCCCACGTGACCATCAACGATGGCTGGTTGACGGTGGATCAGGCGAGCGACATCTTCGGTCGCGTCGACGTTAACGGTCAGTCTGCGGCCAACGTGGAAGGAACCATCACCGGTGATCTCCACCTGAACAACGGCTCGGCAACCCTTCGGGGCGGCCTCTTGGTGGGCAATCCGCTCATCAACGGCAACGTCTTCAGTCAGGGCCTGATTTCTCCGGGCAACCCCTTGAATCCGGTGGGCACCGTTACCGTGACGGGTAACTACGAGCAATTTGCCAACAGCGGCTATGTTGCCGACCTCGTCTCGCTGACGGATCACGATCGCATCATCGTCGGCGGCATCGCCAACGTTCAGGGGAGTCTCTATGTCATCAACCACGGGATCAAAGCTGAACGTGGCCAGACGTGGAACCTGATCACCGCCGATTCGGTCAACGTGGTCGATCCGCTCAATCTTCACCACAACTTCGCGGTGAACACGATGTTGACCCCGGAGGTCGTCTACACGAACGGCGCGGTTCAACTTCGCATCGCGCAGGAGTCGTTTGCCGGATTGCAGGGGCTGACCTACAACCAGCGCCAGGTCGCCGGTGCGCTCGACGGCGCTGCGAGGCACAGCCAGCTCGATTCGCTCTTCGACTACCTCAACTACACCGACAAGAGCAACGTTCCGTCGCTTCTCTCGCTCCTCTCGCCTGAGGAGTTGACCGCGATCTTCCAGATCGGCGTGGCCACCTCGCAGATCCAGAACTTCAACATCGAGCAGCGCCTTGAAGATATCCGCGCCGGTTCCCACGGCTTCAGCGCCAGCGGGCTGGCCCTGCGGAATGCTTCGGGCAGCGTGAGCCTTGATGGGATCGCGATGGCCGATGGCAAGAAGGGCCTGACGATCGCCGGTTGGGATGGCAAGAGCGTCGTGAGCAGGGAAGTCGTCGCGCCGGTCCAGCAGCCGAGCCGCTTCGGTTTCTTTGCCACGGGGCACGGGGAATGGGCCAGCCTGAGCGGCACCAGCGAAGCGCCCGGGCAGAACTTTACCTCTGCCGGGGTGACGGTCGGGTTTGACTACCGTATCAGCGAAAACTTCGTGGTCGGCATCAACGGCGGTTACACCAACACGCAGTCCGACCTCGAACGGGATGGCAGCCTTGATGTCAACGGCGGCCGCGGCGGTCTCTACGCTTCGTACTTCAACTCGGGAGCCTATGTGAACGTCGCCGCAGGCGGGGGTTACAACTCCTACGACATGAAGCGCAGCACCCTCGGCGGCACCGCCAAGGGGAGCACGGACGGTGCGGAAGCCAATGCCTTGCTCGGTCTCGGCTATGACTTCCAGTTGGGCGGCTTCTCCGTCGGCCCGGTGGCCTCGGTGCAGTACACCTACATCGGCCTCAACGAGTTCAACGAAACCGGGTCCGCAGCACCCCTGCACTACAAGGATCAGGACCAGAACTCGCTCCGTTCGACCGTCGGTCTGAAGGCCGCCTACGGCTTCAACGTCGGGAACGTGGTCATCCGTCCCGAAGCCCGTGCCCAGTGGAAGCACGAATACCTCGACAGCACGCCGGAGATCTCCGCCCGCTTTAATGGCGCGGACGCGGTCTTCACCGTCAACGGACCGAAGATCGGTCGCGACAGCCTCCTGCTGGATGCCGGCGCGTCGGTTGAGTTCAACCAGGCGGTCTCGGTCTTCGCTTACTACACCGGTGAACTCGGTCGGACCAACTACCAGTCCCACGCCGTCAACGGCGGGTTCCGGATTTCCTTCTAAGGAACCGATCAAAGGAAAGGGTTGGCCCTCCCCGAGGGCCGGCCTGAATTGTTCAGAGAAACCCCGTCCCTTTTTATAAAGGGGCGGGGTTTTTTTGGCGATGCGCCCGTGGAGGGCGGTGCAGCCGATCCGGGAACTCCCGGCAATTTTCGCGATAAAGCTTGTTTTTTCCGATGTGAATTGATTGAAATAAAAGATCGTTTATGGAAATACATGATTATCTCCATTTATTTCATTAAATTTTAAGAAATAATATAGAGCGATGCCGGGCACCATGTCGACCGTAGTTCCAGTTGAAGAAAAGCTCCTTGAATCGATCGCTTCCGGGCGATTGAAGCCGGGGGAGCGTCTGCCGCCGACACCGGCCCTGGCGTCGGAACTCGGGGTTGATCTCCGTTCCGTGCAGCGGGCGCTGGCGAGCCTGGCCGCGCGCGGTTACCTCGACCGGCGACCGCGGATCGGCACGTTTGTCCGGGCGCAGCAGGAGAAGGCGACCGTCGGGCTTTTGACCGGGTGGAACTTCGCGCTGGAGCGCAACGCCTGGCCGCGCCGGATGAGCCATCTGCTCGGGGAGGAACTGAGGCAACGCGGTTACCGGCTCCATATCTTTGACAATCTTTTCGCCGCCATGGTGAACGATCCGGCGGTTTACGGCGCGGAAATGGAGCGCCTGCGGGCTGCGTTCGAGCAGGTCAATCCTGCGGGATTCATTGAGTTTCAGTGTCATCTAAGCCGTCTTGGCGCACTTTACCCGACCTGGAACCGGCCGGGCGTCCACCTCGGGCGGATGGAATATGGCGGCGATGTGGTGCTCGACCAGGCGGCTTTTATCACCGCTTCCGTCCATCATCTGGCATCGCTCGGGTGCCGCAGGCTCCTCTGGGTGCGCAAGCGGGGGCTTTTGGAAAACTTTCCCGCCGAGGACGAAGCCTTCTGGAAGGCATGCAAGCGCGGGAATTTCCTCCAGGCCCAACTGCGCGAGGTTTACGTCCGCACCCAGCACCCGGAACTGGAAGCCGAAGCGGAAGCGCTGATGGGCGGCCTGATGGCGGAGGCCAAGAGCGCCCGCCGCAACCGTCTGCCCGATGCCATCATGGTGAGCGACGACGTCATGATGCGCGGGATCGTCACCGCCCTGCTCAAGGCCGGGGTGCGCGCGCCGGAGCAACCGGCGTTGCTCGCAATGACGGTCGAGGGGTTTGATCTCCACTACGGTCTCCCGGTGATCCGCTATGAATACCCGATGCGGCGCGTGGCAGGGGAACTCGTCCGGCTGCTTGATCTGCGGCTGCGCAAGCAACCGGCCTTCAAGACGCCGCTCCTGATCGAAGGGAGCATCGTCCCCCCTTCCCGGGAACCGGCAACCCCGCCGTCCGAAACGCCGCAGCCGCTGTTTCACCACGCGCCCTGATTTTCTTTCACATCCAAAAAACCATGCCTGCCAACGTTCTGATTGCCGTCAACCGGGAGCTTTTTCCCACTCTTTTTTCCAAAATGGACCTCGACCGCCTTCACGGGATCGCCCGCGTGCTCCCGGTGGAGCCGCCGGTCGACGCCGACCGTGACTTCCTGCTCGAACACGCCGGGGAAGCCGACGTGGTCATCTCCTCCTGGGGAACCGCCCGTGTCGATGCCGAAGTACTCGCCAAAGCCGATCGCCTCAAGCTCGTCTGCCATGCCGCCGGTTCCGTGCGGCCGGTGGTGAGCGAGGCGCTTTGGGAACGCAAGGTCCGTGTCACCAGCAGCGCGGCAGCGATCGCCTACGGGGTGGCGGAGTTTACCTTGGGCCTGCTTTTGAGCTGCTCCAAACGGGTGCCGTGGTTTGGCGTCGGAACTCGCCAGGGGTATTGGCAGGAACCGCAGGCGAGCTTTGGCGGAGCGTTCGAAATCTATCAGCAGAATATCGGGATCATCGGCGCAGGGCACATCGGGCGGATTTTGATCAGGCTCCTCAAAAGCTTTACCTGCCAGGTGCTGGTCTACGATCCCTACCTCTCCGCCGGGGAAGCGGAGAAGCTCGGCGTCCGGAAGGTTGACGAACTGGAGGAACTCTTTTCCACCTGCCGGGCCGTGACGCTCCATGCGCCGACCCACGAAAACACCCGCCACATGTTGCGCGGCCACCACTTCGCGGCCTTGCAGAAGGGGAGCCTCTTTATCAACACGGCGGGCAGCATCCAGATCCATGAAGAAGAGTTTCTGGCCGAACTGCGCAAGGGGAACTTTGTCGCCTGCATCGACCGGTGCAACCTGGAGCCGGTGGAGCAGGATCATCCCTACCGCCATCTCCCCAACGTGCTTTTGACGCCGCACATCGCCGGGGTGATCGCGGAAAACCGTCTCCGGATCGGAACGATGGTCGTCGACGAAATCGAACAACTGATCAACGGCGGGGCGTTCTTCCATGAAGTGACCCTCGAAGACCTCGCGAAAATGGCCTGAAACCACCAGCTATCCTAAAAAATGAAAATCGGCATTGTAGATCTCGATACCTCCCACCCTGCCTCGTGGATTCCGCTGGAGCGGGCCGCCGGGCACGAGGTGGTCGCCCTTTACGACGGCGGGTCGGTCCATCCGCCCGATTACGTGGAGACATTCGCCCGGGAACACGGGATCGCGCGGGTCCACTCGTCGCTGGAGGCGATGGCGGGGGAAGTCGATGCGGCGATCATCCACGGCTGCGACTGGTCGACCCACGTGGAGAAGGCGCGCCCGTTCGTGGAAGCAGGCAAGGCGGTTTTCCTGGACAAACCGGTGGCGGGAAATCTGGAGGAGTTAAGGCAGGTGGAACGCTGGGCCCGGGCGGGCGCGCGGATCACGGGCGGCTCGGCGCTCCGGTTTTGCCGGGAAATCATGGCCTGGCAGGGGCTCGACGCGGCGGAGCGGGGCGAAGCGCACACCCTCTTTGCCGGGTGCGCCGTCGACGAATTCAACTACGGGATTCATGCCTACAGCCTCGCATGCGCCGTGTTGGGGGAGGGGATCGTCTCGGTCCGTCATCTCGGCCAGCGGGTGCAGCGGCGGCTCCAGCTCAACTGGGCCGACGGGCGAAGCGCCTTCCTCTCGATCGGCAAACAGGAAGGGTGGATGCCGTATCATGCGACGATCATCACCGACCTGAAGGTCTTCCAGCTTCAGCCCGAAGTCGGGTTGCTTTACGCCGCGCTGCTGGAACGGGTGCTCCCGTACCTGGCCGGGGAGACCGACACGCCGCCGTTGTCGCCCGAGGGATTGATCGAACCCGAACTGGCTGCGCTGGCGGCGAAGGTCTCCTGGGAAGAGGGCGACCGGGAGGTGCTTTTAAGCGAACTGCGCGAAGGCGGCGGCTACGACGGCCCGGTCTTTGCACACGGCTACCGCGCGGCGAAGTACGGGTAGGGCCATGTTAACCCAACGACTCAAATCGGCGTAAAAGACGCTTTTTGACTCAAAGTGTTAACAGGCCCTGGCCTGCTTACGCTGGAAACTCGTCGACCTCGCGGTCGAAGTTTTCCATGAACCCCTGGGGTGCGGGGCGTTCCTTTTTCTGCAACGCGCGGCGCAGTTTCGAGAGCGCAATGTTCTGCAACTGCCGGATGCGTTCGCGCGTCACGCCGAATTTCTTGCCGACTTCCTCCAGCGTCCTCGGCTTGCCGCCGTCGAGCCCGAAGCGCGAGAAGATGATCTTGCGTTCGCGCTCGTCGAGAACGCTGAGCAGGTTGTCGAGTTCGGCGTGGAGATTCTTGTCCCGCAGCAGTTCAAAGGGCGTCTGAGCCTCTTCGTCGCCGACGATCTCGCCAAAAGCGGTCGAATCGTCGTCGCTGATCGGCGCATCGAGCGATGCCGGGCGGATCGCCACCGTTTTGAGCTGGGTCACCTTCGAGGTGGAGAGGCCGACCTCTTCCGCCAGTTCCTGGTCGGTCGGTTCGCGCCCGAGTTCCTCGCTCATCTGGAGCGAAACCCGGCGCATTTTGGAAATTTTGTCGACCAGGTGCACCGGCAGGCGGATCGTCTTGCTCTGGTTGGCAAGCGCGCGCTTGATCGATTGCTTGATCCACCACGCCGCATAGGTGCTCAGTTTGCCCCCCTTGGCCGGGTCAAAGCGTTCCACCGCTTTCATGAGCCCGATGTTCCCTTCGGAAATGAGGTCGAGCAGGGGAAGCCCGAGGTTGGCGTAATCATGGGCGATTTTCACCACCAACCGCAGGTTGGCCCGGATCATGATGCTCCGCGCTTCCCGGTCGCCCGCCTTGATGCGGGCGGCGAGTTCGATCTCTTCCTCAGGGGTCAGGAGTGCAAACTGCCCGATTTCGCGCAGGTAGATCTTGATCCCGGAATCTGTATTTTCTGCCGCCATAATGATTGTGGTCCCTTCCTTCCTTAAAAGACGGTTCCCTCGCGGTTGTATTCACGAATTTGATCTTTTTCCCCATTCGTCAACACTTCCTGTATTTAAATACGTCCCGCAGGCGGCGATTGATCGCGCTTGGGAACATCTTGACCGAGGCGAGGCGGTGCCGGAACAAAGTTCACGGGTGATCACAGCGCAGGTCCGGCCAGCGGTTTCCGTTCTTGTAGTGCCAAGATAGACACCCCTCCGCCGGGTTTGTTCAAAGATCGTGCAAAATACCGGTCACACCCACCGGTTTTCCCGCAGACCACCATCGGGGAAAGCCGCAGGAAGGGGGAGGGCGCCCGGTCGCTCCGCCCTAAGACCCCGCATCTCCGGAACCGGCACACGTCCCGTCCAGCGCATTGCGGGCCACGACCCACTCCTCCACCGGTCGCCCGCCTTCGACATGTTCGACAAAGATCCGTTCAAACCGCTCCGGCGTGACGCACGAGTACCAGGTCCCTTCCGGGTAGACGACCAGCCACGGCCCTTGATAGCAGATCCGCAGGCAGGCCGCCTTGGTCCGCATCACCGGCACGGCGCTCGCCTTGGTCCGTTTCTTGATAAGATCCCAGAGGGCGCTCCCCTCCCGGTTCGAGCAACAATCCGGCCCGATGCAGACAAAAAGATGGCGTCGGGCATCGTGCACCCCGGCTTTGCGAAGTCCTTTGGAGAGTTTGGGATTCATCGGCGTGCTCCACGATACCACACCTGCTCTCCCGCCGAAAGACCCGCCCGAGGAAAAAAAATCCCGCCCGGTCAAATGAGGAGGACCGTCAGCGGAGGTGAAGCCGCGAACGACGCCGGGCGTGCCAGAGCGCCAGCATCATCGCCGCGGCGGAAAAGAAGACGATGGCGGACGGTTCCGGAATCGCCTGCAAGGAGAGGATCACCTCCCCGTCGTTGAGAAAGAGTGCCGAACGGTATCGGGGGGCAACGGTCACCAGGATCGGCGGCGACGGAGAGGTATTGCCCGGCAAGGCCGGCGAGGGGCGGACTTTCCGCCTTCCCGCACGCGGTTTTGGCCTGTTCCATCTTTCGCTCAAGTAAGAGGGTGCGGCGGCAAAGGAAGGCGCTTTTTCGACAAATTGAATGAATTGTCGAAAAAGGCGTCTTATCTTCCGTACGCCAGCTTCGCGTCTGGCGTCCGTTTTTATGAAAAAGTTCGCCCTCTTTGTTTTGATGTTGTGTCTGGCCGCTGCGGCGCTGCCCCGTACCGCAATGGCCGACGATGATTGGCTCGGTTATTTTTATGAGGAATTGAGTCCCTACGGGGAATGGATCTACGTCGCCGGGTATGGCGATTGTTGGAGGCCCTTCGACGCCGATCCCGCCTGGGCGCCGTACACCGACGGCTACTGGGCTTACACCGACGCCGGCTGGACGTGGGTTTCGTACGAGGATTTTGGCCCGATCACCTACCATTATGGCCGGTGGTTCCGGGTGGAGAGCCTCGGCTGGCTCTGGCGACCGGACACCGAATGGGGTCCGGCGTGGGTTTCCTGGCGCTCCAACGACGACTATATCGGCTGGGCCCCGCTCCCCCCGGAAGTCGTCTTTGATACGGGGATCGGCATCAGCGTCTGGGTCGACCGCGACTACGACATCGGCCCGGGCTACTACTCGTTCTGTAATGCCTACGACTTTGGCGCTCCGGTCATGAGCGGGGTCATCTTCAACCGCAGCCGCAACGTCACGATCATTAACCAGACGGTGAATATCACCAACATCACGATCAACCGGAGCAAGAAGATCGTCTACAACGGCGGACCCGACTACCGGCGCGTCTCCCGGCATTCCCGCCACCACATCGCCACCCTGCGGCTCGACCGCCGTCACGACGATTACCGGCGCGAGGGACGCCGGTCGATCGAACGGACGCGGCGCGATGGCGACCGGCTGGTGATCCAGGCACCCGACTCGAAGTGGATCAAGGAACAGCGGACCAGCCGCCCGAAGGTGAGCCGCCGGGTGGAGCGCCCCACGGTCGACAAGGGTTGGGCATCGGTGCGCGACCAGGAGGATCGCCAGCGCATCCGCCGGAAGTTTGAGACCGAAACCAAGGGAGTGACCCGTACCAGCGCCCCCGCCAGGCCCGTCGATGAGAAGACGTTTGAAACCGCGCTCGAAGCCGACAAGGCCCGGCGGGAACGAAATTCGAGCCGTTCGGGTTCGGACCGGAGGGATGCCGCCATCGAGGAACAGCGCCGCGAGCGTCGCACCGAAGCGGGCCCTTCTCCCGATGCGACCCGCCCGCCCGCCACTTCCGAAAGCGAAGCGGCGCGCCGGGCGCGGCAGGAAGCTGCGGGCCGGGAAGGCCGGACGCGGGAGGACGCGACCCGGGAGCGGCAACGGGATGCTTCCCAGGAGCGTTCCCGTACGTCGGCTGGTCAGCCAGGGCGCGAACAGCAGGATGCCGCCCGCCAGCAGCAACAGCGCGAGCAGCGGGAACGCGCACGTGAACAGCAGGAAAGCGCCGGTCGCCAGCAACAGGATGCCGCCCGCCAGCAACAGCAGCGCGAGCAGCAGGAGCGTGCGCGGGAACAACAGGAAAACGCCCTTCGCCAGCAGCAGGATGCCGCCCGCCGCCAGCGTGAACAGCAGGAACGTACGCGCGAGCAACAGGAAAACGCCCGCCGCCAGCAACAGGACGCCGTTCGTCAACAGCAACAGCAGCGCGAGCAACAGGAGCGTGCGCGCCAGCAGCAGGAAAGCGCCCGTCGCCAGCAGGACGCCGCCCGTCAACAGCAACAGCAGCGTGAACAGCAGGATCGCGCGCGCCAGCAGCAGGAAAACGCCCGCCGTCAACAGGACGCTGCCCGCCAGCAGCAACAGGAACGTGCGCGCCAGCAGCAGGAAAGTGCCCGTCGCCAGCAGGATGCCGCCCGTCAGCAGCAGGATCGCGCGCGCCAGCAGCAGGAGCGCTCCCGCCAGCAGCAGGATGCCGCCCGCCAGCAACAACAGCAACAGCAGCGGGATTCGGATCGCCAGCGCGATGGGCGTTCCACCGGCGCGGGCCGCGACAATCGCGACCGCCGGTAATGGATTGGGGAGGCGCTCACCCGCCCGGGTGGGCGTCGCCTTCAGCCTCCCGCTCTTCGCGTTCGTAATTGGCGTAGCAGACCGGGCTGGCGAAGCGGGGCGGTTCCTGTCCCGTTTCCGCCGCTTCTCTTCCGAAGAGGGCTCCCCGTTCCTTCGCGCGTTCTTCGATCAACGTACGGAGCAGCGTCCGGTGGCAACGGGCTTCATCTTCGCAGAAACAGCCGAGGCTGACCGGTTCAAAGGCGACCATCGTCGCCAGAAGTTCGATCACCTGCCGCGGTTCGGGCGCTTCCATCTCCCGGCGATAACGGCGCTCAAAGGTTTCAAACGCGATTTCGCCCCCGCGAAATGCCTTGATCAACGGCGCGCTCGGCGCGAGGAGCGGCAGGTGGACATCAAAATACCCAAGCCGCTGGCGGTCCTCGCGTTTCACCCCGCGCGGCACCTGCCGGGCCACGCCGATCCGCACCAGTTCATCGCGGGAGCGCGGAGCCCCGTAGCGATAAAGGGTGACGGGCGACTTCACGGAAACGCTTCCTTTCCCTACAGCCACGAACCGGCGGGGATCTCCGTATTTTTCGGGACGATCACGATCCCGTCGCGGATGTAATAGTTCGGACCGTCGAAATGGTCCGGCTTTCCTTCGGGGGTGATGACCACGTTGTCGCCGATGCAGGCGTTTTTATCGATGATGGCGTGGTCGATCACGCAGTTGCGCCCGATGCCGAACGGCGTCTTTCCCGTCCGGGCCACGCCCGACTCGTTGTCGTAATAGTCGCTCCCCATCACGATCGAGTGGCGCACGGTGGTGCCGGTGTTGATCCGCGAGCGGATGCCGATGACGGAGCGCTCGATCGTCGCGTCGGAGATGATGCACCCGTCCGAGACGATCGCCTGGGCGATCTTGGCTCCGTTGATCTTGCTCGCCGGGAGGAAACGGGCGTGGGTGTAGATCGGGGCGGTCGTGTTGAAAAAGGAAAACGGCGGGAGCGGGTTGGTCAGCGCCAGGTTCGCCTCGAAAAAGGCGCGGATCGTCCCGATATCCTCCCAGTATCCTTCGAAAATGAATGACTGGACGTTCCGGTTTTCGATCGACTTCGGGATGATGTGCTTGCCGAAATCGACGAGATCGTTGTCGAGCGCGTCGATCAACGCCTGCCGGTTGAAGATATAGATCCCCATCGACGCCTGGAAAAGCTCGTCGTCGGGTTTGCGCCCGAGGGTCTGGAGGAGTTCGGCGGGGATTTTCAGCGGGTCGAGTTCCTCCGGTTTCGGCTTTTCGACAAACCGGGTGATGCGCCGGTTGGAATCGGTGTGCATGATCCCGAAATCCGACGCCGTGGAGCGTTCCACAGGGATCGTGGCGATCGTGATATCGGCATTTCCCTCGATATGCTGGCTCAGGAGATCGCGAAAATCCATCCGGTAGAGCTGGTCGCCGCTCAGGATCAGGTAATACTCGTATGGGCGGCTCAGGAAATCGCGCAGGTTCTGCCGCACGGCGTCGGCCGTTCCCTGGTACCATTGCGAGCCCGCCGGCGTCTGTTGCGCGGCGCGGATTTCCACAAACGAACGCGAAAAGCGGTCAAAATTGTAGGAACTGCCGATGTGCCGGTGGAGCGAGGCGCTGTTGAACTGCGTCAGCACATAGATATGCCGCAAATCGGAATTGAGGCAGTTGGAGATCGGGATGTCGACGATCCGGTATTTTCCCGCGAGCGGTACGGCCGGTTTGGCGCGGTCTTTCGTCAATGGGTAGAGACGGGTTCCGGCCCCGCCGCCCATCACCACGGCGAGCGTGGATTGGGTGGCTTTGGACAACGAAGAAAAATGGGTCGCGCTCATATGAGTCCTTGCCAGGTCTTTTAGGTGCGTGCCATTGTGCCGGGACGCGGGAGATTTGTCAGCCTCCAAAAGTGCGAATTTTTTTATGTGCGGCATCATTGGCTATATTGGAAATACATCGGCAACCCCGATCCTTCTGGAGGGGCTGCGCCGTCTGGAATATCGCGGGTACGATTCGTCGGGCCTCGCGGTGCTCAACGACGGCGGGCTGGTGATCCGCAAGCGCGAAGGCCGGATCGCCAATCTCGCCGAGTGGATTGACCGCGAACCGCTCGCCGGCAACCAGGGGATCTCGCACACCCGCTGGGCCACCCACGGCGGCGTGACCGATGCGAATGCCCACCCTCATTGCGATCAAAGCGGGCGGCTGGCCCTGGTTCACAACGGGGTCATCGAGAATTACCGCCAGTTGCAGGAGGAACTGGCCGCCAAGGGCCATACCTTTCAGTCGGAGACCGACTCGGAGGTCCTCGCCCACCTCGTCGGCGAAGCGTTTGACGCGCTGGACGGAGGCTCGCTCGCTCCCCGCAACCGGCTGGTCGAAGCGTTGCGCCGGGCGTTGCGGCAGGTGACCGGCACCTACGGCGTCGCCGTCATGCACGAAGCCGTGCCGGGAGTGATCGTCGGCGCGCGGCGCGGCAGCCCGCTGGTGCTCGGGATCGGCAAGGGAGAACATTTTCTGGCGAGCGACGTCGGCGCGATGGTCGCCCACACGCGGGAGGCGGTCTATCTCCAGGATGGCGACCTCGTCGCCGTGGAGGGGGACGGGTTCGAGATGACGACGCTCGGCGGCGGGCGCGCCGGTTATGAGATCAATACGGTCGATTTCACCGAGGGCGACGCCGTCAAGGGGGCCTACCCCCACTACATGCTCAAGGAGATTTTTGAACAGCCCGAGACGATCGGCGACGCCATGCGCGGGCGGATTTCGCGCACCGAAGCGATGCCGAAGCTCGGCGGGCTGGAGATGAACGCGAAGGAACTCCGCGCGGTCGAGCGGATCGTCCTGACCGGGTGCGGCACGGCGGCCCACGCCGGGATGGTCGGCGAGTACCTGCTTGAATCGCTCGCCCACCTGCCGACGGAGGTCGAGTTTGCTAGCGAACTCCGCTACCGGAACATGCCGATGGGCCGCGACACGCTGGTGATCGCCATCAGCCAGAGCGGCGAAACCGCCGATACCCTGGCCGCCCTGCGCGAGTGCCAGCGCAAGGGGCACCGGACGCTGGCGATCTGCAACAACGTCGCCAGCACCATCGGGCGCGAGAGCGACGGCGGCGTCTACATGCACGCCGGGCCCGAAATCGGCGTCGCCGCCACCAAGTCGTTCACCTCGCAGGTGACGATCCTGACCCTGCTCGGCATCCTGCTCGGCCGCATCCGCCACCTTTCGACCACGGAGGGGATCGAGATGCTCGAAGCGCTCGAAAGCATCCCTGAAAAAGTCCGCGCGATCCTCGACCAGAGCGACAAGATCAAGGCGATCGCCGCCAAATACATCGACGCCAAGGCGATGATGTTCCTCGGTCGCCAGTACAACTACCCGGTGGCGATGGAAGGGGCGCTCAAGATGAAGGAGATCAGCTACATTCACGCCGAGGGACACCCGAGCGCGGAACTCAAGCACGGGGTGATCGCGCTGATCAGCCCGGAAGTCCCCTCCGTCTTCATCGCTCCCGACGACGCCGTTTTCGGCAAGAACCTCTCCAACATGGAAGAGGTCAAGGCACGGCGCGGCCCGGTCATCGCCATCGGAACGGAAGGCAACCGGGAACTCGCGCAGGTGGCCGATGATGTCATCTACATCCCGCCCTGCCCCGACTTCCTCTCGCCGCTTCTGACGGTGATCCCGCTCCAGTTGCTCGCCTACCATTTCGCGGCCCAGCTCGGGTGCGACATCGACAAACCGCGCAACCTCGCCAAGAGCGTGACGGTGGAGTAAGGCATTCCCTCCCGGGCAACGCTACCGCACCTTTCTTTTGTGACTTTTTGGTGACGATCCGTCCCATGCGGAGTCTGCGTGCTATCGCGTAGACCAAGGCCCTGCCGATGCCCGGAATCGGGCTTTATCAGTTGAGCGGAAAATTACTTTTCCCGAAGGAGGCGTGCGTAGATGTACGTATAGCTATTCTCGTTTTTGAGTCGCCTCCGTTTTTAGCTCTTTTCGGCTTCCAGAGCGGTCGTCGTGGCAATGGAGGTGATCTTTTTAGCTTGTGAAGCGGGTTTTCATTGAACTATCTAACCCCGGAGAAACGGCGGCTCAGAACAGGCGACCTCCTGCATTTTTTTCAAGCACATGAACAGATTATTGACACGAAACACCTGGACGTTGGGAATCGGCACCTGCGCCGCCCTTTTCACCGCTGCGACGGTTCCCCTCAAGGCGCAGGATTTTGACGACGCGATCTTTTGGACCGGGGGCGATTCGGGCGGCTTTATGGACTCTGCGAACTGGAGCGGGGAAAACCTGACTCCCGGCCCGACGCAGAGCGCCATTTTCATGGAGGACGAAACGCGCAACGTCAGCGTCACCGGAACCGTCAATGCATGGAACGTAGGGGCCTTTGGAGGCGACACCACCCTCAACCTCGGCGCAGAGACCACCTTGACGCTTCAAAACGACGGCACGCTCATCACCGGTCCGGGAGCGCGTCTTTCACTGGTGGGAACGGAGACGAGTCTTTTCAAGGCTTCCACCATCGAGGCGTGGGGCGACGCAGGCGGGAACCCCGGCACCACGGAGATCGCGATCGAGGTGGAACTCGATGGCGGTTCGTTCAATCACCCCGTCCGGAAAGGCCGTTACGCACTGGTCGTCGGTACCGGAGGCGAGATTGTATTGAAAGACGGGGCGGATGTTTCGGTCCGCAATGAGATGGCCCAGACCATCGTCCGGGTCGGCGAAACCAGCGGCCCCGAAGGGGTCTTGCGGATTGAAGAAGGGGCACGGCTCGCCATCGGGAGGCTCGCCACCGGAGAGCAGGCGACCGACGCAACCATCGGCTTTTTGCAGGTCGGCGACTGGGGTTCCGACGGCCATGTGGTCCAGACCGGCGGCGAGGTGGAACTGATCGGCGCGCTCAATATCGGCAACCAGGGAGGGCACGGGGTTTACGAAATCAGCGGCGGTTCCCTGAAGCTCGGCGTCGCTGCCGAAGGAGGGAGCGGCGGCTATGGCGCCATTAACACGATCGGCCGGAACGCTTCCGACGAGACCGCGCGTTCCTCCCACGGGCGGCTGGAGATTTCCGGAACCGGGTTGGTGGAACTGGCCAACGGGAAACTGATCATCGGCAACAACACTCCCGAAAGCGTGGCAAACAACGGAGGCCGTGGAGAGATCATCCAGAACGGCGGCACCTTGCGGGTCGGACCCGAAGGGATCCTTTACCTTTCCGGGTACCGGAGCAGCACGGCGCAACCGGGCGAACCCGACGGCCTTTATGAACTCAACAGCGGCACGCTGGAGATCGGCGGCAACAGCCTCCAGGCACGTTACAACAACTCCACTTCGGAGTATGCCTTCCGGCTCGGCGGCGGGACGATCCGGGTCACCGGTTCGGCTTTGACCACCTCCGTCGACGCACAACTGAAAGCCGGGACCGAATCTTACATCGACACGGCGGAAGCCGGAGCCACCTGGGCAGGCGCGTTTACCGGCGACGGAAAGCTTGCGAAGCTCGGGGCTCACACGCTGGAGTTGACCGGCAACAGCCGGATCGGCGGGGAATTGCACGTTCTGGAAGGAGCGATCCAGCAAACGGCCGGTGCGAACAGCATTGCGGAATACGGCGTCGGCACCGGCGAAGGCAAGGTCGGCGTGGCCGGAATCTCCGGCGGGGTCCTGAACATCGAATCGTGGGTGGAGGATACGGAAAACCCCGGCGAGTTCATCAAGGAGATCGGCCGTTTTCAAGTCGGCAACTACGGCGGTGAAGGGACCTTCAACCAGACCGGCGGCGTCGTGAACGTCTTTGGGGCGCTCAATATCGGCAACCAGGGCGGCAAAGGGGTTTACAATCTCAGCGCCGGGACCCTGAACCTGGTGAGCGGCACCTACGGCGTGGGGCGCAACTCGAACGCCACCGAGGGTGGGCAGGGCGAACTGAACCTCAGCGGAAACGCCCTGATTGACCTTCAGCATGGCGATTTCATCATCGGCGACTACGCCTCAGGCGGCGCACAGGCCAGCGGCGTCGTCAACCAGACCGGCGGCACCTTCCGCGTGGCGAGCGGGGCCGGCACCAACACCAAACTTTATCTGGGCGGTTACGGAGGCGGTATCTACCATCTCGACGACGGGGTCCTGGAGATCGGCGGCAGCAGCCTGCGCGGGAACTACGGTTCGGCCACCGCCGGTTACGAGTTCAACCTCGGCGGCGGGACGCTCCGGGTCGTCGATGCCAGCCTGGTCTCCTCGGTCGATGCCACCCTGGTGGAGGGGACTGTTTCAACCATTGACACCGGCGACGACTTCGATGCGACGCTCGGCTCCCTCTCCGGTTCGGGGGATCTGGTCAAGGAAGGGAAAGGAAGGCTTTACCTGACCGGGGATACCGTCTGGAGCGGCAACCAGGTCGACCTCGAAGGGGGGCTGCGGGTTGGAAGTTCCAACGCCGCCGGAAGCCTCACCCTCGAAGAGGGGGCCACGGTCACCCTCGGCGTGCTCAACCCTTCGCTCGCGACCAATCTGCGCGTCGGGATCGGCGGCAACCGCAAAGGGGTGCTGAACATCGACGGGGGGCACGTCCTGGTCAAGATCAAGGAGGAGGGATTGTCCAACACCATCTCCATCGGCCGCGACGAGGGCAACGGCATCGGCGACGGGGAACTGATCATGAGCAGCGGCTCGATCATCTTCGACGATGAAGAGCAGATCGGCACGGCCTACGGTTCCATGGCCATCGGGCAGTTGACGCAAGGCAAGGGGGTCTTCCAGCACTCCGGCGGCGAGGTCAAGCTTGGGACCAACGGCGGCGTCGCTTTTCTCGTCGGCTACTCGGGCGGGGAGGGGACCTACAACCTTTCCGGCGACGCGGAGTTTTACAACGGCGGCGGGACCCTCTACATCGGCAACGGTGCCACCGGCCGGGGGACGGTCAACCTGACGGGGCAGGCCCGGTTCACCCTGGAAACCGCGAACAGCTCGGGCCAGATCTTCCTCGGTCACGACGGCGGCGAAGGGAACATCATCCAGGATGGAGCCGGGACCGAACTCTTCATCTACACGCCGAACCCGATTCACATCGGGACCAGAAGCGGCGGCACCGAAAGCGGCGGCACCGGCACCTATGAACTCAAGGCCGGCACCGGCAAGCTGGCGAGCGATCGCGGGATCGCGCTGGGCGAAGTGCCCGGCGGCGTCGGGATTGTGGAGCAATCGGGCGGGGTTCTTTACGTCAATCAGGTCGAGGGCCAGATGGCCGGTGTCTTCAGTGTCGGCCACGAAGGGGAAGGCCGTTTCACGCAGAGCGGCGGCGAAAGCCACTTCGGCGGCGTGATCAAGATCGCCGAACGGGCAGGCTCCAAGGGTGAAGTCCACCTGGAAGGCGGGATCATGGGCGTCGGCGGCGAGAACGGGATCTCTGCGGGCCCCGGGGACGCGGCATTCTACTTCAAGGGCGGCACCCTGAAGGTGGAGGGGGCGGATCTGACCACCTCCGTCGACGCCACCTTGAGCAACACTTCCACCATCGACACGGGCGGCCTCGGCGCGGAATGGAGCGGCCTCCTTTCCGGGCTCGGCGGCCTGAAGAAAACCGGCGAAGGGGTTCTGACTCTCACCCGGGAAAATACCTACCAGGGGACCACCACCGTCGAAGAGGGAACCCTCGCCGTCAACGGTACGGCGGGGACCGGGGCTCTCGTCGTGGAGCGCGACGGGGCTCTCGCCGGAACCGGCGTGATCCGGGGCCACGCCACCATCGCCGGGGCGCTCAATCCCGGGAACTCCCCCGGCAAGCTGACCTTCGACGCCGGTTTGACGCTCACGACGGATTCCACCACGACCCTCGAAATCACCGGCTTCGAAGAAGGAGAGTACGACCAGATCGACGTTTCCGGCGGAGCCTTTCTGGTGGAAGGAGGGACGCTGGTCTTTTCGATTACCGGAATCGGCGACGGAAATCATACCTTCGACTTCTTTGAAGGAACTCCGATCACCGGCGACTCCTTTGACGTGGTGCAGGTCTTTCAGGGAGGGGCCACCTTTGACCTGCTCGACCAGGGCGGCGGCCTCTGGACCTACAGCAACATCGACGATCCCGGTCGTTTCTACAGCTTCAACGTCATCACGGGCGAACTCGACTATCAGGTGGTACCCGAACCGGAAACCTGGGCGCTTCTCGTCGGAGCCGGAGCCGCCCTCTGGCTCGCCCGCCGTCGCCGGACCCGAAACGCCCACGCGTAACAGGAGCACCAGGGGCCAACATTGGAGGGTCGACCGCGGCGTTGGACGTTGCTGACAGCGTTCTTCTCGCCCTGCGGAGGTCCGCTCTCCAGCACGCTTCCGCGTCCGGGTGCTCAACGGAACCGGACCCGCAGCCTACGCGCAACCCGGCATTCCCAAACGTATCCTTTAGTGGAGAGGATGGCAGGTGTCCCTAGTGTCATGTTAGCTTATTTCCTTTTCAAATCTCGGGCGCTTTTCCGATTCTCCGGCGTTGCTCGTTGCGGTCGGTATCTTAGGATACCGCCCTTACTCGCGCCTTGGAGAATACGAAAAATCACCTCGAACTTTTTCAAGGAACTAACCTAACACGACACTAGCAGGACATGGCCATCCTCTTCATCTTTTCCTGAGCCCCGGGGCGGTCCATCCGCCCGGCGCGGTCCCTTCAGGATCTCTCGCAGTTGCTCCTACGAATACGCCGCGTCGGCTTCGAGGAAGCCTTCGAGCTGGCGGATGCGGGTCGGGTGGCGCATCTTGCGCAATGCCTTCGCTTCGATCTGGCGAATGCGTTCGCGGGTCACTTTGAACTGGCGGCCGACCTCTTCGAGCGTGCGGCTGTAGCCGTCCACGAGGCCAAAGCGCTGTTCGAGCACCTGCCGTTCGCGTTCGGTCAAGGTTTCGAGCACGTCCTTGATCTTCTCCTTGAGAAGCGTGATCGCGGTCATGTCGCTCGGGTTCTCGGCCCCCTTGTCTTCGATGAAGTCGCCAAAGCTGGTGTCGTCGCTGTCGCCGACGGGCGACTGGAGCGAAATCGGCTGCTGCGCCATCTTGAGGACGGCGCGGACCCGTTCCACCGGAAGCTGGATCTCCTCGGCCACCTCTTCGGGGCTCGGTTCGCGTCCATACTCCTGCACCAGTTGCTTCTGGACGCGCATCAGCTTGTTGATCGTCTCGATCATGTGGACCGGGATGCGGATCGTCCGCGCCTGATCGGCGATGGAGCGGGTGATCGCCTGGCGAATCCACCAGGTGGCGTAGGTCGAAAACTTGTAACCCCGGCGGTACTCGAACTTTTCAACCGCCTTCATCAACCCCATGTTCCCTTCCTGGATCAGATCGAGGAAGGAGAGGCCGCGGTTGGTATATTTCTTGGCGATCGAGATAACCAGCCGCAGGTTCGCCTCGACCATCTCGGTCTTGGCCTTGAGCGCCTTGCGCAGCCACGTCTTGAGCGTGTGGTGCTCGGCGACGAAGTCATCGGGCGAAAGCCACGAACGCGACTGGAGTTCCCGCTGCTTGGCTTCGTACACCTCGCAGCTTTCCCCAGCCTTGAGCTTCTTGGCGATCGTGTCGCGCAGGATGGTGACGGTCCGGAACTGTTCGTCGGCGATGTTGACGAACTCTTCGGTCACCTTCTGCTTGAAGTAAAACTTCGGGTAAAGCTTCTGGAGCGTGGCGTGCGCCTTGGAAAATTCCTGCACGACCTTTGCGTCGGGCTTGCCGGTGGCGGTCATCAGCACCTTGTACGCCTGTGCCGAATCGGTGGCCGCTTTTTCGACCTGCTCGCAAAGTTTCGGGAGCGCCTTCATGTAGCGCTCGCGGCTTTCGATCTTTTTATCGAGGATCACGCGGTCAAACCGTTCGCGCCCTTCGTTGAGCTTGTTGGCCAGGTCGAGGTAGGCGCGGGCGATGAACCCGAACCGGTTGACATGCCGCTGGACGTTGAGTTCGGCCTCCTCGATCCGCTTGGAAATCTCGACCTCCTGCTCGCGGGTCAGCAGCGGGACCTGTCCCATCTGCTTGAGGTACATCCGCACCGGGTCATCGAGGATGTCGAGCTTGGAATCGACCTTGTCTTCCTCCTCGTCGTCGTCGGAATCCTTCTTGCCGTCCTTGTAATTGTCGACCTGCGAGGCGTCGATGATGTCGATCTCCAGCCCGCGCAGGCGGTTGAGGATCGTCTCCATCTCATCGGGCTCGTTGACGCTGTCGGGGAGCGCTTCGTTGAGGTCGTCGAAAGTGAGGTAGCCCTGCTCCTTGGCGAGTTTGATCAGTTCGCGGATCTTTTCCGCCATTTCGGGGGCATCGACATTGAACGCGGCAACGGCGGCGGTCAGTTCGGCCTCCGTTTTCGGCGTTTCGGCGCCGATCGGCGGCGTTGCGACGGCAGGAGCCGGGGCGGTCGGCGCGGCATTCAACGCCTCCTTTTTAACGTCCGATTTCTTGGCCGACGGCTTTTTGGCGGCGACCGGCTTGGCGGCGTTTTTTTTGGAAGGAGCCGGTTTGGCAGCCTTGGAAGGGGTCTTGGCGTTCGCCTTGACCGGCTGGTCTTCGGTCTTTGCCTTGGGCGCTCCTTTTTTGGCGTTTTTCGGAGGAGCCGGTTTGGCAACGGGCGCCTTGGCGGTCACCACCGGGGCGATTTTAATGGCCTTGGGCGGGGTGGCGGCATCAGGGGCGGCAGCGGCGGGGCTGTCGGGAGAGGAGGCATCGGCGGACGGCATCGGTGGTGTTACCGATACGCCGGAATCGGCGGAAGACAAAGTGGGTTCCTGCTTTTTTGTTGTGCCTGGTGCTGATGTCGTTGAAGAAGATAAAGAAGAATCAGTCAAATTGGTCATACCCACGCGGTTTCAGACAGTGGCCTTCCCTCAATTAAGAGTTTTGTGAAAATGAAGACAAGGGCCGCGTAATATGGGTAAGCTCTCGCGTCAGGTCAAGGACTTGTTTTTGCAACGCGACGATTTCCCCCTCGGCGAGCCCCGGCTGGCGCAGCCGCGCGGTGATCGCGTCGCGCCGGTTGACGAGGCTGGTGCGCAGCAGGTCGCGCCAGCAGTCGTGCGCCACGGCGAGCGGGGCGGACGGCTGCGGGCGCAGGTCGAGCAGTTCGGCGGCGAGCCCCTGGTCGGCATCAGAAAGGGTGGTCAGGAAAGCGGCGAGCGAAGCGGCGTCGCCCGGCTCGTACGTTCCGGCGAGCAGCAGGAGCGGGAAGTCGCCCTCGGGGACTTCGTTTAAAAACAGTGCCGGGTCCTGGGCGGCGAGCCACGTTTTCACTTCCGGGCTGACCAGCAGCAACTGGCTCAGCAGGCGCACGGTGTTGCCGAGCGGTCCGCGCCGGCGGCCTTCCTCCGGCCCGGGCGCGATCGGTTCCTCCTCCGGCTCCTCCCGGTAACGGCTCGCGCTGCGCCGGTTTGGCTTGAGGAGCGCGAGAAAACGTTGCGGGGCGATCTCCAGCCGCGAACTCAAGTTGTTGACCACGGCCTCGCGCAGGATGGCGTCGCCGATCAGGGCGACATTTTCCGCGATCTTCCGGGCAAAGGCGGTCTTTCCCGTCGGGGTGGCAAATTCCGGGGTGGCGGCAAAGGTTTCGAGCTGGAATTCGAAAAAATCGCGCGCGCCGTCGATCACCGCGCGGAAGCGTTCCGGCCCTTCGGCGCGGATGAGCGAATCGGGGTCGTGCCCCGGCGGCATGGCGGCGACCCGTACGGAGAGGCCGACGCCGAGGAGCGCGGGAAGCGACCGCTCCGCCGCCTTGAACCCGGCCGCGTCGGCATCGAAACAGAGGACCACCTCCTGCGCGAAGCGTTTGAGGATGCCCGCCTGCTGCCCGGTAAAGGCGGTCCCCTGCGGCGCGATGACGTTGCAGATCCCCGCCTCAAACGCCGTGATCAGGTCGAGCTGCCCTTCGCAGACGATCGCGCTTTCAGCCCCGATGATCGCCCGTTTGCTCTTGTGCAGGCCGAAGAGGACCTTTCCCTTGGTAAAGAGGGCGGTTTCGGGCGAGTTGACGTACTTCCCGCCATACTGCTCGGCCTCGGGGTTGAGGATGCGTCCGCTGAACGCGATGACGTTGCCCAGATCGTTGCAGATCGGGAACATCAACCGGTCGCGGAAGCGGTCGTAGAAATGTCCGGGGCGATCCTCCTTTACGGTGACGACCCCGGAGGCGATCAACTCCCGCTCGCTGAACCCTTCCGCGCGGAGGTGGCCGCTCAAGGCATCCCAGCTTTCCGGCGCATAGCCGAGTTGCCACGTCTTGGCGACTTCTCCGGTGATGCCCCGTTTTTTCAGGTAATCGCGAGCCCCCTGGGCCGCCCTGGTCCGCAGGAGATTACGGTGAAACCACTGGGCGGCTTCGGCATGAAGCGCCAGCAGCCGCCGCCGGAGCCGCTGCTGCGCATCCTCCTCCGGGGAGAGCGGTTCGTCGACGATCCGGATTCCTGCTCTCGCGGCGAGCCGTTTGACCGCTTCGGGGAAATTGACGTTTTCGTACAGCTCGACGAACCGGAAGACCGGTCCCCCGGCCCCGCACCCGAAACATTTGAAGGTCTGCCGCGCCGGGTTGACGGTGAACGACGGCGTTTTTTCGCGATGAAAGGGACAGAGCGCCTTGTAGACGACACCGGCCCGTTTCAGCGGAAAATAGCTGCTGATGACATCGACCACGTCGTTGGCTGCGGCCACCCGTTGCAGGACTTCTTCCGGGATCATGGAAGCGAAGGGATATGGACCGGTGCCGCGCCGAGTTCCTGGAATTCGATCTGAAACCCGCTCGGCGTCAGGAGAGCGAGAAGCTGCTCGCGCATCTGCCGCCGCGCTTCGTCGAGCAGGGCGGCATTGCCTTCGGCGGCTTTGCGGGCGTCGTGGTGAAAGGAGTTGAGCACGGTGGTCTGGTCGTGGTCGGTAATGGCGTTCCACCACCCCCGGTCGTGGGTGATTTCGCTGGAAAGCAACTCCATGGAAAGGACTTTCGGCGCGGGGTGGACCACGTAGATCGTCTTATTTTTGGAATCAAAGGAAACCGAAAAACGTTCCTTCAGGTCAAACCCGACGCTGACCGAAAAATCGCCCGCGATGACGATCTCCTTCGTGCTGTGAAACTGCGTGGAACTCCAGCGAAGCTGATGCGACATCCGCTTTTTGAGGGAGACCAGCTCCATCACCGGCGTGCTCTCCTGAAAGACCACCGTGCGATCGACCGTCACCAGCGGCGTGAAGTTGAGCTTCTCCTCAATCAACCCCGCAATGCTTCGCGCCGTCTTTTCCGTTTTGCTCTGGGTCAGGTTGACCAGGTAATGCACGCAAAGGGTCGCCGTCACCATCACGAGGCAAAGCGCCACGGCGGTGCGGAGGATCAGGCTCTTGGACATGCGAAAAGAAATAGCGGCGGTTCTGGTCAAACCGTAGCGTATCAGCTTTTGGCGAAAAACAAAAACCGCCAACCGCGACTTTCTTTGAGCGGGGGCGTCGGTCCTATTGCCCCCAAAGCTCGGTTTCCACGAGCGTGAACGGTCCCTCAGCCGGATCAAACCGGAGCCGTACGAACCGGGCCGCCACTCCCTTGGCTGAAAGCGGGAGGCGCTCCAGCGCCACGGTCGGCTCGTCCGGGAGCGCCTTGGCCTTCCACGCCGCCACTTCGTGCCACGTCTCCTCGTCCGCAGAGACCTCGCACCGCCCGGCGGGAAGCCGCTCGGAATAGAAGAGCCGGAGCACCGTCGGCGCGACCGGCTTGGCAAAACGGTAGGTGACGACCACCGGCTCCTCTCCGTTCCAACGGAGTTGGTAGGCGTCGAGAGGAGGGTAGGCTTCCCGTTCCTCTTTGGAGCCGCCTTTTGCCCCGCGCAGCCGGTCGGTCAACCGTCCCATGGCGAAGGCGATTTCCGAGCCCGCCGGTTCCGTTTGCCCGTCTGGAGCGACACTGAGGCGGTAGCCCCCGCCAAAAGTAGCGTTGGCCATCGGGGTCGGCACGCTCAAACGCCATTGAAAATAGTTCCCGGTCAGGCAAAGCCCGTGTTCGGGCACTTTTTCTTCGGTAATCGGCGTGACGGGAAGACGAAACCGCCAGACCGGCTGGTCTTTCGCGGCTTCGACCCGTGCCTGCAACCCGGCAAAGAAAGCGATCCAGGCCGGATCGCCGATGATGTTGGAGAAGAGGGGATTGGTTCCGAAAAAGACCACCTTCCCCTTGCCGAGATCGTTCTCCCCCACGGCGTCGCTCCCGTCGGGATAGGTCGCCAAGGCGCGGTCGGAGCGGCCATCGAGCGGATAGGTCGGGCGAATCCGCATCAGTTCGCCATGGTCTTCGCCGAGCAGGCTGGTGAGCGGCATCGGCCCGCGCGGCTTGCGTTTGGCGAGAGGGGGGATGATCGCGCCCGTCTCCCTCCGGGTGCCGTCGCTGCGGAAACCGAACGCGAGGGGATCGCAGATCACCAGGCTTCCCCCGTTGCGGACGTAGGCTTCCAGCGCGGCGACTTCCGCGTCGTCGGCAATCGGCATATAGGGGATATAAATCTGTTTGAAGCGCGACAAGGCTGCGGGATCGCGTGCGGTGATCACTTCATCAATGAACCGGAACGCCCCGCCCAGCCTCGGCCCGAGGATGGTGTAGAGCCATTCCGGTTCGTTATTGGCCGAATAGGTCAACGAATGGCCGCCGCCGGGCCCCGTCCCCTGAAAGCTGGTGTTGCTATAAAAGATCGCGGTATCGGCCTCCGGCTGGCGGACCTTAAAGGGAAGCTGCTTGATCACCGATTGGACCACCTGCCAGCGTTCCGGCGCACCGACGCGATCCGTGACAAAACCGCCCTTCCCCTTGCGGCCGTTCATGGTATCGGCGCTGTAAAGATGCAGCCCGGTGGCTCCGTTGCGGAAGACCTGGCTCAAGAGTTCCTCGGTTTCATCGGGCCTGAAATTGCCTGCATAGTGTTCCACATGCGGCAAGGGCCACGTCTCGGCAGAGCCTGAGAGGTCGTGATAAAAGCGGGTGACAAACCCGAAATCCTCCCGCAGGGGATTCATCGACGGGTAAAGCTGGAAGGTGATGATGTCAAAAACTTCGCCCCAGCGGCTGACGGCGTAGGGCCGGTGCCCTCCGATGCTATCCCATGAAACCAGCTTCATCTGCGGCGCCCGCTCGCGGATTGTGGCGCGGACGCGGCGCTGGATCTCCAGCATCCGGTCAATCTCCCAGCGAAAGGTCGCAATCCAGGAGAAAGGATCGTTCCCGGTGGCCGATTTCGGCAGTCCGTATTTTCCGAAGCCGTATTTTTCGCGAATCTCCCGGTCGATCGCCATCAGTTCGGGATGGCGTTCCTTTTCGTCGAGCAACTCCAGGAGCCGACGTGAACACTCCCCCTCCCAGGTTTCGTCACCGGCAAAGATATAGCGAATGTTGGGGTAGTCGCGCGCTTTCTCCAACGTCTTCTCAAGGTCTGCCAGATAAGCCGCGATCACGTCCTGCGTCAGCGGCCAGGGACGGACCGATCGGGAACCCTTCGAGCCAAACAATCCTTTTCCATTGAGCGCGGGGCGCGGGTCAAGGAAGGCGACAAGCCCGACATCGTGCTTGGCCAGAAGGTCCATTTTCATCCACGGCTTGCCCCAATGGCCGGTCAGCGAAATCAATGAAGCCCGGTCGCGGGCATACTCCCGCACCGGCAGCAGGGGGGTGTGCTCCGCCCCCGTGCGCACCGAGAAGTTGTAGAGACCGGGCATCAGATCATGCAGCCAACTGATCGTCCCGTGTCGGCTCAACCCTTCGGGAAAAGGCTCCCGCAAGGTCTCGAAAAGCGGTTGCTGTGTCACGGCGACCCGCTGGCGCTCCTTGGTCCCCTTGCGGACTTCATACGACGAACGGTAGATTTCCCGCCCCTTGTGTTTCAACCGACACCGGGCCATCGCCCGCGCTCCTTTTTCGCTGAACTCCACCCGCAAAATGTTTCCCTTCGGCGCAAGCCTGCGAGGCGTCGCGGCCCGACCGGCCGTGGTGGAGGAAAAAAGGGCTTCATTCTCCTTTGGGTTCCATTTCCCGGCGATGACCGCAAACTCCCATTGCCCGGGGACACCGGGGAGAAACGGCCCGCGCCGCGTGGAGACGAGCCGGGTGTCGCCTGCCTCCAGCGGCCCCTCCACCAGCAGACGGGGGTAGGCATCGGTCGCCAGATACGTCCCGCTCCCTCCGGCAAGCCCCTGCAACCGGGGCGGGCGAACGGTGCGACGGTTTCTGGCGACATTCAGGGCAACGATCTCGCCGCGCTCCCAGACATGCCCCAGAGTGGAAAACGGGATCGCGATCTCCGCGCTCCAGCCGCCCGGTCGAAACCCGGTCCTCACCACCGCTTCGGAATCCCATCCCGAAGGATGAGCTTCCCCCCGGCGCACCTCCCCGTCGTAGTAAGTCCCCCGTGTGTTGGTAACGAGTTGAAAGAGATGTTCCCCGTTGTTGCCGGGGTCGAGAAAGATTTCCACGCTGTCGTCATCCCAGACGGCGGCCTTGCGTTCTTCGACCAGCGTGTTCGTCACGATCGCCTCGGGCTTCGGCTCGTCGCAATCCACGGCGACATAGACATAGGTGGCATCCATCGTGATCCACGCCCGGGTCAATGGCATGGCCTCCCCTTCCTCACCGCCAAAGCTGCCGAGCGATACCGCGCGACTCCATTCTCCCCTGGCCAGCTTTCCGTCGATTTCAGGCGCTTTTTCAGTGCGCGACAGGATGGGGGGCAACTCCCCCTTGGCCGGATAAAGGGTAGCGATCAATAAAAGACAAAAAAAGACGCGATGAATCATAAAGATATTTTGTGAGACCAAGAGACTAATACTGGCTCTTGACCACCCCTACCGGGGAAAGAGCCAGCACTCCCTCGTGATCAAGTTGCTCGACATGGCCATCAAGAAAAACCACATGGGCGCGCCCCTGATGCCGGAGGGCAATTCTGGAGCGGGAGGTGAAATCATTCCAGACCCGGACCGAATCCATATTCCAGAAAGTGGCATCCATGAAGACCGGCACCCGCGATTCGCGGTTCCTATAAGCGCGGAGGTTCTCTGTAGAGCGTCCCCCTGAACCGTAGAGGTAGGAAATACTGACCGCGTAACGGTTGGTCCCGTAGGAGATCCGCACCTTGCCGAACTCGCGGCCGTAGGATGTGCCATCCGATCCGGAATAGTCAATCCACGCGCCCTCTTCCTTCCGGGTCGCCGCCGGGCATTGCATCGAGCGGGCTGATTTGATCAACCCTGCTTCGTAGAGCATTCTGCTGGGCCGGATATCCCGCACGCTATGATCCCAAAGCTGATCGTTGCGTTCCTGACGCCAGAGCCGGTGGCAGATCCCCAGTTTCCTGAGATTGACCAGGCAATGAGCGGCTTGCGCCGAGGCCTTCCCTCTCGAAAACGCCGGTCCCGCCAGAATCAGCAGCACGATCACCAACCCGAGGGCGACGAGGAGTTCGCTCAGGCTGAAGGCGTTTCGGTTTCCAAAGCGGGTCGTGCGGTTTTGTGGCATTCCGGGAGAATGAGGGAAGGTTCGGGCCGGTCGGTTGAGCCGGGATCAACCCTTGGCGCGCCGACGCGCCAGGCGGCGACCATGGAAGCAGAAAATCGCGCCTGCGCCCAGCAACATCGCCAGGGTCGACGGCTCCGGAACGACGGTAGCCGTCAACTTCCAGCCGTCGTCCTGATTAAACAGGGAGGTATCCCAGACGGGATCAAGGCCGGTGAGGTCAAAGGTGATGGTTTCGGAAATTCCCGCAGTCTGGCCGGTAAAGACCTGCCAGGTTCCGCTGCTTGTCGGCTCGCCGAGGATGTTCAGCTTGATGCCTGTCCCGCTCAAGGTCGCCCCCGCGAGGAAATCAATGCTATCCATTCCTGTTTCAAACAGATTCAATTCCAGAATTGCGCCCTCGTTGAAGGTGACGGTGGAACCCAGGCTCAAAATCTGTGGTGCGCTCCCGCCTGCTCCGTCTCCGACCGCCAGGGTGCCTCCGCTGTTGATGGTCGCGCTGACGGTGGATTCCAAACCGCTTCCCGCAGCTTCAAAGCGCGCCCCGTTCGTGGTGGTGATGGAGATGGCTTTCGCTGTATCGTCAGCAGCATTGCGTCCGTTGAGCACCCCCCCTTCCTTCAGGGCGAGCAGCCCGCGGTTTACAATCGTATTCGCCGAAGAGAAAGTGCCAGCCGATTCGATCACGATCTTGTTTCGACCATCGTTGTCACCGCCATTGGAATCAAAGGAATAAATCTGGATGGCCGTCGTCCCGTTGGCTTTGAATTGTCCCCCGTTGGAAATCGTCAGGGAATGTCCGCCCAGATTGGTGGACGTTGATGCGCTATCCCCGATGGACACGGTCTTGGCGGAGAGAAAAGCATCGGCTCCGGTCACCTCCACCTGATTGGATCGCTGTTGGTGTTTTGCTCCGATATTCAGCGTGTCCGTTATCAATGTCGATCCGGCTCGAACGGTCGCCTTGTTATAGGAAGCATTGTAAGTATTACTGGTGTTGGTCGTCCCGATGTCAACCTGGGTCGCCGTTATTTTGGCGCCCTCTGTGATTTCCAGCCTGCCGTAAACATTAGTGGCCGACGAGAACCCTACGGCCAGTGAGCTGGCGGTGACCTCAAGTTTGGCGCCGGTCACGGTCAGGGACGACCCGATCGGGAGCGTCTCCGACCAACCGCCTTGAATCCAGAGAGGAGTGGTAAACGTCACGGTGGCCACATTCCCGCTCTCCGGGCCCCTAAGGGTGAGCGCGGCCGGGCCGGTTCCGGCTACGAAACCGGTCGTAGTCGATTGCCCTATCCTGGAATATCTTGAGCTTCCGCCGCTGAAGGTCAGCGTTGAATCATTCGCCATTTCCAGAGTCAACGTCTGGCTGCGGGCGAGTCGCATATCCGAGGCCGTCTGGCTGCCGGAAACGTTGACGGTGATGTCATCGTCAAGCTCATCCCACTGGAAATCGGTGTAGTAACTACCGGTCGGCAAGGCGGAATTCCAGTTGCCCGCCGTGCCCCAATCGCCATCGCCTCCTTTCCATTTGGTCTGGGTCTGAGCCTGCAACGTTCCCAGAGCGCAGAAGAAAAGCACATACCGTCCCAGAGAAATCCAGCGGGGGGGAGAGGTCTGTTTCATATCTCCGAAGGTGACACAAAACCGGGAGTAAAGCATTCCATAATCTTGACTTACCTATTCAGTTTTTTGATATTATCTTTCCCTCCACTCCGAAAAATAGATTCTGATTTTGACATTGCCATCCTCACCCCCAGTCCCGATCGTGCATCACAAGCAGCTTCTTACCACCCTCTACGCCGTCTACCGCCGACGATTGATGGGGCCGATTGCCTACCCCCTTCATGACCATCGCGACTTTGGCGAGATTTTCTGGTGTGACGGCGGCTCGCTGGTTCACCTGATCAATGGCGAGGAAGTGGTGATGCAGAAGGGGGATATGGTCCTCATCCGCCCATGGGATCAGCACAGTCTGCTTGGCGATCACCAGCCGTTTTACATCGGCGTCGTCTGCTTTGCGTGGCATGTTTATGACTACCTTAAACTGCGGTACTGGAAGGGGGACGCCTCCGTTTATGGCGAAGATTTAAGCCAGCCGCGCATGTTCCGCCTGAGCGGCAGCCAGATGCAGGTGCTGCGCCACCTGTTTTTTTCGCTCAAAAAATCGTCCCGCTCGCTGTTGCATATCGAAAGTTTTCTCGGGGTAATCATTGCGGAGTTCTGCATCGTCCCCCCGGACACCCGGATCGACGAAGAAGCCCTTCCGGACTGGCTTCTGAACGCGGTGCGCTCCATCCGCCAGCCGGAACATTTCCGCCTCGGCGTGCCCCGTTTCTATGAACTTTGCGGCCGCTGCCCGGAGCATATCACCCGGCTTTTCCGCAAGGCGACCGGTGTGACCCCGGGCGCTTACATCCGCCGGCTCCGGATGGCGCACGCCGCCGCGCTTCTAAGCAGCACGCCCCGGAAGATTTTCGACATCGGGCTGGAGTGCGGGTTTGAGAACGCCTCCCTTTTCTACACCACCTTTCGCAAGGAATACGGCATCACCCCCGGCACCTACCGCACCCGGTTTCTCGATGGCCTCGCGAGGGAACAGCCGATCGGTCCCCTTCCGGGCTTCGGGCCGTTGGACGGAAAATAAAACCGCCAACCGGTTTCAAGGTGCTTCCCGATTTCAAGGGTGACGGACCCTGGCTGGAAAGGGGGAGAATGGGAGCCAGTCGGGGTTCGTCGCCTTTTGCTTCAATTCATAGGGACGCTCTATGCCGTCGCCATCGGCGCAGGGCGCACCGAACCGTCTTCCTCAATGAATTGCGAAGGCTGCCAGCCGATTTCGGCGGCGCTGCTGAAATCGAACTCGCACCCGGGACAGTCGGAGACGATCGTGTAAACGCCAAAGAGCGGCCCGGGGGTTTCCATGGCGGCCTGGACGGAGAGGGCCAGGTCGTCGTAGGTGACGAGGGTGCGCCGCCGGGCCGGTTTCGCCAGCCACTTGGGAAACTGCGGATTTTCCCGCCACGGGTGCGGCGTGCCGAAGCGGAGGCAGAGGACGCTCAGGCCGTACTTGCGCGAGAAGAATTCCCCCAGTTGTTCGCCCCAGAGTTTGGTGACGCCGTAAAAATTGCCCGGCCGGGGAGGGAGGCCGTCGTGGATTGCCGGGTAGGCCGGAGCGCCGATCAGGACCGTCAGGCTGCTGCCGTAGACCACGCGCGCCACGCGGTTGCCGCGCGCGGCTTCAAAGAGGTGGTAGGTCCCCCGGATATTCGTCTCAATGGAGGCTTGATTGAACGCCAGGTATTCCTCGCCCTCCCCGGCATCAAAACGCGGGCTGTCGGTCACGAAGCTGCGGGCCTGGGCAATGGCGAGGTGGAGAACCGCGTCGACTCCCCGGGTGGCGCTCACGACGGCCTGGTAGTCGGTGATGTCCAGCGGTTCAACCGGGTGCCCTGCCACGTTCCCTTCCCGGAGATCGGTCAGCTTCAGTTCATAGCGGCCGTTAAAAAGAGGGACCAGCCGCGACGCAATGTGCCCGAGGCTGCCGGTGATGAGGATTTTCATGAGATGAAGGGATCGGGAGTGGCGAAATTCCGCAATGGCGTGCCGAAAATCACGATTATCAATTTTTTATTAAAGCGATGAATCGACCGGTAAATCAAGGCAAAACCAAGAGTTTTTCGGAAGTTGCCTTGAATCTTAAAAATTAGTTTGACTTGGTTTTATAAAACAAATATCAAAGTAATCCGTAAATTATCAAGGTTCTATCATGAGCAAATCTCCCTTTCGAAAAGTAACCCAGAAGGATGTGGCCAAGGCGGCGGGCGTTTCTCAGGCGTTGGTGTCGCTGGTGCTCGGGGGAGAGGCCGCTGCGGAGATTTCTTCGGAGAACCGGCAGCGGATTGTGGAGGTGGCCGCGCAACTCGGGTACAAAGGCAGGAGGAAGCAGACGGCGGATTCGAGATCAAAGCTGCTGGCTCATATCTACCCGGTCGTCAAGCGGGTGCTTCATGCCGAGGAATGGATTTTCAAAGGGTATGATGAATTTTACGACATCCGGCGCTCGCGTCTCGAGGCCGCAGTCCAGGCGCGCGGGTATAGCCTGATGTCGTACGCCTTTGACGGGGAGGATTCCGCCAGGCTGACGCAGTGGTTGAGCGAATGGGAGATCCAGGGCGTTTTCTGGAACAGCGAAGAAACCGGGATGGCGGAGTGGATTCAAAAGCGCCTGCCGCTGGTTCAGATCGACCGGAGACAGATCGAGAAGGCTGATGCGGTGATGTCCAACCAGGGCGGCATGGTACAGGAGGCGCTTTCCCACCTTTACGACAAGGGGCACCGCCGGATCGGTTTCGTCTCAAAGTTCCCTTACGAAGATTTTCCCTCGCAGCGACGGATTGCCCGATACCGGGAGTTTGTGCAGGAGCGCGACCTGGAGGCGTTTGACTATACAGGGCGGTTTGCAACCGAAGGCGTATCGGCGCTGGTGGAGATTTTCCGGCGCGCACCGGGTGAAAGGCCGACGGCGCTCGTTGCGGCGGATCACCACGCGCTGCTGCTCCAGAAGGCTCTTTTAAGCGAAGGCTGCCGCCTGCCGGAGCATCTCAGCCTGGTGGGGATCGACAACATCCCGGCCAGCGCGCTGATCTACCCCGCATTGACTTCGGTGGATGGCGAATATGGCGAAGTTGCGGCCAGCGCCATGATGCTGATGGAGGATCGCCTGGCCAACCCGAAAAGAACGGTGCGTACGATCGAAGTCAGCCCAACGCTGGTCGAGCGCGAATCGGTCCGCACGTTGACGCCGAAGCCTTCGGCGAAAGCGGGGCAATCCTCCCCTTCCTGACAAGAGGCGGCAGGAAGCCGCCCAGGCCGGAAGTGCCCAAATTTTGAACAGGCACCGGGATGGCGAAAAGCTTTCCCGGGCGCAAGCTTACCTGAAAAACCCCATGAAAAAGAGACACCCCCTGATCCCCCTGCTCGCCTTGATGATGGGCAGCGGCTCCCTCCATGCCCAGCTTTACTGGAATGCGACCGGTCCCGGGCCGCACGACTGGAGCGATACGGCGAACTGGGTTGATGACACCGACGAGCCGACGGCGCCGCTCGCGCCGGTGGAGTCGCGAAAGATTTACTTTGGCGCTTCTCCGGGAGCCACCGCCGCCAATAGCTATACGGTGCGCCTTGATGCGGAGGGGGGCAGTCAGACGCTGGAAGGGGGGATGGTGTTCAGCGGCAATGCCAGCGGCAGCGGCACGACGGTGACGATGGATCTCAATGACCAAAGCCTGATCCTGAACGGCGGCGAACTCGGCTGGTGGCGGGAGGCGGCAACGCAATATGGCGGCAATACGATCCGGTTTGAAGGGGGAGGAACGCTTCGGGTGGGCGCGGTCCTGGCCGCTTCCATTGATCTCGGAAGGCGATACGCGTCGTTCTCCACAGCGAATCAGACAACGAACAATACCCTTGTGGTGGGTGCCGGAACGACTTTTGACACGGCCAATACCTCCAATATCTGGGTCGCGGCAAATGGCGAGAATTTCCATCACAACTATACGCTGGATCTACAGGCGGCGACGTTGCGCTCGGGCTCTCAGGCCGATACACTCAAGGTAGCCAACACCATTGGGGCGGGCGTGGCGCTGGCTACCGCGACCAATGGCAATTCATCCAAGAACGGCGTCATCAGGCTGGGGAATCTTTCGCTACTGGAAATCGGGAACGACCTGATCCTGGGCCAGAGTAACGAAAACAAGACCGGCTATTCCTATGGCGGCACTTACCAGGGCGAACTGGTCTTCTCGCCAACGCAGGGAACCACGCCGGTGACGGTCAGGATCGGCAGGGATCTGCGCCTCGGCGTGGAGGAGAACTCGACCGGGGTGATCTCCACGCCCGAGGTGATGCATTTGAGCGTGGGAAGCGCGGAGACCCGGGGAGGAAAGATCCTCGTGGGGCATCGCGCGATCGTCAAGACAGTGGCTGCGGAACGGGATGCCGTGGGGTCGCTGGTCGCCAAGGGAGGAAGTTTCAACGCCTACATTGAGGAACTGAGCGTCGGGTTTAATGCGAACACCCATGAAACCGAGGGGGAATCAACCGCGGGAACGGCAACGGGAACGCTGGACTTTTCTTCCGCCGAACTGGGAGTGCTCGACATCAGCGGCAGTGCGCGGGTCGGCGTCGGCAGAGAGGCCGTGGGAACGTTGCTGCTCGCGGGCGGAGAGGCGCGCTCGGCCAGCCTGACGGTAGGCAATGCCTCGCTGACAGCCGCGCGCTCCACGCTGGGGCTGGATGAAACCCTTTGGAGCGTCAGCGGCGATTTCCTGCTGGGCGAACTTGGCGATGTGCATATTTCACTCGGTTCGCAACCCGCAGGGCTGGAGGTGGAGGGGAGTTTCCTGATCGCCGACGGAGGGGTCATGACGGTTGATTTTTCGTCCCTGGGCGGAGAGGGCTTCCTCTGGGCCCTGAAACTGGCGGGTGAGCAGCAGTCGCTGCTGGAAGGCTACCTTCTGGATGGGCAACTGGCAGGCACGGGAGAATATGCTTCGCTGGCCACGGTGGTTCAGGATGGAGGCTATACCTATTACGGCATCGCAGCCATTCCCGAGCCGGGGACTTATGTTCTCCTGTTCGGCGGCACCCTGCTCGGGCTGGCGTTCGGGCGCAAAGGCAAAGGGGAGCGCGGTTAACCGGGGAGCGTGTTTCATGAACGATCTCATCCGGTTTTTAATGGCGTTTCTCTGCCTTGGCGCAACGGCGCTCCATGCGCAGGATGTGGGCGCCTGGGGCTGGCGCGGCTCGACATGGGTGGAACTGCTGCGGGAGCGCTGCGGCATCGATGCGGAGGTCCTTCAGGGAGAGGGCGCTTCTCTTCCGGTGGAGGATTTCGAGCGCTACAAGGTAGTGATCATTTCCCAGGGCAAGCCCGCCCCGCTGACGGCCGAACAGCACGAAAAGGTGCGTCAATACCTGGAGAATGGCGGTTTCCTGCTGGTCAATACGATCTCCATCGCCGGGATGGCCGCCGGGGAATCTTCGGGCGATCTTTCTCCGGCAGAGAGCTGGCTCGGGGCGACCCGCTACGACTATGGAGCGATCGACGCCCAGGTGTTTGAAGCTGACAACCCAGCGCTTGCCGGCCTGGGCGAACCGGCATGGTTTCGCTCGCAGCCGGGCCTTTCGGGGCTGACAACGGGGCGGTCTCTTCTCGGCTTGCCTGATCGCGCCCGGGTCCTGGTGAACCGTGTTGGCAAGGGCGGCCTGCTCTTTATCTCGGCGGAAGTCGGCGAAATTTACGCGAAGATGAAAGAGGAGGGCGCTTCGCCGGATGCCGAAGCGCTGCTGGCGATGGTGCAGGTCTTTTTGAAATCAATGTTGACAGACGACCCGCCGGTGGATGCGGTCTTCGGCCCTGTCATTTCAGCGGCCCGGCGGCAGCAGCAGCTTCGCGATGCCATGCCGCAGGTGCGGCTCGGAGAGCGGAAGGAACCGTTTGTCGTGCTCACTACCGGGTCGGAAAAAGAGGCGGCGGGAGCGCTGACGGGATTGTTGGGGCGTTCGCTGGAAAAGAAGGTGGAACTCGCCCGGGAAGCCGGGGACTTCTTTGCGATCCACGTCGGGCGGACGCCGTACGTGGAGTCGCTGGGCCTTGATTTCGACGGGCTGCATCCCTACGGCTACTTCATGAAGCTGGTGGACGGCAGGCACCTGGTGCTCGCGGGGAAACTGCCTGCGGGGACTACTTATGCCGTCTACGATTTCCTGAAGCGCTACATGGGCTATCGGTATTTCGCTCCGGGGAAGCTGGGCGTCATCCTGCCGCAGCATGCAGCGATTCCCATGCCGGAGACACTGGATCTCCGCGAGGAGCCGTCGGTGCAGTCTTTTACCAACGCGGGGCTTTATGGGGGCAATGGCGCGTTTTCCCGGAGCTGGAGGACGACCCTCTTTGCCACCCACGTTCTCGGCTCGATCATCTCTCCCGCAAAGTACGGGAAGAGCCATCCCGAGTATTTCCCGATGTACAACGGGAAGCGTTTTATCCCGGGCGAAAAGCTCGAGGGGACGTGGCAGCCGTGCGTGAGTCACCCCGATCTCCCCCGTCTGGCGATTGAATGGGGGAAGGATTATTTTGCCAAAAACCCGCAGGCTCAAGCCCTGCCGCTGGGAGTCAACGACGGCGGGGGCGATTGCCGCTGTCCCGATTGCCTGAAAGCAAAGGAAAAGTACGGCAATCAGTATCTTCCTTTCTACAATGAAACCGCGCGTCTGGCAAAGAAGGCTTTCCCGGGCAAATATGTCGCCTTTATCGCCTATGGAGGAGCGCGCAAAGCCCCCAGGGGGATTGAACTGGAGGATAACCTGCTGGTCGAGATCGCCAGCGGACTAGCCAACGGCATGCGACCCTTTCAGGAATGGCGCGAGGCGGGGGCCAGGCATCTCGGCCTGTATGACTACCTCTACGGCGGCGGGCAGGTGGTGCCGCGTCACTACCCGAGGGTGATGGCAAAGGCCTGGCGGGATGCATCGCAGGAGTACGGCATGAAAAGCCTCTGGATCGAGTCCTTCACGCGCTCCTGGTACTACGACGGTCCGCGCCAGTATGTGCTCAACGAGGTGGCATGGAATCTGGACGCGCCGGTGGATGCGTTGCTGAAGGATTATTTCGAAAACTTTTATGGTCCGGCCGCCGGGCCGATGCAGGCGGCGTTTGAACGGATGGAACAGGTCTATCTTCGCCGTCCTGATCCGCTTCACCCGATGAGCGACTGGAAGCGGCCCGAGCAGCTTGCCGACTTTACGGATGAGGACCTCGCCGCGATGCGCCGTCTTCTGGCAGAGGCCAGGGAACAGGCCGGAAGCGGGGATTGCGGCGAGCGGGTCGCCCTCTTTTCGCAGCTCTGGGACCTTTCCGAACGATTGATCACCTCCTGCCTTTCGGTGCAGAAGCTCGACAGGCTGAAGGGGGGAGAGCAGGGGTGGGACCGGATCGTCGTCAACGGTTATGAGGCGTTGCGGAAGATCGAGGCGTTTTCGCTACCCACGGAAGTGGAGAAGGCGCTCTTCTCTCATGAAGGGCTGGAGTCGTACAAGGGGATGGAACGGCTTAAAATGCGCCCGGAGCTGGAGATCGCCGCCGACCGCTTCTTTCTGCGGACCGACCGGGCGCTCGGCGCGGAGGCCGGGGCCTTCTATCAGGCGGAACTGGCGCGGGTTCCGTCGGAGGAAGCCCGCTTTCTGCTGGAGAGCCATCTACAGGAACAGAAACAGGGCGAAAAGCGCGAAAATCTCTTTGCCTTGAAGGCGGACGATGTGGAAACGGGCGCGGCGTCGGCCGACTGGAAGAGCATTTCGGACCGGATGCCGGGATGGTCCACCTGGACCTTTCCAAACTCGGTGACTCTCTTTGAGATTTCGAACGAAGGAGTGCCTGATGGCGGGAAAGCGATGGTCATCCGGCAGAACGACATTGGCGGCTGCTTCCTGCGCAATCGTTCCGTCCGGGCCGGAGAACGTTTTCGCCTTCGCCTGCGGGTCAAACAGTCCAAGGGAAGCAACCCGGGGAGCGTGAGCATCCGCTGGAAAGACCGTGATGGCCGGTGGCTGCCGGAGTCCGGCGAGGGGTCCCGGTCGCCCGTGACGATGACTTTCCCGACGCCCGATGAAGAGTGGCACGAGGCGTCGGTGCTCTTTACCATCCCGGAAGGCGCGCGAAACATGACGCTGCTGCTTTCCGCGCCGACGCAGGGAGCCGACGAGGCGATCCGCTTTTACGACGTGGCCCTATACAAGGTTCATGATCTCCGCGAAAGCCGCCGGAAGGCTGCCGGGCTGTAACCCCATGAGAAAAAAGCTATTCTATTTTGGTCTGGCCATGGCTTCGATGATTTATCCTGAAAAACCTGCATGCGGGCGCGAAGAGGCAAAGGTTTCTGTGGGCGTGGAGGTTGCCTTTTCGGGCGATCCGCAGGTGGGCAGGGCGGTTGCGTTCACCGAGCGCCTGCTTTCAGGGATGGAGGTGAAAACGCCCGGTACGGGAGCGTGGAAAATTACCGTGCGCCGCACGGAATCACTGGCAAAGGGCGGCTATCAGCTCAAGGGGACTCCGGAGGGCGCGCTCGTGGAGGCAGGAGACGCCGAAGGGGCCCGCTGCGGGCTGATGGCGCTGCTCCGTCGGCTGGGCGTGCGCTGGTATGATCCCTCCGCGCAACCGCTGCTACCCGTTCAGGCAGTAGCGCCGGAGTCCTTTGAAGAGAAGCGGACCCCCTCCTTTCCCTACCGCGGCCTGCATATCTGCGGGGTGCCCCACCATTACGATGAACGGCTGGTGGAGTGGATGAGCTTTCAGGGGATGAACCGGAAGCTGACGCACGTCGGGCAGCTTGAACGGGTGGGCGGGGCCCTGAAGGCTTACGGGATCGCACCTGATACGACGGTGCATAGCTATAGCGAATGGGTCCCGGAGGCGAAATACTTTGAAGAAAACCCGGAGTTTTACGCTCTGCTTGATGGAAAGCGGGTCAGGCAAACCGCGGGCGGGCAGCTCTGCCTCTCCAGCGCAGGGATGCGCAAGGTGTTCCTGCATGAAGTGCGGCAGTTTCTCGACAGCCATCCCGGGATGGCGGTGATCGGGATCTGCCCGAATGACGGCTACGGCTGGTGCGAATGTGAGGCGTGCGCAAAGCTCGATGCGCCGGAAGATCGCGAGGGAGGGAAGGTGAACGCGCGGGTGGCTGACTTTGTGGAAGAGATTTGCGCCGGGCTGGCAAAGAGTCATCCCGATGTCCTGGTCGGGCATTATTCCTACAGCAACTTCAGCGATTTTTACCGCTACCTCAGAAAGACGCCGGAGAACCTGATGGTCAGCGTCACGACCTTCCGCTGTTACCGCCATGCCATCGACGAGGCATCATGCCCGACCAATCAGCCGCTCTTTACCCGGTTGCAGGAGATTCGCCGCCGGATACGGCACGTCTATGTCTATGACTACCTTTACTACCGGTGGGGCGGTCTGCCGCAGCCGCAATGGCGGGTGACGGCGCGGGACGTGGCCGCTTACGCAAAGCTGGGGCTGGATGGTTACATGACGGAGACCGGCCCGGCATCGTCGCCTGATTTCGCTGCGGGGCACCTGCCGCTTTACGTCATGGCGCAGTTGCTCCGCGACCGCGGGACCGACCTGGACGCCCTGCTGGATGACTATTGTCAAAAAAGGTTCGGAGCGGCGGCGGAAACGATGCGGCGTTACCTGAAACGATGGGAAGATGCCGTGACCGGGATGGAGGGATGCCTGACGCGCAAGGAGGGCGACGATCTCGAGCGCCTGATGCCACCGGAAATGCAGGCCGAAGGGGAGCGGCTGCTGGCAGGCGCGATGGAGCAGGCTTCCGGGAGGGGGAAGGAGGAGGTGCTCAGGGAGGCAGGGGAGTTCCGCCGCTGGGTCGGGGTTTTGAAGCAGCGGGCCGAAGCCCGGAAGGTGGGCGGGGTGAGCGTCGGCACGATGGAAGCCTTCCGCCGGGAGATGGAGCAGGGGGAACCATCCGGCCAGGGGGCGCTGTTCCTGGATCATACCTTGAAGGTCATTCCGCCCGACGGCCGGACCCGGGCGCGGTTTTATGCCGACGCCGAAAGGTTTGGGATCGTCGTCGAATGTACGGAGGAGGAGATGGGCAAAGTGGCGGACCGCCCCGGGAACGCTCTCAGCGCGGTTTACGGCAGTGAAAACGTGGAGATTTTCCTGAGGGATGGCGCGAACGGGAAGATCATCTATCACGCACTGGCGAGCCTCTCGGGAGGGCACTGCGCTTCGGAGTGTGAAGGGACGCGCTGGAACTGGGCGTGGGATGGCGGCTACACCGTGAAGGTAAGGCGCGGTGAAGGAGGCTGGACCCTCTTTTTTGAGATCGCGCTTTCCAGGATCAACGCTGCCGACACCGTGGCGCTCACGCTGGTCCGCAACCGCCATGTCGACGGCTGGAAGAAGTCAGGCATCCCCAACGGGGGCATGTTTTTCAATTCGAAGGAGTACCTGGAAATCGCCTTACCCAAGGAGGCTCCATGAAAAGGGAGTCGGGTTTTACCCTGACCGAGATGATGGTCGCCCTTGTCCTGCTTCTGGCGCTCTCGATGCTGGTTTCCTACGGCGCTCAACGCCTGAGGGCCAATGCGAACCAAAGCCTCTGCCTGACGAACCTGCGCAACCTCAGTTCGGGTCTTTACTCCCACGCGGCCGATCATAACGGGAGCCTCATGCCGCGGGTCGCGGGGTCGCTCGTTCCGTGGCCGCCGGTGATCGACGCTTACCTCGGCGGGAACGGCCTCTCTTTCAACGCGCACACCATCACCTCGCGCACCTGGGCGTGTCCCGAGAACAAAACGCTCGTCAATGCCTTTCAACGAAACGGGCGCGCCGAAGCTTTTAACACCGGCTATCCGATCAACCGGCATTTGACCAAAAGCTCCGATGGGTTTACCTACGGCATCCCGATGGCCCAGGTCCGGCAGCCGGCGCAGAAAGTCTACGTCATTGAAAGCTGCCGTTTGAGCGACGGCGCTTTCGGGCCTGCCACGACCATGGCCTACACGCCATACGGTTATTCGGGCTGGATGAAGCAGGTGCATCCCAGGGGCAATCATGTCCTCTTTTGCGACGGCCATGTGGAACCGGTCGCCGCCTCCCACGAGCTTTGTTCAAAAACCGTCTCCGTTTCCGGCCCCTGGTGGCTCCCGTGATGAATCGCCGTCCGTAAGGCGATGTGCGGGGAAAGGCATCCGGGAAACCGGGCTTTAAGGGCCGCCGTCTGGTGATTGCCCGCTCATAAAGAGGACCAAGGCCGTCGATTTTTTCGAAAGGGTTCTTGAAATGCAAACGTCGCCTCCAACACCCCACATCTATCCCGGCGAAGCCGCTTTCAACGCCTTGACGCCGTTGGACCGCCTCGACCGGGTCCTGACTTCACTCTCTCCGGGCCATCCGGTGCGCTCGGAGCTTCTCGAACTCCGCAGCGCCGTCTCCGAACAGGAAAGCACGATGGCCGAGGCGCGGGAGGCGATCGAGAAGATGGAGCAGATCATCAACAAGCTGACCGCCCCGGCCAACCGGATCGGCACTTTCCTCGGCACCGCCGACGGCGAAACGGCCCAACTGGTAGTCGGCGGGGCCGACTACTACTGCAACGCCGACCCGCGCACGCCGCTCGCCAGCCTGAAACGGGGGACGCGCGTGCTGGTCAACGAAGCGTTTGTCATCGTCGGCGACCTCGGCTACGGCACCTCCGGCCCGGTGGCCAAGGTGGTCGAACTGCTGCCCGAGGAACGGCTACGGGTCGGGAGCGAGCACGGCATCCAGAATCTGGTGCTGGAGCGGAGCGCCGACCTGGCGGGAACGACGGTGCGGACCGGCGACGAGGTCCGTGTCGATGCCAACTTCCGCGTGGCGCTCGAAGTCCTCTCCAAGGGGCAGGGGGACGACTACTACCTCGACGCGGTGCCCGAACTTCCGTGGGAAAAGGTCGGCGGTCAGCACGAGGCGCTCGACGCGATCCGCGACGCTGTGGAAATGCCGCTGCTGCACGGCGAACTGTTCAGGAAATATGCCCACGCGGCTCCCAAGGGGTTCCTCCTCTACGGCCCCCCCGGGTGCGGGAAGACCTTGATCGGCAAGGCGACCGCCTACAACCTGACCGCCCGGCTCAAGGAGAAGGAGGGGGTCGACACCAAGGAATACTTCATGCACATCAAGGGGCCGGAAATCCTTAACATGTGGGTCGGCGAGAGCGAGCGGATCGTGCGCGAGATTTTTTCGACCGCGCGGGAGAAACGGCGCGAGGGATACCTCCCGTTCCTTTTCATCGACGAGGCGGAGAGCATTCTCGGCACCCGCCGGGCGACCCGGCAGTCGAGCATCCTCTCGACGCTCGTCCCGATGTTCTGCGCGGAGATGGACGGGATCGACTCGCTCAATGACGTCGTGATCATCCTCGCCTCCAACCGGGCCGACCTGATCGACCCCGCGATCTTGCGCCCGGGGCGCATCGACCGGAAGATCAAGGTCCGGCGACCGACCCGCGAAGGCTCGGCGGAAATTTACCGCATCTACCTCGAACCGACCCTGCCGTACGCCCCCGAACTGATGGCCGCCGCCGAAGGCGACCCGCAGCGGGTGGTCGACGGGCTGGTCGAAAAGCTGCTCGACTGGCAGTTCGCCCGGACCGACGCCAACCGCTTCCTGGAAGTCACCTTGAGGAGCGGACGCAAGGAGGTGCTCTACCGGGGCGATCTGGTGAGCGGCGCGGTGATCGCCTCCATCGTGGAACGGGCCAAGGCGCTCGCCATCAAGCGGGCGATCGCCACCGGCCAGCCGGGGGGGATCAGCGAATGCGACCTCCACGCCTCGCTCGACGCCGAGTACCTCGAAAACGACATCTTCCCGCCGACCGACATCACCGAAGACTGGCTCAAGCTGATCGACTACGACTCGGAAAACGTCGTCCGCGTCGCCCCGATCCGCTACCGGCCGATGATGCAGGGCAGCAGCGAAGTGATCTGATATGAAGCGCGTTTTTGGCATCGAAACCGAGTATGGCATCACCGTGGAGGGGAGGGAAAACCTCGACGTCGTGGCCGAGTCGATCGAAATCGTCCGCAGCTATGCCGAACATGGCGTGGTAATGAAGTGGGACTATTCGCTGGAAGATCCGCACCAGGATACACGCGGCTTCCGGGCGAGGGAACTCCGGCAGGATACCGACGAGGCGGCCTTCGCCGAGATCGACCGCCAGCGCCCGCTCTCCTTCGAGGAGATCAAGAGCGATCTCGTCCTGACCAACGGCGCCCGTTTTTACAACGACCACGCCCACCCCGAGTACAGCACCCCGGAGTGTACGACGCTGGCCGAGATCGTCGCCCACGACAAGGCGGGGGAGCGGATTCTGTGGGAATGCGCCGTGCGCCGCAACCGGCAGTTGCCCGAGGGCGAAGCGGTGCGCCTTTACAAGAACAACACCGATTTTCTGGGGCATTCCTTCGGCTGTCACGACAACTACCTCCTTTCGCGGGACGTGCCGTGGGAGGCGGTGGTCCGCGCGATGGTGCCGTTTCTGGTCACCCGCCAGCTCTTTGCCGGGGCGGGAAAGATCGGGCAGGAGGCCGAGGATGTCGCCCCCCTGCCGGGGATCTACCAGATTTCACAGCGTTCGGATTTTCTGAGCGTCATCGCTTCCATCGACACGATGGACCGCCGCCCGATCGTCAACACCCGCGACGAACCGCACGCCGACCGCGACCGCTTCCGGCGTTTTCACGGGATCATCGGCGACGCCAACATGAACGAGGTGGCGACCGCGCTCAAGATCGGGACGACCGCGCTCGTGCTCCAGTTGATCGAGGAGGGGAAAGCCCCCGGCCTCGAACTCGCCGACCCGGTGGAAGCCGCCAAAACGATCAGCCGCGACGAAAGCTGCCAATGGGTCGTCCCGCTGGCCGACGGGCGGACGATCTCCGCGATCGACCTTCAGCGGCTCTACCTCGAAGCGGCGCAACAGGCGGCGGAGCCGGACGACGACACCGCCTGGGTATTGCGCGAATGGGAGGCGGTCCTCGACGATCTCGCCGCCGACCCGATGCGCTGCATCGACCGGGTCGACTGGGTCGCCAAGAAGTACCTCCTTTCCACCTTCTGCGAAGAGGAAAAGCTTTCATGGAGCGACCCGTGGCTCACCTCGCTCGACCTGGAGTACCACAACATCGACCCCGAACACGGGCTTTACCACGAACTGGTGCGGCAAGGTTCCGTCCGCCGGGTGGTGAGCGGGGAGCAGATCGCGGAGGCGATCACGACCCCTCCGGCAACCACCCGGGCCGCCTTCCGGGGCGGCGTGGTGGCCAGGTTCAGGCCGGAGATCGTCGCGATCCAGTGGGACGGCATCGTCTTTCGCACCGCCCGGGGCAAGCAGACCGTCTCGCTCGCCTCCACCTTTGGCCGCGAGGCGGTGGAAGAGGCAAAGCGCCTGCTCCGGAATGCCGAACGGGTGGAGGATCTCTGGAACGAGCCGTCGGTGGTGTAGAAGTTTCAGCCCCAAAGGGGCGGCCATCCCTCAGCCCAGGGCAAGGCCCTGGGTTTGATGAACAGAAGAATCCAGCCCTGAAGGGGCGGCCTATGGTCAAAACACGGTGACCCCGGGAATCGCGGTCCTTCAGACCGCATCGTTTGGCGGGACGTATCCTCAGGGCGTTGCCCTGGGCTGAGGAATTACGGCCCGTTGGGCCTTTACAAAGGGCTGCGCCGTTTCGAAGAGAAAAAAATTAAAAAAGAAGCGCCTTCTTCATCCTTTCTAAAGGTTGGTTCTGGCACGATGCTCTCCAATCGCTGCCATGATGCCCACCTTTCCCCGGACCCTCCGCCTTGCCCTGCTTGGAACCGCGTTGCCGCTGCTTGTTTCGTGCGTCGGCTCGCGTCCCGCCTCGGAGCGGAGCGGCGTCCCGGTGCCTGCCGCGTGGCGGGCGGGAGGCGACGGGGCGCTGGATGTCGCCGCGCTCGCCCATTGGTGGCGGCGGTTTCGCGACCCCGTGCTCGACGAACTGATCGCCCGCGCTTTTGAGGGGAGTCCCGACCTGCGCACCTCCGTTTCCCGCATTCGCGAAGCGCGGGCGCGGCGGGGGCTGGCGACGAGCGCCTTTTTCCCGACCGTTTCCGGCCGGACGAGCGGCCGCACCGAGCGCTCCAAAAACCACGATCTCAATATCGTCACCGAAAGCGAACGCTACAGCGCTTCGCTCGATGCGAGCTGGGAGATCGACCTCTTCGGAAAACAGTTCGAGCAGTACAAGGCTTCCTCAGCCGACTACCGGCAGGCGGTCGAAAATTTCTTTTCCGCCCGCGTCTCGCTCGCCGCCGAGGTGGCGGAGGTCTACATGACCCTGCGCAGCGCCGAGGAACAGGCGCGGGTGGTGGAGCAGAACCTTTCGCTGCGCGAAGAGACCGTGCAGTTGACCCGGTGGCGCGCCGAGGCGGGGCAGACGAGCGAGCTTGACCTGCAACAGGCGATCAGCACGCTCGAACAGGCGCGCGGCACCCTCCCCGCCCTTCGCCAGAGCGTCTTGCAGAACCGCAACCAACTGGCGCTCCTGTGCGGGTTGACCCCCGGCGGGCTCGACGCCGTGCTCGCCAAACCGCGCGGCCTCCCGAAGCTGCCGCCCCGGCTCGCCGTCGGCATCCCGGCGGAAGCGTTGCGCCAGCGTCCCGATGTCCGCGCCGCCGAAGAGGCGCTGCTGGCCGCCACCGCCCGGACCGAAGCCGCCTGGCGTGAACGACTCCCGACACTGAGCCTGAGCGGCACCATCGGCATCGAAGCGCTCAAGGCCGGGCGACTCTTCTCGCCGCAGAGCAGCGCCTCGAGCCTGGTCGGGACGCTCGCCGCACCGATCTTTGACGCGGGGCGCATCCGGCAGAATATTCGTATCCAGAACGAACAGGAAAAACAGGCGCTCATCGCGTATGAGGCAACCGTGTTGCGGGCGCTTTCGGAGGTGGAGAACGCCCTGATCGCCATCCGGCAGACGGCGGAGCGGCTGGCGGTCCTCGACAACGCGCGGGCGGCGGCGCTGGCGGCGGCCGTGCTGGCGCAGCAGCAGTACGAAGCAGGGCTGGTCGACCTGACCGTGGTGCTCGATGCACAGCGGGTCCTGCTCAGTATCGAAGAACAACAGATGACCACGCGCGCCAACCAACTCAGCGCCCACATCCAGCTCTACAAGGCGCTGGGGGGCGGCTGGCAGCCGGAGTAATTTTTCTTTTTCCGTATGAAATCAACGATTGAACCTCACAGCGCTTCTTCCACGCCGACGCCCGATCTCAAGACGGTCCTGGCGGGGCATTCCCGGCGGGGGAAGGGGTGGATCTGGCTCCTGCTGCTCGTCGTGGCGGCGGGCGGCGGCGCGTGGTGGTGGAGCCAGCGCAACGGCAGGGAGACGGCGGCCCCGCCCTTTGTGACCGAACCGCTGGAGCGCGGCAACATCAGCCTGACGATCACCGCAACCGGCAACCTGGAGCCGACCAATCAGGTGACCGTCGGGAGCGAACTTTCCGGCACGGTGCTGGAGGTTTTTGTCGATTCCAACGACCAGGTGAAAAAGGAGCAGCCGCTCGCCCGGCTCGACACCAGCCGGCTCGACCGGCAGATCGAAGGGGCGCGCGCCGGGCTCGCCTCCGCCAAGGCGCGCGTGGCACAGGTCGAGGCGACCGTGCGTGAACAGGAGGCGGCGCTGGCGCGGCAGAAGGAACTCCACCGCCTGAGCGGCGGCAAGGTCCCCTCCAAGGCCGAAATGGATGCCGCCATCGCCGCGGCGGACCGGGCCAGGGCCGACCTCGGCATGGCGCAGGCGTCGGTCGGCGAAGCCGAGGCGCAGATCCGGATGCACGAGAGCGAACTGGCCAAGGCGATCATCAAATCGCCGATCGACGGGATCGTGCTGACCCGGAGCGTCGAGCCGGGGCAGACGGTCGCCGCCAGCTTCACCGCGCCGGAATTGTTCGTGATCGCGGAAAAACTTGAACAGATGAAACTCAAGGTGGCGATCGCGGAAGCCGACATCGGCCGGGTCGAGATCGGCCAGCGGGCGACCTTTACCGTCGATGCCTGGCCGGACCGCTCCTACCGCGCCAGCGTCACGAAAGTCTCCTTCGGTTCGGCGGTGACCGACAATGTGGTCACTTACGAGACCGAACTGGAGGTGAGCAACGACGACCTGAGCCTGCGCCCCGGGATGACCGCAACGGCGGACGTGGCCGTGGCCGAGCGCAGCAACGTCTTCCTCGTGCCCGCAGCGGCGCTGCGCTTCACCCCCGCCCCGGTCGCCGGGGAAGGGCAGGCCGCCCCCGAGGCGCAGCAGCGCGGCAGTTTTGTGCAGAGCCTGGTGCCGATGCGGCGGCGCGGGCCGCGCGGTTCGAGAGGCGGCGGCGAACAGCGCCGGGGAGGCAACCGCCCGTCGCAGGTCTGGACCGTGAAAAATGGCGAAGCCCAACCGCTCAAGGTGCGGATCGGCATCAGCGACGGCCGCCGCACCGAAATCGAAGGCGAGGGATTGAGTGAAGGGTTGCCGATCATCCTCCGCCAGACGCCGGCCCCCGTGGCACCGTAACACCCTTGCTTTTCATGAACCGACAGGAACCGCTGATCCGCCTCACCAGCCTCCGGAAAACCTACGGAGAAGGGGCCGCCGCCTTCGAAGCGCTGCGCGGGATCGACCTCGAAATCCGCCGGGGCGAGTTTGTCGCGGTGATGGGACCGAGCGGCTCGGGAAAATCGACCCTGATGAACCTGCTCGGTTGCCTTGATACGCCGACTTCCGGCAGCTACCGGTATGAGGGGATCGCGGTCGAATCGCTCGACGCCGACCAGCGCTCCCTGCTGCGGCGGCATGCGCTCGGGTTCATCTTTCAGGGGTTCAACCTGCTGGCGCGGACCAGCGCCCTTGAGAACGTGGAACTGCCGCTTCTTTACCGCGGCCTTTCGCGGCGGGAACGGGCGCGCCTCGCGACCGAAGCGCTGGCATCGGTCGGCTTGCCCAACAAACTGCGCAACACCCCGGCGGAACTCTCCGGCGGCCAGCAGCAGCGGGTGGCGATCGCGCGGGCGATCGTGACCGAACCCGGCACCCTCTTTGCCGACGAACCGACCGGCAACCTCGACTCGACCACCACCCGCGAGGTGATGGAACTGTTAACCCGGCTCAACGCCGAACGGGGGATCACCATCCTGCTGGTGACCCACGAAGACGACGTGGCCGAATACGCCCAGCGGGTGCTGACCGTCCGCGACGGCCTCCTCGCCGACGACATGGTCCGCCACCCCGCCCCTTTCAAGCCATGATAGCGATGATCTGGAACGCCTTCTTCATTGCGCTGCGTGAAATCCGGCGCAACCTGATGCGCGCTTTTCTCACGGTGCTCGGGGTGATCATCGGCGTGGCGGCGGTCGTCACGATGGTGACGCTCGGCCAGGGGGCGACGCAGGCGATCAAGGATCAGATCTCCAACCTCGGGAGCAACCTGATCATGCTCCGCCCCGGGGCCGGTTTCGGGCCGCGCACCGGTTCGGCAGGGGTGCCGAGTTTTACCGAAAGCGATGCGGTGGCGATCGGCGAACAGGTCTACGGCGTGGCGGCGGTCGCCCCGGTCAGCAGTTCCTCCTACAGCACGATCTACCTCCAGAACGCCCGCTCGACCTCCGTGGTCGGCACCACGCCGGAGTATTTCCCGATCAACAAATGGAAGCTGGCCGAGGGGCGTTTCTTCAGCGAGGCCGATCTCCGCTCCGGCCGGGCGGTCTGCGTGATCGGCGACACCGTCTGGAAAGAACTTTTCGGCGGCGAGAGCCCGGTTGGCGCAAAAATCCGGATCGGCAAGGCGTCGTGCGAAGTGGTCGGGCTTCTGAGCGCGAAAGGGCAGTCGGGCATGGGCAACCAGGATGACACGATCATCGTCCCGCTCACCACCATGCAGCGGCGGCTCGCCGGGCGGAGTTCCGTGCGCCGGATCAACCAGATCGCCATCTCGGCGCAGGACGGCGTGGAGAGCGACGTGGTTCTGGCTGACCTGACCTCCCTCATGCGCCAGCGCCGCAACCTGCAACCCAACCAGGACGACAATTTTTCCGCCTTCGACACCCGGCAGATCGCCGACGCGCTCAGTTCCTCGACGAAGATGATGACGACGCTGCTGGCCGCCGTCGCTGGGGTGAGCCTGCTGGTCGGTGGGATCGGGATCATGAACATCATGCTCGTTTCCGTGACGGAACGGACGCGGGAAATCGGCATCCGCCTCGCCATCGGGGCGCGGGCGCGCGAGGTCCTCTGGCAGTTTCTCGTCGAGGCGATGACCCTTTCGTGCGTCGGCGGGTTGACCGGGCTGCTCCTCGCCTTCGGGTTGTGCCATACGCTGGCAAAGGTGATCGAAGTGCCCTTTCTCTTCGATCTCCGCATCAACATCATCGCCTTTGTCTTTTCGGCGGTGATCGGCGTCGTCTTCGGGCTCGCCCCGGCGCGGCGTGCGGCGCAGCTCGACCCGATCGACGCCCTGCGACACGAGTGATCCGTTTATGAAAATCCTCATCATCGAAGACGACCCGCTGCTTTTGAGAAGCCTCGCGGCGACGTTTCGCGAAGAGGGGTACGTGGTCGGGACCGCCGCCGACGGGGAGGAGGGGCTCTACAAGGCGCAGGAGAGCGGGCTCGCCGCGATCGTGCTCGACGTGATGCTCCCCCGGCTTGACGGGTGGGAAGTGCTGGAACGGCTGCGCCCCGGGGTCGCCACGCCGGTGCTGATGCTGACCGCCCGCGACACCATCCCCGACCGGGTGCGCGGCCTCAATGAAGGGGCGGACGATTACCTCACCAAGCCGTTTGACTCCGACGAACTCCTCGCACGGGTCCGGGCATTGATCCGGCGCGCGGCAGGGAAGGCGCACCCGGTGGTGACGGCGGGGCCGCTGGTCGTCAACACCGCCACGCGGCGGGTGGAGGTCGAAGGGCGCGAAGTGGCGTTGACCGCGCGCGAATACCTCCTGCTCGAATACCTCGCGCTGCACCAGGGGGAGGTGGTGAGCCGGACCACCCTTTACGACCACCTCTTCGGCGACGAGGAGACGACGCTTTCCAACCTGCTCGATGTCCACATCTCCAACCTCCGCAAGAAACTCGGCGGCCAGTTGATCACCACCCGCCGGGGACACGGCTATTCTTTGATGGTCCGGGAATGAAACGCTTTCTTCACTCGATCCGCTGGCAGGTGCAGGTCTGGTATGGGCTGATCCTGCTGGCGACGCTGGTGGCGTTCTGTTTTACGGCGTACCGGCTCGCGTGGGATCACCAGATGCGCGGGGTCGATCGGGAACTCGGCGAATCCGAACGGCGGCTGATCCGTTCGCTCGTCCGCGCCGCCCATCCCCCCGGCGACCACGACAAGGAGTTCGTCCCGATGCCGCGAAACGAATGGATGCGGCAGTTGCGGGAGGGGAAGATCGCCGTTTCCACCGAGACGATGCAGGGGTTCGAGGGAGCCGGGGAGCCGGGAGGGGCCTACTTTGCGCTTTATGAAAGCGACGGCTTCCTGCTGGCAAAATCGCCCGGCGTGCCCGAAGGGGTTGCCCGGCGGTTCCTGCCGGTGCCGGAGCGGGGGTCCAACGAAGCGCTCCGGAGCGAGGGAAAACGGCGGGAACTTTACCGGAGCACCTCCTATGGGATGCAGGGCGTGGTCGGGCGCAACATCGAGCCCGAACTGGAGTTGATGCGCCGGTTTGCCTGGTCGTTGAGCGCGGCGGGCGGGGCGGTCTGGCTGCTCGGACTGCTTGGCGGGTGGTGGCTCGCGGGGCGCGCGATCCGCCCGATCGAACTGATCAGCCGGACGGCGGCCCGCATCGCGGAGGGGAACCTCCAGGAGCGGATCGCCATCGCCCGGCCCGGCAACGAACTCGACGATTTGAGCCGCGTCCTGAACCGGACCTTCGAGCGCCTGCACGACGCCTTTGAGCGGCAGAAGCAATTCACCGCCGACGCCTCGCACGAACTGCGCACCCCGGTCACGGTCCTCCTTTCCGAAACGCAACGCATCCTGAAGCGGGAACGCACCCCGGAGGAATACCGCGAAGCGCTGGAGACGTGCGAGATGACCGGGCGGCGGATGCGCGGGTTGATCGAAGCGCTCCTCCTGCTGGCGCGGCACGAGCGGGGAGGCGCGCTGCCGGAGTCGCAAGGCGCGGGCGATCTGGTGCAGGTCGTGCGCGACACGCTCGACCATCTTGCCCCGCTGGCCGACGAGGCGGGGGTGACTTTGCGCGGCGAACTGCCGTCGCAACCGGCGTGGTGTACGGCGGATGCCGGGGCGCTCGGCGTGGTCGTTGCCAACCTGGTCCTCAACGCGATCCGCCATCCCGGGCCGGGTACGGAGGTGCGGGTCGCCGTCGAACCGGAGGCGGAGGCGGTTCAACTGACCGTCTCGGACAACGGCGTCGGGATCGCCCCGGAGGAGTTGCCGCACCTTTTCGAGCGGTTTTACCGGGTCGACAAGGCGCGGACCGGCGACGGGGCGGGGCATACCGGGCTGGGGCTTGCGATTGTGCAACGCATCGTGGAAAACCACGGCGGAAGCGTCACCGTGGCGAGCGAACCGGGGCAGGGGGCCTGTTTTGGCGTCCGGCTGCCGCGATCCTCGACAGCCGGGGCGGTTCCAAGCTAAACAAGGGGCATGGCGTTGGAAACAGAGCCGGGAAATCGCGGGTTGGCCCGGGTGTTGCGAAAGGCCGGGCGTTGGCTGGGGCTCGCCGCCTTGTTGATCCTCGGCGTGGCGCTGCGGTGCTGGAACGTGGCCGATGTCTGGATCGGCGGAAAGCTTTATTTCGTCGACCCCGACGGCTACTCGCGGATGACCCGCGTGGCGGCGGTGCTGCGCGAGCCGGGGAGCGTGTTGCGGCAGCATTTTTTCGAGAACTGGCCGCTCGGCATCATCCCGCACACCACCGCCCCGCTCGATTACCTGATCGCCGGGCTGGCGGTGATTCTCCGTCCTTCGGACCCGGCGGCGGCAGCCGACTGGGCGGGGGCGCTGATCTCGATCGGGTTTGGCGTGGCAACGATGATCTTCCTCTGGTCCTGGGCCGGGCCGCGGCGTTACCGCGCGGCGATGCTCGCGCTTTTTGCCGTGAGCCCGATCCTGGTCCATGGGACGCTGTTCGGTCGCCCCGACCACCAGTCGGCGTTGATCTTCCTGCTCGCCGTCGCGCTCGGGGCGGAAGCGGTGCTGTTGCGCGAAACCTCGCGGCGCTGGAGCGTGACGGCCGGGGCGGCCTGGGGCGCGGCGCTCTGGGTTTCACTTTATGAACCGCTCCTCCTGTTCGCGGCGGTGCTTCTCCTGGGCGTTGCGCTCCGGGGCAGGCGTTACTTCGCCCGGGAGCGGTGGGCCGGGTGGGGGACATTGCTGGTAATCCTCCTGATCGCGCTCGCCATCGAACGGTGGCGACCCCTCTTGCCCGATGCGGAGGTGATCCGCTATTTCCCCGACTGGAGCCGGAACATCGGCGAGCTTCAACCCGCCTCGTTCTCCACCCTGTTGCGGTGGTCGCTGGCGTGGCTGCCGCTGGCCCCGCTGGCGCTTTGGGCCGCCGCCCGGCGACGGGAAGGGGGCGACCCGTCCGGCTGGTTCTGGCTCGGGCTGCTGCTCGTGACGGCGGGGCTGACGTTCTGGCAGGCGCGGTGGGGGTATTTCTTTTCGCTGGTCTTTGTGATGTCGCTGCCGATGCAGGCGGCGACGCTGGAACGGTGGCTGGGCGGGCGGCGCTGGGCGGTGGCGGTGCTCGGCCTTCTGGCGCTCTGGCCGGTGGCACGCGATTGGGACGACCGCTTCAACGAAGGCGAACTGGCGCGGCGGGCGCAAGCGCGGCAGGAGCACGCGGCGTTGCGCGACGTGGCATTGCGGATCAAAAAACTGGCCGCCGACCGGCGCGATGGCGAGCCGGTGCCGATCCTCGCCCCGTGGTGGCATTCCCCGGCGCTCGCCTACTGGTCCGGGCAGCCGTGCGTGGCCGGGAGTTCCCACCAGAGCCTGCCCGGCACCGTTGCCAGCGCCCGCTTCTTCCTGCAAAATGACCCGGAAGCGGCCCTCAAGCTGCTCGGGGAGCGCGAAGTCGGCGTCGTGGTGGTCGACGATCCCGTCCGCGTTCTGCAAAACTCCGCGCAACTCCTCGGCGAGCCGCCCCCCGCCCACCCGGAAGCCCCGCTCGGCTACCGCCTCTACACCCGCCCCAACCAGCCGCCGCCGGGGCTGGAGCCGGTCTACCGCAACCGTGCCTTTGTCCTGATGCGTCGCACGGCGTGGTAGCTTGAAGGGCTGCGCCGGAGCGGACCTCCGCATCCGCCGCAGGGTTGAATGCCGCGGTGAGTGAATGGCATGCTCCGATCTCCGAGCTTCGGCTTGACGGGCGAGGGAGGCGACGGGAGGATGTGGCCCATGTCCTCCCGTTTCTGCGTCCGTCGTTTCCGGTTGCTGTTGTGGTCATGGAGCTTTGTGCTCGGGCTCGTGCCCGGGTTTTCCGCGTCGGGCGGTTGGGCGGAGCCGGAGCATTTTTTTGAAAACGAGCGGATCAAACGGCAGGAACTCGCCCCGGGCGTGACGTGGATCGCCGCGAGCGGCACGCGGGAGGGGCGTCCGCTTCGCACCCAGATCCTCGCCGTCGATCTTCGCGAGCCGTCGCTGAGCCTCCGCACGCTGCTGGGTAGTCGACAGGCAAGGGCTGCAAGCAGCGAGATCCTTCGCCATAGGCTTGCTTCTCATCGGCACCGCGATCCCGGAGCATTCATTCGCCAATCGTCGTCGGAACTCATCACGCTGCTGGGCGAGCCACAGGCCGATGTCGCCAACGGCCAGTTCTTTCTCCGTTCGCGCGTTTCGCAACTGCGCCACGATAACGGAGCCTTGGCGGCCATCAACGCCACTTATTTCGACATCAAGGCCACCCAGTCGCCGACCGGCCTCGTGATGAGCAGTGGCATGCTCATCCGCGAACCCGCATCCAACCGGCCCTCCTTTCTCTACCAGCCCGGCGGTCGGGCCACGGTGGCGACCCCCGGCTGGAAGGCGCAGGTGCGCGTCGGGGATCGCCGCCGACCGCTCGCGGCGGTCAACCGTCCGGCATTGACCGGCGACGAAGTGGTTCTCTACGTCCCGCCGTGGCTGCGGACGCAAGGCATCCGCTCCAAGCATCTTGAAGGGGAAACATTGGTCGAACTACTGGTGGAAAAGAGCGGGTTTTTTCCGGCAAGGAAGCCGGGTGAGTCGAGCCGTTTGTTGGGTCGGGTTCGCGAGATCCGCCGCGACCAGCCTTCCACGGAACTCGGGAAGGATGAGTTCCTGCTGGCCGCCCCCAAAGCGGCCGCCCCTTTTTTCCGCGACGCCAAAGTGGGTGACGAGGTTGAAGTCCGCTGGGAATTGCTCGATACGCCCGGGGAGTGGTACGAATGGACCGAAATCGTCTCCGCCGGGCCAATTCTGTTTGAAGGGGGCGGGTGGAAGCCGCGCGAAGGCAAAAAGTGGGTGCCCCGTCACCCCCGCACGGCCATCGGGATCGACAAGACCGGTCTGCAACTCTTGCTGGTGGTGGTCGATGGTCGAAGCGAATTGAGCGCCGGAATGGGTTTCAACACACTCGGCGAATATCTCCATCACCTCGGCGCTCACGACGCAATCAATCTCGACGGCGGCGGTTCCTCCGCCATGAACGCCATTGTGGAAGGGCGGGCGCAAACGCTCAACCACCCCTCCGATGCCACGGAACGCTATGTGCCGACGGGGCTGGGCGTGTTCGTCAAAGGAACCCCTTAGCCTCGATGCCGTTCACCTGGCGGCACTGGAGGGTCGGCCTCCGCGCCGACCGCGTCGTTGGACTTGGGTAGCACGTTTGATTTCGTATCCATCTCCAACCCCGCGGCGCACGCGGAGGTGCGCCCTCCAAGGCGCTCCCGCGCCTTTAGCCTGCCGGAGCTTCGATTTGATCATTCGCCGCAATACATCCGCAGAAAAAGCCGACGATCCCTACCAACGCGGTCAAGGGCGGTATTCATCGTCTACAAAACCCGAAGGGTTTACAGCAAAATAGCCGGGGGTTGAGCAAAGCGACACCCCCGGAGAAAATCGTGGAAGGAAAACCGACCCCGGAGGTGGTCGTAGAAGACAAAATGTCCTATTTCTGCGACCGCCTCCGGGGTCGATGATAGATGTTTTTATAAACCGGGGGTGTCGCTGCGCTCAACCCCCGGCTGTCCCGCTGTAAACCCTTCGGGTTATTCCCCTGTTCGCTCCCGCGCCTTTAGCCTGCCGGAGCTTCGATTGGATCGTTCGCCGCAATACATCCGCAGAAAAAGCCGACGATCCCCGCCAACGCGGCCAATGGCGGACCCGCGAGTGCTCCCAAAAGCCCGCCGAACAAGGTTCCGGCCGAGGCGTAGAGAATTCCGTGTTGGAAGGGAACCTTTCGGAGAAAAAGAAAAGATCCGATGGGGAAGAGAAGCAGCCCGAGCGGCGCTCCGTAAAACACGGCCAGGCCCGCCGCCGCCAAAATCTCCGACAACAGCCCGGAGGAACCGCCGGTTCCCACGTTCCCGCTCCGCCCGATGATGACTCCAAAGGAGAGCAGGAGGAATCCGAAGGACCATCCTCCGGCCAATCCCAAAAAGAGTGCTCTTGCGAGACGAAACAGGATCATCCCCAAAGTGCGCCACATGGAGCGGGATGGTAGCGCCTGCAAGGACGAGGATCAAGAGGAAGCGCCGCGGGGTTGGAGGTCGAGGCGAAAGAACGAAAGTCCACCCCTCCAAAAACCCAAGCGCCGGAGACCACCCCCCCGTGGCCTCCGGCGTTGGAACCGTTTCGGACAATTCGACTAATCCGAAACGGAGATTTTTCGCGGTTTGATGCTTTCGCTCTTCGGGAGCGCCAGCGTCGCGACCCCCTGCTCGATCTTCACCGAGATCTTGTCGGTGTCGATCGACGGGTCGAGGTCGAAGACGCGCCGGTAATCACTCTTTCTGGATTCCTGGTAAAGCGACTCTCCTTTAAGAGGTTCGTCGCTGCGATGCCCGGTGATCGTCAGCTCGTGGTGTTCCACGGTGACATCCAGCCCCTCCTTGGTGACGCCCGGCATCTCAAGGACCAGCAGGTATCGGTCCTCTTCCTCGCGAATCTGGGCGCGGGGGACGACCCACGTCTGCTGCTGCGGTTCGGCATGGGCGGTTTTCCCGTTGGACAGTTCAGTGCTCATAATGGGTGAATTATTTCCTTTCGACTTCTTAAAAAAACAAACGGTTCAGCGGTTTTTTCAGGCGCTGACCTTGATCTGCTTCGGTTTGGCTTCCTCCGCCTTCGGCAGTTCCACGGTGAGAATGCCGTCGCGATACGTCGCCTTGATCCCTTCCGGGTCGACCATCGAAGGGAGCGTCACGCTGCGCGAGAAACGGCCAAAGGTCCGTTCTTCGCGGAAGATTTTTTCGTCTTCCTTTTTGCTCTCTTCGTGCCGTTCGCCCGAAAGCGTCAAAACGCCTTCGTGCAGCGAGAGGTTGATCTCGTCCTTCTTCAGGCCGGGAAGCTCCGCTTTGACGTAGATGTTCTCCTTGTCCTGAGTGACATCAAGCAGCGGGTTCCAGCCGCTGATCAGGCCGCCGCTACGGGCAAACCCGGAAGTCCCGTCGAAAAGACGGTTCATCTCCTCACGCAGGCTTTCGAGACCGCGAAAGCGGGAAAGCGAGAACTCGGGTTCACGATAACGAATGATGTTCATAATGATTTTTTACTTCCTCCTCACTAATGGGTTTCGGTTGACGGCACTCCTTTCAGCGTATTCTGTGCCGACTTTTTTTAGTTGTTTTTGAAAACGTCATAAGTCGTTGATTCCAAGATATTTGTGTAGGGACGAAGGAAGGAGCTTTGGAATGAAAAATAGAGACATATTGTCTCATTTAGAGAAAAGGTGTGACAGAAAACTGTGAGACAATATGTCGCAAGTAGCGGGGTGACTCTCCCTGGGTCGGCGACGCTCGCTGGTTGCACTTTTTCACCAACCGTTTCACTCTTTCCCCTGCCATGGTCTCTTCCACACCGATCCCGCCTGATGAAACCTTCATGGAACTGGCCCTGCTCGAAGCCCGCAAGGGGGTCGGGCAGACGAGCCCCAACCCGGCGGTCGGCGCGGTGATCGTCGTTTCCCGCAACGGGCGGCCGGAAGTCGTCGCCCGGGGGTGGCATCGCCGGGCGGGAGAGGCGCACGCCGAGGTGGAGGCGCTCCGGGCGCTTCCGGAGGCCTCGCTGGCCCGGGGGGCGACCCTCTACGTCACGCTGGAGCCGTGTTCCACGCACGGGCGCACCCCACCCTGCACCGGGGCGATCATCCGCGCCGGAATCCGGCGGGTGGTGATCGGCACGCTCGACCCGAACCCCGCCCATGCCGGGCGGGCGCTCGGCCTTTTGCAGCAGGCGGGCATCGAAGTGACGCATGGCGTGCTGGAAACGGCGTGCCGGAGGCTCAACCGGGCCTTTAACCACTGGATCGTCACCGGCGGGCCATGGGTGACGGCGAAGGCCGGATTTTCCCTCGATGGAAGAATCACCCGCGCGCCGGGGACGCCCCGCTGGATCACGAGCGAGCTTTCCCGGGCCGACACCCACCGGCACCGGGCGGAGGTCGACGCCATCCTGATCGGCGGCGGAACCTTGCGCGACGACAACCCGCAACTGACGGTGCGGGGGGTATCGGGTGCGCGCCAGCCGTGGCGCGTGGTCGTCACGCAATCGGGAAACCTTCCTGCCGACGCGACCCTGTTCACCGACGAACACCGCGAACGGACGCTCGTCTTCACCGGCAAACCGCTCCGCGAAGTCCTTGTCGAACTCGGTCAGCGAGGGGTGACCAGCGTCATGATCGAAGGCGGCATGCGCGTGCTCGGCGAAGCGTTTGACGAACGGCTCGTCCACGAAGTCTGCTTCTACATGGCTCCGCTCCTGCTGGGCGGGCCGAAGGTGGTGATCGGCGGCGAAGGGGTCGGGAGCTACGCGGAGGCATGGCGCATCGTCGATCCCAAGGTCGTCCGCCTCGGGGGCGACCTGAAGCTCTCCGGAGAGCTGGCCTGGGGTGAACGCCCCTGAAAAACAGCCATCCCCTCCGGGTGATCCGAAACCGTTTACGGGGCCAAGTGCGGTCGATTTCCTTTTTTATGTATGCGAAACGGTTTCGCATGCGGGCCGCGCTGCTCCCCGAAAGAAAGAAGATCACCATGAACACCAAAGATGAATTGATGGATTGGCTGCGCGACGCCTACGCCATGGAGCGCGGGCTGGAGGTTTCGTTACGCAAGCTGGCCGACTCTGAAGAGACGCCGTTTGCGTTGCGCGAGCAGGCCCGCCTTCACCTTCACCAGACCGAGGGACACGCGGAATCGGTCAAACAGGCGCTGGAAGAACTCGGGAGCGACACTTCGGCGCTCAAGACCGGCCTGGCAAAGACGATGGAGAGCCTCAAGGGTCTCGGCACCTTTTTCGCCAAGGACGAGGAGATCAAGGATGTCCTTGCCGCCAACGCGGCGGAGCATTTCGAGATCGCCTGTTACAAGGCGATCCGCACGGGCGCTTCCCTGCTGGGGCTGACCTCGGTCGAAATGATGTGCGACCGCATCCTGTTCGAGGAAGAGGAAATGGCCAAGTGGCTCGATGAGCACCTGCCTGAAATGGTGACGCACTACCTCCATCGCGAGGCGCATGCGTAACTTCGCAGGGTGAAACCTCCGCCCGGGTCGCGCCGTTTGGGGACGGGGGGCGTGCGGTTTTTCCGCGTCGGCCCCGGACCCCACGGCGGACGGGGCGCTTCCGCGCCGGCCCTCCCCCCCCTCTACGGTCGGCTTTTCGCCTCCCCATTCTTTTTCCCGGCAAAATAATCCCGCGCCCGCCCCAGCGCCTGAAGCGGGAAATAATGCCGGTAGAGATTGTAGTTGATCATGAACCCGCGGGCGAGTTCGCGCCCCTGTGCGAGCTTGAAGCTGTCTTTCTTGAGGTTGATCCGTTCGCCGATGCCGTAGCCGGGAAAGCCGCACCCGGTGTAGTGCGGTTCATCCCAGGTTCCTTCACGCTGGTGGGCGACCAGCCACGCCACGCCACGCCGGATCGCCGGGTCAAAACGTTCATTGCCGATCGCGAGCAGGCCGATAAGCGCCCACGCCGTCTGCGAAGCGGTGACGGGGCCGAGCCCGCGCATCGCGTCGTCCATGTACGATTCGCACGATTCGCCCCAGCCGCCGCTCTGGTCCTGACGGGCGATGATCCAGTCGCCCGCCTTGAGCACCCGGGGGTCGTTCATGTCGAACCCGATCGCCTGCAATCCCGGGAGCACCAGCGCCGTGCCGTAGAGATGGTTGACCCCCCAGCGGCCAAACCAGCTCCCTTCGGGTTCCTGTTCGGCCATCACGTAGTCGACCGCGCGGCGGATCGCCGGGTCGCTCATGGTGTAACCCATCAGGCCGAACGCTTCGAGCTTGTGCCCGGTCAGGTCAGCGCTCGGCGGGTCGAGGACTTCGCCGAAATCGCAGAACGGAATCTGGGTCAGAATCCAGCGGTTGTTGTCCTTGTCAAAAGCGCCCCAGCCGCCGTTGGACGACTGCATCGCCCGCACCCAGACTTCCGCGCGGCGGATCGCCCGGTCGATCCGTTCCCGGTAGCTTTCCGGGAGCATCGGGCGCAGCCGCACCAGCACCGTGAGCGCCACGGCGGTGTCGTCGAGGTCGGGGTAAAAGGTGTTGGCCCGTTCAAACGCCCAGCCGCCGCATTCCACCCCTTTGACCGTCCTGGCCCAGTCCCCCTTGACGAAGATCTGCTTGCTTAAAATCCAGTCGAGCGCGGGGAGAAGCTGCGGGTAGCTCCCGACCGTCTCGCCGCAGTCGAGGATGCCCTGCATGGCGAGCAATGTGTCCCAGATCGGCGATTCGCTCGCCTGAAGGTAGGTGGCCCCGTGCCGTTCGTACGACCAGTGGTGGTTCCAGGCGTCGATCCCCGCATGGAGCACCGGGTGGTCGACCGCGTACCCTTCGATGTGGAGCGCCATCAGGCTGTAAATCCACGGCGGCTGGATGCCGCCCCACGCCCCGTCGGCGTCCTGGTGGCGGATGATCCACTCCAGGCAGAGCCGGATCGCCTCCTCCCGCCCGGGGCGCAGCGGGTAGTGAATGTAACGGTGGAGCACCTTTTCGATGAACCGGAAACAGCTCGGCCAGAAACCGCGCAGGCGGGTCGGCATCGAATAGTCGAAGCGATCGCGCCCATCGGGGAAAAGTTCGTCGAGGCGGCTTCCTTCCGGCAGCGGGCGGACCGGTTCGCGGGCGGAGACGATCGCCAGCGGCATGATCGTGGCGCGCGCCCAACTGGCGAACCAGTAGATGTTGAAGGGAGCCCAGGTCGGCAGGAAGATCATCTCCGGCGGAATGGCGGGGGTATGTTCCCATGGCCATTCGCCGATCAGCGCGAGCCAGATGCGGGTGAAATTGCGGATCTTGCGCAGCCCGTCGTTTTCGAAGATCCATGCGCGCGCCTTGCGCAGCGGTTCGTCTTCCGGGGAAAAGCCCGAGCAGCGCAGCGCCGCGTAACACTCGACGGTCGTGTTGATGTCTCCCATCGGGGCGTTGTAAAAGACCTCCCACGAGCCGTCTTCGCGCTGTTCGCGCAGGATCGCCCGGATCACGCCGTCGCGCTTCGGATCGTCGGTGATCCCCAGAACGTGCATGCCGAGAATCCACTGCGCCTCCATGCAGCAGTTGGACTGCAACATCCCGGCCCAGAAGCCGTCTTCGTTCTGCTCGGTCTTGAGCCAGCCGAGGGCATCGGAAACGGTCCGGTCGAGATCGGTCGGGAGCGGGAAGGCGCCTTCGGGTTCCGCAATGCGGGAGGGTGAAAGCAGATCAAGGGAGCGATTCATGGTCACTTCGAAAAGAGGTCAAAGGGGGGAAGGTTACGCTTCCGCCGGGGAGAGCATGCGCCGGACGTGGGAGGTGAGCGTCTCCAGCAGCGCCTCCTCGCGTTCTTCGGGATCGAGGCAGCGGCGCGTGATCGCTCCATCAAGCAGGGCGATCAGCCAGGCCGCCCCGGTCTTCGGGTTGAACTCGCGGGCAAGCCGCCCCATCGCGACCGCCGCTTCGAGAAGCCGCTCCAGCACGTCGCGCAGTTCGCGGTTGAAAAGAAGGTAGGAGCGCCGGACCTCCTCGTTGCGCGAGGCTTCGGCAAGGATCTCCGTCCAGAGGCGGCTCTCCCGGTGGTGACAAAGGTGCTGGGTGCAATGGAGCATGATCTGCTCCACCCCCTCCACCGGGTCGGCGGAGGAACTGCGGGCTCCCAGTTCATGATAGATCGGCATCACCTCCTTACGGGTTTCGTCGACAATGGCGAGAATGATCGCCGATTTGCTCGGAAAATAGCGGTAGAGGTTGCCGGGGCTCATCCCCGCCGTTTCACAGATCTCCGCCATGCCGGTGGCGTGGAACCCGTGGCGGGCGAAGCAGTCGCGCGCGGCGTCGAGGATCAGGTCGCGTTTTCCGGTTTTCCGGCCGGGGGCCGGTGGCGTCGAAGTCGGGCTCAAGGTGGCGGTACAGGGTTGAAAAAAGAGAGAGAGTGATCGTTCGCTCTCTTTCAGACGGTTCCGCCCTTTCTGTCAAGCGGGAAAACGAAGGCGAACTCCCGGGGGTCCCGGGGGTCAACTCTTGAAACTTGACGTCTGACGCGTCAAGTTTCAAGAGTTGACCCCCCCTGCACGTTATTTTTTACGCCTTTGGCGCGCCTTGTCGGCCAGTTCCTCGTAGTAGGCGTGGAGGCGGTCCAATTCTTCATCGTCGAGGTCTTCGGCGTCGGAGAGATCGATCCGGGCCCCTTTGGTGGCGCGCAGCAGTTCGTCGAGCTTGATGTGGATCGCCTCCGTATCGCGGTTCTGCGTGTTCTGGATGAGGAAGACCATCAGGAAGGTGATCACCCCGGTGACGAACCCGAAGAGCTGCTGCCAGAGAGGGTGGTATTCCATGAGCGGTCCGACGACTAACCAGGCAATCAGAAAACCGGCGGCAAAACCGAAAGCGATGGGTCGCCCGGCATGAACGGCGACGGACTGGGCAAAGCGCGTAAAGCGGCTGGAAGGTTTGCGTGGCATGGCAGCGAGACCGTAGCTTCAAAGCAGGGGAAGGCAAGCCTGATTGCCTTGTCGGACAAAGCACGAATTTCATTAAAAATGGTGATTTCTGCTTGATGTCGGAAAATGAAGCGCCGTATCTTGTTTTCCCGGCGGGGCGGATGCCTTGAGCCGGCGGTTTGAAAAAAAGGGTAGTGATTCCGATGGCTGTTTCATGGGAAAAAACTAGCTATCCTTTATGGAATGATCAAAGAAACCAAAAAACACCATTTCCAGAAATGATCAGGGCCTGTCGTGACGGTTGATGCCGTTCACGTTGACAGGCCCTTTTTAATGAACATGAGACCAGAAACCATCAGCCTCGTTCGACACGGAGAAAGCATGGCCAATGCAGACAAGGCAAACTACCAGACGGTCACCGACGATCTCATGGACCTCACCCCCCGCGGCGAGGAACAGGCGAGGGGGGCCATTCCCGTCCTCCGGCAGCTTCTGGGCAGCGAGCGCACGCTATTCTATCACTCGCCCTACCTGCGGTGCCGTCGCACGGCGGCGATCATCCGCTCCGGCTTTGAGCGGGAACAGATTTCGCAGATCGAGGACAACCACCTGCGGGAACGCAAGATCGGCAATTATCTTTCGTTGCAGGAATATCAGGAAATCCATCGGCAGTTGAACGAACAGGGGTTTTTTTATCGCCCGCCCTGTGGCGAATCGGTCGCAGAAGTCTTTACGCGCAGCGAGCTTTTCCGGGCGACCCTGCGCAGCCACTGGGAGTCGGACAACTACCCGCGGCACGTGGTCATCGTCGGCCACAACACCGCGCTCAAGACCTTTCTGATGGCGGAACTGCGGATCAGCGCCCTTCATTTTTCCAAGCTCAAGACCCTTGGCAACGCGCAGGTCGTCACCCTGGAACCTGCCAAAACCGACGCCGGGGTGCAATACATCCCCACGGAACTGCCGATCGGCATCACCCCGGAACTGATCAACTCCACCCTGTCGTAAACACTTTTTCTTTTTTTAAGCCATGTCTTCATCTCCATCCACCGGGCGGCGCGTTCTCATCATCGGCAGCGACGGGATGCGTCCCGACGCCGTCACCCCGGAAAGAATGCCGACCTATTCGCGCCTGATCCGCGAGGGGATGCTTTTCAAGCGGTTCCAGGCTGCCTACCCTTCCGAGACGCGGGTTTCGATGACGACGCTGACCACCGGCGTCTATCCCGGTCGGCATGGCGTCATCGCCAACTGGCTCCATCTTCCCCGTTTCGGCGAGATGGGGTTGCAGACCGGCAATCACCAGCAGCTCTTCGACTACACCCGAGAGACCGGCGAGCAGGTGGTCTTGAGCCCGACTTTGGGTGACCGGCTCGCTGCCGCAGGCATGGAACTCGGCGTGGCCGGGGCAAGTTCACCCGGCGCGGGGCTGCTCTGGAACATCCGGCGTCCCCGGCAGGTCATCAATGTCAACACCACCTACGACCTTCCCGAACTGGAGGCGATCCATCGCAAGGTCGGGCCTGCGCCGGACAAGGGGCGGCACCGCGAGCGACTGGAGTGGTCGGTCAAGGCGCTGCTGGAAGCGGCCTTGCCCGACCCGCGCAACCGGGCGCTGGTGCTCTGGTTGCCGCAGCCCGACAAGGCGAGCCACGATCACGGCCTCGGCTCCCCTGAATTCTGCGAAGCGCTCGGATGGGTCGACGCCTGCGTGGCCCGGGTGCTTGAAGGGATTGAAAAACGAGGCGAGGAGATCGATATTTTCTTCATCAGCGACCACGGCCATTCCACGGTGGATGCGCAGGGGCCGCTCTCGGAACACCTCGCCAAAGCGTGCCGGGAACGTGGGATCGACGTGCCATTCGACGTGACCGGGAAAATGATCTTCGCCAAGGCCCCGATTGCCGACGAAGCACTGCGCGAGCTGATCGCGTGGCTGAAAACCGAGCCGTGGTGCGGCGCGGTGCTGGCGCATCATCCTTTGGCGCGCGAATGGGGCGCTTTGCCGATCGAGACCTTGTATGGTCCGCTTCATCACGAACGCGCGCCGCTTTTGATCGTCAACCCGATCTGGAGCCCGGAGTGCAACGAAGCCGGAGTCCCTGGGATCGTCCGGTTTGCCGTCGGCCCGAAGAGCCTTGCGACCCATGGCAACGCGGTACCGACCGATCTGAGCGCCTTTTGCCTCGGTTACGGCCCGGGCTTCAAGGCGGGGGCGGTCTCCGAAGTGCCGTGCGGCATTGTCGACATCGCGCCCACCGTCTGCCATCTGCTCGGGCTCGACCGGGAAACCGGCTTCGACGGGCGGGTGCTTCACGAGGGGTTGAGCGGTTCCGCGTCGCTCCCGCCGCCGGAAAGCCGCTTCGAAACGCACGGAGAAGGCACCCAGCGCCAGCCGATCCGGACCGCCGAAGTCAACGGCACCCGTTACCTCCTCGGGTAAAACTGCGGGGTCAACTCTTGAAACTTGACGTCAAGTTTCAAGAGTTGACCCCATTCTCTCGGGGCAGGGGCCGAGCGTTTCGCCCGGGATCAAGTCCGGGATGATCCGGTGGGCCATGGTGGCGAACGGTTTGCCGCCGAGGCTTCGGATGACGAGCCGGGCGGTTTGTTTGGCGAGCGCCCGGATGTTGGCGTCGTAGCGCGCCGGTTGCGGAGTGGAAAAGCTCTGCCACGGCTCGGCATCCTGGCTGATGAGCGAGATTTCCCCCGGAATGGCGACGCCGTGCTTGAGCAGCCGCATCATGACCGTCATGAAATGCGGGGCGACGGCCACGATCCAGCCGGTCGGCCTTGGCGTGCGCTGGAGGAGCCGGTCGGTGACGGCGCAAAGATCGGCGGCGCTCCCGTTGTGGTACTCGATCGAGAGGGTCATCTCCGGGTGTCCCGCCGCCAGCACTCCCTCGCCCAGGCCGAGGATGCTCTCCTGGTCCGCCCCGCGCTGCCGACGGTGGAGGATGAAGACCAGTTCGCGGTGCCCGAGCTGGGTCAGTTGTCCGACGGCGTGGCGGCAGAGCGCCCGGTAGTGAATGTCGACGCTCGGGACGCCGACTTCCTCGTCGACCGTGCCCGCAATGACGGCCGGGAGCTGGTGCCGCGCCTGCCAGGCGAGCGCCTTAGGGCTCGGGAAGGCGAGAATCCAGCAGTCGTGCGGGACGTCGGTGGCGAGCTTGCGAAACAGGCCGGGACGCCGGAAGTAGCCGTCGTAGACCTCCAGCCTCACGCGATGTTGAAAAAGGAGCCGGCGGATTTCGTCCACCCACGCGAGCGTCCGGTAGGTGGTCTGCTCCATTTTCATCGGCACCAGCAGCCCGACACTCCCCGGCTGGGCGATCCGGTGAGCCTGCGCCCGGCGCACCCTCCTCCCTTCCCGCCCCTGGGAGGCGAGGATGCCCTCCTCCTCCAGCAGCGCCAGCGCGGCGCGGATCGTGTCGCGCCCGACGCTGTGTTGCGCGGCCAGGAACCGTTCGGAAGGAAGCTTGGCCCCGTAGTCCCCCGCCAGGATCATCTGCCGGAGGTATTGAGCGACCTGCACGGAGCGCGGCCGGTACGCCGTCGTCGAGGGGGAATCGGGATTCATGGTCGTTTTTTAAGACCAATAATGAGCCCTTTGGCAATCCCAAAAGAGAGGGTAAAGATAGGAACCATGAGATCACACTCCACCCCCCGCACCGGAAAGGCAACCGGCCTTTTCGCGCTCTTGATCCTCTTTTTCGCGGCGTTTTCGCTTCACCGTGCCGGGGCGGCGACCCTGGTCTTTGAATGGGGGGGAGATTATGTTTCGGAGGCGACTCCCTTCACCGTCGAGCCGGTCGACCCTGAAACCACGCCGGGCATGATTGACTATCGTTATTCGTCCACCGCGCCGATAGGCACCGCAGGCGGGAAGCTGTACGGCGCTTTTCTGATCGAGGAAGCGGGGGCGACGCCGACCTTCAGCACATTTGGCTATACTTCCTCAGACGCCATCGCCCTGGCCACGGGAGCCGGCACCAACCAGCGGACGATGCGGGGGCTTTATTACTTTACACGGGACGATTTCCTGGTCCCCAACTCCGTGCCGATCACCTTTGATGACACGAGCAGTTTCTCCTTTACGATCACCTCGTCGGGCGGTTCGTCCAGTTCTCCCGCCATGCGCCAGTCGGGGGTATTGGTTTATGCCCAGGTCAACGGTGTGTGGAACTGGTATGTCTCCTCGTTGGGAAACAGAGGGTCCGGGGATGGCAAAACCCCCACGGTGATCAGCGCACTGGGAGATGTCAGTTGGAGCCTTTACACCTTTTCGGGCGATGCCCCGTTGCCGGCGGCGGTCACGGCGGCGGAGACGATTGCCGGTTCAGCCTTTGAAGATATCGGTGCGATCGGTCTCTATTTCAATTACCGGAGAACCGGTGCGAGCATGTCGTTTTATGTCAACCAGCTTTCGCTCACCGCCGAGGCCATTCCGGAGCCGTCGGTGGCGCTGCTGGCCGGTGCGGGGCTGGTCCTGCTGGGCTGGTGCCGTCGCCGGTCGTCTTGAAGATCGGTGGTTTTTCTTTTCCCCATGAAATTCCCCCTCGCCATCTTTTCCCTTCTTCTGGCTGCCGGTCTTCTCGATGCCGCCCCGTCGCCCCTTCTTTTCCGCGCTCCGTTTGAAAAAACGCTCGACGCTTCGGTTCACGGCGGACCGGGAAAGCCGATCGCGCAGCAGCGGGCGGCGCTGGCGGAAGGGCCGGACAACCGCCCGGCGGTGAGCATCCCGGTCAACGGGCAACTGGTCTATGAGGGGTCGGGGAATTTTTACCTTCCGAGCGGCAACGTCAGCTTCTGGTGGCGGCCGGACGCGCCGGTCCAAAGCAAGGAGGCCGATGTCCTTTCCCTGAGCGGCATGCAGCGCTTCTACTTCTGCCGCTGGCTGCGGATCGCCACTTCACGGCAGCGGCTGATGGTGGCGCTCTATCATGGCGACTGGATCGACGGCATTGACGACGCCGGGGCGGTGCCGCCCGCTCCCAAGCCGAGGAAAAGCCTCCGTTATGAAACCTGGCTGCCGACGCCGCTTTCCGCCGGTCAATGGTATCATGTTTCGATCAGTTGGGACATGGCGCGCGGCCTCGCCTGTTATCTCGACGGGGAATTGGTCAAGGAGATCCGCAGGCCATGGTTTTACGGGGGCAATGCCAATCACATCAGCCTTGCCGCCCGTTCCACCAGCTACTCCAAACCGGCCGGGGCGACATTCCCGCAGTCGTTTGCCGATGTGCAGATCCTCGACCACTGGATCGACGGGGACGACGTGGCGCGCATCATGCAGGGGGAAGCGCCGGTCGGCGGGGAATCGCTGGAGCCGATGCTGGAGGAACGGGCCAAACGGCTCGGTCTCGGGCAGGGGCTTGCGGTGCCGCAGGCCGGTTCCGGTGAAGCGCTCTGGCTGACCCAGGCGGGGCTGCCGGTCGGCTACGATGTGCTGCGCCGCTCGCACGGAGCGCTCGATGGCGACCTCGGGCGGGCATGGCCGATGTACCAGGGCTACCGCGATTCGGGGAAAACGCTTCTGGTCGATCCCGTTCCCGGGACGAAGCTCAACATGCTCCAGACCCTCGGTTCCGGCGAGATGTCGGTCGCCGCGCTCGACGCACAGGGCAACGAGACGCCGCTTCTGGAGTTCAACGCCGGCGGGGTGGCCGTCGCCGCAGCATACCGGCCCGGCGAAGCGCTTGCCCCGGCGCGGCTCAAGGTCCGGCGGGAGAACGGCGCGCTTTTTCATCTCGGCGCGTTTGAGGCCGGATACCGCGCGATGCCCAAAACCGGGAGCGACGGCTGGAGTTCCCACCTGCTTTCCCCCGGAGTGGCGGCCGAGGCGGGGGAACCGCTGCTCCAGAGCGAATACCCCCCTTACGACCGGACCCTCCTGACCACCACCCCCGCGAAGCACGCGGCGGCCACGCTCCGGCTCCCGGCGCGCCGGGCCTCCCATCTGCTCGGCCCCGTCTTTGAAGAACAGACCGGCCTGGGCGCGATCGCGCTTTCGCTCGCCGTCGAAAAAGCGCCGAAGGAAACCGACCTGACGGTGATGCTGGTCGACCCGGTCAGCTACGAGCGCAAGGCAATGGTCGCCACCTTCCGCGCGGTCGCCTCCACCCCGGGGAAGGGGATGCGGCTCGAGGCAGTGCTCGACGTGCGCGATCTCGTTTACCCCAAAGGGAGCCGCCCGTGGCTGATCATCTACCCGGCGAACGATCTCGACCTCCAGCCTGGCGGTTCCACCCTCGCCGTGCGGACCGTGCCGGTGGCGGTCGCCAAAAAGGAGTTTGTGGAAGACCAGATGGCGCTCATCAACGACGCGTTTCAGGAACGGAGCGAGGGACGCCCCTGGTCGCGCAACCCAAAGCAGCTCAAACTGCTCGGCTCCCTTCTGGGGCAGATCGACTACCTCCGGGCGCTGGAGCCCGACAACCAGACCCTGCTCGGCTACTGGCATTGGACCCACCCGAAGGAGCCGACCCCGAAGGTGAAACTCCCCCCGGTGCCTGAAGGCGTCCCGCCATGGGCATTTTACACCGAGCAGGCGACACAGCTTTTCCGCAAGCAGGCGCATTGGTGGATCGACCACCGGCAGACGCCGAGCGGCGAATTCGGCGCGCCCGACGGGATCAACGACGACACCGATCTCATTCAGGACTGGCTGGCGATCGACCTGATGAACGGGCCGGATGAAAAAATCCGTCGTTCCGTCGAAAAGGTGGCCGACATCTCGTGGCGGCTCTGCACCACCGACGGCGTTTCCAACCAGGTCACCGACACGCTCCATATCTACGAATGGGGGATCAACGCGCAGACGCTCGCCTTCCTGCTCAACTATGGCGACCCGGTCTATTACCAGCGCCTGCTCGACTTCGCCAGCCGCTACCCGGGCCTGATGACCGAAACCCGCGATGGCAAGCACCTCCATTTCCGCTCCTGGTACTTTGGCGCGAACCGGACCATCACTGAAGGGATCTATGGGCGCGACCTGACCATCAACGCCCTCCTGCTGCAACCGGCGATGCTCCTTGGCTGGTACAACGGCGACGCCAACGCCACCGGCATCGTCTCCCGCTGGACCGCTTCCATGCGCGATCACATGCTCGAACAGGCGCCCAAGACCCAGCGGACCCCCGGGGTGGCGATCGAGATCCCCTCGGAGAAAGTGATCGCCGAACCATTCATCCGCCTCGCGTTTTCCGATGCGGTCTGGGCCAGCTACAAGCTTACGGGCGAGCGCTCCTTCCGTGATTTCGCCGGGCAGATGATCGATTGGGAAATTTCGCGCAAGCCGACGGAGAAGGTTCATGCCACCGCATCGCTTCTGGGAGCCTATCTCCGCGAGACCGGCGACGACCGTTGGGATGAAGAATGGCGGACGCGCGCCAGCGATCCCGAGCTTTGGAAGCGTTCGCTTCACAACAACAATTACAAGGATCTCGACGCCTTTTACGCCGCCTGGCTGCGGACGGGGGAGAACCGGTGGCTTGATGAAGGCTCGAAACTCGCCCTCTACCACCTCACCTGGTCGATGCCGATGCTGACCGAAGCGGAGGCAACCACCGACCGCGTCTGGCTTCCGCAACGGCTTGCCAACCAGACGACGCTCGGCGGGTTTTCGATCCTGCGCAACCAGATCTTCCCCAAGCACGCCATGAGCTGGGAAAACGCGAGCGGCCGGTTCGCGCCGCTGGTCCGCGTGCAGACCCCGGAGCGGCTGGAGGCGGAGGTCTGGAACCTGGAGGCGCGCGAAGTCACCGTCAACGCCCGGTTCTGGGCGCTTGCGGGCGGGCGTTATGAAGTGATCGTGACGACCGGGGTTGACACCGACGCCAACACCGCGCACGAAGTCGCGCGGAGCGAGGCGACGCTGGAACGTTATTCATCGCTCCCCCTGAAACTTCCCGCGGGCGGGGTGGCGCGGCTGGAACTGCGCCTCAAGGAACCGGGGAGCGACGTCCGGCAGCGGGCCGACCTGGCGATCAGCCCGCTCGATTCCTTTTACGACGCGGAAAAAGGGACGTTGACCTGTCAGATTCACAACATCGGCTCCAGGCCCAGTGCCCCGTTCCGCGTGGTGGTGAGCGAAGGCGGGAAGGAACTCCTTTCCCGGGAGTTTGAGGCGCTGCCGCCGCCCGAGGCGTTCAAAACCGCACGGCACGCCGTCGTGATCCCGATCCAGCGCCCCGAAGCGCCGCTGGAGATCACCATTGCGCTGGCCAAAGACGTTGACGAGATTACCTTGAGCAACAATCGCCTGACGATCGTCCCCCAAAACCGGACCACTCCCCCTGCCTTATGAACCGCTTCCCCCAACGGCTTCGACGCGACGGGTTTACCCTGTTGGAACTGGTGATCACCCTGGTGATCGTCGGCGTCCTCACCAGCCTTCTGTTTCCATTGCTCAAGGGCGCCCGGGAGAGCGGCGACGCGGGGCGGTGCACCTCGAACCTCAAGCAAATCGGCGTGGCGGTCGGCTCCTACATGAACGATCACCAGGGAACCTTCCCGGTCAGCCGGTTGCAGTACACGATGGATAAGAACGGGAGCAAGAAAACGGTCTCGTTTCTTCCCGATCTCCTCAAACGTCTCGACTACCTGCCGGTTGAAGAGATCAACGCCGTCTGGTGGTGTCCCGGGGACCGGTTGCGCCCGGAAAAGATGCGCAAGTATTCCTATGGCCTCAACCAGCAGCTTGGTGGCGGCAAGGCCAATCCGTTGACCTGGGACGGTCAGCCCAATCCCGAGTACGACGCGCGTTATGCCAGGCTTTCCGGCGTGGTCGCGCCGCTCTCGCGGATCATTTACGCGGTCGATTACGTGGACCGGCGCGACGAGGGGAAATGGAGCAGCGTCGTCACCGGCGGGTGCTGGCCGCTCAAAGCCAAGTCGTCACCCGAGGCCGACCTCATGATCAACCAGATCGACATGACCCGCCACGGCAAACGGGCCAACGCGCTTTTCCTCGACGGTTCGGTCCGCGCCCTCGGTTACGAAGAGATCGCCGGAACCGCATCGTATCATATTTCGCCGGAATAGGGCCTCCGCGCCGACTGTCGGCGTTGGACTTCGCTCCGCGCGAGTCCCTCTCCCCCCCAGAGTCCCACGAAAAAGGCCGCTTCCGGAGAAGCGACCTTTTGACAATCCAAAGGGTTGCTTTTTCCCTTACAGCACCCCGGCGATGTACTTCTCGAGCTTCACGATGTCGGCGGCGAACTTGCGGATGCCTTCCGCCGTCTTTTCCGTCGCCATCGCGTCGTCGTTGACGAGGTAGCGGAAGGTCTTTTCGTCGAGCGCGAGTTTTTCGATGTCGCTCGCCTTGGCGGTTTCGGGATTGAGCTTGCGTTCCAGCGGCTCGTTGCTTTCCGAGAGCTTGGCGAGAAGGTCGGGGCTGATCGTCAGCAGGTCGCACCCGGCGAGTTCCACGATCTGGCTCGTATTGCGGAAGCTTGCGCCCATCACTTCGGTTTCGTAGCCGAACTTCTTGTAGTAATTGTAGATCGTCGTCACCGACTGGACGCCCGGGTCTTCCGCGCCGGTGTAGTCGCGCTTTTCGGCGGCCTTATACCAGTCGTAGATCCGCCCGACAAACGGCGAGATGAGCTGCACCTTCGCCTCGGCACACGCCACGGCCTGCGGGAGCGAGAAGAGGAGCGTCAGGTTGCACCGGATGCCTTCCCTGGTGAGGACTTCGGCGGCGCGAATCCCTTCCCACGTGGAGGCGATCTTGATCAAAACCCGTTCGCGCGGCGTCCCGGCGGCTTCGTAGAGGGAGATCAGGTGACGCGCCTTGGCGATGCTTCCTTCCACGTCAAACGAGAGGCGGGCGTCGGTCTCGGTCGAGACGCGGCCCGGCACGATTTTCAGGATTTCCTGACCGAAGGCGACGAGCAGGTGGTCGATGGTGTCTTCGATCTGCGCCGCGCCGCTCAGGCCCGCGCCGCGCCGGTCGGCGACCACCTTGTCGAGCAGGTAGCGGTACTCGGCCTTCTGCGAGGCGGCAAAGATCAGGCTCGGGTTGGTGGTCGCGTCCTGCGGATGAAACGCGCGGATGGACTCGAAATCGCCGGTGTCAGCCACAACGGTGGTGAAGCCTTTGAGGGCGTCGAGCTGGTTGGTGGCGGTGGCGGTATTGGCAGGTGCACTCATGGTCGGTTAAAATTGGATCGAAAAAACAAGGTTGTTAAACAAAGTCGTGCGCGAGGCGTCGGGCGACCTTCCCCAACGTAGCGGATGCAGCGCGTTTCCCGCAAGTTCTCTTTCGAAGGGCGGGGCCGGTCCGCGTGTGGAGACGCGACGGGGCGATCAATCGCCGGCGGAGGACGCAAAGGAAAAGGTGATGGAAAAACGTTTCCGCTCCCCGGCTTTCCAGACGGTCGGCAGGGCGAGCGAGAGCGGGCGCAATAACGTCGGCCGGGTGGCGTGGAGGGCAAAGCCTTCCGCCCCGGCCCGCCGGACGGTGCGCGGTGGGTCCAGCCGGAGGTGATGAATCCCCGTTTTTTCCGAAGCCTTCAGGCGGAGGGCCGCCACGTCGCTCACGGGTGCGGCTTCGATTTCCTGCATGGCGTCGGTCCTGGCCTGGATGGCGAATTCCTTTTCCTGCGTGAGAGGAAGGGTTTCCTCCAGTGCGTCGAGGGTGATCTCCCGCGAGGCGGAAATCTCCAGTTCGATAGCGATTTCTTTCGGGCCGAACCGATAGGTGCGCGTATAACTCAAGGGAACCCCGAGCATTTTGCCTTCCACCGTCACAGTCCAATCCTCGGGAGAGACTTCGCGGACCTGTGTGGCCCAGTAGTCGTTTTTAAACGGTTTGCCTTTGTGGGTGGCGATGAGCGAATGGGCGGCGTAGGAGCCGAGATTGCGCCCGATCAGCGTCGGTCCGGCTTCCCGGCTCCAGAGCAGCCCGAGCCCGCCGCCGTTCTGTGGATACTGTTGGCGGATGTCGTCCTTGACCCGTTTGCGCATCCACTCGGGCATCGTGCTTCCGGCGTAGACCATGGCGTAGTAATCTCCCCTGCGGACACAGAAGAACTCGTCGCCGAAATTGCGAAAGAACGCTTCCTTTTCTTCCGCAGGGAGGCGGCCTTTTTGGATGGTCGCCGGAAAGTATTTCCAGACGGAGTACTTCCCCAGTGAACGTGCAAGCGTGGACGTCGGGAGGTCAAAAGCATTGGCCGGGTTATACCTGAACCGGCTGCGGAACTGCTTCAGAGCGTCGGGAGCTTCCGGGCTGATGAAGTAGCCAAACCCGGCGCGCAGACCGGCTTCGGGCAGACGATCCGCCATGAAGACAAACCCCGCGCCCCATTGCGGCTTCCACCAGCTCCCTTGCGTGCGGTGCGAAAAATCGAAAGCACCGTAGCCCGGTTGGTGCGGGTCAGTCGGGTGGGGGACGATCGTGTGGTTGAAAAAGGCGTAGGAGCGTTGGACTGAACGGACGAGATCGGGGTCGTTGAGGTCCCTGGCCAGTTCGGCAAGTTCCTTTAAGGTGATGCCGTTGTAGGTGGCGTCGGGGCCGCCTGCCTCGGTGTGATAACCGGCGGGCTGGAGGCCTCCTCCCGCTTCAATGTCGGTTTGAACGCCGTCGCCGGTGGGGCTTCCGTTTAAAATCCAGCGCAGATGCTTCCGGGTCCAGTCGCGGTAATGCTCGTCGCCGGAGCCTTTCCAGACCTGCGCGATCCCGGCGGGCAGATTCAGCCACTGGTTGGTAACCAGCCCGACCCGGCCGACCAGATGGCGGTCGGCCAGCGCGTGCATGGCCTGGTCGATGACATGTTTTTCCCGCTCGGGCAGCCATGGGCCGATGATGGAATACGCCCGGGTCGACCAGTTGAAATGAAACGCCCGTGCGCCGCCGTAGTAACCGAGGACGCTCGGTTCGAGAAGTTCGCTCGGGCGGATCATCATGACATCCTGTAAAAGGGCGATGACGATGCGGCGCAACAGGGCGGGGTGCCGGTAAAGTGGATTGAACGGCTCGTCCATGACATAGACGGCGGCGAGCATGGTCGCCTGTCGGGAGCCTTGCTGGATGCCGAGACTGCTCCGGACCCGGCGTTCGAAATGGGTCGCGCCGCTGCGAAAATCGTCGCCGAAGGCTTCTTCCCGCCGGTAAAACTGTGCGGGATGCGCGGAACGTTCAAGCCCGGTGCCGAAATGTCGCCAGACGTGGATCGCTCCAAACCATGGGCTCTTCGGGTCGAGATTCTGGGCGGCGGTGACCGGCTTCAGGTTGGCGTAATCGCCGCCGGGGCCAAAGAGCTGGAGATTGCGCGCCGGTTCGGCTTCCCACTCTTTGGCAAACTGCGCCAGATCGGGCAAGGGAACCTCGTAGTCGGCGGCGGGAAGCTGGCGGTATTCCTCCAGCAGACGCCACGCGGCTTCCTGCCACGGAAAGAAGCAGAGGATGCCGCCATCAAGCTGTTGGACCGCTCCGCCGACCGCTTTGGCCGCTTCCGGAGAGGCGGCGAGCGGCACCGGGGCGGCTCCGGCAAAGCCGAGGGTGGCGCGTTTGCCTTTGGCGCTCACGCTCACGCTCCAGATCTCCCCGACATGCCCGGCGACCGGCACGGCGGTTCCTCCCTCGGCGAGCGGGACCGGCTGGCCTTCGGCGTTGAGGATCTCTTCGAGGTTGGCCTCTTCGTCGGGCACGAAAACAAGCTCTTTCATGCCGGGCGGAACCACGAAATAAAAACGGGAGCGCCCTTCGGGCAGGATCAACCCGACGGGGTGGCCGCTGAAAGCCACCGGGAGGTTGACCTCCACTTCGAGGGTTCCCTGAAAAGCGGTCCACGTCAGACGGTAGATGCCGGGCCGGGCGGCGGGGATCTCCACTTCCCACGGAAGTTCCTTGCCGCCGGTTTCCACGAGATCGCTCTCCAGCCGCCCGACGACCTCGCCGTCCGGCGCTTCGATCCGTGCGACCACCGGGTCAAACGGCTCGCCGTGGCTATGCGTGGTCCAGCGGGCTTTGAGCCGCAGCGGCGTGGCGCCGTCTGCCGCATAGTAGAGGGTGAGGCCATCCCGCATACGCAGGGAGAGGGTTTCCGCCCCACGGGCGGGGAGCAGCATCAAGAGGAAGAGCAACAGGGCGGAAAGGCGGGGGATGGGAGGGTGCATGGCGGTCGTGAAAAAAAGAGGCTTTCTGTTATTGGGGCAGGTGGGTAATCCCCATCGGTTTGCCGCCACCGAGGTAGGCGGGATCGGGTTCCCTGCGCTGGATGGCGTAGTACCACCATTGATGATAAAGGCGGCCATCCCCGGCGGAGATTCTTTCCACATGCCCGTCAAGGAAGGCGCAGTGGATGGCTCCGTTGTGGCGAAGCGGGAGGTGCGGTTTGCCCGGCGTCCAGGTGCCGGTGAAACCGTCCCAGAGAAGGGGCCGCTCTGAAGGGCGGGTGTAGAAGCTGGCGTAGGCGACATCCTTGTCGGGAGAGCAGAGATCGTAATCCGGGCCGCCGTTGGGGCTGGTGGTGAGTTGGTTGAAGCGGACGGAGGGACAGACTTCCGTCGGTTCAAAAAGGTAGCCGCCGCCCTGGGAAGCGGGTCGCCAGATCCAGTTCGGCGTTCCGGGGCGGTAGTTGCGCCGCAGGAGCCGCACGCCCTGGCCGCTGTGGCCTTCCGCCTCCGGGTGGGAAGAGCCATGATGCATGGGCGGCGGTTTTCCGTTGTGTTCGTGTTCATAGAGCCGATGGGCCGTCGCCAGCCGCTTGAGGTTGGCGATGCAACCTGCCGAGGCGGCGTGGGAGCGGATCATGCGGATCGCCGGAAGGACCAGCGCTGCCAGGATGCCGCCCAGGGCGAGGACGGCCAGCAGTTCGCCCAGGGAAAAAGCGTGCCGCCGGGCCGTTCCGGGGAGAGGGGGCGGGTTCATGGCGAGCGAGGATTACCAAAAACTTCCTCAAAGGGAATCCCGCGTGGGGAGCATCCCTTGAGCGCGGCATAGGCGGCGGCCTTCCCTGCGGCTTCGCCGGTGGCCACGGCATTGCCGGTGACCCGGTAGCTGGCATGGGCGAAAAAACTGCCGCTGATGCAGCGCCCGGCCAGGAAGAGGTTGTCGAGATCGCGCGCGATCAGGGCGCGCAGCGGGATGTCGTACGGCAGGTGGGGGATGCGCTCGTGCCCGTAAGAGCCGCCCTCGGACCGGCGCACGCTGTGGACATCGACGCCGAAGGTGGCTCGGGCGACCGCGTCGGGGTGCTGCCGCCCGGTACTTACGTCGTCGTTGTCGATCCGGTAATCGCCATGAATCCGGCGGCCTTCGCGCACGCCGATGTGCGCTGCCGTCGTCACCAGTTCCACGTTGCGCCAGCCCTCTCCGGGGAATGCCTTCATCGCGGCGACGACCCGGCGGATCTCGCGGCGGCCTTCGATGCTGGCGCGGGTCAGGTCGCGGGCGTCGAGCGCCGAACATTCGTAGGCATGGTGGATCATCAGGGCGGTGGTCCCGTTGGGTAGCCGGAAGAGGCTCGGGCAGGTGTAGCTCGACGGAGCGCCCGCCTCGCATAACTTCCGGTAGAAGAGCTTTTTATCGACGCTGTAGGGGCTGGTCGGACTGACGAGCGGGGGGTGGCGCGCCTCCTGCGGCACGTTGGCAATCAGCGCCATGAGGGTCATCGGCTGGGTCAACCCATCCTGCGGGCGGCCGAGATCGAAGCCGCACCCGGCCATCGCACCGAGGTCGCCGTCGCCCGTGGTGTCGATGAACTGCCGCGCGCCGAGGGCGAAACGGCCCTCCTTGGCTTCGAGGATGAGGTGCCGCAGGCGGCGGTCCTGCGTCTGCGCCGCTGCCAGCCGGGTGTAGAGGCGGACTTTGACCCCCGCGCTTTCGCACAACTCTTCGAGGAGGACCTTCATCGCCTCCGCTTCGTAGAGATCGCGGTCGGGCTGGATCGCTCCCATGGCGCGGAGCCGCTCGCGCAGTTCCGGCATCAACCCTGTTTTGTTGCTGCCATCAAGGATGATCGAAAGGAGACCCGAGGTCCAGACGCCGCCGAGGCACCCCTGGGCTTCAACCAGGCAGGTATCGGCCCCGGCGCGTGCGGCGGCGATGGCGGCGGCCACCCCGGCCGGTCCGCCGCCGCAGACGACGACATCGTGAGTGGCGGCAACAGGAAGGCGACGGGCGGGTTCTTCGATCAGGGGCGGGCGGTGGTTCATAGGGCGTTTCGGAAGCGGCGGCGGGTGATGAGAAAGGTTCCACCGGCAGCGACCATCAGCAGCCACCCGGCGGAAGGCTCGGGGATGGCTTGCGTGACCCCTTCGAGTACGAAGTTGTCCATCCGGAGCCAGCCGCTGGTGGGGATGGTTTCGAGGTAGATGTGGAGCCGGAAGGTAATGGAGGTCAGGTTGTCAAACTGATCCCCCAGCGGGACCGCAAACGCGGAATAGACCGGCGTGGAGTTCCCCTCTTCGATGAGCCGGGAGGCGACGGTTCCGCCCCCGGCGAGCGGCAGGCTGGCGGCAAAGCCGTCGACGCTGGTGCGGATCTCGACATGGACGCTCAGGTCGGCATCCCGGGCGCTCCCCCCAAGGTCGAAATGGAAGGCGTCGAGCCGAAGGGTAAACCCGTCTTCGGCCTCCACGGTAAAGGTCAGGTACTTGCCGGAGTCGAAGGCGGCGATTTTGTTGGTCGAACCGACGTAGGCATTCCCCGCGCTTCCGCCGAAACCGTAGGTCGGGGCGACGCCGACCCACGACGGATTGCTTGCGGAGAGACGGGCGTCGTAAACGACCGGCGCACCGCTCGATACGTTGACCGGGAAAGGGTATTCCACGACCACGGCGGCGGAAACCCATTGGCAGAGGGCCAGGCTCAGAAGGCAGAGGAGGAAGGATGTTTTCATGAGAGGGGAGGAACGGATGGTTTCGGACGGATGGTTGCCGCCGTGACTCTTCACCCCGGGCGATGTCGGGAGAAAGCGATCTTTCATTCTTATCAATGAATGAAACCTTGAAATCGGGGCGACCGCCCACCATGGTGTCGGGTCATGGCCGGAAGCGTCAGCATGTCGGATGTCGCCCGCCGGGCCGGGGTGCACCAGAGCACGGTCTCCCTTGCCCTGCGCAATGATCTGCGCCTGCCGGTTGCCACCCGCGAACGCCTTCAGGCGCTCGCCCGCGAAATGGGGTATCGGCCCAATCCGCTCGTTTCCGCGTTGATCTCCGAGAGGAAACGGCGCGGCGCAAGAGGGGGCCGGGGAAGTGTGCTGGCGTTCCTGACCAGCCACCAGGTCAGGGGGCAGTGGCGTCACTCCCCCGTCTACCATCAGCTTTTTGAGCGGATGGTGGCGTGCGCGGACGAGCGCGGCTACGGGTTGGAGGAGTTCTGGCTCGGGGAACCGGGGATGACCCCGGGACGCATGAAGCGGATTCTGGAACACCGGGGCATCCGCGGGATCGTCGTCTGCCCGCTTCAGGGGACCAGCCATACGCTGGATTTCGACTTCTCATCGTTCGCGGCGGTGGCACTCGGTTATACCTTGCGGGCTCCGGTGCTCGATCATGTCTCGCCGGATTACGGGGCCAACATGACGCTCGCCGTGACGCGCCTGCTCGAAGAGGGTTTCCGGCGCGTGCTCTTCATCACGACGCAGGATATGGAGGAGCGCGTCAACCATCTCGCGCTGGGGGCTTACCTGGTGCAGCGGTATTTGCGGCCGGGGAAGGTGCTGGCTCCGCAGGTATTGCAGGAATGGTCGAAGGCCGCGCTTTCACGCCGGCTCGCGGCACAGCGTCCCGAGGTGATCTTGACCTCCATTCTGAGCCATAAGACCGCCTTCAAAAGCTGGTTTGGAGAGCGTTACCCGGTCGTTATTCTCGATTGCCACTGCTCCTCCGTGGTTCCGGAAGGGATCATCCGTTCAGTGGACGAGGAGGCGCAGGCGGCCATTTCATTTGTGACCAGCCAGGTGGAGCGGGCGCGCTTCGGGCTCCCTTCCAGGCCGCGCAGCATTCTTATTTCGGGCCGATGGAGCGACAATATTTTCCCCGTCGACCCGCACCCCGCGGCAAGCCACGGCTCACGGTGAAAGGACGGTCTCCCCGTCTTCGGGCGTCGGCGATGGCTCATCCTCCGGCGGGACATAGCCGAAAAGCCGCCGTTCCTTGATCAGCTTGGCCACCGGCGGCGGCACCATCGCGGCCCAGGAGGGATCGCTCTCGCGGATCTTGCGGTACTCATCGCGCGAATAGGTGTTCGCAATGCTCGCGTCGTAGCCGACGATGGTGTCGATGTAATGGTTTTCGAGCAGGTGCTGGTAGAGGTTCTGGAGCCGGGGGGAGACCTGGAGGTTCTTGGCGGTGATCATCACCTCCGCCGCAAACGGGTGTTGCGAGGGGGGGAGCAGGCAGAGGTCGAGGCTCCCTTCGAGGTAGCGGGAGTAGACATCGTGCCGCATCGGGTAGACGTAGAGCCGCACGGCGTTGCGGAAGAGGCGGCCGAACGATTCCAGGATGCCCCCTTCGAGGTGTTCGTAATACTTTTCGTTGAACAGCTCGACGATATGGTTGACCCCCATCACCATCCCGATCATCTCCTTGGTGTAGCGGCGGAAGTACGAGGCGAGGCGGTAATATTCGCTGTAGTTGGAGACGAGCACGTTGTTGCCGAGCGCGGAGAGGGTGTCGACCCGGGCGAGGAAGTCCTCGGGATCGATCTGCCCGGAGGAGAGGAGGTTTTTCATGGTGATCTCCATCAGCACCACCAGTTCCTTGTCGCGTACGGCCGATTCCTGCACCATCTGCGCACAGGCGCATTTGAGCATGTCGACGTTGACGCGGGTCACCGGGCGGAAGGAGCCGCGTTCGACCAGGAGCGCCTTTTTGTGCAGCGCTTCCGATGGCTGGAGGACCTGGCCGTTGGGGCCGAACATCACCGCGTTGGTCAACCCGTAGGAGACCAGTTGCAGGCTCAAAAGCCGGTTGTTGACCTCCTTGAAATCGGGTCCGGCGACGTGGATCATGTCGACCTCGATCCGTTCGCGGGAGAGCTGGTCGAGGAGCGAGCGGACCAGCAGCGACGGGTCGTCCTGATGGTAGAACGCTCCGTAGAGGAGGTTGACGCCGATGATGCCGAGGGCCTGCTGCTGGAGGACGTTCTCCTTGTCGAGCATCCGGACGTGGATGCTGATCTCGTTCGGTTCCGCGCACGGTTTGCTCTGGAAACGGACCCCCATCCAGCCGTGGCTCTCCCCGTCGCGCTGGTAGCTCTTGGCGGCGACCGTGTTGGCGTAGGCGAAAAAGGTACTCCGGTCGCCCCGGGTGTTCCAGAGCCGTTCGAGCAGGAGGCGGTACTCCTTGTTGAGCATCGCCTCGAGCCGGTCCCGCGAGACGTAGCGCATCGTTTTCCCGTAGATCTCGTCGGAAAACTTCATGTCGTAGGCGGAGATGCTCTTGGCCACCGTACCGGCCGCGCCGCCCGCCTGAAAGAAGTGGCGCACGACTTCCTGCCCCGCGCCGATTTCGGCAAAGGTGCCATAGCGTTGCGGGTCGAGGTTGATCTTGAGCGCCTTCCGGTTGGTCGTCAGGAGGGCGGCTTCGTTTTGGGCGGTTTCAGTTTGGGCGGTTTCCACTGGCTCGTCCGTCATGGCTCGGGAAGGTATCAGAAGGCGCGGAGTTTTCGGAGACTTTTTGAAAGGGTCGGGCCGTCGAAAAGAAAATATCGTCCGCGAGAGGTGAAAGGGTCGCCTTTTTTGGGTTTGACGCCAACCGGTTTCCTTAGGAAACTGACCGCCTTTTCCAATGCGTCATACTTTATCGGTCCTGGTTGAAAACAAGTTCGGGGTGCTGACACGCATCGCCGGAATGTTCAGCGGTCGCGGCTTCAACATCGACACCCTGAACGTAGCGCCGACCCTTGATCCCGAAAAGTCCCGGATGACCATCGTCGTCCGCGGCAACGACGCCGTATTGGAGCAGGTCATCAAACAGCTTCACAAGCTGATCAACGTCCTGGAGATCCTCGATTTCCGGGGCGACGACGCGATCGACCGCGAACTGCTCCTGCTGCGCGTTGCGGCCAACGCCGGGAGCCGCTCCGAGATCATGCAGATCTGCACCATCTTCCGCGCCAGGATCATCGACGTGCAGCCACAAAACGTGGCGATCGAAATCACCGGCGACGAAAGCAAACTGGAGAAATTCCTCTTCCTGATGGAGCCCTTCGGCATCATCGACCTGACCCGCACCGGCAAGGTTTCGCTGGCGCGCCGCCAGTAAAGAGCGCGGTTTTTCTCTCCTTTATACCCAAGGGAAACGTCCAACCCTTTTTTTAACGAACCCAATTCCATCCATTCCTTTTATGCCAGCTAAAATCTACACTGACCAAGACGCCAGCCTTGAGCCGCTTCAGGGCAAAACCGCCGCCGTGATCGGCTTTGGCTCCCAGGGCCACGCCCACGCGCTCAACCTCAAAGACTCCGGCGTCAACGTCATCGTCGGTCTCTACCCCGGAAGCAAGTCGCGCCAGGTCGCGAAGGAAAAGGGGTTTGAAGTCTGCGACACCGCCGAAGCGGTCAAAAAGGCTGACATCATCTTTGTCGCCGTGCCAGACACCAAGATCCCGGCCGCTTACAACGCTGACATCGCCCCGAACCTCGATTCCAGCAAGACGCTCCTCTTCAGCCACGGCTTCGCGATCCATTTCAAGACGATCGAAGTCCCTGCCGATGTCGACGTCATCCTCGTCGCCCCGAAAGGCCCTGGCCACATCGTCCGCCGCCAGTTCACGGAAGGCAAGGGGGTTCCTTCGCTGATCGCCGTCTACCAGAACCCGAGCGGCAACGCCAAGAACGTCGCGCTCGCCTGGGCCAAGGGGATCGGCGGCACCCGCGCCGGGGTCATCGAAACCAGCTTCAAGGAAGAGACCGAAACCGATCTCTTCGGCGAACAGGTCGTCCTCTGCGGCGGCGCGAGCGCCCTGGTCCAGACCGGGTTTGACGTGCTGGTCGAAGCCGGTTACTCGCCGGAAATGGCCTACTTCGAGTGCCTCCACGAGCTGAAGCTGATCGTTGACCTCATGAACGAATCGGGGATCGCCGGGATGCGTTTTTCCATCTCCGAAACCGCCAAGTGGGGCGACGTGCTCATCGGGCCGCGCATCATCGACAACTCCGTGAAGGAAAGAATGCGCGAAGTCTTGAAGGAAATCCAGAACGGCAAGTTTGCCCGCGAATGGGTCGCCGAGTACGAAGGCGGCTACAAGAAGTACAACGAACTGCTCGAAGCCGGGGAAAAGCACCCGATCGAAGTGACCGGGGAACGTCTCCGCGCCACCATGCCGTGGATTCAGAAGAAGAACCTCCGCGGCGCCCAGGCGGCGTACTAAGCGGAAGTTTCTTCGGGGTAGGATAAACCCCGACCTCCTTTTAAGGGCAATCTCGCGTGTTCCGACGCGGGATTGCCCTCGTTTCGTTCCCGGGTTCGTGGTAAATTACGATCATGAAAAGCGCACGCATCATCGGCATCATCCTGATCGCACTCGGCGTCCTCGCGCTGGCGATCCCGGTCTTCAGCTACACGGAAGAAAAAGAGATCCTCAAGCTCGGGCCGATTGAAGCGAAGGCGGATGTCGAACGCAACGTTCCGGTCCCGCCCGCGGTCGGCTGGGGGCTGCTCGTAGCGGGCGTCGGGGTGGTCGGGTTCAGTCTGGTAGGGCGACGGTAGTTTTGGTTAATGCGAACGGCATTGGCGGATGTTGGAGGGCGGACCGCCGCGTCCGCCGTGGGGTTGGATGCCCGATGCGGGCGAACGGGATCGACCCGATCCCATGCCGGATTCGCCGGGGAGCTGCTCGCGACAGGGTGAAGGTGATCGGGTTCAGCCGGGCGGAGGCTGCGACGGAGGGTCAGGAGCGACGACGGCCTCTCCTTCCCGACGGGTCGGGTAGTACGGTTTCTTATGCTCCAGTTCATAGAACAAGGTTCCATGAATACCCTGTACCTCCGGTTTTCGCACGCGGCGCGACCAGATGTTTTTGAAAGCTTCATCGAGCGCCTGTTCAGGCTCGCGCGCCACCACTTCGTCGATGAAGGCGATGTCTTCGCCGGAGGGAAAGATCAGGGCAAATTCATCTTCGGTGGCGGCAAAGATGTCGTACACGCAGTTGAGTGCGCCGTCGATGACCTGGATGTTCTTCATAGGTTCCAACGCCACATGCTTTTATGGGCATTTCTCCGCGCATTTTTGGCAGATGATATAAACACCTCCATTTTCATGATCGGCGGTATAAGACAAACCTCCGATATGGATGTGCTCATGACAAAACGAGCAATGTTCATGATCCCATCCTTTTTCTTCTCTTTTGAAGTCTGTCCCCAAAGCAACATTTCCCGTTTCCAGTAATTCTTTCACATGCCAATAGGGAAACTTGATTTTCCAGCCCGTTTCGGTCGGGTAGAAACGATGCTGCGTGGAAAGATCACTGAATAGCTCCTCCAATTCTTTTTGAGGTAGCATTTTCTCAACGAGCAACACGGCGGCGTCAGTACCCGGGAAGATATATTCCTCAAGATCGGAGCGGGGTATCTCGGACAGGCTTTTCATTGTTCTGTCATTAAGGAACCGCTGATTTAAGCAAGCTCGTTCGTAAACTGGTCATTTTTGCGTCTTTTTGGCCCGATTTGTCTTGGAAAAGGTTGCGGAATCATAGTCACTTCAAACTGTCGAAAATCAATGTGAAGCTCAAGCCGGCAGGAACGCCAATTCTTTCCCGCTCTGCAGTGAACTTCGTCTCATCAAGCGGGCCGGTTAAGGTGCCATCCGAAACTCGCAAGATGTAAAAGTAAGTGATGGATTTGTCTCCAGCCGGATGCTGCTTGGCGATGATGTAATGCTCATCCCAGCCAACGGCAAAAACTGTCTCATTGATGACTCCTACTCCACCGCCGTCGGGCAGCATCTCGCAGACCGACATCTGCTCAAGAATATCGACCGCTACCAATCCATACTTGTCGGAAAGTCGCTCCTTATAGGCAAACCCAATACCGCCGCAACCCGAAAGAAGCAGTGCTGGCAGCATTGCGATGAGAACAAATAAAGGTGAAATTGAACGCGACATGCTGAAAATGTCTGATCGCTCAATCATGTACAACTTGCAAGATAGGTCAAACCCTATCGCTTGCTGAAAGGCGGGATGATCGCCGAACAGACGCTCGGAGTTTGCATCCTAATGCGGAGCCAACATGTCAAACGACCGGTTGCGCAACCGGTAGGTCTTGGGCGTCAACCCGACCTCCGCCTTGAACCGGTTCGAGAAGGCGCTGGCGTCTGAAAAGCCGCATTCGACCGCGATCTGTTTGATCGGCTGGGAGGTGGAGACCAGCCGGATGCGGGCGGCGCGGAGGCGTTCGCGGATCAGGTATTGGTGCGGCGTGGTTTTAAGGTGGCGCGCGAAGCTGGCGAACAGATAGGCGGGCGACCAGCCGACGGCTTCGCTCAATTCGTCAATGCCGCACGGTTGGGCGTAATGGTCGCGCAACCATTGCAGCGCCATTTGCAGCGGGCGCGGCAGCGCGTCGGCGCTCTGGCGGTGCTGCTCCATGCGGAAACGTAGGGAGGAGACGATGTAGTCGCACAAGACGCCGGGCGCAAAGCTCTCCCGCACAAAGGCGGCGAGCGTCTCCCGGCAGAAGCTCTGGACTTCCTCCAGATCAGGCCAGCGGGTGAACCTCGGCATGCCGAGGCCGTCGCGGCAGGGGGTGAGCAGGGTGATCGCCAGGCAGCGGTACGGGTCGTCGAAGGTGCTTTGGCCGATGGTCCGATCGCCCGGCTGGTTCCAGATCAGGTCGCCCGGCGTGATCGGTCGCCACCGGTCCCCGTCGAGGATCGCGCCTCCCCCGGCGGTGACCAGTTCAATCCGTTCGTGATAGGGCGGGATGGTATGGCCGCCCGGATGGCGTCCGGCCTCCTGTTGATAGAGCGAGATCTGCTTGAGCTTGAGGCCCCGGAGATCGAAACGCGGGGGCGGGGAGGAATGGGACGGGAGCATCACTGGAAAAGAGAGCAGAGATTTTAACAAGGGAGTGGAGTTTTTTTCAATCTATCGCGATTGATCTCAAGCTCAAGGTAAGGGAGAAACTTTCATCGTTGGAGATTTTTTAACAACTCAAGCCTCATCTACCCCATGTCTACGATTCGTTTCGGATTCCTCGGCGCAGGCCAGATTGCCTGGACCTCCGCCGCTTCCATTCACCGCCACCCTTCCGCACGCGTCGTGGCGGTTCAGGACTTGAACGCCGCCCGTGTCCGCGAGCTTTGCGAGAAGGAAAAGATCGCCAAAGGGTACGCCACCGCGGAAGAACTGCTGGCTGATCCGGAGATCGACGCGGTCTACATCGCCGTGCCGAACAAGTTTCACGTGCCGCTGGCGATCGCCGCGCTGGAAGCCGGAAAGCATGTCGTTCTGGAAAAGCCGTTCGCCATGAGCTACGCCGAAGCGTGCCAGGCGGCGGAGGTGGCGCAGCGGACCGGCAAGGTGCTCAACCTCGGGATGAATCTCCGCTTCAACCCCGCCGCACAGCGGGCCCGGGCCCTGGTGGAACAGAACACCTTTGGCGAAATCTACCATGCCAAGGCGTACTGGTTCCGCCGCCGGGGGATTCCCAAGCTCGGCACCTGGTTCAGCAGCCGGGAACTCGCCGGGGGCGGATGTCTCTACGACATCGGTGTGCATCTCCTCGATCTTTGCCTCTATCTGATCGACAATTTCGAGCCGGTGACCGTCTCCGGTTCCACCTACACGAAGTTCGGCAACCGGGGCCTCGGCGAAGGAAGCTGGGGACATTCGGAGCGGAGCGATATCGCGTTTGACGTGGAGGATTTTGCCTCCGGCTTCATCCGGTTCGCCAACGGGGTGTCGGTCAGTCTCGACGTGAGCTGGGCGGCGCACCTGCCGACGGGGAGCGCTTCCGACGTTCAGCTTTTCGGAACCGAGGGCGGGATTCATGCGTTGAAAGGTGAAATCTACCAGCAGGATGCGACGTCCGGCGACTACCTCGTGCGTCAGGATCGCAAGGCGGCGGCCCGCTACCCGCATGGCGACCGGTTCCACAACTTCATCAACCACCTGCTCGGCAAGGAGGAACTTTGCGTCACCCTCAAGCAGGCGCTGGTGGTCCAGCAGATCCTCGACGGGCTGGCTCTTTCCTCCGCCAACGGGCGTGAAGTGGTCCTGTAACCCCTCATTGACCATGAAAACCATGATTGACTTCGGGGTTCAGAGTTACTGCCTGCGCCATTTCAAGGACCCCGCCGTGGTGGCCGAAAAGGTCCGCGCGATCGGCGTCGACAAGGTGGAACTCTGTGCGGTCCATGCGGATTTCGACGACCTGGAGGCCTTCGGCGGCGTGGTCGATCTTTTTCGCGCGCAGGGGGTCTCCATTGTCTCGCTTGGCGTGCAGGCTTTTCACGGCGAAGAGAAGGAGCGGACCTGGTTTGAGGCAGCCGTTGCCGCCGGGGCGGGCCATATTTCGGCCCATTTCGCGATCGACACCTTCCAGAGGGCGATCCCGAAGGTGCGGCGCTGGAGCCGGGAATTTGGCGTGCGGGTCGGGATTCATTGCCACGGTGGCTACGCGTTTGGCGGCCAGCCGGGGGTGATGGAGTACCTGGTTTCCCTCGGCACGCCGGAAATTGGCGTCTGCATCGACACGGCGTGGGCGCTCCAGATCGGCCCCCGGCAGGGCAACCCGGTGGAATGGGCGAAACGTTTCGCCGGACAGGTTTACGGCGTCCATTTCAAGGATTTCGTCTTTGACCGCGACGGCCAGTGGCACGATGTGGTGGTCGGCACCGGCAACCTCGACCTCCCCGCATTTGCAGGCGCCTTGCAGGAAGGGGGCTTTGACGGCATGGCGGTCATCGAATACGAAGCCGACGTGGAAAACCCCGAACCGGCGTTGACGAAATGCGTTGAGTCGATGCGGGCGGCGTTGCAGTAAGCCGCCTTTCTCCTCCTTCACTATCTTGGGCGTCCGGCAACCACCGGACGCCCCTTTTTGTTTCTTTCCACGGCGTCTTCAAGGCGCATGCTGACTCCAGCGGCGGGGGGAGCGCGTGGTCTTCTTCTTAAAGAACCGGCTGAAGGAATAGGCGGAGGCCATCCCGATCTGTTGCGCAATGGCTTCCAGGGTATAGTTTTGTTTGAGCAGTTCCTTGGCCCGCTCCAACCGGGCCTGGTCGATATATTCCTTGGGGGGAGAGCCGGTGTACCGGGTGAAGAGACGGTGAAAAAAGAAGGGGCTGTAACCGGCGATGTGTGCCAGAGAGTTGAGGTTGAGCGGGTCTGAGAGGTGGTGGTGGATGTATTCCTGGATCGATTTGATGATTTGTTTGTGTTGATCCGGCATCGGGTCGGGGGAGGCCGTGCCGAGGATCTTGAGAAGGAGGCTGGTGATCAGCGACTTCAGAAAAGCCCGGCAGATGGCGTCGCCGGGAGCGGCCCGGCATTGGTCCCAGGCGTCCATGATCAGCGGCGGGAACTCATCCGCCATGAGGCGTGTGCTGATCGCCCGATACGATTTTCCTCTGGAATCCCGCGCGATGGTGTTGTAGGAGAGCGAGTGGCGCTCGCGCAGGTGAATCCAGAGGGCGGTGTAAGGGTAGCTATAGACTGCCTTGGAATCCCGCGACTCGTAGTGATCAAACAGAAAAACCGTCCCGGCGGAACGGCGATACACCTTGCCCTGCAACCCGAAAACGCCCTCCCCGCTCAGGGTAAACATGATCTCGCGATGCGCGGGGGCATGCGTGTTGCCCCGGGTATGGATAAACTTCTCATACACGGGGGCGTGAAGGGGCGGTTCGCACGGATGTCCCAGGGTATGGACCCATTTCCACCCTTCCGGCTCCCGAAGCCACCCGGCCTCCTCTTCACCGAGTAAACGGAGAAAGCGAAACGGGTTTTGCGGGGGGCGGGGCATATCGGAAACAACGATATCGGGAGGGAAGTTGCAACTTTCAAAAGCAAGATAGGGTATTTTTTGGGCAAACGCGGCCATTCCTGATGGGGCCGATCGGTGGAAGAGTGGCCGCCATGAAAGTTCCATTCCCTGTAGAAGCCGCGTTTTTGAATGTTCGCGACCACGGTGCGGTAGGGGATGGTGTTGCCGACGAGACGGAGGCGCTCCAGTCTGCCATTGACGGGGCTCACCAGCAGGGAGGGGGGATCGTGAGCGTCCCTGCGGGGTATTAAAAGGGCAAATGCAGGTATTCCCGGATTTTCAGAAACGATCTAATCTTTTTTTCATCCCCTTGATCCTCCCCCCTCAACCTTCCCCGCAGTCTTGTCCAAGGCGGGAAGTTCCACTCCGTTTCCAACCTTATCCCCTCATCCACCCATGAAACCAGGCTCCTCCTACCGTCTTCATTTTGTCAAAGCGGCGCTGCTGCTTCTCCTTCCCGCCTCGCTTCATGCCCAACGGGTATGGAATGCAGGCGACGAAGGCGACAAAGATTGGGCGACCGCAGAAAACTGGGTCAATTCCCTGCCGCCAACCTCCTCGACCGATGCCCGCTTCGAGGTCAACCCCAACTCCGGAGCGGAAGTGACCGTCGCCGTTTCCGGCGAAGTCGAAGCCCGGGGGATTCAGGTGATGCTGGGCAAATCGGTCACCCTGAACCTGGCCGGCGGGGCGGAACTGAAGACCACCGGCGCCAACAGCCTGATGCGGGTTGGCTATAGTGGGGGAACCGGGACGGGGACCGGGGCTTCCCACCTGATCGTCAACGGTGCAGGGGCCGCAGGGGCTACCTTTGACCTCGGCCAGACCCAGATCGGTGCATCGGGCAGCGCGGCGGATGGCAATACGCTGACCTTGAAAGGAAACCTCACCGTGCTCGATTCCGCCGGGCTCGACATGGTGATCGGCCGGTTCGGAAACGGGCAGAGGTTGATCGTTTCCGACGGGGCGGATGTCACCCGCCACGGCATTCAGCTCGCCTCCGGGGCGTCATCCGGCGGCTTGAGCGGGAACGGGATTTCTGTCACCGGGGAGGAGTCGATCCTGAAGATTACGGGCGGACGCCTGACCGTGGGGGATGTCGGCGGGGCCTTCGGGAACTTCGTGGAGATCTCCGACCAGGCCACGCTGCAACTCAACGCGTCGCGAAATCTGTTGATCGGCAACGCCGCCGGCACCAACCTGGGGGGGAATGTGGTTGAGGTTGGCCATGGGAGCACCCTCAAGACGGCGGGGGAAATCCAGATCCACAGCCACACTGTCACCGGCGGCGAAGACACCCATGGCGCCAATCGCCTGACGATCGAGAGCGGAGGGACGCTCACCTCCTCGTCGACCATCGGCAATTCGGGGCTGTTGCAACTTTCCGAAGGGGCGACCCTCGCGGGCAAGACCTTGACCGGCGGGGCGGCCACCCTGGAGGTCACGACCGAAGCCGGCGGACGTTTTGAAGCCGCCGGGGCGGGAATCGGGGCGACGGTCACCTCCAGCATCCGGGAGGGTGCCACCTTGGCCGTCGGCATCACGGGCGCCGACCTGGCCAGCACGCTGACGTTGCAGTCCACCGTCAACCTGGAAGCCGGGAGCACGCTGGAGTTGACGCTCTTTGGGTCCGGCGTCAATGACGGGATCGAACTGGTGTCCGGCGGTCTGCTTCATCTGGAGGGGCCGGTCGTCTTGAGCCTGGAACTGGCCGAAGGGTATCAACCGGCGGCGGGAGACTCGTGGCAGCTTTTCCGTGGAAACCTGGCGGGGATTTCCGGCGATGGTATCTTCGATGTCACCGGCTACGACCCGGCCATCTGGGATTTTTCCGGGCTGAATGCCGACGACGGCTGGAGGGTGGCGGTGATCCCGGAACCGGGGAGCGTTTCCCTTTTCCTGTTCTCGCTGGCGGGGGGCATGGCCTTCTGGTGGCGGCGCAGGAGGGTCGCCTGAAAGTCTTTTTTTTGGAAAACATGAAGCGATATCAGCTCCAACGCGCGTTCGTCTTTTGTCTGGCGTGGGCGATCTGCCTCGCCACCGCCGGTGGGGAGCCGGTCGTCGTGGTGGAGGGGGAGGCGGAGGTGCTCCCGGGAGAAACAAGAGACTTTTCGGTCGTTCTTCCGGAGATGCCGGAGGCAAGCCGGGCGGTCGTGGAATTTACGGCGTGGTACCAGGCACCGAAAGCCGCCGGGTATTATGCCAGCCTTCAGGTTTATTGGGGTGAGACGGAACTGATGGCGATCCTGGATCGTCCCGCGGAGTTTACCATCGGGGACGGCCGCCGGTTCAGCCTGCGCGGCCCCAACGGCTGGCGCGTTCCGCTGCTCAAGGACGCTGAAGCCGCCCGCCGGAATCGAGACAGGACCGACGCCTACCGGATCGAGGGCGATGCCTTTGACGCCGCACGGTTCCGGTTCGAGCTTCATGCCGGGGCCGTCGGCGAACCTACCCTCCGCATCCGCAACCGGGTCGCGGCGCATCTGGAGGCGGAAGGCAAGCCAAGCCTCCTTCGCCTTCGCGACATCACCATTCATTATCTCCGCAAGTAACGTTTCATGATCAAGAGCCTCCATCCCGCTTTCAGGCAGACAGCGTTGACGCTGTTGCTGGTCCTTGGCGTCTGCGGAAAGGCCGCCGGGGAATCGTACCCGACGATGGGGCTCTTGAGGCAGGCGCCGGAGGTGGATGGCATCGTGGGTAGCGAAGAGTGGCAGGGGAGTCTGGACCTCGGTGAACTGGCGGCACCTTCCGGCGGCGAACCGTTGCCGCCGACGCGGGTCCGCGTCGGGAGGGACGATGCCACCCTTTACCTAGCCGTGGTATGCGGGGAGCCGCTACCCGGGCAGATCAGGACGGTCACCATTGCCGATCAGCGGGATGGCCCCGTCTGGCAGGATGACAGTGTGGAGATCTTTCTCGATATCGGGCACAACGGGCGCTCCCTCTTCCACATCGCGGCCAACTCCGCCGGGACGCTCTACGATGCGCAGATCCTCGACTCCAGGCGTTCGTCGGCATGGGAATCCGGGGCGCGTGTCCAGACGCGGATCGACAAGACATCCTGGAGCATCGAGATCGCGATCCCGATGCAGGCGCTCGGTCATCGGCTGGTACGGGGCGAGCTGTTTTCGCTCAATGTCGCGCGCAATCGCTATGCCGGAAGTGCCGGGCAGAAGGCCGGGGTGGCGAGCCTGGCGGGCGGGCGGTTTGCGTTTCCAAAATACTTTGTCCCGATCCTGGTCGAAGGCCCGATCGTCTCGGGCGGGCTTTCCGTCGTTTCGACCCGGCGCGGTCCGTTTTTTCCGAACGAGGCCGGAACCTGGGAGTTTGAAGTCACGCAGGATCAACCGCAGACCGCCGACGTGGAGTTCCACTTTTCCAGCGCACCGGGAAGCAGGGCGGTGCCGGAGAGCATCGACACCCAGCGCAAATGGATCGCCATTCCGTTTGAAAAAGGGGAAGCCGAAGCGATGAGGATCTGTACGCTGGCCGTGAAGGGAGGCGAGGTGTTCCGCTCGGAGTACGAAATGCAGGAAGCCGCCCTGCCGGACCGGGTAGCCAAGACCCACCAGCCGCTTTTCGAACCGCTGGTGGAGCCGCGCCCCGACGGTCTGGCGAAGGAGGGCGTGCTGCTGTGGCCTCACGAAATCGTGCGCCCCTTTCGCAAGGCATTGCCGTTCCGGGTCGGTGCGGAGTTTGAGCCGGACGATCCCTACCGCCAGTATGCCAGGGACCGCGCCATCCTGGTCGGTCGTACGGGGCTCGAACGCGAGGTGCTGGAAAAGACCAGGGAATACAACATCCCGCTGGCGATTTATCTGGACTACCGCGGAGCCATCGCGGCGGGAGCGCCCAAGGGCGTTTCGCATCACCGGCCATGGAAGCTGGACCCCCGCGCCATTGAAGCCTACCTTCAGGATGCCCGGAAGGCGATCGAGCTTTCCAAAACCTACCCCAACATCCGGTGGCTTTTCGCCGGTGACGAACAGTGGGAAATCATGCACCGCAACCTGCTCGGCTTTCTGGACCGGAAGGAAAGCTACCCTGAACTGATGGCGGCGGATGCCGAGATCCGCAAGCAGTTCGGTTTCGGAAAGTTCGGCCTGCCCGAATCGGCTTCGGATACCGACCCCTACCGCTGGATTGCCACCCTGCGATGGGAGGTGGCAAAGATGATCTCCGTGGAAAAAGAGGTGCGCGCCATGATCGAGCGCGAGGCACCGCAGATGAAGTTCCTCTCCTGGGACAATATCAGCGGTCACCGCCCCTACGGGCTGCGGCGTTGGGGGGAGGTCTTCGATGTCATTACGGGGCAGTTGTATCCCAATAGCAACCCTCATCGCGAAACCTTCGGTTTCCTGACGCGGCTGGCCGCCGATCTCTCGAACGCGAAGGAAATCTGGCCCGTTCCCCATGTGGAGCATTATGCCGGGAGTTATACGGCTTCCGAAGTGGAGGAGCTTTTAAGCCAGATGTGGCGCAATGGCGCCAGCGGCCTGCATCTCTACAGTGTCGATGTCCTGGGGGAACGCAACAAGGAAGGGTCGTCCATGGTGGAACGGATCGGTGCGCCCGAGCGTTGGCGGGTGGTCGAAGCGTTGGCGGAGCGGCTTGAAAACCCCTTCGTCGTCAGGCAGCCGGTGGCTGATAGCGCCATTTTCTATAGCAATACCAGCTATATGGGGCAGGGGACCGGGCAGGGCCGGGCGCTGAACTATACCAACGAAGTCGAGTGGATCTACACGCTTCTGGGGCCGCGGCTGGGTGCGGCGTTCCGGTTTGTGGATGACCTGCTCTGCCTCGACGACCCTGCGCAGCTTCAGGACTACAAGGTCATCTATATTCCCTATGCGCCGATTGTGGACGACCCGGAGTATGCCGCACTGGAGTCGTTTGTGAAAGGAGGCGGTTCCCTGATCGTCTGCGATCCGCTCGCCTTCCGCCATCGCAGCGACGGGACGCCAAGGGTCGAGGGAGGGCTTGTACCGCCGCTGGAGTCGCTGGCGTCGGCCGCCGCGCAACGGAGCCGCTTCGTGCAGGAGGGCAAGACGCGCGAACTCCGCGCCGCCGGGCCGGTCTACCCGTTGAGGGAAACCGGGGAAACCGTGGCGCACTTTGCCGACGGAAAGGCGTCGGCCGTCCGGGTCCCCCTTGGAAAGGGAAATGTCGTCTTCTTCGGTGCCAATCCGCTGGTGCCAAGTGTGGCGGGCGACAAGGAGTGGGCATCGGCGTTTGCCCGGCTTCACCACGCGGCGGGCGCTTCGCTCGATCATGAGGTCTGGCGTTTTCGTTTTCCCAAAACTTCAACGCCGGAGGAAACCCGTCCTCCCGGCATCTGCCTGACGGGGAACTATTTTGAATGGAGCTTGAGCAAGCCGGTGAAGGTGGCCAACGCCCCGGTGCAGGGAAGCTACCGTTTGAGCCGGACCGACGACCGGCAGGCCGAACCCGCCCATCGCGCCATTTCCTTCAGGAAAGGCCGGTTGACCGACCGCCTGGGCGGAGCCGCCGCGCCGAACCTGGCACCGCCGGGCGACTTTGTCCTGAGGTGGAGCGGCAGCGAGGCCACGGCGATCACCTTTGACTTCGAGCAGCCGGTCCACCCTGCACGGGCGCGCCTCTTCTACTCCGACACCCTGCCTGCGGGCGTGGTGGAAGTCTCCTCCGACGGAGAGACCTGGGAAGCGAAGGGGAGCTGGGTGCAGGCGGAGGTTCGCAGCGAGGAGGTGAAGCTCCTCCCGGTGCCGATCGCCTCCGGGCCTTGCCGCCATGTCCGGTTTACTTTTGAGCCGCTTGCCGAAAACCAGAGGTTGACACTTGTGGAGGTTGACCTTTGGAGCGACCACCCTGTAACCCATTGACCCGGATCTTGACCATGTTCCAGAAAACTGAAAACCGGTTCCCATGCCAGAGCGCCTTTTCTCTGGTGGAGTTGCTGGTTGCCATCGCGGTGGCCGCCGCGCTCGCAGCACTGGTGTTCATGGGACTGCGCGGGGTTTTCGCCGCGGGCGACCGGGCCCGGTGTATCTCCAACCTCCGGCAGATCGGCTCCGCTGTCGCCGCCTACGCCCAGGACCATCACGGGCAGTTGCCCGGCTCCACGGCGACGGTCCAGCATTGGACCTATTACACCTTCACCACGCGGCGAGGTGCCGGGTTGACCGTCTGGCTGGCTCCCTACCTCGCCTTGCCGCCACCGGTATCGGGGGGATCGGTGGCCGAATGTTTTGTCTGCCCGGCGGCGCGCCGACAGGTGCGGGAACGCCATCTCACGACCGTGAACGCTTCCTACGGCGCGGGGGTCACTTTGATCGAAGAGACTGGCAAAAAGGTGTTTCCCTTTGGCTATTACAGCAGCAGCACGGTCAATGAAATCCTCCCCCTCAAGCTCCAGACCATCCCCACCGAGGTTTCAAAAACGCTCGCGTTACTGGACGCCGACCGGGTCAAGTACGCCGGAAATGTCGTGGTCCCGGAAGTTCCTTCACACGGGACCTTCCGCAATGCCCTTTACCTCGACGGGCACGTGGCTCCGCTGCCGCTGGAGTAGTGCATAGGGGCCAATGCGGCTCCCTGAAACCGGAGGGTTAAGCATCTGCGTCGACCGCGGCGCACGTACCGGGAACTTGAAACCCTGCGGCTGACGCGGAGGTCGTCCCTTTAGGCCCGGTCGGTGAACCGTTCCTCCAACTGCTTGAGGCGGTCGCGGAACTTGGGCAGGCGATTGATGAGGGCGACTTTTTCCTTTTCTTCGCGGATGGGGCCCGCCGGGCTGCCCCACCAGACCTGCCGGGCGGGGATGCTCTTGCTCACGCCGCCCTGCGCGGCAACCACGGCCTGGGAGCCGATCTCGATATGGCCGACGATGCCGACCTGTCCCGCGAGTGTCACATAATCGCCCAGGCGTGAACTCCCCGAGATGCCGACCTGCGAGACGATGATGCAATGCCTGCCGATGACGACGTTGTGCGCGATCTGCACCAGGTTGTCGATCTTGGTCCCTTCGCCGATCCAGGTCCGGCCGAAGCGGGCGCGGTCAATGGTGGTGTTTGCGCCGATTTCGACATCGTTGTCGATCTGGACGATGCCGGTCTGCGGGATCTTGACGTGCCGCCCTTCAACCAGTTCGTAGCCGAAGCCGTCGCTTCCGACGACGGTGCCGCTGTGGATGATGACCCGGTCGCCCAGGCGGCACCGGTGGCAGAGGGTGACCCGGGGGTGGAGATGGCTGTCGCTCCCGATCGTGGCGTGGCGGCCGACGAGCGCATGCGCGCCGATGACGGTGCGCGCCCCGATGGTCGCCCCTTCTTCGATGACCGCGTACGGGCCGATAAAGACCCCTTCGCCAAGCGTGACCCCCTGCCCGATGACGGCGGTCGGGTCGATCCCCGGCTCGGGCCGGTATTCCGGCGGGGCAAAGTGGGCGAGGACGGTGGAGAATGCTACCGTCGGGTTGTCGACTTCGACGAGCGCTGCCGCCAGCGGCTCCGCAAACCCGCGGGGGACCAGCACGCACCCGGCCCGGCTCCCTTTAAGCTGTGGGAGATAGCGGGCATTGCCGAAAAAGGTGACCTCCTGCGGACCGGCATCGGCAATGGAGGCGGCCCCGGTGATCCACGCCTGCGTTTCCTGTGCCTCGGTCCGGTCAGGCCGGTCAGACGGCGGCAGGCCGGAAGAGGGCAGCACCGTGCCGCCGACCAGGGTTGCGATCTGGTCGACGCTTAGGGCTTCGCCGGGAGCTTCCACGGGGCGTTCCTGATAAAAAAGGTGCGCAGAGAAGGGAAAGGCGGGAATGCCTTACTTCTTCTTGTCGTCGGCCTTGGCGTCCGCCGCCGGGGTGCTGGCGCTTTCGGCCGGCTTGTCCTTGTTGAGCGTTTCGATGATTTCGTCGCTGAAGTCGGACGATTCCTTCGAGAAGAGGACGACCGGCACACCGTTGATGCTGTTGCCCGACTTGTCGAGGACGAGGTCGTACTGATCCTTCTTCACCCGTTCCTGAATGAGGGCGGTGATTTCCTTGACGATGCCGTCGCGCATCCGGAGAGCCTGGGCCTGGAGGTCTTTTTCGCGGCTGGCGCGGAATTCGGTGATTTCACGCTCCAACTCCTTGGTGGAGTTGATCTTTTCGTCGCGTTCCTTCCCCTTCTTGGCTTTGGCGTCCTTGCTCAGTTCCGGCTTGCTCAGTTCATCGTTGAGCTTGTTGATGGCGTCGATGTTGTGCTTGTACGACTCCATCCGCTCGTCGAGTTCGGTCTTGGCAGCGGCGCGCGCGTTGTTGATTTTACCCTCCGCGTCCTTCGTCTTGTAGTAGGAGGAGAAGATCTTGTTCATGTCGACAAGACCGATCTTGACATCAGCCTGGGCAGGAACGGCGAGGGTCATGCCGATCGCGGCGATCAGGCTGGAGATGGTGAGCGTTTTTTTCATGTTGGAAGTGGAGTTTTTTATCAGAGCGGTTGAGACCGGAATGGATGGGATTTCGTTCAAAATTGGTAGCCGATATTGAAGTTGAAGCGACCGCTCTTGTTGCGATCGTCATAACCTTTCTGCATCGGAATACCGTAGTCAATACGGACCGGGCCGATCGGCAGGTCAAGCCGGATGCCGATCCCGACGTCGGAAGCCATGTGATCGAAGCTGAAGTCGTACGCCCCGGCATTGACGAACCCGGTGTCGTAGAAGACGGCCCCGCGAACGCGATCCACGACCGGGAAGGTGTACTCGACCGTCAGGCGGGCGAGCGTGCTGCCGCCGATCGGGTCATAGTTTTCATCCAGCGGGCTGACATCGCGGAAACGGAAGCCGCGCAGGTTGTTGGAGCCGCCGAGGTAGAGCCGGTCAAAGATCGGCACATCCTTGCCGCTGCCCCAGGTGTCGACCACGCCGACCTCGCCGTTGAAGGTGAGGATCGTATCCCACGGCAGGAGGATGTAGTGGGCCGCTTCGAGGTTGAGGCCGTAGGTCTGGACGTCGCCGCCGAGGAAGCCGCCGGCGAGGTAGGTGGTCAACTGCGCGCGGGTCCCCTTGCGGGTGAGGAAGACGCTGTCGCGGGAGTCATAGACGAGCGAGGGCGAGATCTGGCTCTTGAGGAGCGACCCGGCCTGGCTCTTGATGAGGTTCGACGCGGTGTTGTCGACATCGTAGATGGTGATGTTTTCGAGCCGGTAGTCGAGCCGCCACGACATGAACTGGTTGATCGCCTTGCGCGTAAAGAGGCTGAAGCCGTAGTTGCGCTGGCTGTAGACCGTGCTCATGAAGTCGGCGTCGTGGTAGAAGAGTTCACCGCCGACGGCGAGCTGGTAGTCGAGGAAGTACGGTTCGGTGAGCGAAAGGACAAAGTCCTTCCGCTTGGTCCCGTACTGGATGCGGGCGCGGAAGCGCTGACCGCCGCCGCTGAAGCGCGGCCAGTTGGTGATGTCGAAGTTGCTCTGGGTGATTTCGACAAACCCGAGCAGGCTGTCGATGGAGCTGAACCCGGCGCCGAAGTTCAACGAACCGGTCCGCTTCTCGGTGACGACGACGTTGAGATCCTTGCGGCCCGGTAACATCGTGTCCGAGGGATAGATGTCGACCCGCTCAAAGTAGTTCAGGTTGGTGAGCCGGTTCTTGCTGGCGTCGGAACGGACCGTGTTGTAGATGTCGCCCGGGGCGAGGGCGAGTTCACGGCGGATCACCTTGTCCTTGGTCCGGTTGTTGCCGCTGATGTTGACCATCTGGACGTACGACTGGATGCCTTCCTCGACGATGAAGTTGACGTTCTCCGTGGTCGGCTCCGTGGCGTTGATTTCCGGATAGACCTGCACGTCGACATACCCGCGCGAGCCATAGGTGTCGCGAATGGTTTTGAGGTCGGCGTCCAGTTTCTGCGGCGAATAGACGCCGCCGGGCTTCAAATGGAAATGTTCGGTCAACTCCTCGGGCTTGACGACTTCGGTCCCGGTGACGGCGACGGTGCCGACATGGAACTGCGGCCCTTCGGTGATCGGGTAGATCATGTTGACCTTTGCCGTGTTGTCGATCCGTTCCAGCCGCGGCTCGCCGACGACGACGTCAAGGTATCCCTCCGACTTGTAATGCTCGGTCAGGTTGTTGATGTCGGTTTCGATCTGGCCGTCCTTGATCCGCCCCGCCTTCGTCAGGAAGGAGATAAGCGTCTTTTTGCGGGTGACGATGATCTTGCGCAACTGGCGCTCGGTAAAGACGGTGTTGCCTTCGAAGTCGATCCGGTTGATGGTCGTCTTCAGGCTTTCGGCGATATTGAAGGTGACGATCGCCTGGTTGGTCGCTTCATCGGTGGAGACGGTGTAGTCGACCTGGGTATCGAGGAAGTTCCGGTCGCGGTAATACTCCAGGATGGTGTGGCGGTCGGCTTCCAGCTTCGCCTCGGAGAGTTGTTCTCCCGGTTTGCTCTCGATCTTCTTGCGCAGTTTCTTCGGGTTGACGGCTTCGGCTCCTTCAAAAAGGATCTCCTTGATCGCGGCCCGGGTCTGGACGACGACGACGACGCGGACGCCGCCGCCGCTTTCGGGTTCCCCGAAGATCCGGACGTTGGAGATGTTGCCGGTGGCGTAGAGGTTGCGGATGTCTTCCTCGACGGCGAGGTCGGAATAAGGCCGCCCGACGGCGGTGCGCATGTTGGCCAGAATCCGCTCTTTGCTGATGGTCGCAGGCCCGGCGTACTGGATGTCAATGGTCTGGACGGTGAGGGATGGCTGCGCGTTCTGCGCCTTGGCCATCGGCGACGCGGCCAGACTGAGGACGGCGAGGGCAGCAAGGAAGTGTTGACTGGGTCTCATAGATCGGATCTCGGGATTCCGCCGGATGCGGACAAAAGGCAGAATGGCGGTTATGAATGAAGCGTTGCTTTCCAAACGTCAAGAAAGCTTTCGGCACAAAATGGGGGTTTCGTCAATCGCGGGAACGCTTCATGGAGGGCAAAGTGTTGATCGTGAACGATTTGGGTGGTCATGGCAAGCATCCTCCCGCATCGGATCGGCCCCGGGCGTTTTTTTCTTTCCGAAAGATGATGCCATCCGACGCCCTGGCCGGTTTCGAATGGATCATGTACGCACGCCGGGAGTGGTTCCCAGGAGGCGTTCATCCGGGCGCTTCCCTGATAAGAGATGGAGGGCGACTCCCCTTGATCGGCGAGAAAAAGGCTGACTTCTCCCTTTTCATCGCAAGGAGGCCTCCGGGTGTTGGTCACCGGGTCGGCGACGGCGGAAAACGTCGCCGGCCTTGAACCGGCCTGCCGGATGCTGCGGGGCTGGCGGTCTTTGAAGGATTCCGAAGGTCGCCAGCCGTCTTTCTTTCCCGGCCATTTTTTTCGACCCTTCGTTGGCCGATAAAATCAGAAAAAAGCGCTTGTCGTGGCGCGAAACGTCGGGTAATTTGCCCGTCCCTTTTTCAAGCGCGCCAGGGTAGCTCAGTGGTAGAGCAGGGGACTCATAAGCCCTTGGTCGGGAGTTCAACTCTCCCCTCTGGCACTTCTTGAGCGTCAACAGCGCTCTCGGGCGCTTTTTTTGTGCTCGCGTCTATTCTTCTCCGCCTTCCCCGAAGAATGCTGCTTCGAGCAGGAGGCAGAGGGTATGGTAAACCGGCAGGTGGAGTTCCTGGATCAGGTGGACCTCCCGGGCGGGAACCTTGATGGCATGTTGAGCCACGGTCGCCGCGCGGCCGCCGCTTTCGCCGGTCAGGGCGATGGTTTTGAGCCCGAGCCGGTTGGCGGTCTCCAGTGCGTGGCCGACGTTTTTGGCGTTGCCGGAGGTGCTGATGCCGACGAGGACATCGCCCGGCCGCCCCAGCGCAAGCACGAGCTGCGCGTAGAGATAGTCGGGTTCGCAGTCGTTGAGCCATGCCGAGCGCAGGCCGACGAAGCCGGTCAGCGGGATCGCCGGAAGCCCTCCCTGTAACTGCGCGGCGAGCGGTTCGCCGAGCTGGCTGCGAAGCGGTTCGCGCAGGGGGCGCTTGGTGACAAACCCCTTGAGCAATTCGCCCGCCCAATGTTCGGCATCGGCCCCGCTCCCGCCGTTGCCGCAGAGGAGCAGCTTGCCGCCGGAGGCAAACCCGTCGCGCAGGACTTCAAAGGCGGTGAGCAGGTCGTCGCGGCAGGCCTGTAAGGCAGGAAGGCGTTCGAAAAGGGCGGCGAGAGGCGGCGGGTTCATCGTCAGGAGAATGGGAAAAAGTTTCTTTGGATGAACCCTGACATCGACACGCCCCGCCTTCAAGGGAAGAGGGGCGTTCAAATGCAAAAAGAGCAACGGATCAACTGATCCGCATCGGCATCAGCACGTAGAGGAACGGCGTCGGGATTTTCAACACCCCGGGGCTCATTTCGTCGATGAGGTCGAGGTAGACCTCGTCTTCCGAAAGGTTTTTGAGCGGCGCCATCAGGAACTCCGGGTTGAAGGCGATCGCCATGTCGCGCCCCTTGTAGGGGATGGCGAGTTCTTCGCGCGCCTCGCCGACATCGGGCGTGTTGGCGGCGATGGCGAGGTTGTTCTTCGTGAAGGTCAGCTTCACCGAGTTGCTCTTGTCGCTCGCCAGCAGCGAGACACGGTGGACCGCCTGGTAGAAAAGCTCCCGCTCCAGCGTCACCCGTTCGCGGGTTTCGCCCGGGATCACCTGAAGGTAATTGGGGTAGTTGCCCTCGATCAGCTTCGAAACGAGGAAGGTCCCGTTGATCTCGAAGGCGACCTGCGTTTCGCCGACACTCAGTTTGAGTTCGCCGTCGTCGGAAAGAAGCCGGTAGATTTCCTGCACCGCCTTGGTCGGGACGATCACCTCGACTTCGTGGCTCTGGGGAAACTCGAGTTCCAGATCGACCAGTGCGAGGCGGCGGCCGTCGGTGGCAACCAGCGTCAGCTTGTTGTCCTTGAAGGCAAAAAGGAGGCCGTTGAGGACGTAGCGGCTTTCGTCGGTCGAAATCGCGTAGGTGGTCTTGCGGAGCGCGTCGCGGAGTTCGCGCTGCGAGAGGGTGAAGGTCTTGGCGTCCTCAAACTTCGGCAGCGGGGGGAACTCTTCCTCCGGCAGGCCGTACATCTTGAAAAAGCTCGGGCCGCTGCGGATGGAGGCGATGTTTTTCCCATCGACCTCGATGGTGATCTCGTTGGCGGGAAGCTCCCGCGCGATGGTGGCGAGGCGACGGGCGGGGAGGGTGGTGGCCCCGGGGCGTTCCACCTGCGCCTCCACTTCCGCACGGACGCCGACATCGAGGTCGGTCGTGGTGAAACGCAACCCGCCTTCACTCGCATGCAGGAGCACGTTGGAGAGGATCGGGAGCGTCGTTCGCGTGCTGACCACGTTCTGGACGGTTTGCAGGCCTTCGAGGAGCTTCTCTTTGCTGACGCTAAACTTCATAGGGAAAGGGGCATGTCGGGTTGAAACCGGTTGGGGCACAGATGGTCCACCTTGTGCCATGGGCCGATCATCGCGATGGATGACGCGGTGTCAAGCCGTCGCGTATCGGTCCACCGGCGTTTTTCTATCGGTTGAGCTGACTGTCAAGAAAATGAACGGTTTGGCGCATTTTTTCGTCGGAGCGCATCTTCTCCTTGATGAGGCGGTGCGCGTGGAGCACGGTCCCGTGGTCGCGGCCCCCGAAGGTGTCGCCGATCTCGCTCAGGGAGCTTTTGGTCAACTCGCGGGAGAGGTACATTGCCACCTGTCGCGGGAAGGCGATGTTGGCGGGCCGCCGTTTGCTGGTCATGTCGGCCAGGCGGATGTCGTAATGTTCGGCGACCTTGCGCTGGATCTGCTCGATCGTCACCGTTCGCCGCGCCTCTTCCTGGAGGATGTCCTTGAGGAGGTGTTCGATCGCTTCGAAGGTGATCTCGCCGTTGCTCAGGGAGGCAAAGGTGGCGACCCGCATGAGCGCCCCCTCCAGCCGGCGGACGTTGGTGCGGATGCGCTGGGCGAGGAATTCGAGGATCGACTGGTCGAGCTTGGTATGGAGCAGTTGGGCCTTCTTGCGCAGGATCGCCACGCGCGTTTCGATGTCGGGCGGCTGTAACTCCGCCGTCAACCCCCATTCGAAGCGGGAGACCAGACGCGCTTCCAGGTTCTGGATTTCGCTCGGCGGGCGGTCGCTGGAGAGGATGATCTGCTTGTGCCCGTCAAAGAGGGCGTTGAAGGTGTGGAAAAATTCCTCCTGCGAACGTTCCTTTCCGGCGAGGAACTGGATGTCGTCGATCAGGAGGACATCGGCCATCCGGTAACGGTTGCGGAAGCGGACCAGCTTGCCGTTCTGGATCGCGTCGATGAAGTCGTTGGTAAACTTCTCGCTGGAGATGTAGAGGACCTTTGTCCCCTTTTTGTTAAGGGCGACGTATTGGCCGATGGCGTGCATCAGGTGGGTCTTGCCGAGACCGACACCGCCGTAGACAAAGAGCGGGTTGTACGTTTTGGCGGGCGATTTGGCGACCGCGTGGGCTGCCGCATGGGCAAACTGGTTGTTCGCGCCGACGACGAACGACTCGAAGGTGTTGCGCGGGTTCATCCCGGTCGTCAGGTTCGGGGCGGGCGGCGCGGCGGCGGCGCTCGGGCGGGGGCGACGGCGCGGTTCCGCCGTCGGCAGGGCGCTTTCGTCAAAGAGCACGCCGGAAGCTTCCGCCGGAACGCGGGAGGCGGCCCGGGCGGCGATGCGGGGCGGCTCTTCCCCGGTCTCCTCTTCCGAATCGGTCTCCGCAGCGACGCGGTTTTCGCCCCCGATTTCCTCCGGTTCGCCCTCGGCCGTGTCGGTCGGCTCGAGGGTTTCCGCCGTTTCCGGCGTCTCGCAGATGGTGAAGTGAATCGAACGCGGGGAGCCGAGCACTTCCAGGATCGCCGACTGAAGCAGCGGCATGTAGTTGGTCTCGATCCAGAGTTGGTAGATATTGTTGGGCACCCGGAGCGTCAACTGGACCTCGTCCGCGCCGGTCATCTGGATCGCCTTGAACCAGCGCTGGAAGGTATCCGTGCTGACCTCCCGACGGATGGCACCGGCGATGTGCTTCCAGATCAAGGCGAAATTATCTTGTATAAGTGATTTATCCACAAGCGTTAGGGTCTCCCGATGGCCGGGGTAAGAGCCTCTGCGCGAGGCCGTTGAAGAAGGTTTTCGTCGGAATCCCCATCAGGAAAACCCTGTTTTCGGGGAAAGGAATAACGTGAGGAACATTTTTCCAATCCGTTGGAAACCAACGACTTACAACTCGTAAAGCCGTGGAACGCGCTTGTGCAGAAGGTTTTCGACCAGCGGCCATCGCCGGTCGGCCTTTCGCGCAGCTCGTTAATGTCCCTAAAATGTTTCCGGGGGTTTTTCACAAGTTATTCACAGGCGGTTTCGTTCTCGTCCGCCGTTGGCGTCAGAGTAGGCATTGGGAAAAAAAGGGACAAGAAAAAAGCCGGGCGGTTGCGGAAGTTTCTTTTTCCCGCCGCCGATGGAAAAGAGGGGGGAGGCCTCCGGCTCCGGGGGGAGGAGCGATGGTAAAACCAAAAAAAAGGCCCCATCCCGCAGTCCGAGAATGGGGCCTGGTCAAAAGATGCCTTAAAGGGTGGGCTCAGGCCCGCGGGTGATCACTTTCGAGGTTGAGCCACGCCATCTCCTCCGGCGTCAGCCCCACGCCGAACGCCTGGAAGCTCGCCGCCAGTTCGCTCAGTTTCTGCGGCCCGATCAGCGCAAACATCGGGAACGGCTGGTGGAGCACGTAGGCGGCGGCGATCAGGATCGGCGTCGTCTTCTTTTCGCGCGCGAGTTGCCGGACCCGCTCCAGACGGCGGAAGTTGTCGTCGCTGTACCAGCACCGGTTGAGTTCCGCGTCGCCCGTCATGGAACGCGAACCGCGCACAAAAAAACCGCGCGCCTGGCTCGACCACGCAAAGAACGGCATCTGGGCTTCGGTCAGCCATTGGCGCGACGCGGCATCCGAAGCGGAGATGCACCCGGCCCAGATCGGGTCGTTCATCGCGGCGAGGCTGAACTGGTTGCTGACCGCGCCAAACCCCTGCCGCCCATGCGCCTTTGCGTAGGCGTTCGCTTCCGCCACCCGTTCGAGGCTCCAGTTTGACCCGCCGAACAGGGTGATTCTCCCTTCGTCCACCAGTTCGTTGAGCGCGTCGACAAATTCGCCGACCGGCACCTCCGGGTTGTCGCGGTGGAGGAGATAAAATTCCGCGTGGTCGATCTGCATCCGTTCCAGGCTGATCTCAAACTGCTCCCGCATCGCCTTTGGGTTGCAGTTGGGGGTGTGGGCTCCCTTGGCGATTACCACCACCTTTTCCCGCACGCCGCGCTGCGCCATCCAATGGCCGAGCAGCCGTTCGCCGAGGCCGCTGCCGTAATGGTACGAGGTATCAAACGTGTTGCCGCCGTGTTCGAGGTACGAGTCAAAGAGCGCGAAAGCGTGCGGCTGCGCAATGACCGCGTTGACCAGATCGGTCCCGAGCACCATTCGCGAGAGCGGTTTGTCGATCCCCGGAACGCTCCGGTAAAGATTGGGCGGGATCGCGGCAGGGGCCTTGCGCAACGGGGGAAGCGGCCGGGTGGACGCTCCTTCCTTTTCATTTTCATAGATCAACCCGATGGCCTTGCGCCAGCGATCGAGCGCCAACTGGTTGCCGAGCGTGTCGTCGACCGGCATCCGCGGGCTTTCCCCCGCCGCCAGGTGGGCCGCCACGGCGTCGGCTTCCAGTGCGTAGAGCGGGCGCGGCTCGGATACGGCGAGGGTCTGCGTCTCCTCGCCCACGCGGAGTTCCAGCGTCGCCTCCTCTCCCGGAAGCCACGGGTTGGGAATGAAAAGGGAGCCCTTGGTACCGAAAAGGGTGGCGCTCCGGTCCTGGCGGCTGTTGATCGCGGTGGAAAGCTCGGCGAGGAGGTCGCCTTCAAAGCGGAGGGTCGCCAGCGCCTGTTCGTCGACGCCGCTTGGTTCGTGAAGCGTGCCAAGCGCGGTCAGTTCAACCGGCTCCGCGAACGGACGCCCGAGGGTCAAGCCCGCGATCCAGCGCGCGAACGACATCGGGTAACAGCCGACATCAAGGATTGCACCGCCGCCGAGCGCCTGTTGCCAGAGACGGCTTTCCGGCCGGTAGGCGGCGGGCCCGAACGCGAAGTTGGCGCGCAGGAGCGTCAGTTTCCCCAGCACGCCGGAGCGGACGATCTCCGCCACGCGCTCCATCTGCGGGTGGGTCCGGTACATGAACGCCTCCATCAGGAAAACGCCGTGTTCCCTGGCCGCCTGCGCCACGGCCATTGCTTCCGCGTGGTTGAGGGCGAGCGGTTTTTCCACCAGCAGGTGTTTTCCGTGCCGTGCCGCTTCGATCGCCCATCGGGCGTGTTCCGCATGAGGGGTCGCGATGTAGACCGCCTCCACCGCAGGGTCGCACAGGAGCGCTTCGTAGCTCCCATGGGCGGTGATGCCGGGGAAGGCCGAGGCAAAGGCGTCGGCCCCGGCCCGGGAGCGGCTGCCGACGGCCGCCAGCCGACCGGTCGAGGCGTGTTGGAGTTGTCCGGCAAAGGTTTTGGCGATCCGGCCCGTGCCGAGGATGCCCCAGGAGAGGAGTGCGGAAGGTTGTGTCATGGAAGGCGAGGATGCCGCCGCTCGGGGGAAATGGTCAAGGGGTGGGATTTCGGTTTTTATTGTATGAACCGAGGATTTTAGGCAATTTATGGCTTGAATGATCGAAAAAATACAATGCTTGGAATCGCCGCTGACTTTGAAACTGGCGGCTTCCACGCAGCGCGTCGGGAGATTGGCGACCGCCTTCCGGTGGCATGCCCACCCATTTTATGAGCTTGGGGTGCTCTTCTCCGGAGAGTGCGAATGGCAGCTCCACGGCGGGAGCACCCCTCCCATTCTCCTGAAAAAAGGGGAGGCGATCCTCCTGCCGCCCGGGTGGGAGCATCGTGAACAACTCCGCGAAGGGGTTGGCGCCACGTTTGCCTGGCTCGGGTTTGCCGATGAGGGGCCGCCGCCGTCGTGGAGCGGCAGGGCATTGAGGCTCGGGAGCGATCTGGAGGAAGTCCGCTACCTTTTCCGGCTGATCGAGCGCGAACACCACGAGCCGGACCCCCTTTGTCGCCAGCGCGTTGCCCTGGCGCTCCGGATGTTGCTTCTTTTGCTGGAACGCCGCTCACGACAGGCCGACGCCGTTCCCGCCCCGGGAAAACGCCCGCCGCTCAACCCGCGCCAGCGCCGGTGTGTCGAGTCCGGCGCGCATTATTTCCGGGAAAACCTGCGCGACCCGCTCTCCATCGCCCAGCTTGCCGCCTACCATTCCCTTTCCCCGGCTCATTTCAGTTCGCTTTTCCGCCTTTACCACGGCATCTCTCCACGGGCATTTCTCCACCAGGCGCGGCTCGCCAAAGCGGGCGAACTCCTCGCTTTGGGGGAACTGACCGTCAAGGAAATTGCCCGCGAAACCGGGTTTGTCGACGCCGCCCACCTTTGCAAGGCGTTCAAGGCGGCCCATGGGGTGACGCCGGGCGCTTGGGGGTCAGTCAACAAATCTTGACAAACCTGTCAAGATTTGTTGACTGACCCCCTGGAGTTGCTTTTTTCCTCGCTCTCCACGATCCACACCCCAAAATAGGCTTGAAGTGCGATTCTTTTCCAAACAAGAGAACCCCCATGCCCAACGAAGACCTCAAAAACACCATCAAGTCGCTCATGGTTGAAAACCTGATGCTGAAAACGCCTGCCGAAGAGATCGCCGACGATCTTCCCCTCTTCGGGCCGGAAGGGCTCGGGCTTGACTCGATTGACGCGCTCGAACTGGTGGTCTGCCTGGAGAAGAATTTCGGGGTGAGCGTCCCCAACTCCGGCGCGGCCCGGAGCGCCCTGGCCACGGTCAATTCCATTGCCGACTACGTGGTCGCCAACCGCAAGTGAGCGAGCCGGTCGCGGAACCCCCGCCCGACGCGCGGTGGCAGGTTGTTCTGGAGACGACCTTTTTTCTGGCCGGTCCGACGGCAATCGGCAAAACCGCCGTTGCCGTGGCGCTGGCGGAGGCGTGTGAAGGCGAGATCGTCGGGGCCGACGCGTTCCAGCTCTACGACGGGCTCGACCATCTGACCGCCCAGCCCTCTCCCGAAGAACGCCGCCGCGTGCCGCACCATCTGGTCGGCTCGGTCCCGCTTTCCGCCGCCTACCACGTCGCCCGCTACCGGGAGGAGGCGCTGCCGATCCTCGAAGCGATCGTCGCGCGAGGGCGCAGGCCGATCGTCTGCGGCGGCACCGGGCTTTACCTCCGGGCGCTGACTCACGGGCTGGCCGAGCTTCCCGCGCCCGACCCTGCCCTGCGCACCCGGCTGGAGGCCGCGCCGCTGCCGGAACTGCTGGCGGAACTCGACCGGCTCGACCCCGCCGCCACTGTCGATCGCGCCAACCCCCGCCGGGTCCTCCGCGCCGTGGAGGTCTCGCTTTTGAGCGGTCGCCCGTTTTCGAGCTTCCGGGAACAGTGGGAGGCGCAACCCCGACGCCGTGGCGTGTTGCTGGAGCGCCCGCGCGAAGTGCTGCACCGGCGGATCGAAACCCGCGCCCGCGCTCTTTTTGCCCCGGAACATCTCCCGCAGGTCGCCGCGGAGATCGAAGCCGCCCGCCGTGCAGGCATCGGCCCCACGGCGGCCCAGGTGCTCGGCTGGCGCGAACTCAACGCCTTTTTAAGCGGCGACCTTTTGCAGGAGGAGGCGATCGCCTCGCTCGTCCAGGGCACGCGCCGCTATGCCAAGCGACAGATCACCTGGTTCCGCCGCGAACCGTGGCTCGTCCCGGTCGAACTTCCCGACGACGGGCCGCCGCCGCTCGAACGGCTGCTTTCCCTCCTTCCTCCACGCTGAATTTTCCCGATGCTCCTCGCTTTTCACAAGCCATACGGCGTCCTTTCGCAGTTCACCTCCGACGGTTCACTCCATCGGACCCTGGAGGCGTTCGGCTTTCCGGCCGGGGTTTACCCGATCGGCCGTCTTGATGCCGACAGCGAAGGGCTGCTGCTTTTAAGCGATGAAAAGGCGCTCAACGCCCGGCTGCTGCTCCCGGGGCATCGACACCGCCGCTGTTACTGGGCGCAGGTCGAGCGGGTGCCGACGCCCGAAGCGTTCGCCCGGCTCGCCCGGGGGGTCGTGATCCAGGGTTACCAGACCCTTCCCGCCAAGGCATGGCCACTCGACCCACAGCCGGAACTTCCCCCGCGCGAGCCGCCGATCCGCTTTCGAAAGAACGTGCCCGATACCTGGATCGCTCTGGAGTTGATTGAGGGGAAAAACCGGCAGGTCCGCCGGATGACCGCCGCGATCGGCCATCCGACCCTGCGGTTGATCCGGGTACAGATCGGCGATTACCTGCTTGGCGACCTCCCCGCCGGGGAGTGGCGGGAGCTTTCCGCCACGGAACGTCGTCTGGTTCTTGAACGGAGTTAACGCCGCTTGCGTGAAAACACCCACACCAGGCCCAAACCGCCAAGGCCGATGACGGCGACCGATGGTTCGGGGATGGCGGCGTAGTGGATCGTCAACAAGGGGCGATAAGCCATGGTCGCGTGCTCGGAGGAGCCGAAATAGGCGGCGTTGGCGTTGTCGCCGTTGCTGCCGACGGGGACCAGCGCCAGTCCGCCGGAGGAGGAGGGGGCGTCGATCCATTGCTGGAGTACCGCAAGCGGGACTTCAAAGGTGAAGGAATCCGAGGTGGTGCTATAGGCAACGCTCTGGTGGAGCGCCCCCACGGCTCCGGAAAACGCAACCTGATCGTCTCCGGCCGCATTTTTCCATGGCGTTTCCGCAGTCGCGTTGAGGTGAGCCCAGGAGGCGGTCATCTCATCCCATCCGCCGTTGGTGGCGGCGACGGAGTGGACTTCGATGTCAAAATCAGCCGCTGTGGCATTGCCTGTCCGGGTCAGCGTGATCGTGGCGCTTGAGACCGAAAGGGGCGCTCCCTGGAGGCTGCTCAAATCAAAGCGGATGATCGAATAGCGGGTCTGGTTGCGGCCCACCAGGAAGAAGTCGAGATCGCCCGCCGTGGCGTTCTTGGAATTGGTCGCCAGTTGGGTGTCGCTTGTGCCGGTATAGTCGCTCACCCATTCGTTGTCCGCGCCTTGTTGAAAGGTGACGACGGCGCTTTGGGCGGGCGCGGGTGAAAGGAGAGCCAGGAGAGCCAGCAGGCCGGGGACGGTTTTCATGACGGAGGGGATTTTTAGGGACTGTGGGTTGAGAGATCGTGGAGGCGACGCCGCGGCGAAGGCTGCGGGAAACGGAGAGTGAGCGGGACTTCCAGCGTGGCCGGGTAGGCGGAAGGGGGGAGATCGAGCGCGCGCAGGGTCAGGTCGACCTTTTGCTCGACCGACCATTCAAAGCGGGCCGCCCGTTCCCAGTCTCGCCCCGTCTGGAAATTGCTGGTCAGCGCGGCGATCAGAAGATCGTCCGGGAGGTGAAGCTGCTGGTCGGCGATCGCCCTCAGGCCGCTTTCAAAGAGCATTTCGTCGGTGATGATCATCCCTTCAGGACGTTCGGCCCGGTCGCGCAGCCAGATCTCGCGGAAAGCCTCCCACCCCGAACCATCCAGCGACGGGTGGAGGTCGGAGCGGACGAGATCGGCATCGAACTCCAGCCCCTCCTTTTTCAGGGCGGCTTCAAAGATCGCGCCATACGAAAGCATCCCGGGGTTGAGGGGGCGGTTGCCGTTCCAGTAGACCAGGCCGATGCGGCGTTTGCCGTGCGATTTGAGGTAGGCGACCGCCTGGGCGATCCACCGTTCGCGGTTGATCGTCAGGTGAAGGTCGAAAAACGAGTTGGGACCGATGATCGGCACCCCCTGCTGCGCGAGCGGCTTCATCCAGTCTTCGGCGGCGAGCGCGGCAATGGCGACGACCGCCTTGATCTTCTGGTGTTCCACGTCGTGGAGAAACTCGCGGCAGAGCATCCGGTGCTCCAGGTCGTGCGGGGTGCGGTCGCCGAAGTAGAGCTTGAAAGGGCGGCCCTGTTCCTCCAGGCGGCGTTTGAGCCTCAACGCGGTCGCCACGGCGGAGGAGGAGAGCGATTTCGCCGCGAAGTCCATCTCCATCAGGATGGCGATGTGTCGCGATTCCTGCTCGGGCCGGGCGATGTAGTTGCCGCTTCCCTGCCGGCGTTTGATCCACCCTTCCTGCGCCAGCAACGCCAGCGCTTCGCGCAGGGTCGGCAGGCTGACTTCAAACTTCCGGGCGAGAAGGCGCTCGGAGGGAAGGCGGTCGCCGACAGCGAGTTTTCCGTGGTAAAGCTCGCGGATTTTCCGGGAAATGAGAGTGGGTAGGGCAGTACGCATGGCCGATCAGGTGACATGGAAGGCGGAGCCGGATCAACGTCTTTTTACTTGGGCGCGGTAAGTTGTCATCAGAGGTTCAGGTCAAATGATGGGTTGGTTTTCTTCACGCCATGACGGCAAACCGTTCGCGGGAGATGGCCCCCCGCACCGGCCGGTCTGCGGCGAGGTCGAGCAGTTGATCGACGACCAGAGCCCCCTGTCGAAAACAGCCGTTGGTGACCGCGCCCGCCAGGTGGGGTGTCAGGACCACGTTGGGCAAAAACCGGAACGGATGCTCCTTTTCGGGCGGTTCGTCGGCGGTGACATCGAGAAACGCACGCAACCGGCCCGACTCGAGTTCGCGCAGCAGCGCCGGTTCGTCGATCAGATCGCCCCGGGCGGTGTTGATCACGATGGCGTCGTCGCGCAGGAGGGAGAGGAGGGGGCCGTCGATCAACCCCCGGGTCTCCGGCAGGCTGGGGGCGTGGATGGTCAGAATATCGGAGCGCTGCGCGAGTTCGGGGAGCGAAACCGCCTCGACCCCGAGCGCCGTGGCTTCCGCTTCGCCCAGAAAGGGATCGTAGACCAGCACCCTGACCTGAAAATTTTCGAGCAGCCGGATCAGGTGCCGCCCCACGGCGCTCGCCGAGACGATGCCGACCGTCTTCTGGTAGGTCTCCTGGACCGACGGCTTGCCGGGTTCGAAGCTCAACGCGCTCCAGCCGCCGTTGCGGGTCCACTCCCGGGCCTGAAACAAGTTCTTCAACCCGGCGAGAATCATCCCGAGGGTCGTCTCCGCAACGCCGATCGCCAGGGCTTCATTGGCGCTGGTGATGATGATCGGGCGTTCCCAGGCGCTTTGGGGGAGGAGCCGTTTGACCGTACCGGCGGAGTGGCAGATCGCGCGGAGACGGGGGGCGGCGGCGAGCATTGCCTCGGTGAGCGGAGGGGTGCTCCAGCCGGTCACGACGACTTCCGCCTCCGCGGCGTGCCGCTCAAAGCGTTCTCCCATCGCCGCCGCCGCCTCTCCGGGGCGGGGCAATTCCAGGCGGTAGATCCCCGCCAGCCGGGAGAGATCGTCGGGATGGAAACAACGCTGCAACGTCAGCGGCGGGAGATGGAAAAGCACGAGAGGATGCATAACTAAGTGACATGATGACTTTGAGTGGAGAGAATGTCAAAGATTTTTTTGAAACGGCGAAATAGCTTGGGTAATCCCTTCTCTGTTTGAGGAAATGCTTAATGATTTTCGTGCGAATTAATAAATCATGTCACCTGATGAATTGGGGGTTGACCTTTGGTGGCCGGAGTGCTTCATTCTTCCGGTGTCGTTGCTTTGTCTCCCCTCTCTTTTTCACTGAACCTCGCCAAAAGCCAGCGAACCGCCTTCATGATCTCCCGCCCCCTCTTTCTCTCTATTCTGATGACCCTGCTCCTTGCTCCTTCCTTTTCGCACGCTGACCAGGGACGCTTTGAAGTGGTCCGGGAATCGTGCGACAGCCCGGCTTCGCTTTACGATTTCACCGTGGTGACCGACGCCCGGGGGAAGGAGGTCCTCATTTCGACCTACCGCCGCGATTCCTTTCTGTTGCGCATCGATCTGGAGAGCGGCGAGGTCGCGCGGTGCAATACACCGGGGTTCGGCTATGCGCTGGTTGGAACCCGGCGGGGGCGCGTCTTTGTCGGGACCGGCGTCTCCCCCGGGGCGAAACTCTTTGAGTACCATGTCGATGGCGGAAAACTGGAGGAGATCGCCACGATCGAAAATGAAGAGGCGCTTTACTGGCTCGAAGAAGCCCCCGACGGCTCGCTCTACGGCGGGACCTACCCCGGCACGCTCCTGATCCGGTTTGACCCGGAGTCGCGGCGGCTCACCAACCTCGGCCCGATGAGCGAGGGGCAGACGCACAACCTTCTCGGCGCGGTCAGCCCGGGCGGGCGGGTTTATTCCGGCATCGGGATGCAGCGGCAGGCGGTGATCGAGTACGACCCGGCGACCGGGACCCGGCGCAACATCTGGCCCAAGGCGTGGGAGACCACCAACCTCGCCCGGGTCTATCTGGGTGAAGATGGCAACGTTTACTGCTACCCGGGCATCCCGACTGAAAGCAGCAAGGGCAAGAGCCTCCGCGTCACTCCACAGGGAGAGGTCTCGATCACGACCGAAGCGGTCCGGCAGGCAATGGGGCGCACCCCTCAAAGCCGGGTCTCCCGCCCGACCCTGAAGGATGGGACGACGCTCGACCGGGTGGAACCCGAGCGGGTGGTTCTGACCCGGCCCGATGGCACCTCCCGCGAGATCCGTTTCGAGGCATCGGGCGGTCGCAAGGAGATTTACTCCATCGGGACCGGCCCCGGCGGGACCATTTTCGGCACTTCGAAGCCGCTGGTCGTCTTCGGCTACGACCCCGCGACGGGGCGCCCGATCGATTTTCCCCGCAGGAAGATGCCCGGCGAGGGGATGGGCGGGCAGGTCGACGCGCTTTGCAGCGTGGGCGATGCGCTCTTTTTCGGCACTTATACCCACGCCCGGCTCTACCGGATGGATCTTCGTAAGGATGAGGTCAAAACCTCCGCTCTGGGCGAGTTGGGCGGGGAGCAGGACCGAATCCACGCCATGCTGCCGACGGCGGGCGGGGAGATCTATCTCGGCACTATTTCAGCCTACGGGCTGCCGGGCGGCGCATTGGCCCGGCTCGACCCCCGCACCGGCGAGCGCCGCGTTTTTCGGGATGCCCTCCCCGGGCAGTCGGTCGTGGTGCTGGCGCAGGGCGAGGAAGAGGGCCGCCTCTATCTGGGCGGCTCCATTCATGGGGGCACCGGCTCGGAACCCGCCGCTTCCGGGGAGCGGAGCGCGGCGGTGGGTGAATGGGATCTTCAGCATCGGCGGCTGTTGCGAGGCGTCGTCCCGATCGCCGGAGAGGCGCGGATCAACGGCCTCGTGGTGCTGCCGGAGGTGATCTGCGGGCTGACCTCGACCGGAAAATGGTTTGTGCTCGACCGGGAAACGATGAAAGTCCTTTCCTCCACGCCGCTCCATCTCGGGGTGCCGACGCAACTGGGCCGCCTCGCGTACCATGCCGGGACCGGAATGATTTATGGCCTTCTGGGCGACAAGATCATCGCTTCGAGCGCGACTGATCCGCAGCGGGTGAGCGTCGCCGCCGTGGTTCCGGATGCGGAGGGGGCGAGCCTCTGCGGGCCGGTCTGCGATGCCGCGGGAAATCTTTACTTCGGGCGCGGTCGGGAGATGCTTCGCTGGACTCCGCCCGAGCGCCCGCAACCGCCATCCCCCCAAAAGTAACCCGCCATGATGTCTGTTTCCTTCCAGCGGAGATCCCGTTTCGCCCCGGCCTTTACGCTGACGGAGGTGATCGTGAGCATCGTCATCATCGCCGTGCTCCTGGCGGTGACGAGCCCGGTCGTCGGCAGGATGCGCGAAAGCTCCTTCGCTACCGGCTGCCTTCACAACCTGAGGACGATCGGCGGGGGATTGCACGCCTACATGGCGGAGTACAACGGGAAACTGCCGCCGATGTCCGCGCTCGAAAATCCGTTGGACCCGACGAACAAAAACGTCCTGATCGCCCAGAAGGTGCTCATGCCCTACACCGGCATCGACACTTCGGGCAGTTTTCCGACGGCGGACAGCGCCACGAAGTTTTACGGCCCGTGGATCTGTCCCGCCGATCGCGTTCCCCGGGGCAAGGCGAGCCCCGATAGCCCGCGCTGGAAGTATTCCAACTCCTACAGCGTCAACTATTACGCGGGTAAGGCGGTCGTCAATGCCGACGGTTCGAACACCGACGCACGCACGTTTTTGAACAACCTGCAGGTCGGCAACCCGGCAAAGGTCTGGTACCTCATGGACGGTTTCCGGCAGGACGGCGGGCAGGGCCGGGTCACCGTCAACATGGTTTCCGCAGCGGATACGCTCGGCAACGCCGACGGCCCGCGCTACCGGCATTTCGGAATGATCCATGTGCTGACCCTCGCCGGAGGGGTCGAGCGTTTCACCCCCGGCGAGGTTCGCAACCGAGGCGGCGAATTCCTGCTTCCGGAAAAGAAGTGAGCCTGTAAAGGGCCGGGGTTTTTTACCCGGTCAGCATCGTTTCCCCCGCCTGGTATGGGAGCGGGATCAACAAGGCGCGGTGGACCGCCCTGCCTTCGATCTCGTCCAGAACGGCATGGAGGGAGGCGGCTCCGATCGCGTCGAAGTCCATCTTCATGATGTCGAGCCGGCGACCGTCGTCCAGGGCGGAGATGCTGGAGAACCCGATGCATCCGAAGTCGCGGCCCACGCGCCACCCCTTGGCGAGAGCCATTTCATACGCCTGCCGGGCGATGTTGAAGGAGACCCCGATCACTCCCTCGCTCTCAAAGTCATCGCACCACGACGGCGGGAAGTGGAAGGTTTCGCCATCCCAGACCGCTTCCACGAAACGGATCGGGATGTTGTGCGCCTCGGCGGCCAGTTGTGCTCCATCCACGCGAAAGACGGCGGTGCTGTGCGACGGGGTGGGCCGGATCACGGTCAACCGGCGACACCCGGCTTCGATGAACTGTCGCGCCGCCTGAAATCCTCCGGCAGTGTTGTTGAAATCGACGCTGATGACATCCGCCCCCTCGCGGTCGCCGAACGCATTGACCACAGGAATGCCCGCAGCCAGGAACGGATCGGCAATTTCGTGAAAATGCCGGAAGGTTTTGGAGCGTTGCATGATCAGGAGACCTGAAAAGGAGTGGGTCGTCAGGTATTGGCGCACTTCCTCCTGCCGCTGTTCGGTGCCATTGTGGACGATGAGGGTCATTTCCACCTCGCGTTGCCGCCCGGCGTCGAGGCACCCCTGGATGCCGCGCAGGATCGGCAGCGGTTTCTGTTCGTCGAGTTGGGCCGGTCGGAGGGTGAATCCGACCACGGAGCCATAGTAAAGCAGCGCCACCGACGGCCGCTTCCGGCAGCCGGCGGTCGTCTCCAGCAGCCGTTGCTTGCTGGTGCGCCAGGTGCGGGGCGTCGGAATGGTTGACAAAGAGGCGTTCTCCAGATTGAGCATCGCCCGATGCCGCGCTCCGGGCGCGAGAAACGTGCCGCTGCGGGGCCGGGTCTGAAGCAGCCCTTCTTCGAGCAACCGGCGCTGGACGCGGTTGACGGTCGGCTTGGAGACATCGAAGCGTTCGCAGATTTCCCGGAGTGAAAGAAAGCGGCTTTCGTCGGCGTAATGGCCGCTGGAAAGCTCCACCAGCAAGGCGTTGTAGAGGCGTTCGGCAAGGAAAGGTTTCATAAAAAAACTACCCAGTTTTGTGGGTAATGCTGATATCTTAAAGTTGATTTTTATCTGCTCAATATCAATATAGAGACGTGACCCCCATTCGTAGCCAAATCAAGTGGTTTTTCAGTCATCAACTGGGTATTTTTTTGCTTCGGTGGCTCAGAGATTGGTTTCGACCTTGTTTTTCCCCTGCGAGGGTCGTGAGGGGGCCACGGCTGCGCACGGGGCGGAAGGACCCCTCCGGGGGCTTTACCCTCGTGGAGGCGCTGGTCGCCCTCGCCGTGCTTCTGATCCTGGTCATCCTGACCGGCTATGGCGTGGCGCAGGTTCGCAAGGCGGGGCTGGGGATCAAAAACATGCAGAGCCACCGCACCATTGCCGCTGCGCTGCTCGCTTATGCGACCGAGCATGGGCGGCTGCCGTATGCCCGGGAGGAGAAAGCAGTCTCCTCCGCGCCGTTTGCCGGGCAGGAGGTGACCTACCCGCGCACCCTCACCGCGCTCGGCTATATCACCGACCCGAGCATCTTTTTCGGACCGCAGGCCGGGCAATGGTACACGAGTTACTCAAAAGTCCTGCAACACCCGCAAACCGGCTCAACCATCCCGTGGTATTACACCAACTACGGTGTGAATCGCACCGGCGCGATGCCCAAGAACGAGAAGGGGTATCTCCCCGCGCGGCTCTCCGATATCGCCAGCGACGGCAACCTCTCCAAACTGATGCTTCTGCGCGATTGCTACGACGCCTCGATGGACACCGCGACCAGCCGCCGTGGAGGAGGGGTCGTCTTCTTTGCGGGAACCACCGAAATGCCACCTCCTGAAAAGACCTATCAGGGGAAGGTCTACGCGACCTTTGCCGATGGGCACACCGTTGCCTATCCCCGGGAAGCGTTGATCGAACTCCTGAAAAACAATCCCAATGGCGAGCCGCCGCTCTTCGGCCGCAAGTATATCGTCAAGCCGTGAAGCCCGTAGCCACCATCCCGCCCTTACCCATGAAAAAACCGAACATGATTTTCTCCAACCTCTCCCTCCGAACCGGCCGCCGGGTGTTCCTTGGCTGGGCTTTGTGCCTGGTCGTGGCGTTCGCTCAAGGAGTGGGTGCCGCCACGATGATCGAGGAAGCGTTTTCCACCCCCCATGACGGGCGGCCTGACGATTGGGAATTTATTTCCAGCAGGGCTTCAGCTACCGCAATCATCTCCCAGGTTGCGACCGATGACTGGCGTCTTGAAATGAGAAGGGTGACCCAAACGGCTCGCAATCACATTTTCTATACCGGAACGGAAGGTTCCATCGTCGACGGAGTGATCGCCGACTTTGAAGCCAGTGCCACCATCCGCTATCCCAACAGATTGCAGGACCCGGCGGGGCTGTTCAGGGGAACGGTAAGCAATAATGGATATCTCACCGGCTATTATGCCTATACCTCTTCGAGCATCCTTTATATCAGTAAGGATGATGGAACCGGCACCAGCGATGGCGTGGAACTCGGTCATATCAGTCTGCTTGAAGATCTTACGGCCAATACGGACTATCTTTACAAATTTTCCATCTCCGGCAATGAGTTGACGGCCTCCGTGTGGAGGCGCGATGAGGAGAATGCTTTTACCGTGTCTCTGGGTGAGCTTACGGTGACTGATACCGCGCCCGACTATTATCAGAGCGGTTATTTCGGCCTGCGTAACAGGCCGGGTGCTGACGACAGGGGCATTTATTTCAGTGATGTGACCCTCACCGTCATCCCCGAGCCGGGGCAGATGGCGCTTGTTGTCGTCGGGTTGGGTTGTCTGGTTCTTTTCGGAAGAAGCCGCGCTCAAAAAAAAACGGCTGCCGTCCTGCTGACCGCGGCGGCCATCGCCGTTTCAGGCCTCACCGCGCGGGCTGATGCCGGCGAAACGGAAAAAGAGGCCCCGGCTTCCAAAAACAACCCCGATGCACCGACCAGCGCCACCGCCAAAGAGAAGCCCGCCCTGCTGCGGAACCTGGAAGGATGGGAGAACCGCACGCCGGAGGAGATCCGCGCCCGGGCTCGCCTGTTGCTGGAGCGTCGTGAAAAACGCAAGGACAAGAAAAGCCATCGTGCGGGCCTGATCGAAACGGCCGGGGAAGGGCTGGAGCTTTCCAAATTGGAAGAGGGGGAACAACGCGAAGCGTGGCGCGGGGTGGCTCACGGCATCCTTGATGTGCTGCTTGAAGATATGGAAGAGCATCCCGAGCGCCTCATCACCACGGAAGGAGGCCGCGACCCGATCAACTTCCGCCTCCGGGAGGCGACTCTGGAGTATGCCTTGCGGTACGCCGCCACCGGCAGCCGTCAGGATGCGGACACGGCGCGCGCCCTCTTGTTGCGCTATGCCGAAGTGACGGCAGACTGGCCGCTGGGAAAGCGCCCCAGCGGTTTTGACGATGGAAGAGGCAAGGCAATCCAGTGGGTTTCCCAGGAGGATCGCAGCGTTTACCAGAAAGGAAACTCCACCGGGGTCTGGGGACGCTGGAACCCCCTCGAACTGCGTGCCGCCTATCCGCTGCTTCAGGCGTATGAGTTGATCCTTCCACGGCTCAGTGCGGAAGACCGCGACACGATTGACAAAGGGGTCTTCGCCCCGCTGGTGGAGATCATTGAGCGATGGCCTCAAAACTATTCCAACACGGTGATCTACCAGATTCAGGGTCTCATCCGGTTTGGCCTTGTTCTGAAGGAGCCTTTATATATTCACAAAGCCGTGACCCTCGCCCGCGACCTGCTCTACATCGGCTTTTATCCGGACGGCTTCTGGCGCGAAGTCTCTCCTTCCTATCACCGGCAGGTCGCCATGCGGCTGATCGAAGCGTTGCCACGGCAACTGGAAGGGTATAGCGATCCCGAAGGCTATACCAGCCCCGACGGCGAACGGCTGGAGGACCTGCAATTTGGTCGGCGGTACGCCATGCATCTTGAGCGGATGCAGACGGCGCTGGACAAGCTGACCCTCCCCGATGGCTTCATCGCCGCGGTCAACGATTCCGATCCCGACAAATACTCCGGCCCACGGCGGACTTCCACCCGGCCCGAACTGCTCGGCACCTCGGGTTTTGCCATTCTTGGCTCCGGAGAAGGAAAAGAGCAGGAACAACTGATCCTCAACTTCGCGAACACCAGCGCCCACAGCCACCTTGATGTGAATGCGTTTCACTGGTTTGGCTTCGGAAACCGGCTGTTTGATGAAACCCGCTACCGTCCGCTCCCCGGGAGCGGATCGAGCCGGTCGTGGTCGTGGAGCACGGCGGCGCACAACACGGTGGTGGTCGACCAGCGCAACCAGCATAACGCGCAGGAGGGGCACCGTTCCTTCGGCCCGGACGATGCCATCCGCGGCAAGCGCGACTGGCCGAAACGGGGTGTTGACTCGGGCACCAATCACGGGGGCGACCTGATGCTCTTTGGCGAAAGCGGGCAGGTGCAGGTCGTGGAAGTGGAGGGGAAGAAAGCCTATGCGCCGCTGACCAGCCTCTACCGTCGCACGCTGGCGAAAGTCGCCCTGGGGGGAGGGAATGCCTATCTGGTCGATATTTTCCGCGTCAAGGGAGGGGGGGTGCATGACTATATGCTTCACGGTCCCCTGGCGCACCCTTATGGCGTCGCGTTTTCCTTCCCGCTCCGGGCCGGTGACGAGGAAGCGGGGCCGTTTGTCAGCGAAGAAGGGCGCAAACCGGAGATGAACGCTCGCGGCGGAGAGCGCTACATCAAGATCCGCGAGGTCGGGGAACCCGCCGGCCCGTGGACGCTCGATTTTTCCGGGAAGAAGATCGCAAAAAGTCGCACGACCTTTGTCTCGCCGGCCCACCCCCGGGTCCTTTCAGGGGAAGCCCCCGCGATCAACCGGATGGGAACCGCCCCTTTCATCGCGGTGCGCAACGAAGGCGGCGACAGCCTTTTTGTGGCGGTACACGAAATCTTTCGCGACCGGCCGCAGGTCCGCTCCGTGCGCCTGCTCTCTCCGGCAGGGGCGGCTGAAAGCGGGGTGGCGGTCGGCATTGAACTGGGCGACCGGATGGATGTCGTCCTTTCCGGACTGGATGCCAGGGCGGAAGTCTCCGCCGGGGCTCCTGCGTTGAAGATGCGGGGAAGGCTAGGCTATATGCGGCTGGTGCGGGGAGAGCCGAAGGAGGCGGTTCTCTGGGACGGTACGCTGCTGGCGGCGGGAGAGGCGACACTGGTCCAATCGGCATCTCCCGCGATGGAGGGGCGTGTCGTGAAAACCTTGAGAAAGGAGGAGGGAGCCGAAGCGGATGCGCTGGTCGTCGACGCGCCGGCTCCCGGGGAGGGGGTGGCGGCGGGGAGCGCCGTTCATGTCGATCTGGGAGGTGAACTCGTCTGGTCTTACCGGACCCAAGAGATCGCGCCGCAGCGGGAAGCGACCTCCATCGCCATCGAACACGAGCCGGGCTTCACCGTCACGCCCGAAGGGCTCACCCAACAGCTCTTTCACCCGGGCTGGGGAATGCGCCAACCGGCGACTTTCCGCATTCCATTCTGTTTTCAATGGTCGGCTTCCGACGCCACCGGTTCCGGGAAATGATGCTCCTTGGCGAATGGCTGTACGCGGGTCCGTTTGTTGAGGACGCCACCGCAGATTATCGGGACAACTACTCGGTTTGCCTTGAAAACCACCTTGCCGCATGGGAAAGGGTGATCGCCCATGCCGATGCACTGGTTCCGGAGGAAGGGGCCCCTCTGGAGGTCGAAGGGCAGGAGGTCTCATGGCAGTACAAGCGGCTCAAGCCCGGGGAAACGAAAATGGCCTGGGTGTATTACTGCGCCCAGCATGCGCAGATGGTTTCCACCCATGCCTTTACCCGGTTGGTGGTGGAGCAGGCCGGAACATACCGCTGCCTTCTTTTACTCAAAGGCGGCGCGCAGCTCAGGGTGAATGGCGAAGTCGTCTTTGAGAGCAGGGATTTTGTCAAAAACGAAGAGTGTTCACTGGATGTCGGGTTGAACAAGGGGGTGAACGAGATCCTTCTCGTGATGGCAAATGTCGCGGTGAACTTTTGTGAGAATGCGTTTGTTTTCAAGGTTTCCGGCTTGAAAGCGGAGGTGATGCTCCCTTTGCTGATGGAGCGGGAAGAGAGAATGAAGCTTCAGGATGAGTTTGACCGGTTTGAGCTGGCACATTCCCTTGTCAGCCATGGAGAAAAGGTCTCCGTGGAATGGAGAAGGCCGGTGGAAAGCCGGGGCGAGTTCATCGTAACCCTGTGGCATCACGTTCGCAGAACGAGGGCGCGGGAGATTTCAAGTAGAGCGCTTCCCCTTGCCGGTCCCCTTCGGAAGTTGACTCTGCTTGAGGCTTCCGGACTCCCCTGGGGAGGGGATTACGAGGTTGCCATCGATTACAAGTTGAAGAATGGCTGCATTGTATCGGGCTGCCGGTTGGGTTTCTTTTATCTTCGCCCTCTGGAAAACCGGTCGGACGCAGACATAGCCAGCCACCCTGTGGGCCGCTTTCTTTCCGGTGTGGCCGCCTTGCCGCTGGAGGAAATCCCCTTCTGGCCGGTTCCGGTTTATCGGGAACTGGCCCGCCTGGAGTTGGGCATGACCCCCGACCTTGGTGTCATTCAAAGAACGATCTCTTTCATTGAGGAACGTTATGACTGCGCCGATTTTGCGCTGCATGGCATTCTTCGGATCTACATCAAACACAGGCAACATCTCCCTGAAGCCATGGTGGCCGACATGGAGCGATGCATGACCGGTTTCAAGTACCGGGACGAAGACCCGGGAAGGTCGATGATGTATACCCGTTCGGAGAACCACAGAATTCTCTTCTTCAGTCTGGAGCATCTCGTGGGAAAGCTTTTTCCCGAGGTTCGTTTTGCCGCCAGCAACGGGTATGGAAAAGTCCATGCAAGGGAAGGGGAACAAAAGGCCCTGCGCTGGATCAAGGAAAAGGGAAGCTACGGGTTCCAGGAATGGCATTCCAATTGCTATTACGAAGAAGATGTTCTGGCATTGCTCAGCCTGTATGATTTTGCCGACGGGGAGTCTCCTCTGCGTGATCTGTCCGGAAATCTTCTGGAACTGATCTGCGCCATTTTTGCAACGCATAGCTACCAGGGCATTTTTGCCACCACCCACGGAAGGAGTTACGAGCCGGGGGTGCTCCATCCGGAATTGGAGAAGGTGCGCAGTCTCCTGCACCTGCTTTTCGGGGTCCCGGAGCGGCTTTATCACCCCCTCTCCATGGGAGCGACGGCATTATGCTCAAGTTCTTATCGACCGGACCCCGGCTGGGGGAAGATCGCCACCTCGAGCGAACCGCTTCTGAGCAGGAGCAGGATGGGCCTCTTTCCGACGGTTGAGAGCGGCGGTGTCAACTGCTCGACCTACCGGACGGCGCATTATCTGGTTTCGGGGCTGGTCGAGTCGATGGCAGGGCGTCCTTTTTACCAGGCTCAGGCAGGCAGAATCCTGCTGAGCGGCGAGGTGCCGGTTTTTGTCACCGCATTTGAAAGCCGAACGCCCGGGGCGCTCCCTTCCTATTGGGGCGGCCAGTACCGGATGCCAAGGACCGTCACCCACCGCAATGTGTTGATTTACATCTACCATCTGGATTCCCCTCACGGGGCGACGCACTGTTATTTTCCGATCCGGGATTTTGATCAGGTGGAAAGAAAGGGAGCCTGGCTGTTTGGCAGGAAAAAGGATGCCTACATCGCCCTGCATTCCACCGAGCCTTATTCCGTAATGACCGAAGGGCCTTATCGGGACAGGGAGCTGCTTTGCGATCACAGGGGTAATATCTGGATTCTTGAAGCCGGGAGCAGCGGGGAGTGGGGAGACTTTGAGTCGTTCATGGAAACCTTTGAGGACTCCCGCGTGGTGAAAAACGGCTTGTCGGCAACCTACGATTCCCCCTCCAGCGGAAAGTTTGAGGTCGGCTGGAGCCAGGCCGCCAAAGTGAACGGACGCTCTCTTGTGGAAGGCGGTTTTCCGCTCATCGGGAATCAGTACGCCTACGGGGTTTACGGGGAAGGTGTGATCAAGGTGATGCCGGATCAGGTGGAGCGCACCCTCGACTTCGTTGAAGGTCGCCCATGAACGGCGCTCGGCCTCCCTTTTCTGATCCGCGGCGCCTCTGACGAGCTTCTGCGCCAGCGACCCAAAAAGAGAAAGGCGCAGCCGCTGCCGAGGATGAAAGCCAGCGTCGAGGGTTCGGGAATCGGAGCCACCGTAGCATTGAGCCGCATGGCCTCCACGCCGGAGTTGATGCTGCCGCCGACCGTCGACTCGAAGAGCGCAAAATAACCAAACCCCTGAATGTCGGTAAAGCTTTCTCCCGTGGTATTGAAGGTGGCGGGCAGATCGCCAAGGCGCTGGTTGTCGCCTCCGGTCGGGGACCACGCTCCCCACTGGCTTTCCAGAAGAAGGTTGCCCGCCAGGGAATGAACCTCCCCGAGGGTGGTATAGGAGACCTGGCTGACATACCATTGGTCTCCGTTCCGGATGGCCCAGTGAAAACCGGTGACCCCGGTGTTTAACGTCAGCGACATCTCCAGCGAACTGCCTGAATCGAGCGCAACGGCCAGGGTGTTATCGGCGCCGTCCAGAAAATCATGCTTCTGGAAAGCTACAAACGCCGCTCCGGAAAGGGTGATCCCCGACATCGGGGCCCGCTGGACGCGAAGGTAATCGCCGGTGCCGTTGTTCTGGACGACGACATTGCTGTAATTGACCGAAGAGCCGCTGGAGAGGCTGAGATAAAAACCGCCGTAAAAAGGACCGCTTTTGCCGGCGGGTGGTAGATAGTCTGCGGCGGGGGTCACCGGGGAAGAGGGACTGTAGATCCAGACCCGCGTCTCGTCGTGGTGTTGTGCCGCGGGAAGGGTCCACGCGGAGTGGTTGCTGCTGTAGTTGCCCTGCCAGTCCACGATGTTTGCCGCCTGAAGCGTGGAGCAGGCCGACACGAGGGCTGCGATGATGTTGAATCCGCAAGTAAGTTTAGCCATAGCGTTGTGAGGGGTGGAAGCGGGTGCAGCGTAAAAGGACGGGAACTTCCCGGGTCAGGCTCGTCACCCTGGTTGCAGACCTGACGAAGCCATTTAGAGATCGACCCCTTTGAAGACGCGAGCTTTTAACGGCCCGGGGGAGACAAAACTGTACGTTGTTTTGGTCGGATGTTGAAGAAGCCGACCATGGGCGTATGCTGCGGTACGAGGTGGAAAATGACGTACAGTTTTGAAGGTTTCTGTTGTCATAGGAGTTGTTTGCAAAAGATTTTCCCGTTAGTTTTGCTTCATCGGCAAGAGATGGCTGCGCTGGCCCCTTGTCATTCCTTATCTGTAACCCCCCCCTTTTTTAATCCATAGAAAACCATGCCCAAAGGGACTGATGCCGGCCATTCGCTAGTGGAGATCCTGATCGCCGTGGGACTTGTTGCCATTTTGCTCGTATTTCTCTCCGCAGGATATGGAAGGGCGATGGAGCACTCGCGGGCGATCCGCTGCATGGGCAACCTGCGGCAACTTGGGGTGGCCTTCAGTCGCTCTGTTTCAGAGCATCAGGGGAAGCTGCCCGTGGTGATTAAAGTCCAGCAGGAACTGGCCGGCTACCTTCTGCCCGGGGAGAAGTTTCCGGCGGCGACATCGCCCCGCAAGACTTTTGGGGTCATGATCTGTCCCGAAGACCAGGCCGCCTTCTTTCCCGAGGGGCGTTCTTACGCAGTCAATCACTATATGGGCCCGACAACGGTGATGACCTCTCAGCATGTCTCGCGAATGCTGGAGGTGGTCCATCCCGGGCGCGTGGCTTACCTGATGGATGGCTTCCGCGAAGGCATGGAGGCCGGTGCCAATGCGCGTTTCAACCAGAATACATCGCCCTTTGGAAAGACCACCCAAATGGGAGGCGTCTTCCGCCACCGCCAGCGGGCCAATGTGCTCTTTGCCGACGGGCGGGTGGAGGCCCTCTCACACGCTGAATTTCTTCAAGACATGAATTCCAGAATTTTTCCCAAAAACAGCCAATGATTTCCTCCTGCGCACCGCTGACAAAAACCGTTCGGCTCGCTTTTGTGGGGACGGGTTCCTTTTCAACCGGAGTTCACCTCCCGAGCGCGGCTTCCTCTCCAGGAGTGGAGATCCGCGCCTTGTGCGATCTCGACGAAACGGTGCTCGAAACCCTCTCCCGGGTTTACCGGCCTGCCTACCTGACGACGTGCCTCGACGAGGTTCTTGCCGACCGCGAAGTGGACGCCGTGGTCCTCGCTACCCGGCAGGACACGCATGCCGCCTTGTCGCTTCAGTGTCTTGAAGCCGGAAAGCGTGTCTATGTGGAGAAGCCGATCGGAGAAAACCGGCGCGACCTGCTGGCGCTCTGGAACGTCCGTGAACGTTACGAGGGCGCCTTGGCCGTCGGCTTCAACCGGCGGTTTTCCCCCATCTATCGCCACGCAAAGGCGGCATTGGCGGGAAGAAAGGGGCCGGTCTTCATGACCTGTCGCATGTTGAGCCTGCCCCGCCGCCTGGCTTTGCCTTATTACAGGGATCGCTCCAACCTGGTCTTTGAAGGGGGGCACCTTTTTGATCTCGCCCTCTCCTTTATAGCTTCCAGGCCGGTGTCGGTCATGACTTCGGGTGAGGCCTACCGCTCCCACATGACGGTGGTGAGCTTTGAAGACGGCTCGCGATTCTGCCTTCACATGAACGAACACGGTTCCGCGGATCTGGGCAAGGAGTACGTGGAAATCCATCAGGACGGGGTCTCAATAAGCTGCCGCGATTTTTACGACCTGCGGGTGCGCGGGGTCAAGGGGATGGACGACCGGATTTTTCCGCCCGAGCCGTTTGTCGGTTCTCCGGAGCGGGAAACCTTTGACAGCGCGGACGCGGTGGAGGTTTTTTTCAGCCGGGGAAAGAGGGGAGAAACGCGGGTCCGTCGCCCCGGCTTCCATCGCAGCGCAGCCGACATGGAGGAAGCGTTGAAGGGAGTTTTCGGCACTCCTTTGCCGGGGCTGATCGTCCCGCAGAAAGGGTGGAAGAGCGCGTTGATCGGGTTTCTCTTTGCCGATCCCGGCAACGCGTGGCGCCCGGGCATCCGGGAAGCCGTCCGGGCGACCTGGCTTTCACTAAGAGCCCTCCAGTCTCTGGAGACGGCGTGTCCCGTTGAACTGGGCCGGGACGATCCACCCTTCGCCATCGCCTCTCAAGCCGGATCGCCAGCAACCTCATGAAATACCAGCTTCTCCTCTTCCACGGACTCTTTTTCTTTGTTTTTATGAACTGGCTCTCTGCCGACCCGCCTTTGACTGTTGACTCCAAACCTGCATCGCACCTCGAAACCGTGCTGGTCCAAAAGGGCCGGGCCTCTGCGGTCATCGTGGTTCCCCCCGGCGCGTATTCACAGCCGGTCCGGCTTCTTCAGCAAGCCATCCGCAAAAATTCCGGCGTGGAGTTGCCCGTGGTCGAAGCCGGGAGCGTTTCCCCTGAAGAACTATTGGAAACCCGGAACGTCATCGCGCTCGGGAACATGGCCTCCTCGGCCTTTATTTTCGAGCTCTACCGGCAATGGTATACCTTTCTGGATCTGAAATACCCGGGCAAAAATGGCTGGGTGGTCCGTTCGTTGCATGATCCGTTCGGGACGAGAAAAAACGTCATCCTTCTCGGTGGAAGCGACGCCGCAGGAGTCCAGGCCGCGGTGCAACGCTTTGCGGAACAACTGACGCCATCGACGACCGTGGCTGTCGGGCGACTGATGCAGATCCGCCTGGGCGATGGCTATGAACTGCCCGGGCCTGAAGAGCTACCCTATAGCTGGAGAGACAGTTTTCGCATCAATGAAGAGGGCAAACCGGTGGGGCAGCAGCGGAGCAGCATTTTCGGCTGGAACCCGATCAACGTTCAGGGGCTTCTCTACCACATGACCGGAGAGCCCGCCTACCTGAAGAAATTTCTGGAACTGGCCTGCCCCGATCCGGATCACATCCCCCGGGAGTTGCGGCGCATGAAGCTTGAAAGAGGCTCATGGGGAGAATACGGGATCGAGCGCCCCCTCCGGCTGATCCATCACTACCATGCCCACCTGACACCGTTGATCTGGGACTTGATCGAGGAAAGTCCCGGCATCTCCGACGAACAGCGCAAGAGGATCACCGAAGACATCCGGGCCCATCTGGAGTACACGGCGGAGATGGACCGCCTGGGCGAGATCAGCCGTCATGGCACCTACTCTGCCCTGGTGATCTATACCGGTGCACGTTATTTCATAAAGCGGGACGCAGACACCACCCTCTGGAAGCAGCGCATGGAGGAGGTGGCCCGGCTTTTCAAACACTGGGAGGAGGACCCGATCCTTGGAGAAGGAGACACGGTGGAGTGGATCAATACCGCGATCTGGCCCGTCTTTGAATACTATACCCTTGCGGGGCCGAAACCGTTCGTGGAAAGCGGGATGGCGCATTCGCTCATGGAAATCCTTTTGACGCTCTGGAGCGGAAAACCGTGGGAAGAGTCGAACAACCTCCAGCCCATCGGCCTCATGCACCGGGCGGCGTGGATGCTCGGAGAGGGGCGCTACGCCTGGCTGGCGAAACAGGCCCGCTACGATACGGAGGTCTTCCGGATCGGCCAGTCGTGGTGGCCCCCGGAAACGATGGCTCTCACGCCCCCGCAGGAGGCCGTCAACCGGGTGATGATCGCCCCTTTGAGCGCCTACTCCGCGCGGCAGGCGGGGGTTGGGATTCCCCCGGAGCAGACCTATGAGTTCTTAAGCTACCGCCGGGGTTTGGGGCCGAAGGACGACTTTATCCTTGTCGACGGGTTTAACGGCATCGGGCGCAACCCGCAACACGTGGCGGCCATCACCCGGTTGAGACAGGGGGGGACCGACCTCCTTGAGGGGTACGGGAGCCAGGTGGAAACCCTATGCGACGGGCTCGCCAGCCTTTCCGTGGCGAAGGCTGCGCGTCTCGACCAGGCGCACGCCATCGGTAGCAGTCTCTATCTGGAAAATACCGTGGAAGAGCCGACGCTTTCCACCCTGCGCCGCCGGATTCTCAACATGCCCGACGGGTGGACGCTTGTTTACGATCACATCCGGGCCGAACGCCCGGGAACCTTTGAGATCACCTGCCAGTGGGAGACGGTGCAGCCGATGCTCTTTGATCATGAACGCTCGCGGCGGGCTTCGTCCGACACGGCAACCCTCCTTTGCTCAAGGCCGCTGCTGCTGGCCCATGCGCCGGGGCCGTTGCATCAGAGCGGTGCGCTGCCCCCGCCGCTGGAAACGATGAACCCTCAACGGCTTCTGCGGCAATCCTTGAGCGTTCCCTTGAAGAAAGGGGAGACGACCTCCGTGATGAACGTCGTGGCAGCGGGGAGCGGATGGAAACAATTGCTACCCGTTTCAGAGAACGCAGCCTGGCTGGTCGGTCCCCGTGAGGAACGTTACTTTACAGGCTTCGGGCCGGTTCACGGCCATGGCGCGGTGATCGACGCCGACGCCTATGCCATCGGCCCCAACGGGTATGTCGCCTTTGGCGTCAGGGAACTGAAGCTGGGCGGCAGGAACCTGCTCAAAGCGGAACATCCCGTCCATCTGCACTGGGATGCAGGGAGCGGTGTCCTGACTCTGGAGGCGACGCAACCCACCCGCATCGAAGGGATCCTGCCCGCCGATGCTTCCGGCAGGCTCCTGCCGGTCGGCAAACAGACCATGACCCCTCCGCCGCAAGCGGACATGGTCGCCATGCTGGAGAAGAGTTTTCCGGCTTCCGCAGCATCCGGAGAAGCTCCCCCGGCTGCCGGCGAACCGCTGCCCGATGCCCTCCTGGAGGCACGGCCCTGGGCCGCGGTCGCGGGCACGGTGAGCCGGATCATGCCCCTGTCGGAGAGCGGGTGGCTGGTTGCTACCCGCCAGCCGGACGAACTTGTCTGCTTCGATGCGGCGGGGAAAGTCCGGTGGCGTACCCCGCTCCCGGGGGAATTGACGGCGATGCACGTTCACACGGACGGCCCGGAAACCGCCATCGCGGTCGGCACGCAAAATAATCAGGTGATGTTGATTTCAGGGAAGGGGGAGCCCCTGTGGCAGGCCACTTCGGAAGTCGCTTCGGAATATAAAACCGGGTCGCGTATGGACGCGCCATGGTTTACCAGTCCCAAAGAGGTGGACGGCATCAGCGCGGTTCTGATCTCCGGGTTGACCGGCGCGCCGGAGGTGATCGTGGGCCGCCCCAGTACCGTTGAGTTCTGGTCGTGGGATGGAAAGCTCAACCGGAGGCTTCCCGCACGGTGGGGGGATTGCAGCTCACTTGCCGAGGTGACGCTGGACGGGAAACCCGCTCTGGCCGTCGGAAGTTTTTACACCTCCATGGATGAACTGACCGTGATTGACCACGACCGGAACCTGCGCAAGGGACCGGGTGGAAAGGCCTTTTTGCGGCCGTTGCCCGAGGGCGTCACCGACATGGCCAAAGGATTGGCGCGAGGGGTGACCGGCATCCGGGTGGTCCGCGATTCCCAGGGGGAAAAGCAGGTGATCCTTGCCCGGTCGGGGCACTGGAACGATGTCCGCGCCTTCGATACCGATGGTCGCCGCTGTCTGTGGATGGTGCCTTTCGGTCCGGCCGCCCCCCGGCATCTCCAGCAATTGTATGGAAAGTTCATCCGTGCCTTTGAAGTGATGGAAGCGCCCGATGAGCGCAGCCCCGGCGTCGTCGTCGCCCTCGCCAACCGGTGGGTGATCCGGCTGGATCTCAAGGGCCGCGTGGTCTGGTCACGGCAGTTGCCGGAAGTGCCTGTGTCGGCGCTCACAACGAAGGGCCGCGTTGTGGTGATGACCGGTCATGATCGCCTGGTTTCACTGGATGGCGGTAGCGGCAAGTCCCATGCACAGCACCGCTTCGAGCAGGCGATCACCGCTCTGGCGGCACATCGCGGCACGGTTCTGGTCGGCACCGGCGACGGTCAGATCTTTCAAATCAAACCATGAAGGCTTTTCTTCTTTTTCCGATGATGATGCTTCCTTTGACCCTCAACGCCGCTTCTCCGGAATGGAAACTGGTGTATGAAAGCGATTTCACCCGCGCCGACGTTCCTGCCGACTGGCGACCGGAGGGGCCGGTCAAGATCCGGTGCAACGGGAAGGGCGAACTGGAGGTCAAAAACGGCTCGGTGGAGCGGGACGGCTTTCAGTCGCAGGGCTCGTGCGTCTGGCTGGCACGTCCGTTCGAGGGGGAGGTCAGGATCACCTTCAACTCCCGGGCCGATCCCGGCAGCCGTGTGATCCTCTTTTTTGACGCGCAACCGACGGATCCCGCGACCGGGCTTTTCGACTGGGAACGCCCGTTGTCGTTGTATGGTGACTATGCTTATGAAACGCGGCTCAGGCTCTTTTCCATCGGCCTGCTCCGCTCCGACCAGGCCAGTCTTAATCTGCGGCGGCTGGGGGGGGAGATGCCGGAAACATGGCCGCGCTACATGCCTTATCATCCGACGCTCTTTCCCGGGCGTTACCTGACCCCGGCCGAAATGGAGGTTGCGATGAAAGCCGCCGGTCTTCAGGTGCTGCCGACAGATTACCGGGAAAGGAGGGCTGTCACGCTGGCCGGGGAGTTTGAGCGGCTGTTGCGCCCGCATTTGACCGGGTGGGAGGCCATCAACCGCTCTTTTCAGGAGACCTCCATTGTGGCGAGGGCCATCAACGAAGAGCCGGTTTTCAGGGAAGTGGAGCGGACCTACCGGATCACCGTGGAATCGCTGCGGGAGCGGGTCAGGATCTTTGTGGACGGAGTCTGCATCATTGACTTCAAGCGGCAGGGCGAAGGTGAAAGGCCGGGAGGCTACCTCGGCTTTCGCAATTTTGCCCCCACCAAAGCCTACTATAGCGAGCTTCGCATCTATCAGCCCAGGGGGGATTGAGCAGAAGCCGCCGGGCGCACCAAGGTGCCCCGCCGCTGGTAGGAAATCCTCACAAACGCACGTCTGCGGATCGCCCGGCCTTGCAGGAAGGCATGGAGGTTGGCAAAGGCGCGTCGGCCCACTTCCTCGAAATCAAGAAAAAGCGTGTCGACCGCTTCCGTCCCGTTGTCGTCCACCAGGCAAGTCCCCGCACACATCAGTAAAGAGAGCGTTTTGGGGATGTGGATGTCGAGTTGCTCAAGATGTGGCAGAAGGGTCTGAATCATGGCGCGGTCTGTCGCGAAAATGGCCGTGGGGCGACGCTCGGGCTGTACCAGCCGCCGCCGCAGTGAAGCCGGAAGCGGTGCCTTGAAGGGGAGTTCATCGGTCAACAGTTCAACCGGCTGGTCCGCTTCGGCCATGGCGTACCGGATCCCCTGGAGTCTGGCTTCGACGTGGTGAAACCGCCCTTGGGGGAGAGGAAACCAGATGCGCCGGTGGCCGTGCTTGAGCAGCATCTTCATGCCCCGGTAGCCGATCCCCACCTGGTTGAAATCAATGGAGAGAAGCCGGCCTGCTTCACAATCGCCAAAGGCGGCGATGACGGGTATATTGGCCGCAAGCTGCGCCTTGGCCAGGGAAGAGGTCGGGTAGTAATGAGTGCGGCGAAAGACCGCCACCGCTGCGGGTTTTGCCTTCTGAAGCGCATTGCCGATGAGGGAATGGCTCTGCGCCGTGCCGTTGTCCGTATAGAAATGGACGGCGATCTTCTGCTCCGCCGCCGCCTGAAAGAACCCTTTCACGCAACTGAGGCCCGAGCCGGGCGGTAGCAGCGGCATATCGTTGACCATCTTCAGAAGGGTCCCCGGGTGTTCCAGGATCACGGCAAAGGCTCTTTCCTTCGCCGCCCGGTTCAGCATGGAAAGACTTCTCTGGGACCACCCCTGCCGTGGCGGAAGCCAGACGCTGGGGTGGCGATGAAGGTCAAGCAACGCCCGTTCCTGAGCGTCGGTGTCGAGCAGATAACCCGAGCGGTCCACCGGCTGGAGCAGGCCCATCTCCTTGAGGGCCTTGAGGCTCCGTGTCGCCGTGACATTGGCGACGGCCCACCTTTTGCAGATCTCCCGGTTGGAGAGGAAGCGTCGCCGTTCCCTCCAGGCGCCGCTGGCTATCTCCAGGAGCAGGGAATAAGTCAGCTTTTGATGAAGGAAGGGCTTCATCCTATGAATATAGAAAGCGACCTCGAAAAGAGAAAGGGGAGAGTTTGTCCCGCCGCTGGAGGAGACCGCCGGCAACGGGATGCCGTTGGGAAAGATATTTGACCCGGAAGTCAAAAAAACGAAATAAAATGTCAGTTCTCCGAAAGATACGGGAAAAGAGAGCGGGGTAGAATCATCGCCGACCCCTTTTCATCCATTATGAAACGTTCCCTCAAAGTCGCGATGATCGGCTACAACTTCATGGGCAAGGCCCATTCGAATGCGTGGCGACAGGCCCCCCGTTTTTTTGACCTTCCCGTCGATCTTGAACTCCACACCATCTGCGGTCGCAACCGGGCGGCGCTCGACGAAGCGGCGCAGCGTTACGGCTGGCAAAAGGTCGTCACCGACTGGCGCGAAGCAGTCGCCGATCCGGAGATCGACATTGTCGACATCTGCACGCCGACCGAAAGCCATCACCCGATCGCGCTCGCGGCGGCGCAGGCGGGCAAGGCGATCCTTTGCGAAAAGCCGCTCGGGATGAGCATCCCGCAATGTGAAGAGATGGTCGCGGCGGTCCGGAAGGCGGGCGTGGTCAACATGGTCTGCCACAACTACCGGCGCATCCCGGCGATCGCGCTGGCGAAATCGATGATCGAAACCGGCGTGCTCGGCGACCGGATCTACCATTACCGCGCGCGGTATGCGCAGGACTGGATCGCCGATCCCGCATTTCCGCTCGTCTGGCGGTTGCAGTCGGAGATCGCGGGGCTCGGGGCGCTCGGCTGCATCGGCTCGCATATCATCGACCTCGGGCGCTATCTGGTCGGGGAACTGCGGGAGGTCAGCGGATTGATGGAGACCTTCATCACGGAACGCCCCCTTCTGGAGGAGACTCTCGCCGGGCTTGGCGCCAAGGCGGGGAGCGCGAAGGGGAAAGTGACCGTCGAGGATGCCGCAAGCTGGATCGGGCGGTTTGAGAACGGGGCCATCGGCAGTTTTGAGGCGACCCGCTTTGCCTATGGCCGCAAGAACCAGATCACGCTGGAGATCAACGGCAGCAAAGGTTCGCTCGCCTTTGATTTTGAGGAGATGAACCGCCTCAAATACTACAATGCCGAAGACCCCGAAGGGGCGCGCGGGTTCCGCGACATCCTGGTGACCGAAGCGAGCCACCCCTACCTCCAGGCGTGGTGGCCGCCGGGGCACCTGATCGGCTACGAACATACCTTCACCAACGCGTTTGCCGATTTTGTCAAAGCCGTGGTCGAAGGAAAGAGCGTCCAGCCGACGTTTGAAGACGGGCTCGCCAACGAGAAGGTGTTGAGCGCGATCTGCGAAAGCGCGAAAACACGGGCCTGGAGCTGTATTTCCTGAAAAAAAAAGAGATGACCCAAGAATCCTTGCCCGCATCCGCTCTGCCCGAAACGCTGCCGCCGCTCGCCATCGGCTGGGCGGAAGTCGATATCACCCCCGCCAGCCAGCCGGTGGCGATCGCCGGTCAATTTCCCGCGCGGCTTTCCGAAGGGGTGCTCGATCCGCTCAAGGCGACGGCGTGCGCTTTGGAGCAGGGCGGGGAACAGGTCGTCTTTGTGGCATGCGACCTGGTCAGCATCTCCGATGAATTGCGGACGATGACGCGCGAGCGCCTGGCGCAGGGCAGCGCGGGACCGGACCCGCTCAAGGTCGTTTTCAACGCGACCCATACCCACACCGGGCCGGAGTGTCGTCTCCCCGGAGCGAGCGCGGGGCACACCTCCGCCGGGGGAAGCGGTGTCGACATCGGAGAGCGGTCGGTGAAGGAGTACCTGGAGTTTGCCTCCGGCCAGCTCGCCGCCTGCGTGGAAAAGGCGTGGGCCGGGCGTGCCCCGGGAGGGGCGGCCTTCGGGCTCGACGATGCGGTGGTCGGGCGCAACCGCCGCTGGGTCGATGCCGATGGCGTTTCGACCATGTACCGCCTGAACGCACCGGCTTCCGAGCGGTTCCGGCACATCGAAGGGTACGAAGACCACTCGCTCAACCTGCTGGCGACCTACGACGAAGGCGGCAGGCTGCGGGGGTTGATCGTCAACCTTCCCTCGCCCTCGCAGGAACAGGGGAGTCTTTTTTCCCTGAGCGCCGATTTCTGGTATGAAGCCCGGGCCGAACTGCGCCGCCGTTTCGGGGAGGGGCTTTTCATCCTGCCGCAGGTCAGCGCTGCGGGGGAACTGACTTCTCATGCCTTGTACGAGAAAGCCGCGCGGCAGCGGATGCTCCGCTTGCGCGGGGTGAGCGAGCGTCAGGAGATCGCGAACCGGATCGCCGACGGGGTCGGGAGGATTCTGCCGCATCTGGAAGCGGTGATCGAACGAAACCCGCTGCTCCGGCACCGGGTCGACTCGATCGCCCTGCCGCTCAACCGGTTGAGCGAGGCTGATGTCGCCGACGCCAGACAGGCCGCGGAAGAGCTTCGGCTGACGTTCGAGGAGGAGGTCGCGAAACTGGAGGCCAACCCTGAACTCAAAAAGGAACCACGCTGGTATGTTCCGGCAACGGCGGCCTACCGGCGCATGAGCTGGTATCTCGGTGTCGCGGCGCGTGCTGAACTCCAGAAAACCGCGCCATTCAAGAAAGAGGAGGTCCATTTCCTTCGCCTCGGCGACATCGCCTTTGCCTCCAATCCGTTTGAATATTACCTCGACTACGGCGTGCAGATCAAAGTCCGCAGCCCGGCGCTCCAGACGTTCCTGATTCAGCTTGCCGGACAAGGGACCTACCTGCCGAGTCCCCGTTCCGTGGCGGGCGGAGGGTATGGATCGGTGCCAGCCAGCAATCCGCACGGGCCGGAGGCGGGCCAGATCCTCGCCGACGCTACGGTGAACGCCCTTCGCGAACTCTGGGGGTGCGCCGGATCGTAAAAACCGCCATGGAAGTCTCTCCCTATTGCCGCCGGTTCCGTTTCTGCGGAAAGAATGTCCGGATCGCGCCCGATGTCTTCATCGAACACCCGGAATGCTTTGAAGTCGGCGACGACGTGACGATCCACCGCGGGGTCGAGATTATCGGCGCGCCGAAGGTGGCCCGGATCGGGTCAAATGTGACGTTTCACCCCCGCTGTTATTTCAACGGCTCGCCGGGGCGGCTGATCATCGGCGATCACGTCGAGTTTTACACCGGCGTCTACGCGGGGTTGGGGAACTGGGAGAGCAGTTTCATCGAGATCGGTCACCACAGCCATTTTGCGCCGTACGGGATTCTTTATGGCTGGGGCGGGTTGAAGATCGGGCCGTATTGCAACATCGCGGCGCACGTGGTGCTGGCGACCGTGGGGCATCACGATGAGATCACCGACCGGCCGATGTCGCTCACCGGCGAAAAGGCGGGGCCGATCACGCTGGAGGAGGATATCTGGATCGCCGCCAATGCGACGATCTGCGCGAATACCGTCATCGCTAAAGGATGCGTGATCGCGGCCAACGCCGTCGTCACCCGCGACACCGAGCCGATGGGGATCTATGCCGGGATTCCGGCCAAACGGTTGCGGGACCGGTAAACTCACCGGCAACGCTTGCGTGTTGGCCGCTCCTACGCCATCGTTGACGGGGCAGGAGCCGTCTCGGGTTCCTTTGTCTTCGGCATTTCAGGCCGGGTTCCCGCGATTTTCTCCACCAGATAGAACGAGACCGGGACGATGAAAAGCGCGAGGAAGGTCGCTGCGAGCATCCCGCCGATGACGGTCGTCCCCATCACCTGCCGGGCGACGGCTCCTGCGCCCGAGGCGGTCCAGAGGGGGATGCAGCCGAGGATGAAGGCGAGCGAGGTCATCAGAATCGGCCGCAGGCGGAGCCGCGCACCGGAGAGGGCGGCGTCGATGAGCGGTTTGCCCGCCTCGACCTCGGCCTTGGCGAATTCGACGATCAGAATGGCGTTCTTGGCGACCAGCCCGATGATCATCACCAGCCCGATCTGTGCATAGATGCTGTTCTCCATCTGCACCAGGAAGGCGGGCGAGATTTGCAACGCCACCCAGCGCCGCAGCCAGAGGGTGGCAAACGCCCCGAAGACGGCGATCGGTGTGCAGAGCAGGACGCTGAACGGGAGCGACCAGCTTTCGTAAAGGGCGGCGAGGATCAGGAAAACGAACAGCAGCGACATGGCGAAGATCAGCATCGGCGAGATCCCCTCCTGCGCTTTTTTCTCCTGGAACGACATGCCGAGATAGTCGTAGCCGATCTCGCGCGGCATGGTGGCGGCGTGGACCTCTTCGAGCGCCGTCATTGCCTGCGAAGAGGTGTAGCCCGGGGCCGGGTCGGCGTTGATCTGCGCACTCCGGTAAAGGTTGTAGCGCATGGTGAACTCGGGGCCGCTGCGCGTTTCCACCCGGGTGAAGGAACTTAAAGGGATCATCTCCGCCTTCCGGTTGCGGACGTAGAACTGATCGATGCTCTCGGCGGCGGCGCGGTTGCTCCCCTCGGCCTGGACGTAGACCTGCCACTGGCGGCCAAAGCGGTTGAAGTAGTTGACGAACGAGCCGCCCATGAAGGTCTGGAGCGTCTGGTAAACATCGTCAACGGAAGCCTCCTGCTTGAGCACCTTTGCCTGGTCAACATCGACAAAGAGCCCCGGCACGTTCGGCAGGAAGGTGGTGCTCACCTGCGCCAGTTCGGGACGTTTGCGGGCGGCTTCAAGGAAGGTGTCGACATTTTTGGCGAGGAAGTCGAGTTCCTTGCCCGCCCGGTCCTGAAGGACGAACGTCACCCCGCCCGAAGCGCCGATGCCGGGGATCGCGGGCGGCGAAACGGCAAAGGCGATCCCCTGGGAGACCTGCGTCAGTTCCCGGTTGATCCGTTCCTTGATCGCGAGATAGCTCTCTTCGTTGCTGGTCCGTTCGCCCCACGGTTTGAGCGTGACGAAAAAGAAGCCGTTGTAGGTGGTTTCCACCCCGCTCAACAGGCTGGAGCCGACGGTGGTGGTGACCTGCTCCACCCCCGGGATCTCGGCGAGGATCTTTTCAATCCGGCGGCACGCCTCGTCGGTCCGTTGCAGGGAGGCGGCGGGGGGCAGTTGCAGGTTGACGTAAAGGAAGCCCTGGTCTTCGTCGGGCAGGAAGCTGGCGGGAACGGCCTTGCCGAACCACCCTGCGGCCACGATGGAAGCGAGCAGGAGCACCATCGCCAGCCCGCTCTTGCGGATCAACCCGGAGCAGACCCGGACGTAGCCGTTGGTGGCGTAGCCGAAAATGCGGTTGAACCCGTCGAAAAACCGCCCGGCGAGCCCGCCTGTTTTCTGGTGCGGCTTGAGCAGGAGGGCACAGAGGGCGGGGCTCAGGGTGAGCGCGTTGAGCGCGGAAATCATCACCGAAACGGCGATCGTGACGGCAAACTGCTGGTAAAGCCGCCCGGTGATCCCCGGAATGAAGGCGGTCGGGACAAAGACGGAGGCAAGGACGAGCGCGATCCCGACGACCGGCCCGCTGATCTCCTTCATCGCCTGGAAGGTCGCTTCGCGCGGCTCCATCCCGTTTTCGATATGCGCGCCGACGGCTTCGACCACGACGATCGCATCATCGACCACGAGCCCGATCGCCAGCACCAGCCCGAAGAGCGAGAGGGTGTTGATCGAAAAACCGAGCAGCGGGAAGACGGTGAACGCCCCGACGAGCGAGACCGGCACGGCGAGCAGCGGGATCAGGGTCGCCCGCCAGTTTTGCAGGAAGAGAAAGACGACGAGCAGGACGAGGCAGAGCGCTTCGAGCAGGGTCGTGAAAATTTCGTGCATCCCTTCGGTAACCGCCTCGGTCGTATCGAGCGAGACCTTGTAATCGACCCCGACCGGGAAGCGCTCTTTGAGTTCCTCGATCCGGTTCCTGACATTGCGGGCGGTTTCGACGGCGTTGCTCCCCGGGGCCTGATAGATCGAGACGACCGCCGCCGGTTTCCCGTTGAAGCGGCCCTTGACGCCGTAGTTGACCGCGCCGAGTTCGATCTGCGCCACATCCGAAAGCCGCACCGCGCCGCCGTCAGCGGTCTGCCGGACGACGATGTTGCCGAACTCCTCCGCGGTCACCAACCGCCCCTGCGCCACGGCGGAGTAGGTGAACTTCTGCCCCTTGGGGGCCGGTTCCGCGCCGATCTGCCCGGCGGAGTTGACGGTGTTCTGCGCTTCGATCGCCGAAATGATGTCGGGCACGGTGATCGAAAGGGCGGCGAGCGATTCCGGGTTGATCCAGAGCCGCATGGCGTACTCGCCCGCCCCGGCGACCTGCACGTTGGAAACCCCGGGCAGCCGGGTCAGTTCGTCGTTGAGGTTGATGTAGGCATAGTTGGAGAGGAAAAGCGCGTCGCGGCTGCTGTCGGGCGAGTAAAGGGCGAGGACCAGCAGCGGGGCGGCGCTCGACTTGCGGACGGTGACGCCGAGTTCGGTCACGTCTCCGGGAAGCTGCGGCTCGGCCTGTTTCTCGCGCATCTGCGTGAGGATCTGGTCGGTGTTCGGGTCGGTCTTGAGGTCGAAGTTGACGGTCAGCGCCATCTTGCCGTTGTTGGCGTTGACGGAGACCATGTAGTTCATGTTGTCGACGCCGCTCATCTGCTGCTCGATCGGCGTGGCGACCGCTTTTTCGACCGTCTCGGCATCCGCGCCGAGGTAGGTGGCGAGCACCTGGATATCGGGCGAGGCGATTTCGGGGAACTGCGCCACCGGCAGGAAGGCGGCGGTGATCAACCCCACGATCAGGAGGATGATCGAAAGGACCATGGCCATGATCGGCCGGTTGATGAAAAAATGGGACATGGGCGGGTTATCCGTTGCTTTGAGTGGTTTCCAGCGGGAGGTCGGCGGCGGGCGGTACGACCGGTTCCGGTGGTTTTTCCGCGCCGGAAAGTTTTCCGACGAGGCAGAAAATGGCGGGGACGAGCATCAGCCCGAAAAGGGTGGCGGCCATCATCCCGCCGACCACGGTGGTCCCCATCACCTGCCGCGAGATCGCGCCCGCGCCGCCCGCGATGCAGAGCGGCAGACAGCCGAGGATGAAGGCGACCGAGGTCATCAGGACCGGCCGGAACCGGAGCCGCGCCGCGGTCAGCGCCGCCTGCGCGAGGCTCTGGCCGCGCTCGTACTCGGCCTTGGCGAATTCGACGATCAAAATGGCGTTCTTGGCGGAGAGGCCGATCACCATGATCAGGCCGATCTGGGCAAAGACGTTGTTTTCAATCGAGACGAGGATCGGCGGGTAGAGATGTTCCTGCGCGAAGCGGCGCAGGTAAAGAAGCCCGAGCGCCCCGAAGACGGCGACCGGCGTGCTCAAAAGGACGCTAAAAGGGAGCGACCAGTTTTCATACAGGGCGGCGAGGATCAGGAAGACAAAGAGGAGCGAAAAGCCGAAGATGACCGAGGGGGGGATCGCCTCCTGCGCCTTTTTTTCTTCAAACGACATGCCGAGGTAGCCATACCCCATGCCGGAAGGCATCGTTTCGGCGAAGACCTCTTCGAGCGCTTTCATCGCCTGCGCGGAACTGTAGCCGGGGGCGGCCCCGGCGTTGATCTGGGCGCTCCGGTAGAGGTTGTAGCGCATGGTGAACTCCGGGCCGGAACGGTTTTCAAACCGGGCGAGCGTGCTTAAAGGGACCGGTTCGCCCCGGTCGTTGCGGACGTAGAAATCGCCAAGCTGCTCGGTCTGGCTGCGGGCATCGCCTTCGGCCTGGACGTAGACCGGCCATTGACGGCCAAAGCGGTTGAAATAGTTGACGAAGCTCCCCCCCATGTAGGTCTGGAGCGTGGCGTAGAGCGCCTGAAGCGAGACCCCCTGCTTGAGCGCCTTGTCGCGGTCGACATTGACGAAGATCTGCGGCACTTCCCCCAGGAATGTGCTCCGCACCTGCCCGAGTTCGGGACGCTTGGCGGCGGCGGCGAGGAAGGTGTCGACATTTTTGCTCAGATAGGAGACGTCGTGCCCCTGCCGGTCCTGAAGGACGAAGGTCGCCCCCCCGGCGGTGCCGACCCCGGGGATGGCGGGCGGCGCAAAGGCGAATGCCATGCAGTCGGGGAGCTTGACGATCAGCTCCTTGTTGAGCTTGCCGCGAATGGCCGGGTAGCTCAACGCCGCCCCCTTGCGTTCGGAGAGCGGTTTGAGCGTGACGAAAAAGAAGCCGCTGTAGGTCGTCTGGATGTTGCTCAACATGCTGTAGCCGACGATCGTCGTCACGCGGTCGATCCCCGGCGTGCGGGCGAGGATTTCCTCCACCTTGCGGGCCGCTTCGCCGGTCCGCTGGAGGGAGGCAGCGTTGGGAAGCTGGAGGTTGATGAAAAAGAACCCCTGGTCTTCATCCGGCAGGAAACTGGAGGGGAGCCGCTGGTTGAACCAGAGCGCCGCGCCGCTGAAAATGCCCAGCAACAGGAGCATGAGCACGATCCGGCGGACCAGCGTGTCGGAAACAGAGACGAACCGGTCGGTCCACCGCTCGAAACTCCGGTTGAAGCGATCGAAAAACCGGCTGATCCACCCTTTTGCGGTGCTGCGCGGCTTGAGCAGCAGGGCGCAGAGCGCGGGGCTCAACGTGAGCGCGCTGAAGGCGGAAATGATGACCGAAACGGCGATCGTGACGGCAAACTGCTGGTAAAGCCGCCCGGTCAGCCCCGGAATGAAGGCGGTCGGGACAAAGACGGAAGCGAGGACGAGCGCGATCCCGATGACCGGCCCCCGGATCTCGCGACAGGCGAGCCGGGTCGCCTCCACCGGCGAAAGCCCCTTGGCGATATGGTGCTCGACCGCTTCGACGACGACGATCGCATCATCGACCACGAGCCCGATCGCCAGCACCAGCCCGAAGAGCGAGAGGGTGTTGATTGAGAAACCGAGCAGCGGGAAGACGGCGAAGGTGCCGATAAGCGAGACCGGCACGGCGAGGAGCGGGATGAAGGTGGCCCGCCAGCTCTGGAGAAAGAGGTAGACGACGAGGATCACCAGCACGACGGCGATGAGCAGCGTTTCGACGATCTCGTGGATGCCGTCGACCACCGGCAGGGTGGTGTCGAGCGAGACGAGATAGTCGACCCCGGTCGGGAAGCGGGTCTTGAGCTGCTCCATCAACGCCTTGGCGGCGTCCGCGGTGTTGACGGCGTTGGAGCCGGGCAACTGGTAAAGGGCGAGGATGGCGCTCGGCTTGCCGTCGAGCCGCCCTTCCAGGTTGTAGCTCTGCGCGCCGAGTTCCACGCGGCCGACATCGCGCATCCGCACGGTCGCCCCTTCGGGGGTCTGGCGGAGGATGATGTCGCCAAACTCCTCCGCCGTGCTCAACATCCCCCGGGCGCGGGCGGTATAGGTGAATTTCTGCCCTTCGGGGGCCGGTTCACCGCCGAGGATGCCGATCGGGTTGGGCCGGCTCTGGTCCTTGACCGCCTGGAGAACGTCGGGAATCGTCAGGTTGACGGCGGCGAGCCGTTGCGGATCGACCCAGATGCGCATGGCGTACTGCCCCGCACCGAAGATTTTCACCTGGCCGATCCCCTTGACCCGCGAAAGCTCGTCGTTGAGGTTGATGTAGGCGTAATTGGCCAGAAACTCCGCGTCGCGGCTCCCGTCCGGGGAGTAGAGGGAGATCAGCAGCAACGGTGCGGAGAACGATTTCTGAACGGTGACGCCGAGTTCGTTCACCTCGTTGGGCAACTGCGTGCCCGCCTGCGCCTCGCGCATCTGGACGAGGATCTGGTCGGTATTCGGGTCGGTGCCGAGTTCGAAATTGGCCCGCAGGGTCATCGAGCCGTCGTTGCCGTTGATGGAGTACATCGCCTCCATCCCGTCGACGCCGCTCATCTGCTGCTCAATCGGCGCGGCGACCGATTTTTCCACCGTCAACGCGTCCGCGCCGGTGTAGCGGCCGGTCACCTGCACCTGCGGCGGGGTGATGTCGGGAAACTGTGCGACCGGCAGCAGCAGCATCGCGATGCCGCCGAGGATCAGGATAAAGACGGAAATGACGATCGCCGCGATCGGTCGTCTGATGAAAAACTCCGTCATGTGTGGGTGCGCAACCGCGGGGGCGTTTACCGGTTGGCGGCCGTTTCGGGACCGCCGGGGGCCTCTCCGTTTTCAGGCTGGGGTGCGGCGGGCGGCGCCGTCGGCGGTTCCGCCGTTTTTTCCGCCTGGTACGGCTTCGGAACGACGGTTTTGCCCTGGGCCACCTTCTGAATCCCTTCGACGACTACTTTTTCCTCCGGCTTCAACCCTTCCAGCACGACCCAGTCCGGGCCGAACCGGGGCCCCGGCTTGACGACGCGGATGGAAACCGTGTTATCGGGGTTGAGCACAGCGACCTGGTAGCTCCCCTGCAACTCGTCAAGCGCCTGCTGCGGGACCAGCAGCGCATCCTTGACGACATGGACGGCGATCCTGACGCGGGCGAACTGCCCCGGGCGCAACCGGTTGCCGGGGTTGGGAAACTCGACGGCGATCCGGATCGTGCCGGTGCTCCCCTGCACTTCGCGGTCGACGGCGACGAAGCGGCCGTCACGCGGGTAGACGCTCCCGTCGGCAAGGATCATTTTCACCGGGAACTGGCCTGCCGCCTCCTTGACGTGCCCCGAAAAGCGCTCGGAAGCCTTCAGGTAGGTCTGTTCGCTGACCTGAAAGTAGACGCGCACGGGATCGACGGTCGAAAGGGTGGCGAGCGGGGTCGGATCGGTCGGGCCGACGAGATCGCCGATGTTGCGCGTGGCGATCGAGATGATCCCGTCGAGCGGCGCGGTCACCTTGGTGAAGAGCAGGTTTAATTTCGCCTGTTCGACGCTCGCCTGCTCGGCCTTGACCTTCGCCTTGGCGGCCTCGTTCTGCTGGACGGTGTTGTCGCGGTCCTTTTTGCTGACCGCGCCGGTTTCGAAGGTCTGCGTGTACTTGTCGGCGTTGAGTTGCGCGCGGACCTGCTCCGCCTCGGCTTCGGCGAGGGAGGCTTCCGCCGCCGCGAGCGACGCTTCGAACGGCCGGGGGTCGATCTCGAAAAGGAGATCGCCCTTTTTCACCGGCGAGCCGTCGGCGTAGTTCTGGCTTAAGATATAACCCGAGACGCGGGCGCGGATTTCGGCGTTGTTCGAGCCGTCGACCACCCCGATCCATTCGCGGAAGACCGGCACATCGCCCCGGGTCACCTGGGCGACCTCCACCTCCGGCGGCATGAGGAGCGGGTTTTCGACTTCAGGCTTTTTACACCCTCCGAGCGCCAGCACGGCCGCCGCGCCAAGGGCGAGGCCGGTGCGGGCCGCAAGCCGCGCAAGGGGTGTGGAGCGGGAGGCGTGGGGAGGTGCGAAGGTGGTCGATGCCATAAAATCTGCCGGAGTGGAAAAGGGTCACGCCTTGACGATGCCGAGCGAGACCAGCAGCGCCTGGTTGATCTTGCCGGTCACTTTCAGGCCGTTTTTGGATTGATAAGTAGAGATGGAGCGGCTGGTGCCCGGGCCGATCTGGCCGTCGATCGGCCCTGCATAGTAGCCGCGGCGCTTGAGTTCCACCTGCACGGAGGTTTCCACCGGGTAGGTGGCGTAGACCGGGTACTTGACGTAGGCGGAAGCCGCGTAGACCCGCGTGCCGGCGTAGACCCCGACCGGGGCGACGTAGACGGAGTTGACTGTGACGGTCGCCGGGCGGTAGACCCCGCCGGTGTAGACGTAGCCGCTGCGGTAGCCGGTGAAGGTGGCGGTCGAAGTGCCTGCGGCGGTCGTGACCGTGCGCGACCCGGCGGAGTAGCGCCCGGTCGTCGCCCCCTGCGCTTCGTAGGTGTTGCCGCGCGGGCCGGTCGCTTCAACCGAACCGGCGCCAAACCGGCCGTAGCGCGCCCCTTCCGCCGTGACGGAACCGCCGCGCGGACCTTCGCGGGTGACGCTGCCGCGCCGCTGGGCGTGGCTTTCCTGAACCGTGGCGGCAAGGCAGAGGCCGCAGGTGAGCGCGAAAAGCGGGTAACGGAGAGAGGAGGTTTTCATGGTGGGTCGGATGGTGGGCATGATCGGGATGGGACGCCGATGTCTGAAGCGTCGCAGGACCGGCAAGTCTGGCGGTTGCGATCCGTCTTGCCGAGAGGCTTTGTATGAAGCCGGTCATAAATTTGACGAAACGGGCAGAGCGCGGGGTTTGGGAGAAGAGTCTATTCCGGAAAAATGAGCGAAATCGAGCGAAAAGAAGCGACTTTGCCGCCAAAGCCAAAGAGAGTGACGGGGAGATGTCGCTCTCTTCGCCCACGGCAGCCCCTTCCGGTGCCTCCGCCGGTCTCTCCGGCGCGGGCGAGCTTTGGTGGATGTACGCGGAGGGGGCGACCCCTCACGGGCGGCGGCGGCTTTTCTGGAAATTGCAGGTCGGCGGCTGGGGTGCGGCGGCGCTGCTTGGCATTCTTTTTACCGGGTTTGACTTTTTCCCATGGCAGGAGGCGTTGATTTTCGGCCTCCTGCGGGCGGCGGCGGGCTTTGCGCTGACCTCGCTGCTCCGTTACTTTTATCGCCATCTGCGCCGCAGGCGGAGCCCCCTCTGGCTGGTGGTGTTGAGCGGGAGCGTGCTCTGTTGCCTGCTGGGGGTCGGCGACGCGGTCGGGATCGCCCTGGTCGGCAGGGCTGTCGGCATCAACCTGGAGAGTTCCGGGATGAGCGAGATGCTCGTGGCAAGCGTTTTGCTGCGATGGATTCTTTACGGTTTCTGGAGCTTCCTTTATTTTGGCGTCAATTACTGGCTCGACACGGAGGGGGCCAGGTTGCGCCTGGCGGAAGCGGAGACGGCGACGCGCGCGGTGGAACTGCAACTGCTGCGGGCGCAGATCAACCCTCATTTTCTTTTTAACGCGTTGAACTCGATCCTGGCAGAATCCGGCAACCCCGGTTCGGTCCGCTCGCTTACCCTGGCGCTTTCCGAGTACCTTCGGTTTTCGCTCCAGCAGGGGAGCGACTGGCAGCGGCTCGGGGTCGAACTGGAGGCGCTGGAAAATTACCTCAAGGTGGAGAAGGCGCGCTTTGAGGAAAACCTGGAGTATTCCCTCCAGGCCGACGAGGCGACGCGGCAGACGGTCGCCCCTGCGGCGCTGATGCAGCCGCTGGTCGACAACGCCCTCAAGTACGGCCAGTGTTCCACCCTCCGCCCGGTGCGGATCGCCGTCCGAGCCGAAGCGAGCGAGGGGGTTCTCCTGATCACCGTGAGCAATTCCGGCGAGTGGCTGGCCTCCCACGACCGTCCTTCCACCGGGACGGGGCTGGCCAACCTGCGGCGGCGGCTGCAACTCCTTTACGGTGAACGGGCGTCGCTGACGACACGGGCCGGGGAGGGGGAGGTCTGCGTGCAGGTGCGCGTGGAGAAGGGAGGGCCGCGCTGATGACGGAGCGACCTCCCCTGCGGGCGCTGCTGGCCGACGACGAACGGCTCGCACGCAAACGGATGCGTGAACTGCTGGAAGCGCACCCGGAGATCACGGTCGTCGGCGAGACCGACGGGGTGGAAAGCACGGTGGCGGCGCTGGAGCGCGAGCCGGTCGATGTCCTTTTTCTCGATGTCCAGATGCCGCCCCGCTGCGGGTTCGAGGTCCTGGGCGAACTCTCGCCGCCGCTACCGAGAATTGTTTTTGTCACCGCGCACGACCGGTTTGCCGTGCGGGCCTTTGAGGCCGACGCGTTTGATTACCTGCTCAAGCCGGTCCACCCCGAACGACTGGCGGAGACGGTGCGGCGGCTTCTGGTCGCCCCCCGGCTGCCGCAGAAGGGGGAGGAGGCCGCGCCGGGCAGGCTGGAGCTTCACGATTACGTCGCCCTGCGCGACAAAGGGCGGCTCCAAATGGTTGCCGCCGGGCAGATCGCGGCGATCGAAGCGGAAGCCGCCTACTCCCGCGTGATCCTTTGCGACCGCAAGAGCATGTTGATCCTTCGCCCGATCCAGGAGTGGGAGCGCCTGCTGCCCGCGCCCCCCTTTACCCGACTCGACCGCTCGCTGCTGGTCAACCTGCGCCGGGTCCGCACCCTCCAGGTGCTCAACCGGAGCGAAGCGCACCTCGGCCTGGAAGGGGTAGAGGGGCCGCTGGTACTCGGGCGTTCCGCTTCGGTGCGGCTGCGCCGGTTGCTGGCGGAGTGAGTTGGCGGGAGAAGCAAAGCTGAAGCAAATTTCTGAGGAGGAAACCAAGATCCCGAAGGGATCCCAGCGGGATAGCCGGGGGTTGAGCGCCAGCGACACCCCCGGAATGAGGCCCCCTTACGAACGCATCCCGAAGGGATGCCAGCCGATGAGAGATTGGAGCATTCATCTTAAAACGGCTGCGACCCCGTCCGGGGTCGGGAAAATAAGAACCATAGGTTCCGGGGGTGTCGCTACGCTCAACCCCCGGCTACTTTGCTTGGATGCCGTTGGCATCCTGGGATCCCTCCCGGCATCCTCCCAAGAGCTATTCCTCTTCAGCAGGCGCGCACGGCAGGCGCAGGAAAAAGGTGGAGCCGCGGCCCGGCTCGCTTTCGGCCCAGACCTGTCCGCCCTGCGAAGCGATGAAATGTTTGACGATGGAGAGGCCCAGGCCCGTTCCGCCCAGGGAACGGCTCCGCGCCTTGTCGGCGCGATAGAACCGCTCGAAGATATGCGGCAGATCGGCGGCGGCAATGCCGCGACCGGAATCGGCGACCCGCACTTCGACCTCGCTCGCCGCCCCTTCGGCGGGGAGGTGTGTCGCGCTGACGGTGACGCGGCCTTCCTCCGGCGTGTAGTTGAGCGCGTTTTCGAGCAGGTTGTTGAAGACCTGCACCATCCTCTCGGCGTCGGCGAGGGCGGGCGGGAGGCCGGGGGCGATCTCCAGCGCGAAGCCGACCTTGCGCTGGGCGAAGCGGATGCGCCAATCCTCCTCGACTTCCCGCAGCAGCCCCTCCATGGCGAGCGGGCCGGGGGAGAAAATCTCCTGTCGCGCTTCGGTCCGGGCGAGTAAGAGGAGGTCTTCGACCAGGTGGTTGAGCCGGGAGGAATGGCGATCGAGAATCCGCAGGGTGTCGAGGCGTTCCTCAGGCGGGAGATCGGGCTGGTCGATCAGGATTTCCAGATACCCCTGGAAAATGGCGAGCGGCGTGCGGAGTTCGTGGGAGACGTTGGCGACAAATTCGCGCCGGATCTCCTCCAGCCGCCGCACGCGGGTCACGTCGCGAAAGATGACCGCCACGCCGAGTTCGTTCGCCTTGGCGTCGCGGATCGGCGAGGCGCTCATCTCAATCTGCACGCCGGAAAGCGCCACGGAAAGCTCGCCGCAGCACATTTCGCCCCGGCGCGAGGCTTCGGTGACGAGCTGGTCGACCGCGCTTTCGCGCAACACCTGGAGGACGCTTTTGCCGAGCGGCGAGGAGGTCAGCCCAAAGAGCCTGCGGCACGAAAAATTGACCAGCCGCACCTTGCGCGCGGTGTCGAGGATCATCACCCCCTCGCTCATGCTCGAGAGGATCGCTTCGCTGTTGAGCCCCTCCTGCGAAATCTGCTTCGTGAGCCGGTCGCGTTCGTCGGCGATCGTCTCCAGCCCGAGCCCGGTCCGCCAGACGGCTTCCTCTCCATGAAGGATGAAGCTGGCCGGGCGGCCGCCCTGCGCGATCGCTTCGACCATCCCGGCGAGATGCCGCCAGATGGCGCGGGTTTTGCGGCGTTCCCACCAGAAAGCGCCGGCCAGAACCAGTAGGGCGAGGGTCAGGAGGGTGGTCATGAATTTTAGTCAGCGATGCGGTAGCCGAAACCGCGCACGGTTTCAATGCGGGAGGCTTCCTCTCCGAGCTTTTCCCGCAGGCGCTTGATGTGGGTGTCGACCGTCCGCGTGTCGATGGCGTTTTCATACCCCCAGACGTCGTTGAGCAGGGCATCGCGCGACTGGACGCGCCCCCGGCGTTCGATCAGCACGGCGAGGAGCTTGAGTTCCGTCGCGGTGACTTCGACCGGGCTTCCCGCCACGCTCACCTGCATCCGGCCCCGGTCGACGACAATGGAGCCGCTCGCCAGGAGGTCTTCGTCGCGGTTGCGGCCGGTGCGCCGGAGCATTCCCTTGACGCGGAGCACCAGCTCCCTCGGGCTGAACGGTTTGGTGACGTAGTCGTCCGCGCCGAGTTCCAGCCCGACCACCCGGTCGATCTCCTCCGCCTTGGCGGTGAGCATGATGATCGGGATGCCTGCCGTGGCCGCGTCGGCCTTGAGGCTCCGGCAGACGTCGAGCCCGGAGAGGTGCGGCAGCATCAGGTCGAGAATTAAAAGATCGGGCACCAGTTGCCGCGTTTTTTCGAGCGCCGCCTCGCCATCTTCAACTTCCACCACTTCAAAACCGGCGCGTCGCAGGTTGGAGCCGACCAGGCTCAACACGTCGGGTTCGTCGTCAGCCACCACGATTTTCGGGTTCATCACCCTTTTGACTATCCCGAAAACGGGCGGATTGCAGCGTTTTTGTGAAACCGTGTCGGGGCCGGTTCCCTTTTTTTCCCGCTTTTGCCGGATTGTCACCGGGTCGCCACACAATTGCCACAATGCCTTTCTAGTTCTGGTGCCGTTGCAGGCGCAAAAAGAGAACCGTGTCTGCCATGAAGAAAAGAAAAACAGTAATCTATGACGAAATCCACCCTTTCATCGCTGGTCATGGCCGCGGCGCTCGCCTGGGGCGTTGCCATTCCGGAGGCTTCGGCTGCCGGGAGTCAAGACGCGCTGCTCAACGCCCTGGTGCGCAAGCGGGTCCTCTCTGAATCAGAGGCCGACGAGATCCGCGGCGAACTGGCGCAGGAAAAAGCCAAGTCGAGCGCCGAAAAAATCAAGCTTTCCAACTCCATCTCGGAACTGAAGCTCTACGGCGATCTCCGCCTTCGCTACCAGTATGACAATCGCGACACCATGGTGCGCGGTCCGCAGGTGACGACGGCAGGCAAAAACGGCGAAGGCGATCCGCGCCACGGGCGGCAGCGGAGCCGCGCGCGCTTCCGGCTGCGGCTCGGGGCGGATTTCAAGCTGACCGACCAGTTCTTCGGCGGCGTGCAGATCCAGACCTCCAGCGCCGCCGACAGCGGCAACCAGACCTTTACCGGCGGTTTCTCCAACTACGATCTCTTCCTGAGCCGCGCCTACCTCGGCTGGAAGCCGATGGACGGGCTGACCTTTGTCGGCGGTAAGCAGGCCAACCCGTTCTACACGACCGACCTGGTCTGGGACGGCGACATCAACCCGACCGGGGTGGTGGAAATCGTCGACCTGCACAAGCTCGTGGCGAGCGCCGAAGGGGGAACGCCTCCGTGGGAGCTGACCCTCACCGGGGGGCAGTTCATCTTTCAGGACAACGACGAAGACAAGAACGGCACCGACTACAAGACCGACGCCTGGCTCTTCGTGACGCAGGCGCGCGGCTCCTATAAGTTTGAAAACGACGTGAAACTGACCGTCGCCCCCGGGTTCATGACCTATACGGCTTCGGATCTGACCAGTTCGCCCGGGATGAACAACGAAACCTCGTTTTACTCCACGCGCAACCTCTCGATCCTGACCGCGCCGGGGGATGTCTCCTTCAAGATGGGCGGGCTCAAGGCCAAGGTCTACTGGGATCTCGCCTATAACCTGGAAGGGAGCAAGCGGGCGCGCGACATCTACGGCCTGGATGGCAGCTTTGACACCAACCTCGGCCGCGACGCCTCGACGACGAGCACGATCGACAACCTCGCCTGGCTCGTCGGGTTCAAGCTCGGCGACAACAAGAAGAAGGGCGACTGGTCGGCAATGCTCGACTACCGCCAGACCGGGATTGCCGCCGTCGATCCCAACCTGAACGATTCCGACTTTGCCCTGGGGCAGTTGAACACCCAGGGGGTGAAGGCCGGGGTCGCCTACAACCTGACCGATTCCGCCATCGCCGCGGTGAGCTTCATCCAGGCGTGGAACCTCCGTGAAATCTACGGCGGCGAGGCGACCGGCGGAAGCGCGATCGCCAACACCAGTTCGGCCCAGATCATCCAGGTCGATCTCAACCTCAAATTCTAATTCCGGTATTTCCATCCTAAAAAAACCAACCATCCTATGAAACGATCCATGAACTCATTTGCCACCGCCGCCACGGCCCTGCTGCTCTCCGCCACGCTGGCGGGAGCCGGGCAGCTCGTCATCAAGGGGTCCGACACGCTCGGCGCAAAGCTCGTCCCGCAGTGGGCTGAGGCGTACCAGGCGGCCCACCCCGAAACGACCTTCAACATCGCCGCCGAAGGCTCTTCGACCGCCTTTGCCGCGCTGCTGGAAAAGAGCGCCGACATCGGCATGTCGAGCCGCAAGGCGAAGGCGACGGAAGTTTCCGCCGCAGCCGCCCGGGGCGTGAAGCTCAACGAGATCACCGTGGCCCACGACGGTCTCGGCGTGATTGTCAACGAAGGCAACCCGGTCCGCAGCCTGACCCGCGAACAGGTCGAACAGATCTTCACCGGCGACGTGACCGACTGGTCCGCGCTGGGCGGCGATCCGGGCGCGATCTCGGTCTACACCCGGAACACCTCCTCCGGGACGTACGCCGACTTCAAGGAACTGGCGATGAGCAAGCGCGACTACGCCGGTTCGGCCCAGAAGATGGCCGGCAACGAACAGATCGCCTCTGAAGTGGCCAAGAACGCCGCGGGGATCGGCTATGTCGGCATGGCCTACCTGAAAACCCCGGGGATTCGCGCCCTGGAAGTCGACGGCGCAGCGCCGACGGCCGAAGCGGTGCAGAAGAAGAGCTACCCGCTCGCCCGCCCGGTCTTTCTTTACACCGACGGGGAACCGGCCGGGGAGGCAAAGGGGTTCATCGACTATGCGCTTGGCACTGATGGACAGCGCGTGGTTGAAGAAGTCGGCTTTGTTCCTGTAAAGTAAGGCCGCAGCATCGGAACCTCCCGGTTTCACCTTCTTATGATCAGCCAAAACCGCTTTGATCGCCGACGCCGCCGGTACGATCGTGTGATCCAGCGTTTTCTGGGGGCCAACGCCACGGTTGCCATCGTGGTGTTGGTCTTGATCGCCCTCTTTCTCTTCAAGGAAGGGGCCGGTTTCTTCCCGCAAAACCTGGAAAACCTCCGTACCTACCGGCTTGCCGGGCTGGAGTATGTCGATCTCATGCGGGGGCAGGTCGATCGGCACACCGTTCTGAACCGTTCGCTTCAGGCGATCCGCACCGACGAACTGACCGCGCTCCTCGACAAAGGGGTCGCGCTGGCCGATGCGAATGCGCAGTTGGCGGAGTTCGACGCGTTCAGCACCCGGTTTAGCCGTGGGATTGCCCCCGTGCGGGCGATCTCCTCGGACCTGACCGACCTGGTTTCGGGCGTGAAGGAGAAGGTGATCCAGAGGGAAAACGAAATCGCAAGGGAACGTTTCCTGCGCGCAGAGGGCAAAAACGACGAAGCGAACGCCGTGGTGATCCCGGAGATCGACTTTGCCGCCGAAGTCCGGCCCGCGCGGGAGACGTTCCCGCTTTACCAGCAGGCGGCCATTGTCTTCCGCCGGGAGATGGGGCAACTGCTGGAAACCGTGCCGCCCGTGCCGGGCGAAAAGGGCCGGCACCGGCTGGAAACGTTTCGCGAGGGGGCGCGGGCCTACCTCGCCTCCTTCCCGGAAGTGGAGCACCGGCTGGAGACGTGGGACCAGTTTGAACCGGTCCCGTGGTATCGCTCCATTACCTCCTTTCTTTTTGGAAAGGCGTGGATCACCAACAGTTTCTGGCAGGATGTCTACGGCGTCCTGCCGCTGGTGACGGGCTCGCTCCTGATCGCCGTGATGGCGCTGGTGATCGCGGTGCCGCTCGGCATCGGCGCGGCCATCTATATCAGCGAGATCGCCACGCTGCGCGAACAGCGGCTCATCAAGCCGCTCATCGAGTTTATCTCCGCGATTCCCTCGGTGGTGCTCGGGTTTTTCGGGATCATCGTGCTCGGCAGCGCGCTGCGGGCGGCGACCCATTGGCCGGTCTTCAGTTGGATCGACGGTTTCCCGATCTCCGAACGGCTCAACGCCTTTACCGCCGCAGCCCTGCTGGCGCTGATGGCGGTGCCGACGATTTTTTCGCTCGCCGAAGACGCCCTCAACAGCGTGCCGCGCCATTTCAAGGAGGCGAGCTACGCGCTCGGGGCGAACCGTTTGCAGACGATCGTACGCGTGCTGTTGCCCACCGCGCTTTCAGGGATTATTTCCGCCGTCCTGCTCGGTTTTGGCCGGGTGATCGGCGAAACGATGGTGGTCCTCCTCTGCGCCGGAAACCGGATCGCGATCCCGGACTTTACCAAGGGGATCAGCACCTTTTTTGAACCGGTCCATACGATGACCGGCATCGTCGCGCAGGAAATGGGCGAGGTCGTCCATGGCTCCATCCAATACCGGGCGCTCTTCATGGTCGGCCTGCTTCTCTTCGCGCTGGCGCTGGTGATCAACTGGCTTGCGCAGGCGGCCGTCCGGCGTTTCAGGGACAATATTAGCTAGCCTTACCCTTTTTCATCGCATGCACGCACCCTTTCATCCCTTTTCAAAGCAACCCAGCTTTTCCCGACGTGTGGAAAAGGCGGCCTTCTGGATCGTCCGGCTCGCAACCTATGCGATCCTGGCGGCCGCCTTTGTTATTTTCATCCAGATCAGCTACAAGGGAGCGCAGACGGTCTTCCGCACCAGCTTTCCCTTCATCAATACGGAGTTTTTGATGGAAAGCCCCGCCACGCTCTATGTCTTTGAGTGGGAGGGGAAAAAGATGGAAATGGACGACGACGCGTTTCGCGCGTTCAGGCAGGAACACCCCGACGCGCAGATCTCCGCCAACAGCTACGCCCACTCCGCCGGGGGGATCTTTCCCTGTATTGTCGGGACGGTGCTGCTGGTCGGCGGTTCGATGGTCATCGCGCTCTTTTTGGGGGTAAGCAGCGCGATCTACCTCAACGAATACGCCCGGGATGGCCGGGCGATCCGCCTGGTGCGGCTGGCGATCCTGAACCTCGCCGGGGTCCCCTCCATTGTCTTCGGTCTCTTTGGTTTCGGCCTGTTTGTCATCTTTTTCGGCTGGAACGTCTCGCTGCTCGCCGGGTGGTTCACGCTGGCGCTGATGGTGCTGCCGGTGGTCATCACCGCTTCGGAGGAATCGCTCAAAACCGTTCCGCCGGGGATGCGGGAAGCGTCGCTCGCGCTCGGCGCGACCCGCTGGCAGACGATCCGCACCAACGTCCTGCCGTATGCGCTGCCCGGTATTTTAACGTCGTCGATCCTGAGCATTGCCCGCGTGGCCGGGGAGACCGCGCCGATCATGTTCACCGCAGCCTATATGGTGAGCGACAAGCTGCCATGGGATGTGGAAAAGGTGAGCGACTTTTTCTTTCAGCCGGTGATGGCGCTTCCCTACCATATCTATGTGGTCAGTTCCAAGATCCCGCAAAATGAATATACCGAACGGGTGCAGTATGGGACGGCGTTTGTCTTTCTGGTGGTGGTCGCGCTGATCGCGCTCGCCTCCGTCCTTTTCCGCCTCCGCCTGCGGAAGAAACTTCAATGGTAAAAAGTCCCAAAAAATGTTACCCATGACTGACACCCTGCCGCTTCAGACCCCGCCGGCGCAGACCGCCCCGGCTCCCGCGATCGAAATCGACCGGTTTGATTTCTACTACGGAGCATTTCAGGCGCTGCACGAGATCACCCTCACCATGCCGGTCGGCCAGGTGACGGCGTTGATCGGCCCTTCCGGGTGCGGCAAAAGCACGCTGCTCCGGTGCCTGAACCGGATGAACGACCTCGTTTTGGGCGCGCGCATCGGCGCGGGGGAGGTCCGCATCCACGGAACGAACATCTACGGGAACGAGATCGACCCGATCGAGCTTCGCAAGAAGGTCGGGATGGTCTTTCAGAAGTCGAACCCGTTTCCGAAGTCGATCTACGAAAACGTCATCTACGGGCTGCGGCTCCAGGGGCGCAAAAAGCGCGCGGAACTCGACGAAGTGGTGGAGCGTTCGCTGCGCGGGGCGGCGCTTTGGGATGAAGTGAAGGATCGCCTTCACACCAGCGGCCTTTCGCTCTCCGGCGGGCAGCAGCAGCGGCTCTGCATCGCACGGGCGATCGCCGTGGAGCCGGAGATCCTGCTGATGGACGAGCCGTGTTCCGCGCTCGACCCGGTGGCGACCTCCAAGGTCGAGGAACTGATTTTCGACCTCAAGAAACAGTATACGATTGTGATCGTCACCCACAACATGCAGCAGGCGGGGCGCTGCTCCGACTATACCGGGTTTTTCTATCTCGGGCGGCTGGTGGAACTTGACCGGACGGAAAAAATCTTTACCAATCCTTCCCAGAAACAGACCGAAGACTATATTACCGGACGGTTCGGTTGATCTTCCCGGCGGCTTTTTTCCCGATTCATCTTTTTTGTTTAGCCTCTGTTATGAGCCATCCTTTTCAAGACCATCTTGCCAACCTGCGTGAGACATTGCTTCGCATGTCGACGTTGACCGATCGCGCCCTGTCGCTGGCCATCCGCGCCCTGGTGGAACGTGCCGACCGCCTTGCCGACGAAGTGGTGAGCGGAGACGGGGAAATCGATCAACTGGAGATCGAAGTCGATGAAAAAGTCGTCACCTATATGGCGACCCACGGGCCGATCGCCCGCGATGCGCGGCTGATGCTGGCGGCTTCGAAAATTTCCTCCAACCTGGAGCGGATCGCCGACCAGGCGACGACCATTGCGCGGCGCGTGCGCGCGCTCAATCTGGAGCCGCCGCTCGCCCCGCTGGTCGACATCCCCGCCATGGCCACGCTGGCCCAGCGGATGTTGCACGACGCCGTGACCGCCTTTGTCGAAGGCCACTACGAACTGGCGCGCGATATCATCCCCCGCGACAAGGAGGTCGATGAACTCAATCGCCAGGTGGCCCGCGAACTGCGGGAACTGATGATGCAGAACCCGCTCAACGTCAATCGCGCCGTCGATCTGCTGACGATCGCCAAGGCGATCGAGCGCGCCGCCGATCACGCCCAGAACATCGCGGAGGAGGTTTTTTACCTCTACAAGGGCGAGAATATCAGTCACTAGCCTGCTTTATTCATGAGCCCTCTACTGCAACCGCCTGGAAGACCGGATCTGCTGCGTTGGCCTTGTTTTGAAAGGGATCGAGCATCTACGGATGCACTCACCCTTTCAAACCTGCGGCCGCCTTGCATCTCCGGCCTTCGAGGCGGTTTCGCTACGAGCTTCATGAATAAAGCAGGCTAGGCGCGGAAGCGCCGTGGAGGCCGATCCTCCAAGGTTTGGTGCGGGGATTGAGACCGGGGCGGGGGATCACTGCGGGCCGGAGCGTTCGAGTCGTTCCAGCTTCGGCCCGATCCGTTCGCCCGCGTAGCCGAGCGATTTCCAGAGCATCACGTAAAAAGTGCCGACGGCGGCCAGCAGCGCGAGGCCGGTGGCAAAATGGTGGGAGCGCATCTTCTCCCACTTTGGCGCGAAGGCGATGAGAGCGAGGAGGCTCGAGATGACGATGACGGCGTCGAAACTGGCCCGCTGCCAGTAACCGCCGCCGAGGTGGAGCCACATCCCGAATTCGTCAAAGGTCATCCCCATCGCCAGCCCGTACACGAGCGCACAGAGGTCTTTGCGGCGCGGAGCGAGCTTTTGCGCAAAGAGAAGGTAGCCGCCGAGCGCGGAGAGGAGGAAGATCCCGTAATTGAGGTGGTGGACATGCGTCCCGCCCAGGTGGAGAAAAAGATCGGGGATGGTCCGGCTCATGATCAGGATCACCAGCACCCGGGAGGCGATGAACGTGAAGAGAAAGGCCGTCAGGACCACCCGGGCGAGATGCCGCACGGGGGATGCCGGTTGCAACCGGGAGGCGGCGGGGGAGTGCGCAGGAAGGTTCGGCATGAGCGCCATGGTAGCTCAGGGCGGGCGGGGGAGGCAATCCTGTTCTAAAGCCGCGGAGTAAAGCCGGGAAAGGACGATGATGTAAAAAGAACGGACGATTCGGGAAGGTTTGGCGGGAGCCTGCGGGTAAGGTCTGCATCCTGTCAACGATCGGAACGCCGGTTTCAAAGCCGGCCCGGTCACGATTCGAGTCTTTGGTTTTTACCCTTTTTTTCCCGACCTATGAGTTCACCTCTTCGGCTTGGCATGATCGGCTGCGGCACGATCGCCGGAAGCCACCTTTCCGCCGCCCGCAACAACGGATTGCCGGTGACGGCGGCGTGCGATGTTTCCCCGCAAGCGCTTGGAGCGTTTCTCAACGACGTGCCGGAGGCCCGGGGGTTTGCCTCGGCGGCTGAACTGCTCGAGCAGGGCGGGGTCGATGCCGTCGTCATCGGCACGCCGCCGTGTCATCATGCGGAGACCGCCGTTGCCGCGCTGGAACGTGGGATTCATGTCCTTTGTGAAAAGCCGCTCGCGATCAGCGTGGAGCAAGCGCGTGCGGTGGAAAAGGCGGCTGCGGCTTCGCAAGCCGTATTCATGATGGCGTTCCGGCACCGGTTCACGGCGGCGCAACAGGCGATCAAGGCGGTGCTCGACTCCGGGCAACTCGGGCGGATCATCCTCTTTGAAAACGTTTTCGGCGGCCCGATGCGGCAGATGGCGGGGCGGTGGTTTGCCCGTCGCGCGATTTCCGGCGGCGGGGCGTTGATCGACACCAGCATCCACAGCATCGACCTTTTCCGTCACTACTGCGGAGAGATCGCCAGCTTCGGGGGCGAGTGGGACCGCGCTTTTGAAGGGACCGACGTGGAAGACAGCGCGGTGCTTTCCCTGCGCGCGGAGAATGGCGCACTCGGGATCGTGGCGTCGTCGTGGAACTTTGGCACCGGCGTGGCGGGGATGCGCATTCTTGCCGAAAAGGGAAGCGTGACCTACGATTACCAAAAGCCCAAGGTTTACCACCTGATGCGCGCCGGGGAGACGACGCCGGAAGCGATCGAAGTGGAGGCGACGCGCGGGGTTGACGAACAGTTGGCCCATTTTGTCAGGACCATTGCCGAAGGCATCGAGCCGTGCCCCGGCGTGCGGGACGGGCGGCGGGCGGTCGAGATCGTCGAAGCGGTTTACCGGCAGCGCCCTCTTCCATGAAACGCATTGCTTTCGTCGATTGCGACATCGACAACTTTCACGCCAACACCTTTGCCCGGCTGCTGGCCGAAGAGGGGGAGGAGTTCACGCTTTCCGCCGTCTGGGCGCAGCGCCGCGACAACCTGGCGGCCTGGGCCGCCGCGCGGCAGGTGACGGCGGTGGAAACGATCGCGGAGCTTGCGCCACTGGCGGATGACGTCATGGTGCTGGCCCCTTCCAACCCGGAGACCCACCTCGCGCTCTGCACGGAAGCGTTTGCGCTGGGGAAGACGACCTACGTCGATAAAACCTTCGCGCCCGACCGGCCGACGGCGCAGCGGATCTTCGAGGCGGCCGACGCGCACGGGGTGGCCGTCCAGACCAGTTCCGTCCTTCGCTATACCGAGCTTCAGGCGTATTGCCAAAGCCGTCCCGACCGTCCGCCCCGGGCGATCAGCAGTTGGGCCAACGGGGGGAACTTCAACGAATATGTCATTCACCCCGTCGAGAGCGTCATCAGCGTGATGGGTCCGGAAGTGGAGGCGGTTTCCAGCGAGGAAGTGGCGGGGATGACCCGGATCACCCTCCGGTTTTCCGGGGATCGCCTCGCGACCATTGCGATGTACGCGGGGCACAGGACCCCTTTCTTCCATGTCGTTTCCGACGCCGAAGCGACCGCGCCGATTGCGATCGACGGCAGCCGGATGTTTCTTAACGGACTGCGGGCAACGCTCGATTTCTTCCGCGCCGGAAAGGCGCAGATCCCGCGGGAGGAGACGCTGGCGATTCTCGGGGTGCTCGACGCGGTGCGGCGGTAGAAAGGACGGAAGCGGTCGTCATTCTGCGGGAAGTCTCTCCCCGGCCATTCTCGCATGAGCAGCCTTCCGGATCCGGGGATCGCGGCTGTTGGATAATTTCCTGACGATCTCTTCTCCTGTGGAGCGGTTTTGCAGCAGCGCCATTTTAACCGGATAGCTTCGGTGTCCGGAAAGCGACTTTAGCACGGACTGCGGCGTGTTGGGGTTTCCGGCGATCCTGCCGAGCACCGCCGGGTCATCGCAGGATGCCATTTCGGCCAGGGTATCGCCGGGGGTGTGCCGGTTGTCTGCGATGGCGATCAAGGCTCGGGGTCTCTTTTGTTCAAGCGCATCGACGGCTTCCCGTCGGAGGAGATCGCTTTCCATGGTCGTCTCCAGCCGGCGGACCTGCCGCAGTTCGCGCTGCAACGGCCAAAGCAGTGAGAGGATCGCGATGAGTCCGGCCGTGGCGGGCAGGAGCAGGGCGATGCCTTCTTTTTTTCTCTGTGAAAAAACACGGAAGAGGCCCTCTGCCAGCAGCGCCACGACGATCCAGACAAAACCGCAGAAGATCGGAATCGTCACGTATCCGATCGCCTTCTGCGGGTCTTCCGGAGTCGTTGCATACCAAGTCAACAAGCCATAGGCCAGCGGCCCTGCGACCAGGCCTCCTATCAGGATGGATTTTTTCATCGCCTCATGAAAGTCCGGATCGTTTGATCCCTCCCTCATTGAAAACGGGAGCAATGTCGGAGACAAGCGATTTTACGGCGGGAGAAACCGCGTCGGTTCTATGAGGCCATCGGCTTGACCGGCTCCCGGACTCCCGAGCGGTAGGCCGAGGGGGTGATGCCGGTGATCTTCCGGAAGGCGGTGCAGAAATGCTGGCTGGAGGAGAAGCCGAGGTCGAGCGCGATGGAGGTGATCGACATCGTGCGGATCTCCAGCATCGCCTTGGATTGCTCAATGCGCTGCTGCATCTGGTAGGCGGAGGGGGAGATGCCCAGCTCCCGCTTCATCTTCTGGTAAAGGACCGAGCGGGAGATGTGAAGCCGCGCGGCCAGCGAGTCGACATTCAGCTTTTCGGGCAGGTGCTGGTCGATATAGCGTTTGGCGCGGGAGGCGATCGGGTCGTGGAAACCGGGCTCTTCATCGGGTGGCGGGGAAGCAGGCGGGGCGGGGGGAACTTGTGTGGCGAGCTGGCATTCGATCTCCAGGGCGATGCTCTCAAGCGTGTTGCGGAGGATGCGCCGACGGTGGCGCTGCCGCCGGGAGAGTTCCTGCGAGAGGAGCTGGAAGAGGGGCTGAAGCCGGGCGGTGTCGCGACAGAGCCAGCAGGACTTCCCGAAGAGGGGCGGTTCCTCTTCCGGTTCGAGTTCATTGAGCAGGGTCGCGAGGTCGAACGAGGCGTAGATGAAATGGTAGGCGCGTTGGCACGAGGCCGCCCACGAATGCCTCACCCCGGCCTGGACCGCGATGAGGGTGCCTGCGGGGACTTCGTGCGCCACGCCGTCGACGATCCAGCGCGTGGCCCCGGAGAGCTGGAGATGGAACTCCGGGTAACGGTGCTGATGCGGTTTGACGGCGTATTCCGGAAAGGCCCATTCCTCCCCGGCATGTTTGAGCGCGGAAAGCGTCGGCTCCGGGTTCCAGCAGACATACCCGGCATGAACGCCCGCCAGGGTGTATCCGTGGGTCGTCTCCTGAAGGATGGAAGGGGGAGAAGGGCGCATGGGGGGATCAACCGGAGGTTGAACAGACCTTAGAAGAACCGGGAGGGGAAGAATTGCCGGATTGTCTGCTCAATGTACATGATTGTCTTTCCACGCAATCCGGGGCGGGTCAAGGCAACCCGGCATCCCTGCCCAGCTTTTCGTACTCCTTGGGCGGGAGGCCATAGACGGTTTTGAACATTCTGGAAAAGGCATAGACGGAAGAGAAACCGAAGCGTTCGGCGACTTCCGTGATGCTGTTTTCGCCGCGCTGGAGGAGGCGCGCCGCTTTGGCAAGGCGCGTGCGGCGGATATAGTCCGCCGGGGTGCTTTGGGTATGTTTCCTGAAGGAAGCCTTGAGCTGATGCTCGCTGCAACCGGTGGCGCGGGCGAGATCGGCCAGCGTGGTATAGCTATCGAGGTGGCGGTCGATCATCGCCAGAAAATGGTGTCGCTCCGGCTGGGAGGCGGGGTGTTGCCGTCGGCTTTCCGGCAGCCCGGGCGCGTGACAGAGCGAGCGGAGAAGCGCTGCCAGGGCGGCTGAAAGAGCGAGGGCGTCCCCGTTCTGATAGGTTTTCCGGAGGGCGTCGACGAGTTGAAGCTCCTGCGAGCCCATCCGGCGCGGGCTTCCCCGCAGGGCGGCGACGGCCTGCGAGCCTTTGAGTTCAAAGGTGGCGATCAACCAGCGCGAGGGCGGCGGCCCTTCCGGGACCGGGTGAATGCCGTGCGCTTCATGCGGGAAGGCGAGGACCGCTTCGCCGCACGCCACCCGGTAGTCGGTTCCGGCAAGGTGGTAGAGCGCTTCGCCGCCGAGACAGAGGTCGAGGACGAAACGCGGGTGGTAGTTGCCGTAGCTCTCCTTGCCGGAGGGGGTGGCGCGGCTGTAGGGGAAAAGGAGGATGTTGTCGGGCACCAGGGCCTCCGCAAGGCGCCTGCCGTTCCAGTAGTCGCGCGGCAACGGCAGCGCCTGCGCCTCCTGCCAAAGCGCGGAGCATTGCGTGGAGAGATCGGTCACGTTGGCTTGGGGCATGGTGTCGTGGTTGCCGCAAAGTTTATCGGGCGATCGGGGAAAGATCAATCTCACCGCGGTTTTCTCCGATTTAATCAAAATGATAAAAAACGAGATATTTTATCTATTTTGTTGACTTGCGGCCATGCTCCGGGCAGAAGTTGAGCCTCCATTTTTCCTTTTTATGATGATGAATGAATCCTCCTCGCCGGGAGTTTCCCGGATCAAAATCGGCATTATCGGGTGTGGCGGAATGGCCCGGACCCATGCCAATCGCTTCAACAAGGTCGTCGGGCAGGTGGAAGTGACCGCCGTGGTTGACATCCTCCCGGAACGGGCCGAAGCGGTCGCGGCCTTGCTGCCCGACCAGCCGCAGGTGGCGACCGACTATCGCGAGATCCTTCCGCTCGTCGACGCCGTTTTGCTGGTGCTGCCGCATCATCTCCACCACCCGATCGCCAAGGCCTGCCTGGAAGCGGGGAAACATGTGTTGCTGGAGAAGCCGATGGCGATCACGGAAGCCGAATGTCTTGATTTGATCGAGGTTTCCCGCCGTTGCCAGCGGGTATTGATGATTGCCTATTGCATGCGCTTCCATCCGCTGGTGGTGGAACTCAAGCGACTGCTCGATACCCGCCAGTATGGCGAGGTGTTCAGCCTTTCCATCTGGACCGAGCAGTATACCCATTACCACGAAGGACACTGGGGCAACCAGGTCGCGACGCTGGGCGGCGGGCAGCTCTTCAGCCACGGGTGCCACTATATCGACCTGATGCTCTGGATGCTCGGGCGGCCGGTGAAAGGGGCGCACTTGGGCAATCGCAACGGGACGCCCTGGCTGGAAGGCGAGGGGACCAGCCACGTAACGCTGGAGTTCGAAGGGGGCGCGCTCGGCTACCATGGCGCGACGTGGGGCGCACGCGGGACGCGGCTCGGCGCGGCGTTTCATGCCCATTGCACCGGCGGGATGCTGGAACTCGATGTCCGCCACGGGAAGCTCTGGTTCCACGGAAAGGCGCAGGTTCACGAGCCGGGGGGCGCCGCCCGGCAGGTGAGCGAGGTGTTGCTGGAAGTCCCCAACGCCAAGCCGACCGATGAGGAGATGTTCCACTTTATCGACTGCATCCGCACCGGTTGCGCGCCATTGACCGACGCGGTTTCGAGCCTGGAAGGGTTGCGGGTGATCTGGGAGCTTTACCGGGCGGAGAAGGAAGGGCGGTTTGCGGATCTGCGGGGGCTGGGGCTCGGGACTTATGGGGGATAGCTAGTCAAACTCCCTCCCCCGGTTCTCTCTCCAAGCGAAAAAAAAACGCCGGATCGGTGGCCCCGACCCGGCGTTTTCCATTTGAGTTTACAGACGTGCGAGGATTTCGTTGAACGTCGCGCTCGGGCGAAGGGCCGCCGAGGCTTTCGCGCAATCGGGCTGGTAGTACCCGCCGAGGTCGACCGGGTTCCCCTGCACGGTGACGAGTTCTTCAACGATCTTCGCTTCGTTTTCCGAAAGCGCCTGGGCGATCGGCGTGAAGAGTTCCTTCAACTCCGCATCTTCCTCCTGTGCGGCAAGCGCCTGCGCCCAGTAGAGGGCGAGGTAGAAATGGCTGCCGCGGTTGTCGATGGTGCCGAGCCTGCGGCCGGGCGAGCGGTCGTTTTCCAGGAACTGGCCGGTGGCGGCGTCGAGCGTTTCGGCAAGCACTTTGGCCCGGGGGAGGCTGAAGGTCGCGGCGATCTGCTCAAAGCTCGGCGCGAGGGCGAAGAATTCGCCAAGGCTGTCCCAGCGCAGGTAGTTTTCCTTCACGAACTGCTGGACATGCTTCGGCGCGGAGCCGCCCGCACCGGTTTCAAACAGCCCGCCACCGTTCATGAGCGGGACGATGGAGAGCATCTTCGCGCTGGTGCCGAGTTCGAGGATCGGGAAGAGATCGGTGAGGTAATCGCGCAGGACGTTGCCGGTGACGGAGATGGTGTCCTGCCCCTTGGAGATCCGTTCCAGGCTGACGCGGCACGCTTCCGCCGGCGGGAGGATGCGGAGGTCGAGCCCGGCGGTGTCGTGATCCTTGAGGTAGGTCTGCACCTTGGCGATGATCTGCGCGTCGTGGGCGCGGGCTTCGTCGAGCCAGAAGATGGCCGGGTTGCCGGTGGCGCGCGCGCGGTTGACGGCGAGCTTCACCCAGTCGCGCACCGGGGCGTCCTTGGTCTGGCAGGCGCGCCAGAGGTCGCCGCCTTCGACCTGGTGTTCGAGGAGCACTTTTCCGGCGTCGTCGATGACGCGAACGGTGCCGTCGCCCGGGATTTCGAAGGTCTTGTTGTGCGAGCCGTATTCTTCCGCCGCCTGCGCCATAAGGCCGACGTTGGGGACGCTCCCCATGGTGCGCGGGTCAAACGCGCCGTGTTCCTTGCAGTAGTCGATGACGGTGGCGTAGACCCCGGCGTAGCTCCGGTCGGGGATGACGGCGAGGGTGTCCTGCTGCCTGCCTTCGGCGTTCCACATCTGGCCGGAGGTGCGGATCATGGCCGGCATGGAGGCGTCGATGATGACATCGCTCGGGACGTGCAGGTTGGTGATCCCCTTGTCCGAATCGACCATGGCCAGCGCCGGTCCGGCGGCGAGGACTGCGGCGAGGTCGGCTTCGATCGCCGCTTTTTCGTCCGCAGGGAGGGCGGCGAGCTTGCCGGTCAAATCGCCCAGGCCGTTGTTGAAGTCGACATTGAGCTTATCGAGCGTGGCGGCGTGTTTGGCGATGAGGTCGGCAAAGAAGACGCGCACGGCGTGGCCGAAGATGACCGGGTCGGAGACTTTCATCATCGTCGCCTTCAGGTGGAGCGAGAAAAGGACCCCTTCGTTGCGTGCGGCGGCGACCTGCTCTTTCAGGAACGCGACGAGCGCTTTTTTGCTGATGAAGGTGCCGTCGATGATTTCGCCCGCCTTGACCGAAAACGGGGCCTTGAGTTCCTTTGTGGAACCATCGTTGCCGGTCCATTCGATGCGGACATTGGTCGCTTCCGGGACGGTGACCGACTTTTCGTTGGCGAAAAAGTCATCCCCGCTCATGGAGGCGACGCGGGTCTTGGAATCGGCGGACCAGGCGCCCATCGAGTGCGGGTGCTTGCGGGCGTAATCCTTGACGGCCTTGGGCGCGCGCCGGTCGGAGTTGCCTTCGCGCAGGACCGGGTTGACGGCGCTCCCTTTCACCTTGTCGTAGCGTTCCTTGATGGAGCGCTCGGCGTCGGTCTGCGGGTTTTCGGGGTAGTCGGGGAGTTGGTAGCCCTTGGCCTGGAGTTCCGCGATCGCTCCCTTGAGCTGCGGTACGGAGGCGCTGATGTTCGGCAGCTTGATGATGTTGGCTTCGGGCCGGAGCGTCAGCGCGCCGAGTTCCGCCAGGGCGTCGTCGATCCGCTGCTCTTGCGCGAGGCACTCGGGGAAGGTCGCGATCACGCGGCCCGCGAGCGAGATGTCGCGGGTCTCGACGGCGATCCCGGAATGCTTGGTGAAAGCCTGGATGATCGGCAGGAAGGAGTAGGTGGCAAGCGCAGGGGCTTCGTCGGTATGAGTGTAAATAATAGTTGGCTTCTCAGACATAAAATGCGGAGATAAAGGTGAATTTGGCCCCAGCGTAGGGAGTTTTGCGGCGGGGGTCAAAGAGTTGTTTGCCGCTGCGCCCGGTGAATCTTCCGGGGTTTCCTCCGGCGGACCCGCCGGGGCGTCCCATTTGCGCCGACAGCGTGCGGATGTCCGCCCCGGTGCATCTTCCCGGCGGTCGAAAACCAGCGTCGGAATCAGGGGAATTGACTTTCCCGGCAGATTTGAAGATCCTTCCGGTCAACCGGCCAGCGCGGGCGGCCCGGTTTTTTCCCCTTGGGGAAAATCATGACTGGAAGGCCCCGACGGTCGAAAACACGACCATGCTATTCATTGTTACAGGTATCTGGATCGTTTCCACGTGGCTGACCTTCAGCAATGAGCGCCGGGGTCTCGCCCTTGCATCGCTCCTTCTGGGCGGGGCACTTTCCTATGGGCTTTTCGCAGGCAAGGTCGGTTTTCCGGGGCTGGCGCTCCTCGCTGTCCTGACGGTGATCCTCGTCATCATCAACAAGTTTGACATGAGTTAAGGTTTTTCGCAGCACCATGCCCCCCATTGCCGCAAAAAGGGAACCATGAAAGCCATTTATCTGTTCGGCCTGTTTCTGGGGCTTCTGTGGATCACGTTGAGCATGGTGATCACCTATGCCATCCCGCCGGAGGAAGGGCTCGCCAGGAGATTGCATGAAGCGCCTGAAAAGTGGGAGCTTCGGGTGATCGAGGAAAGCCACACCCTCAGAAAATCGGAAGAAGCAAAGTATAACGACCTGCTGCGGAGATATATCGCCCGGTATCACCGGGCTTCGCAGGATCGAAGGTCCGAAGGTCGTGTCACGGCGTTGGTCGTTTGCGTCTTCTGTGTGATCGGATGGTTTCGGGAGAGGAAAGAAAGGAGGACTTGAGCGATGATGGCGAAACGCTGCGCCGGGCGGCGGGGACATCAGAACCGGCGGTGGCGCTTTTTGCTTCCGGTCTTCCTGTGCCTGCTCGCCGGAGTTCCAGCGCTTTGGGCCCACTCCGACCCCTGGGGAGATGTCCGCCCGATGGCAACCGTGGAGGGCGGAAAATTTGTGGTGCGCGCCTATAACAACGTAGCTTCCGACGATACGGGACGCCACTTGCTGGATTTGACCTTCGACCGTTGCGGCCAGTTGATCAAAAAGAGGCGAAGGGTTGAACCGCCTCTCCCGGATCTTCCCTACGGCGGCGCGTATTCCTATATGGATCGCCTTCCCGAAGAGCATAACGGGCTTGAGCGGCAATGGGGAGACAAGGTGTTGATTATTCCCGAATGGTGGCGAAAACACGAAGGAGCACCGTTCGTCATAGCGGATGAAGGGACGGCATTCCAATATCACCCTCTTCATTGGAAAAACACGGATGTCAGGCAGGTGGTTGATGCCTGCATTGTCAAAGATCGCTTGTACCTGCTGGTGACACGAGCCGACCCGGAAGGAGGAATGCGCCTGAACCTTCATAGATTCTCATTGGAGACCTTTTCAGAAGAAGCATCCATCGAGTTGCCGCGCCCCTGTCTGATATGGTCCTTTCCGGTTTGTTCCAATATGATTGAACATCAGGGAAAGGTCTACCTCGGCGTCGTCACCCGCAGGCTTTTTGGGTTTCGCCTGGTGCTTGCGGGCTGGGACGGCGAGGCTGCGGGTTTCTCGGGGCAGACCTTGACCAACAGGATCGACTGGAACACCACTCTTTCATTGGCCCATATCGGCCGGCATGCCCTCATGGCCTATCACTACCCGGGGGCTGATTGGAGATGGCTGTTTCTTATCAACCCGCCCCATGCTTCCATCAGAACGGTTTCATTTGAACTGGAATGATCCCGGTCAGACGCTTGATGCTCTCCCTGGATTTTCATGAATTCTGATCAGTCCCGATTCCTGATGCCATGATGCGGGAGGCGGTAAGGCCGACAAGCGATCGGAATCAGGGAATCGGTGCCTTCGGACGACGGCTTATTTTCATTTCTTGTTGTTGTTTCTGCTCCTTTTTTGATAAATTGTTCAAGATTTATGAAAAATAAACTACTGATCAGCCTGCTGGCTTTACTGATGCCATTGGTGAGTCACGCGGCCATCATCAATGTTTATTTCGCGGGCGGACAGTCCAACGCCACGGAGGAGTGGAGAGACGGGATCATCGAGCAACTTCACGAGAAGGACCCGTCGGCGGTCGTCGTATGGGCAACGCATGGCGGGACGGCTTTGCACGAATGGTACACCGGTTACGAATACGAAGAAACCATTGGGCGGCAGTCGCTTTATCTGAAAGATTTTTATAACCCCGACCTTTCGGAGACCGGTCTCCTGGAAACCGCCTTTCATGATCTTACGGAGCAGGGGGATACGCCTGTCTTGTCCGGCCTCTTCTGGTTCCAGGGCGAGACGGATCAATATATAGAGGAATCACACGTGGATGATCGCTATTACCACGATTTTTTGGCGTTTCGGGATGCCATCAAGGAAGACTTTAAGGCGCCCAATCTTCCGGTTTCCCTGGCTGTGGTGTATGAGGGACCGCGGGGCGGTCCTGTCAGGCCGGGGCTTCAGTCGATTCGCGACCAGCAGTTCGCCCTCGGGTTGCTCCCGGATATTTTTGCCTATGACACCATAGACCTGGAACGCTACACCGATTATAACATCTATCTGACGAATGAGGTTGCACGGCAGACGGGCCGGGAGATGGTGATGGGGCTTCCGGTTGCCATTCCCGAGGTGTCGTCGCTGGGGCTCCTGCTCTCCGGGTGCTTTGTCGTGATTTACTGGCGCTTCCGATGAACCGATGCGAATAAGGCAAAAGGGGAGCCGTGTCGGGCTTCGTCAAACGCGGCAATCAGCTCGCAGTCGGCACTTTGCCTGGAAACTCAGGCGCTCGCAAATAAGGTGTGTGCTTCATCAGTTCCAACCCGGGAGAAATGGAAAAAATCATGAATAAGAAAAACATCATGCGACACCTAGCTATCGCCCTGCTGCTTTTGACCTCGCTCGTTGCGAGATCGGAAGATGCCCCCGGGCTTTCCGCCTTCGCTGAAGAATACTGGTCGGCGATTTGTTCCGGAGACCCGCAGAAAATCTATGCGCTTTACGATCCGGAGGTTTTCTCGAATCTCTCGCCCGCTGAAGCCGATTTCATCAAGGAATCCTGGATGAAAGGCTATGGGAAGACAGCCGAGAAACAGGGCGACTCCTACCAGATAACATCGAAGAAGCTTCCTGAAAGCGCTCATCCCTTCCCGGAATGGCGCTGGGCAGCAAAGCCCGAGTATCAGATCGAGATACAGACCTTCCGGAACATCCCGAATGGAAGGACGCACTTGACCATGTTGGCAGAGATGGTCGCTGCGAAGGGAAATCGTTTTTACATCATTCGTCCCGTCCCGCCACAGGAGGTATTGCAAAAACAACTACGGAAGAAAGCAGGCGACCAGGTAAAGTCCGGACATTGAGCGCGACGATTCCCGGCATTAAGCTTCAATGCCTCTCCATGAACAAGCATATCCTGTTTCTCTGCTCCCGGAACAGGCTGCGAAGCCCCACAGCGGAAGCGGTGTTCGCTTCCCATCCCGGCATTGAAGTCGATTCCGCAGGGTTGAGCGACGACGCGGTCGTTCCGGTTTCTTCCGAGCAGATCGTATGGGCCGACCTGATCGTTGTCATGGAAAGGAGGCACCGGCAACGGTTGAACCGGAAGTTTCGCAGCGTTCTTCGAGGCAAGCGGGTTGCCGTATTGAATATTCCCGATGATTACGACTACATGGACCCGGCCCTCATCCGCCTGCTCAAGGCCAGGTGCTTAGTCCAGTCCATCATCCCAACGCCCCGGGGTTCAATTAAATGTTCGACAAACGGGCGCCATTTTTGTTGAATCGGGCCCGGCTTTTCCGGAAGCCGCGCCATCTCCTTCGTACCTTTGACATCATCGAACATGAAGATCCACCAGCAAATCCTGACGTTGTTCCTCTCCCTCGGTATTGCATCATCCGCTCTGGCTGAGGCGCCTTCCATGCCGCCCGGGGTCAAGGGTAGCCATGAACTGCACGAAGGCGCGGTGCTGAAGGTTTATTCCGCAAAGGAAGGTGAGAACCGGTTTATCGCTTATGTTGTGAAATGGAAGGATTCAGAGGTGGTCGTCAGCGATCCGCTGGCGCAGAGTGATTTCAAGGTCGGCGACACGATCAAGTTTCTGGCCCAGAAACTTCATTTGGAAAACGCAAAACCGGAGGTATTTCTATTGGGCTTTACCGTGCTGAACGTCCCTGCATCCACTCCCGGGAAGGCCAAAACAGAGACCGCCGCCGACTGATCGGGGGAGGGGCGTTGGGCCGCGTCGGCAAGTGGAATGAATGGAGTTCAAGGGGGTTTGATTCATTGGGGACGAACGGATGAAGCCCGGACTGAAACGGAGCCTGATTTTGGGCGGGAGCCTGACCATTGCCGGTCCGGTTCTCGGTGTTCTTTGCGCCACGTTGAAAATGTGGCATGTTTTCCAGACGCTTGGCGCAGCCGATCCCGGCCCCGTCGGAGCCGAAACGCTGGCTTCCCATGTCGGGACGGCGACGGCCCTGAGCATCACCGGCATGGCTGTGGGGGCCGTCGGATTGATCATCTTTCTGGTGGCCCTGGTCCGGATGCTCGCGGGGCGGTCGGGGCGGCCTGTCGGTTGACCGTGGCGATGGAAAGCAGGGAAGCGTTCGACTGCGCCATGGAGCATTCCGTCATACCATTCCATGAACTTCATGAAACCACGTCTTACCGTCATCACGCTCGGGGTCGATGATCTGGAGCGCTCGCTCGTCTTTTACAGGGACGGGCTCGGTCTCCCGACCAAGGGGATTGTCGGCACGGAATTTGAGCACGGGGCGGTGGCGTTCTTCGACCTGCAAGCCGGGATGAAGCTCGCCCTCTGGCACCGGGAAAGTCTGGCGCACGATACCGGGCTTGCCCGCAGCCCCGCGTCGCCCACCGACTTTACGCTGGGTCACAATGTCGATGCAAAGGAAGAGGTCGACCGCATCATGGCGCAGGCGAAACAGGCCGGAGCCGTCATCATCAAGGCAGCACATGAGACCTTCTGGGGCGGGTATTCCGGATACTTTCAGGACCCCGACGGGCACCTGTGGGAGATCGTCTGGAACCCCGGTTTTGGCAATCTCTAAAGACCGTGAACATGAATAATCTGTTTGATTCGCTGCCCAAAGACCTTGGTGCAGAAATTTTTGAAGAGATCATCCGTTCTTCAACGGTAAGAATCGAGCGCATCATCTCCAAAGGCCACGCGTCGCCCGAAAGCGGGTGGTACGATCAGGAGGAGCACGAATGGGTGGTGGTGCTCAAGGGCCGCGCCCGGCTGGAGTTTGAGGAGGGCGCGGTTCACGAATTGCTCGTCGGTGATTACGTCAACATCCCGGCGCATGCCCGGCACAAGGTAGCCTGGACGACTCCCGATGAGCCGACTATCTGGCTTGCGGTTTTCTATCGTTAGTTTCGGAGCGGAGTGCCTCCACGGTGCCGGTGATCGACAAACCGGGGATCATATAGCTTTCGGGTGCGGTATTCGGGGGTGCTCCATGGCCTTTGAAGGACTTTTCTCACAGCCTCTAAGCTGCACCGGGGGCCTCAAGCAGATAATGGGTGCTGCCGGTCCGGTCAACCCTGGTTGATAGATACCAGTTTTTGCCGTCATAAACCGCCATGTGCAAGGAAGCAGTATTGGCCGTTTGAGTATTGTCGATCTGGAGGGGTGTCTGATCTAGAAGTCAACGGAAAGGTGCCACCGCAATCCCGCTTCCTCCAGTCGCACCAGCACCCCTTCAAACTCGCGGAGGTCATCGGCAATCGCGGCGTCTTCGGGCGATGTCAGGAACTCAGGAAGGAGGGCGCGAACGGTTTTCAAACCGTCGGCAGGGGCAAACCACTCTTCCGGCGGCAGATTTTTGAGGACTTCGGGATCTTCCACAAATTCGGCGGCTTCTTCAGGGTCCTGGCTGAAAAAATCGAGCAATTCACGAACGCCGAGTTTCCTTGCCGCAGACGCAAGGCGTTGGTCGGCACGCGCAAGCGCCTTGCCATTGACAAAGAGGTCCATTTCCTCGGGCTTGTGCTCGGCGATGATGTAGTAGGCTGCTCCCATGGTGCTTTCATAAGAGGGCAAGCCCGACGGTATTTCAACCCGCAGGGAGGGGTCAACCTTTTCACAAACCGTTTCTTCCCTCCCATCGTGAGGCCGAACCCGCGCAAGCGGTCGTATCCCCTTACGTAAAGCAAAGTCGATTTTCGACGAGAAGAAGGCGAGCCATGAAGATCAACACCCGTCACCTGCGAACGCATCCGCTGCTGGCGCCGGTTCCCGCCTACGCCTTGCGGCGGTTGCTGGCGCGGGCGTCGCTCGACGAATACCCGAAGGGGACGGTGCTCTACCGGGCCGGGATGCCGTGCGAGGCGGTTTACCTGATTTTAAGCGGGCGGTGCGAATCGACCCTCCCGGGCGGGCGGTTGGAGACGGTGCTTGGGCCCGGCGACGCGGCCGGGGCGCGGGAACTTCTCGGCAACGAGCCGTATCGCTCCACGGTTTCGGTGGCGACCCACAGCTCGCTGCTTCGCATCCCGGCGGCGGAACTGGAACGGCTTTTTCTGAACCGCCCGAGCGTCGCCGGTCGTTTTTCCGCGGCATTGGCCGGGCGGCTTGGGAGCCCGGGGTGGCGTTTCGGCGTGGGAGGATGGCTCGGGAACCCGCCGGCGGCGTCGCGGTTGCGGCGGCGGCGCGCCGGACGGCGAAGCACGCAGAGCCGCGTGGTGGCGCTCGCTTCGCTGGGCGGCGCGCATTCCGGCCATCGCCTGACGCAGGCGCGTTCGCTGGCGGCGGCGTTGCGTCCGCTGGTCCCGGAAGGCGAGGCGCTGCTGGTCGTGCTGGAAAACGGCGAGAGGACCCCTTCGCTCGCGCAATGGCCGGAGCTGACCTCGCATTGCAGCGGGTTTGACGGCGAATTCTGCCTCGGCCGCTACCTCGACGAACGCGAAGGAACCGTCCCCGAACTCCGCCTCTCCACGCGCGGCAGCGAAGAGGAGGCGCGGTTCATCGCCCCGCTTTTGAGCCACCTGGCGAAGCATTTTGAGAATGTGCTGCTTTATCTCGCGCCGGAACTCGGCGTCCCGACATTGCGCGAGGGGTTGATCCAGTCCGACCTCGCCTACCTCTTCCTCCAGCAGACCCCGGGCGAACTTTACCAGCTCAAGCTGCTGCTGCGCGACCTCGCAGGCGGCCCGGTGGCGCAGCTTCGACCGGTGGTTTACCTCGACCCGTCGGTTTCGACGGACGAGGTCGAGGCGCTCTGCCAGCGCGAAGGATGCCCGGTCCACGCCTTTGTCCGAGACGCTCCAATTTCCGGAAGTACCGGAAGCCCGCCCAGCCCCGCTTTCGCGCTTCATCAGCGGCGGCTGGCGCGGGAGATTGCCCGCAAACGGCTCGGGATCGCCTTCTCCTCCGGCGGCGCGAAAGGGTTGGCGCATGTCGGGGTCATCCAGGTGCTCGAAGAGAACGGGATTGAGGTCGACATCATCGCCGGGGCCAGCATGGGGGCGTATGTCGGGGCAATCTGGGCCCACGGCCACACCGGGGAAAAAATGGAGAAGATCGCCCGCGAACTGGAGGGGCGCTGGGGGCTTTTCCGGTTGATCGACCCGGTCTGGCCGCGGCAGGGGTTCATCCGCTCGGCGCGGATCGGCAGGCGCTTGCGGCGTTCCGTCGGCGAAAGCACTTTCAGCGAACTGCTGCGCCCGCTGCGGGTGGTGGCGACCCATCTCGAAACGATGGAACGGATCGTTTTTGCCTCCGGCGAAGTGGTCCCCGCGGTCGAGGCGAGCATTGCCATCCCCGGCGTCTGCGTCCCGGTGACGATGGAGGGAGAGACCTATATCGACGGCGGGATCGCCGATCCTCTCCCCGTCGACGTGCTGGTGGAGGCGGGGATTGAAAGAATCCTCGCCGTCAACACAATCCCTACGCCCGAAGCGCTCCGGCGTGCCGTAGATGAGGGTAGAGGGGGTGCGCCTGCGGCACGGAAGCGCCGACCGGGTCTGCTCCCTTATCTCAACCGGCACCTGAACTATTTCGCACGCGGCAATATCCTCGATACGATGTTCCGAAGCACGCACGGGGTGCAGATGCGGCTGGCTCAGGCGGCGTGTCGGGAGGCCGACCTGGTCCTGCGCCCGGTCGCGTCAGACGCTCGTTGGCATGATTTTACCCACCCAGGGAAGTACATCGCGCTGGGTCGCCAGGCGGCCCAGGCGGAGTTGCCCGCCATCCGGAGGTTGCTCCATGAAAACTTCACCCCATCCCCAGCCCAAAGACCGCTGCTCACCCTCGGCGCTTAAGGTCCGCCAGCTCCGGAAGCTGCGTCGCTACCTCCGCCGGAGCGTCGCGCCGTTCTCGGCCCACTACGGCGAACTTTTCCGCAAGGTCGGCTTCGACCCGGGCCAACTCCGGGAATGGGACGACCTGCAACGCATCCCGATGAGCGGCAAGGCCGATTTTTCCGCTTCGCCCGACGCCGTCCGGCGGTTTGTGCTGGTTCCCGACCGGGCGGTGCTCGCGCGTCGTCCTTCGACGATCGTGCGGGCGCTTTTCCGGGGGAAAAACGCGGCGGCCCGGGGGCTGGAGCGCGAGTTTCGCCCGCTCCTGATGACGAGCACCACCGGACGCTCGGCCGACCCGGTCCCGTTCCTCTATACCGCGCACGACATCGCGAACCTCGCCGCCGCAGGCGATTTCGTGATGCGGGTCTGCGCGGCGGATCGCGACGACCGGATGATGAACCTCTTCCCCTTCGCCCCGCACCTTGCCTTTTGGGTGACCCACTATGCGGGGACCGAGTTTGGCGTCTCCATGGTGAGCACCGGCGGCGGCAAGACGATGGGGACCGGCGGCAACCTGCGGCTGATGAAGCGGCTCGCCCCCAATGTGTTGATCGGCATGCCGACCTTCCTCTACCACCTGCTCAAAACCGCGGCGGACGAAGGGCTGGAGCTTCCCGGGTTGAAAAAGATCGTGCTCGGCGGGGAAAAAGCCCCGGTCGGCATCCGTCGCCGGTTGCGGCGGCTGGCGGCCCGGCTCGGCGCGCCGGAGATCGATGTTTTGAGCACCTACGGCTTTACTGAAGCGAAGCTCGCCTGGACCGAATGCCCCTGCCCGCAGGGAGCGGCTTCGCCCGGCTATCATCTGACGCCCGATCTCGGGATCATCGAAATCATCGACCCTGTTTCCGGCGAACCGATGGGCGAGGGGGAGCCGGGCGAGATCGTTTTCACCCCGCTCGATGCGCGCGGCAGCGTCGTGCTCCGCTACCGGACGGGCGACGTGATCGACGGCGGGCTGGTCTACGAGCCGTGCCCCTGCTGCGGCCGGAGCGTGCCGCGCCTGGTCGGCGGCATTTCCCGGCTTTCGGAAGTGCGCGAGATGCGGCTCGACAAGCTCAAAGGGACGCTCGTCGATTTCAATCTCCTCGAACGCCTGCTCGACGACACGGCGAAGGTCGGCACCTGGCAACTCGAACTCCGCAAACGGCACGACGACCCGCTCGAAACCGACGAGATCCACCTCCACGTGGAACGGCTCGACGGGGTGGACGAACCGGCGGCGCGCCGCGAGTTGGAGACGCTCTTTGCCTCGCGTACGGAGATCCGCCCCAACGCCATCCATTTCCACGACAACGAAACGATGCGGGAGTTGCAGGGCGTCGGGCGTGAACTCAAGGAGAGCCGGATCGTCGATCACCGCCCGCCCGCCAACGGCACCCCGCCCGCCACCCCTCAACCGCGCGAAATGGTCGCGACAACCGGAGAAGAAGCATGAACCGCGACACAACCTTGGTCGTCATCGACGGCGTTCGCACGCCGTTCTGCAAAATAGGCACCGCGCTCGCCTCGCTTTCCGCCGATGAACTCGGCCGCCAGGTGGTGCAGACCCTTCTGACCCGCACCGGCATCGACCCCGCCATGGTGGACGAAGTCCTCTTCGGCTGCGTGGCGCAACCGGCGGAGGCGACCAACATCGCCCGCGTCATCGGTCTGCGCGCCGGGTTGCCCGTTTCGGTCCCGGCGATGACCGTACAGCGCAACTGCGCTTCGGGCTTTGAGGCGATCACCACCGCGCAGGAGCGGATGCGTTCCGACCGCGGCTCGATCTTCATTGTCGGCGGGGTCGAAAGCATGTCGCAGATCCCGATGATTTTAAGCCCCGAGGCGGGGGAAAAGGTCCACGCCGTCAACCGGGCCAGGACGACCATGGAAACCGTCGCGGCGCTCGCCGCCTTCCGCCCGCACGATCTCCGGCCCGAGGCGGGGTTGATGCTCGGGTTGACCGACCCGGTCAGCGGGCTCAACATGGGGCAGACGGCGGAACTGCTCGCGCGCGAGATGGGAATCAGCCGCGAGGCACAGGACGCCTTTGCCCTGCGCTCGCAGCAGAAGGCGGCGGCGGCCCGCGAAAAACGGGCGGAGGAGATCGCCCCGGTCTATCTCCCGGAAGGGAAGGAGGCCGGGCGGGTGGTGACTGAAGACAACGGCCCGCGTCCCGACGCCTCGCCGGACGGGTTGGCGGGGTTGCGGCCGGTGTTTGAACCGGCGCTCGGTTCGGTGACGGCGGGCAACAGTTCCCAGATCAGCGACGGCGCGGTGGCGCTGCTGGTGATGACGGCGGAAAAGGCCGACGAACTCGGGCTGGAACCGCTCGGGCGGCTGGTCGACTACGCCTATACCGGCTGCGACCCGGCGCGGATGGGACTGGGGCCGGTGGCGGCGATCCGCACCCTGCGGCGGCGCGGGTTTCACCCGGCGGAGGCCGACCGCGTGGAGAT
>DATMFV010000052.1:0-9159 GCA_035555975.1 Chthoniobacteraceae bacterium
GTCGTTCATCGCGGGAGACGCCGAGGGCGATCTGGGCCGTTTCCTCCCATTGCGACGGGTTGGCCCTGGCCATCAGGCGGCGCTCTCCATCGGGGGTGATGCGGTGGAGGAAGACGGTCGCCGGTTCCAGGCTTGCCGAGACGCTGAGGCGATCGCCGCCCGAAAGTTCGACGGAAAAGAGGGCGGCCCGCCCCTCAAGCGACGTGGTGCGGATCTGCGAGATCAGGAGTCCGGCGGTCTTCGGGAGATTTTTCTCGGTGGAGAAAGCGAGCGTCCGCCCTGCGGGAAGGCGGACACCCCAGGTGCCCGAATGAGCCACGAGATCAAACTCGTACTCCAGTTCCCCCGGGTTGTTGAGCGTTTTTGCGTTTCCTTTCGCCTGTGTCGCGGAAGGGGTCGGCTCCGATTTTCGGAACGAGATGTCAAAACGGGTGTCGGCATCTGCCAGCACCGGGGAGAACAGGAGGGCGGCGATCAGGGAGGAGACCAAGGGCTTCATAAAAAGGGAAGGTGTGTCAGGAGATGGTCGGTGAATGGCGAAAGGGGTGGAAAAGCGGTGTTTCAGCGGATCGGGCGAGGCGTCAATGCCTTGATCAGGAGGTTTTCTTCTTCGGTGACGGTCTGGCCGGGAAGGATCGGAGCGGGGATGAAGATGCCCGGCAGCGGGTTGCCTCCATTTTCGATGACCTGCAGCAGATGGATCAGCAAGGTTTCACCGATAAGTTCCATCGGTTGGGTTGTTGAAGCAAGGGAGAGGGGCGCTTCCTTGCCGATGGTGGCGTGGGTTCCGTTGCCGCCCACGAGGCTGACGGCGTCGGGGACCGAGACGCCGTTTTCGCGCAGTGCCAGGAGGATGCCTTCCATCATCAGATCGCCGGGGGCGTAGACGGCGTCCGGCCGCCATGAGGTCCCGGCGAGCATCTGACCCATGATCCGGTAGGTGGTTTCCGCACTTCCGTCCGGAGAAATGAGCACCCGTAACTCGGTTTGCGTGCCGATCGCGTCAGCCAGCCCGGCGGCGAGGCCGCCCAGACGTTCCTTGACGGAGACCGACTGGTCCGGGTGGGGAGACCCGATGAAGAGGACTCTTTTTTTACCGACCTTCCGCCAGATCTGGCCCAGTTGCAGGCTGCATTGAAAGTAGTCCGGACTGACGAAGTTCACCGTGCAGGCAGGGCTCGGCTGGTTCATGTAGACGGTGGGAATCTCATGCGCCGGAGCGTCCCATTGACGGGCTTCCTCGTGAAAACCGAAGAGGATCACGCCGTCGAGGCCCTTCATCCGCGATTCAACGGCGTATTCCGGCTGTGAGCGATTTTTGGCGCCGCAGAGGCGGAGGTCCACCGGGCTGCTCCAGTGGTGAGAGGCTTTGAGGATGCCGCCGCACAGGCGCGAAGCCCACGTGCTTAAACCATGGGTGGAAGGGTACTCGGAAAGATTGATGCCGATGGTGTAGCGTTTTTCTGCCGGAAGCGTTTCGGATTCTTTTCTTGCGCGGAAGGAACCGCGACCGCGGATTGACTCAATAATGCCCTTTTTTGCCAGTTCCCGGTAGGCGGTCTTGATGGTCCCTTCGCTGACATCGAGCCGGACAGCCAGTTCTTCGATCGTGGGAAGACGGCTTCCCGAGGGAAGGGCCTGGAGATTCAACTCCGTCTGGAGAAAGGCGACAACCCGTTCCGAAGGCCGCAGGGAGGTGAGGGAGGATGTGGACATGCTTGAAGGAGGATCGCGGGAAGCGATGGTCTTAATGTTGGCTGAATATTCGATGTTTTGGGTTAAAGGGTCAATAAGAAGTTGAATTTTTATTTAAATAGACAAAAAAGAGTCAAATTCAGAGTGATGGACGGGTTTTCTTCTTTCGCCGGAAGTCGCGGGAAAATCATAATCCGGGGTCGACGCAGCCCGTGGTTCGTGATCTATTATAGGACGATGGGGAATCCCGCTTTTCCGTTTTTTTTCCGGAAAGGGGGTTCGATTTTACCCGTTTCCATTTTTCAGGAGACCTTTACCAGACCAAAGAGGAGTCATTTCAAGAACGCATGAGAAATCCGAACCATACCGATCAACAAATTCGGAACTTTTTTAAGGAAGAAGGAGCTGAAGTCACCCGTTTGCTGCAACCGCTGATGGAACTCAGCAGCCATTCCTCGACCTTGATCCTTGGGTATGGCGGGGGAGAAAAAGCGACGCGCAAGGAACTGTTGCCTTACTTCCACGTCTGCGGCGCCGGGGGAGGGGAGGAGCCGGTCCGGGCCTTGATCGTCGGCGGGTGGAGCGGCGAGGAGACGACCACCACCTACGCGATCGCCCGTTTTCTGGCGTCGATCGAGGAGCGTCTGCGCCTGGTTTCCGGCATCGAGGTGACGGCTTACCCGATCGCCAACCTCGAAGCCCGCCGGGCCGGGATCGCCGTCACGCCCGAGCAGGAGAAAGAGGGCGTCCGGTTCTGGTGCGACTCGCCGTTTCGCCATGTCCGCGCGCTGGAGAATGAACTCCGGCGTTATTCGTACGATCTGGTGATCATCCTTCGCGAAGCGGCGCCGGCAGCCGATATGGAGGTGAACGTCTGGCCCGACTCCGAGGTATCGGCGTCGATCGTGCGCGATGCGCTCAACCGTTATGCCTCGGCAGGGACGGCGTTTTCCTGGGCATTTGACCCTGAAAACGGGCCGTTTCCGAGGATTTTTACCCCGCTTCCCGAAAGCGGGAACCAGCCGACCGAGGTTTTGATTGCCCTGCCCGGCAGCCGCGACCAGGAGGAACAGGCCAACCAGGGGATGGGGCTCCTGTTAACGATGCTTCACGCCGCGCGGCAGGCAAAGGCCGAAGGGGTGTTGTAAGCATTGGTTCCTTTTCCGGGGGTTACCCCCGGGGAAGGCCGAGCCCGCCGTAACCGCCAAAGGCAAGGGGGAAGAAACCGAGGGGGAAGCTGGGAGCGGTCAGGCGGTTGATGCCGCCGACGACCGAGTCGAGATCGTCGTCGGAAATTTCCCCTCCCGGCTGGGTGTTGATGTAGTCGATGAAGACCTGCGGTCCGAACGGCAACCCGTATTCTACGGCGATGGCGGCTACTTTCCGCGCGATCCGATCGGCGGAAGATACTCCGGGGTCGTTGCAGATCTGTTCGATCCGTGACCGCAGCCGGTCATCGCGACCGCTGAGTTTGATGAGCTTTTCGACGTTTTCCCGACTCATGGCTCCTGGCATCGGAGGTTTTTTTCTATCGGGAGTTCTTATACCCCGGCTTTAGAGCACTTTCAATAAAACTGTGGCCACTCTTTGCGGCGGCGCAAGCCGTTGCGCGGCCCTTCAAGCTCGGGCAGTATTAAAAATACAGCCACTCCGCTCGAATGACCACGCACCAGCTCACGGCGCTCGCAAATAGCGGCTACGACTTTACTGAAAATGCTCCAGGAAACGCAAGGGATGATTTCAGGACCGGTTTTCGTACCGGAGACGGAAAAAAGGGGTTTCGGTGCGTGCGGTTTTGAGGCATGATACCCGTTTCCATGTCGCAAAAAGTTATTTCGTTTCACTACACCCTGACCGATGTTGATGGGGTCACGCTTGAAAGTTCCCACAACGGCGGTGAGCCGATCACTTTTCTGACCGGGTTTGGGATGATCGTCCCCGGTCTCGAAAAGGCGATCGTGAATTTCACGGTCGGCGAAAAGCAGCGGGTCGAGGTCAAGGCGGAGGAAGCGTATGGTTTGATCGATTTTACCAAGTACGTGCAGGTGCCGCGCGAGGCGCTTCAGAAACCCGATATCAAGGAAGGCGATGTTTTCCGGTCCAACCAGTCGCCCACGCCGTTTACGGTCAAGCAGGTTCACGAAGAGTACGTGATCCTCGACGGCAACCATCCCCTGGCAGGGGAGGACCTCATTTTTGACGTGGAAGTGACCGACCACCGCGACGCGACCGAGGAGGAGATCGGCGAGTTGAAGGAACAGATCGCCCAGATGGCCAAGGGCACTGCGCCGCAGGAGCCCGCCCCGGAAAAAGGCGAAGAGCCAATGCCCCCGACCCCGCAGGCGTAGAAACAGGTGCGGATCAATCCGGGATTTCCGCTTCCACCAGCTTGCCCAGAAGGAGGAGCGATTCCTGCCAGCCGAGGTAACAGGCGTCGGCGGGAATCACTTCCGGAATGCCTTCCTGGGAGATATGCACCTCCGTGCCGGTGCCGACCGGTTTCAGGACGATGGTGACGCGCATCTCGCCGGGGAGGTTCGGATCGTCGAAACGGTCGGTATAGCGAAGGCGTTCATGGGGAACCAGTTCCAGGTAGGTGCCGCCGAAGGAATGGCTGTTGCCGGTGGTGAAGTTGGTGAACGACATCCTGAAGGTGCCGCCGACGCGGACCTCCATGTGATGGACCTTGGCGGTGAAGCCATTGGGCGGCAGCCATTTGACGAGGGCGTCGGGATCGGTAAAGGCGCGGTAGAGGCGTTCGGGGGTGGTGCGCAGCACGCGGTGGAGTTGAACGGTATGGGCAGGCATGGGGTGGGTGGGTAGGTGGAACTTTGGATGTCGTGGAGTGGCGCGGGTCAGGCGGAGACGATGGTTTGAAAGCCGCCGTACGCCATCTTGGAGCAATCAAACGGCATGGCGGCATCGGGGTTGTTCGCCGGGCACGCTTCGCGGATGCGCGGGTCGGCCATGACCTTGGCATTGATTTCGTCGCGGACTTCGCGGGAGGGATAGACGATATAGGCAAAGACGACGGTCTCGTCCTCCCTGGCTCCGGCAAGGTCGGGGAACGACCGGGTGCCCTCGATGCAGGCGTCATCAAGGACACACTCCTTGTAGTCAAGTGCGCCGTGCTCCTTCCAGACGGTTGCAGCCGTGGCAGCCATCTTTTGATAGGTTTCGAGGTTGCTTTTGGGAATCGGGAGGACGAAGCCGTCGATGTAGGGTAGCTGGGTGGTATTCATGTTGTTTTTAGCAGTAGGGTGATTTTTTGGCGGTTGCAGGACCGCGAAAGGGTTATGGGGCGGCGGGAAGACCGAAGAAACTATCGATCCATTCGCGCGCCATCCGGAGATTGTCCCTGAACATCGAAGCGGACTGGACCGCCTTGGCGACCACGATGGAGCCCTGCCAGAGGGAATTGATGTACCAGGCAACGCCCTCCGGGTCGAAATCCCGCACGGGCGGGTGTTTCTCCCTGGCGGCGACGAGCAGTTTTTTGACGCCTTCGGTCCAGGCCGTGAAGTGAACGGCGGCGGCTGACTGGAAGCCGGGATGCACCAGCGCCATTTCCTGCGAAAGCATGCCGACGACGCAGGCGCAGAGCTGGTCGGGATCACGGGTAAAACCTTCCAGCGCATCAAAGAAGGCATGCAGTTGTTCGAGGGGATCGGGGTCCGCGCCCTGCAGGGCTTCGGTGTAGATCCGGGTGACGTGGTCAAACCACCCCTGGGCGGCGGCGAGGCCGATGGCATCCTTGTTCTCGAAGTGATGGAAGAACCCGCCTTTGGTCACGCCGGCCTCGGCGCAGATCTGATCGACCGAGGTCGCCGAAAATCCCTGCCGCAGGATCAGGCGCACCGCGGCGGAGACCAGTCGTTCGCGGGTCGCGACGGGATTGCGTTTGGCGGGAGTTTCTTTCATTCCGACTGGTTGGTATGTACTATGGAATGAAAACGGAGGCAACGAAATTCCTCGAGATTCATTGGGGGGAATTGCCGCTCCCCTTCCGACGCCTGGAAGAGTTTTTTCCCCCGTGTGCTCTTCCAGCCTTTGACGAAAAGGCGCGGACCGGGGTACTCTGCGGCATCTTTGCAAGTTTGCCGGTTTGAATTTCATGATGAATCAAGAAGCTGAGGATGACGTTCCCCATTCCCGCGGTTCAGGGATGGTCGCCCTGGTCAGCGGGGGTGCGCGCGGCATCGGTCGCGGCATCGTCCGGACGCTGGCAAAGGCCGGAGCCAATGTGGTGTTTGGCGATCATGACGGCGATGGCGGCCGGGAGACGGTTCGTCTCTCCCATGGTTCGCCCGGGAAAGTGGTCTTTTGCGAAGCCGACTTCGCCGATCCGCAGGCGTGGCCGCGCCTTCTGGAGATTTGCCACAGGGAAGGCTGGACGCCGACGCTGGGCGTCTCCAACGTCGGCATCGGCCGGTTTGCGCCCGTGGATCAAACCTCCCCGGAGAGCTACGCGGAAGTCGAAGCGATCAACCAGCGTTCGGCGTTTCTCATGGCCGGCACCCTGGCCCCTGCCATGGGAAAGCGCGGCGGAGCGTTGATCTTCATCGGCTCCATCATGAGCGAATTTGGCACCGCTAATTATTCCCTCTACGGGATGACCAAGCAGGCGCTCGTTGGCCTGACCCGCTCGCTCGCCGTGGAGCTGGCCCCGCGCCGGATCACCGTGAACTGCATCCAGCCCGGCTTCATCACGATTGATCCGCCCTCCGCCATCCGGAAAATCGTTCCCCCCGCGCTTTGGCATGACTGTTTTGAAGCGTTTCGGGACCGGATCGAAGCGGCGTATGAAAGTTACCAGCCGCTGCCGGTGGCCGGCACGCCGGAAGACATCGCCGAAGCCGTCCTGTTTCTGGCGTCGAAGGGCGCGCGTTTCATCACCGGCTCGGTCCTGCGGGTCGATGGAGGGGCGGCCTTGTCGCTCACCTTGCCCGCGCGTTATTTCCCCGATTCCCTGTTTGACGATGTTCATTCCTGGCTTGCCACCCGCCAATCTTCCCTGAAACCTGCCAATCCATGACGACCGCTCCACTGATTTCCCTGCCTGCCGAAATTTCTCAACTCCCGCAGGTGCGCGCTGCATTTGCCGCTTCGGAGCGCCTCCCTTTGCGGCAGGCGTGGCTGACGGAACAGGAACCCGCCTTCCGCCCCGCGAGTGTCGCCACCGGCTGGCAGGCCGGGGAGTTCCTCGTCTTTGCCGAGCTGGAGGACGACGACATTTATTCCGATGCCGCCGGTCTTAACGACGAAACCTGGGAAAAGGGAGATGTCTTCGAGATGTTTTTCCGCAGCGCCGCGCAGGCCGAGTACCAGGAGTTTCACCTCACGCCCAACGGTTGCCATCTCCAACTGCGCATCCCGAGCCGGGACGATCTGGTCGACCGGGATAAGCGCCACGCGGTCATGCAAGACTTCGAGCTTTCGCCCGAGGTGTTTCAAAGCCGTGTCTGGATCGAGCCGGGCCGGTGGTCGGTGCTGGCGCGGATTCCGCTGAGCGAACTGCGCCTGCCCGACGAGCCAAGCGGTTGCTCATTGAAATTCTCCTTCAGCCGTTACGACGCCACGCGCGGGCGGGAGCCGGTGCTCTCCTCCACGTCGGACCACCAGGTGCTCAACTTTCACCGGCAGCAGGAATGGCGTAGCCTGGTCATCTCATGAGCACCCTTGCTTTTGCCCGTTTTGAAGTCGAAGAGGTGGTGGTCCCGGCCCGCGCGGACGTCATCCTCCCTTTTGCTCCTTCCGTCGAGGCCAGCCTGCCGTGGGATCGCGCCTCCATCACCCTTGTCAAAGGGTTCACGGCTGACGGATTGATCGCTTACGGCGAGGCCGATCGCGGCACGTCGCGAGCCCGGGTCGACCGCACGCTCAACGCGCTCCTGAACCGGAACCTGCGGAGCTTCCACCCCGCCACCGGTTGGGCCGAAGAGCCGCTGCGCCTGCCGCTGCCGGGCATGTTTCCTCCCAGCCCATTGAGTCATTCGACGGGATTTGAACAAAGCCTGGTCGAAACCCTTTGGCTTGATGCGATGGGAAAGGCGGCGGGGTTGCCTGCATGGTCCTTGCTGGGCGGAAAATTCCGCAAACGGGTCCGTGTCGACGCCTGGGCCAACCGTCCGCCCGCGAACGTGCTGGCGCAGTTGGTCGAACAGGCCGTGGCCGCCGGTTACAAGGGGATGAAGTTAAAATGCAACGCAAAGGGTGACACCCTTCACGCGTTGGCGGAAATCGCCGATTCGGTCCCGCACGATTTTGAGTTTACCGTCGACCCGATGTGCGCCTGGCGGAGTTTTCACGAAAGCAGCCGCCTTTTTGGCAAAGCGGCCGGTCTTCCTTTTGCCGTGCGGATCGAAGACCCGTTTCCTCATGCGGCCCCGGCGGAGTGGCACCGCGCCCGGCAGGGAGTTGCCGTCCCGCTTATCTGGCACGGGCGCAGCCTGGAACTGGTCTGTTTCGCGCTGCGCGAGCAACTGGCGGATGGCTATAACGTTGCGGGCCAACCGGCGTTCCGCTTTCTGGCGGCGGCGGGGATGTTGAGCGGAGTCTCCGCCCAGTGCTGGCACGGCTCCTCTCTGGAACTCGGCATCCAGCAGATGGCGCGCCTGCACGCGTGCGCCGCCGCGCCTGCCTGCGAGATGGCTAGTGACTTGAGTTCCTCTTGGGTCAGGGAGCAGACGCTCCTCGTCGAAACGCCCGCTGTCCACGAGGGGACCCTCGAAGTTCCCGACCGACCCGGCCTTGGGGCAACCCTCGACCACGAAGCCGTGACCCGTTTCCGCGTGGCAAGCTGGTGTGTGGAGTAAGGGAACCGCTGATGAAGCCCGCACCCTCCGGGGGAGCTGTCAGAAGGGGTATTGTGACGATTGGGTGGCGCGGGCGTAACATTCGTGTGTCCGGCCAGTAACGACTTGCTGCGGGGAAAGGGCTCCCTTATCTCCAGTGGGTAGCGACTGATGTCGCCGGAACAGGGAACCACGTCAACGCTCACCCATCATGACCACTTATTCTGATTTGATCTCGGCATCAATCACCCTCCCGACGCCTTATATCCCCGGTCGGGACCCCATTGGCAGCGCCGTTATTTTTGATCTCGACGATACCCTCATCCTGACCGCGCCGCACTGGAAGCACGCCGAAACCACGCTGTTAAAGCGGCTGGGACACCCGTGGTCTGAAGAACTTTCGCTCCAGTACAAAGGGATGAATCTCCCGGACATTGCCGCGACGCTTCACCGGAAGTTTCGACCGGAGCTTTCCGTTGCGGAGTGCCGGAACATCCTGCGGAATGCCCTGCTGGAGAGCCTGCGTCACGGGCCGGTCCTGCTGATGCCGGGAGCACTGGAGTGTCTGGCCCGCGCCCGCGCCGTCGCGCCGCTGGCCATCGTCTCGGGGAGTCCCATGGCCGCCATTGAACTGATCCTGTACCGGACCGAGATCACCCATCTCTTCAAG